>NZ_WWVR01000038.1 GCF_009883055.1 Blautia sp. BIOML-A1 | reverse complement strand
AACAGGTTCTGTCCTCGATAACTAATGACATATCTTATATCAGTTTTTTCTGTTTACACAAAACTTGAAACGCTCTCGGAAATGCTTTAATCATAAGGTGTTTTTCAAGTTTCGACACATTATTTTGGCATTCTTCTACAATAGCACTGATGACATAACTTCCTATTCCACGAGCATGTCCTGTGATAATTTTATAATGTTTTTGATATAGTTCTTTGACTAAAGCTCGAATAAACTGAGGGGCGGTATATTCCCATGCTGTACCATATTCATGAGCTGCACCTGAAATAAAAATGCTATTACATTTAGTTTCTCTTTGAATGTCTGACAATATATGGGGTATTTCCTGGATGTGATCTTCATGGAAATGTGAAATTATTAAAGCATTTATTTTTTCATGTAGTGTGAATTTTTTTCTTATTTCGTGCTCTACTATTTCAATACCTGTGCTTGATCCACAATCATATACAACATTTATTACTTCTTTCTTATTTATCCCATCCCCTTCGAAACGCTCACAATAAAATGCTCCCTGTCCAACTGGTAAAAATGTTCTGTGCATAGAATCCCTCCAATATTTTAAAGTATTCTTAAGTCATGTCTTATTTTATCGCATACTATTTATACACGTTTCAGGCATTCCAGGATATATTTCATAATCTGTTCTTCTGAATTTAATTTATTTTGTATATAGTATACCTTTACTGCCTTCTCATCTATCACTTCATGACTTGCTTCTTTTGGACCATATCCCCGTCTTTTTTCAATCCATGGAGTTTGCTTGTGACTGATAGTCTCCAGCGTTTTGGGTGAGTACAGACCAAATGTATCGAGAACCATATCAATGGCCTTTAATTCTTCCTGTGAGACTTTGGAAAGCATACAGCCATGGCTGCTGTGGATACCATCATCAATTGGTTTATAACCAAACTTCTTATATTTATTATATACAACCGGATAAACGGGGCCATGCTGCCATGCCTGGCATTCTTCATCTATCATACGATCTCCGTTTAATGCATAGTTTACACCATTAGAAAAAGCCAGCAGTTTCTCTAATGCTAATGGTGTAACTTCTTCAAGTTGTGTCACGATATAATTGACAATCTGTTCAGTTTTTGAGTTTCCAATCTCGCATAGACGTTCATATCTAGCTGTAATCTTACGATATGTTACGGGTTTCACTTTATTTTTGCTAATTTCCACAGCATTAATAAAACTTGATTCTTTGTTCAGGAATTCCAAAAGTCTGTCCGAATATTCCTTTGCAGGAATAAACCCTTCATAGTATCTCTTGATTGTGACCTTTCCAAATCCTGCAATATCAGCCAGAGCTTCTTTTCCTATATCATATTTTTCCAGGATTTCTGAAATTTCATCCAGTTTAATAATTCCTTTTAATTGTTTGTAAGCTTTTATCTTGGCTTTTGACCTCCGTGTATTATAATCTACGTCTGTCGCAACCTCACTGCCACAATATCTGCAGCGTCCTGTGCGAAATTTAAATTTAACATTTTCTCCTTTGTATTGTTCTGTAATATTTTGTTCAATAACATCAAATTCTACTAGATCTTCACATTCATTACAGTATGCATACTTTATTTCTTTCATTTGATCACCTGCCCTGGAACTTTATCCTGTTTTTTCACGCTCACTTATTTTACCTCATATTTTTCTATCACACAGCTATGTGTCTTTGTTTCTTTATCATAATTGATCCCTGCCAGCAGGACATTTCCCTGATAGTCTTTCAGAGTATCAGGTTATACCGTCTTCACCCGGCAGTCTTTTTTGTAGCAGGCAATTCCGTACCTGATGATTGTCCGCATGCCGTCTTCTTTCAGTCTGGTATCATACTGTTTCTCTTCGATCTGTTTCAGGGCAGCTGTGCAGGCTGTGTCCAGATCTCCATCCTCGGCATATTTCATTTCGATGATGATCCCGGTTCGTTTCTCGGGTGCCTCAACCAGGATGTCGCTGTACCCGATTCCTGATTCGATGTTGGATTTTATGATCCAGTTGCTCTGGTATCCAAACAGTCCCAGCAGAATCCCATGATAAAAATTTTCTTTTCTTTGTCTGGATACCGCAGTATCAGGGATGCTGATCGTATTCCAGAGATAATCGCCAAACAGCTCTTCTATTTTCTGCGGATTTTTTTCCAGAAAGGCACTGCAGAATGTATCCAGTTTCGAACGGTCATTTCCTGCGGATTCTCTGAACCATTCACGGATCTGTCTGATAAAAAGTTTTCGTATTTCCTGATTGGGAATAACGAGAGCGTATCTGTCATCTCCGCAGGCTCCATGCTGTGTCAGATAGCCTGTTGTAAAAAGAACACTCCACAGGTTTTCGATGCTGTTATCCAGTTCGCTGTATGTCAGTTCCTGACGGATTTCTTTTATAATTTCTTCTCCTGCTATCAACTGTTCAATCTCATTACGGGTCTGCATATTTGCTTTGTCGATAAAACGCCGTACAATTGTATTTCCACTTGTATTGGACCAGTAATCTTCTGGCTGTGCGGATGGATCTGCACGCAGCTGATCGCAGTAGCTGATCACATCCCACGGGCAGTAAATATCCGTTTTTCCAAAGCGATAGCCATCATACCATCTCTTTACATCTTCATAATGTTCTGCAGGCTCTGTATAAGAATGCCTTCTGACATTGCGTAAACTTCTCTGTTTTTTTCATCTATTCTGATGAGCTGTTGATAGATTTCTTTTTCTTCCTGGGACAGCTGACCGCTTTGCTTCAGGAACTGAAAACGCAGTGCCTCTCTTCCGATAATTCCCTTTAATGGGGTACATGCGGACTCGAACGTCAGCCCGTCCACACCTTTCAGGCTGATGGAAATTACGGGGAATTGTCCCATATACTGGTGGCAGAGTGCTTCTTCCTGAGAGATTCTGAGCCCTTCAAGATATCCTTTGCTTTTTGCATTCCCAAGGATTAGATCTTTTAATGATTCTTCAATTCCCGGAGTATACTTACAGGTCTTCCCAATAACTTTCTCTTTTATATCACGATAAATATAATTTTCTGAATATAAACTTGTTGTGCTAGATAAAATAAAATATAAAGAAACTTCAACAAAATGTGCTATCTTATTTGTAGGACATACAAATTTGAAAGGGGGCATCATCATGTTGAAGTTTCAAAATAATGATACCACGATTATTGCAACTTTTGAAGACTTTATTTTGACCACTTACGTTATTATTGATGAATTGTATCACCGCTTTGCACCTTCGGAAGTCAGAAAACGTCGCCATGTTTTGGATGCAAAACTATCTGATTCCGAAATCATTACGATTGCTCTCTGTGGAGAGTTGGTCGGTATTGATTCTGAAAATGCCTGGTTTTCTTTTGTAAAAAAGAATTACCAACACCTTTTCCCACAGCTTTGCAGCAGAAGCCGTTTTAACAGAACAAGGCGGGCATTGATGCAGACGACAGAATTATTACGGCAAAAATTGCTTTCGGATTTCCCGGTACCCATCAGTCCTTACTGCATCATTGACAGTTTTCCGCTTGCGGTCTGTAAATTCGGGCGTGCACGCTACTGCAAAGTATTTCGCAATCATGGTGCTGATTACGGAAAATGCCCTTCTAAAAAGGAAACTTATTTCGGTTACAAAGTACATGCATTGATCACCTTAGAAGGCTACATTACTGCATTTGAGATCACACCAGCCTCCACAGACGACCGCGAAGGGTTACGGGATCTGGTGGACAATTGTTCAAATTTCACAGTTTTAGCAGACAAGGGCTATGTCGGTGAAAGGCTGATGCAGGAGCAAAATATCTGCCTTTTTGCCCTGAAGCGTTCTAACAGTAAAGAAAACTGGACAAAATCTGTGCGTCAATTAATATTCAAACAGAGAAGGCGGGTAGAAACTGTGTTTTCGCAGCTAACTGGTCAACTAAATGCAGAAAGAGTGCTGGCCAAAAGCTTTCAGGGATTATGTACCCGCCTGGTCAATAAAGTACTGGCGTACAATCTCTGTATTGCATTAAACAGTATTTTCAATGAACCCTGCGAACTTGGAAAAATCAAGGAATTGATATTCTAAAAATTTTAGTTTTCCAATAATTACAGGGATTCTTTGCGCATTTACAGGTTTTCATATAATTTATTTGAAGTAGCACAATAGGTTAAGAAATGGAAATTTCTTCTATATAGGTTTGCTGATTATCATAAATGAATACTTTTGGTACATTTCCAGAAATGACTTCCAAATCATCCATACAATCTTCGTATGTACGGTTTTCGATTAGTCTGGCTTTTACTTTTTATTTTCTTCAGACGAATCATCTTTCATCTGTTCCAGGATACTTTTTAATTTCTGTGGAACTGATACCCCGATTACTGTTATATTCTCTAAAATGCCCAGACCCTCACTGGAAATGTAAAAGGAAAGAACTGCTGTGCGGATCACATTGCCGTTCTGAAAAATCAGCAAATCTATTACATTACCAACTGCTACCAAAAGGATAATACATGATTTTTTTATGATTTTATCAAGCGTGATTTCTTTAATTTTCTTATTATAGATTCCAGCTAATATGCAAGTTATATATTCGATTGCCATAAATATAAGTAACGCCAATAATAAATCATCGCAGCCGCCAAGAATTTCTCCTGTGATTTTCTTCACCGCCATAAGTACATCAATTAACTTTGTAATTTTCATCTCCGCTACCTCTCTTTCCATGCATTCAGTTCTTTGTATGCAGAGATAATAGCAAATTTCTTTTAATTTGGCTGTGATATTAAATGTTCTGTTTTTCTTCTGAAATTATGTCTAAATTATGAACATATTCATCAAGTGCTGTATCCTTAAAGTTTACTGCAAATTTTTTCGCTTCTTTTCCATATAAAATAGCTTTGTCATTCTGTTTCATCCTATGATAAATTATACACAGATCAACATAAATATATCCTCTATCCAGTATTCCGTCTTCATCGCATAACTGAAGTGCCTTTTCCAAATGGTCTGCCGCCATATCATCTCTTCCTATGAAAGCAGAACATGTCCCAATTTTATGATGCATCAATCGTTCCAGTAATGAATCATCTTTTGTAAATGGTGCTAATTTTTCCAAATATTTAACTGCTGTTTCATAATCCCCCATTCCCATATGACAATTAGCCATTCCTATGTAGGACTGTGCCAGTTTGGGGCTATTCTCAGAAACATTTTGCTTAATTAGGCGAATATATTTCTTATAATATTCCATCGCCTCTTCATACTGATCTGTATGTTCCAGTAAATCTGCGTAATTTTGATAGTCCATACACACATCATCAAATGGGATATTCCGCATATTTGCTGCACGTTTAACAATATCACGATACATTTTCAAAGCTTCTTCTATTTTTCCCTCTTCCCAAAGTATCAATGCCTTATTATTTAAACACTGAAGTACATGATAGCTTTCTTCGCCATAAAGTCCAAAATAAATAATATGGGCTTCATTAGCGAAATAAGAAGACCGTGTTTTTTCTCCAATCTGATAAAGGAAATTTGAATATTCCAAATATACATCTGCCAAATCATTACTATTCTTTGCCAAATTTTTTTCACGAAAACGAATCACTGTTTTATAACATTGATCCGCTTTCGGAATATACTTATCATATCCATTTGCTACAAAATCCGTACATAATGTCGCCATATAATAAATGTTCATAATAAATTCAGAATCGTTTTCATCTTTTTCGTCGATTTCAATGGCCTTTGTCAACATCTTATATGCCTTTGTCAGTTCTCCCATTGCCTGATAGATTACAGCAATACTTGAATAGTCTGTCGAAAGTTCTCTTCGCGGAAGATTCGGAATACTTTGATCAATTTTCAGAGCACGTTTATAATATCTTATCGCCTTTGTGGCTTCTCCTTTATGGAAATAGATATTTCCATATTCATGCCATAAATAAGCCCATTCTCTTTTGAGTCGTTGATCAGGATCTATCTGTTTCATATATCTTCTCGCAGTATTCAAATACTGAATAGCTTTTTCTGTCTCATCCATCCTAAGCCATAATTCGCCGTAATTTCTATAGTCTCGAATCAGCATTTCTGGGTTTTGAATCGTTTTATCAATTTCTATTACTTTTTCTATCAGAGTTTTGCACAGCAGATAACTGCTTGCTTCAAAGCAGACATAATATAATCTGAGCAAGAAAACAGAATCATCCTCATTACCCCAATGGTTTTCAAACAGATCTGCCACAGACCAGGAAAACGGGATCAGATCAAGCTTTGTATATCCTTTTCCCCAATATTCTCCAAGATCTAACTCTCTGGACAGTTCATGTACAAATGGAGATGCCGTGTCATACAGGATCTGTTTCTGCTGTTCTCTGATCGCTGCTGCAATAACAGAATGCATCCAGTAAATATGTTTTCTGTCTTTCACGCTATGCTCTAACATTCCAATATCAAAAAGCTTTAGCAGTTGTCCGTTCTTTTTTGTTTTAAACCATTTTTTCGCTTTTGCAAAATCAAATTGTAAATTTGGTATTACTGAAATACAGGTAAGCAGAACCTTTTCCTCTTTGCCATATTCTACAATGGAAAATAAAATGCACATCTGCCGGATAATGGTATCATCATTTTGTAATTTCTCATGCTCACAGGAAACATCTTCTTCGCTTAGTTTAAAACCTTTTTCGACCAGTTTGGAATATAGCTGATGCAGAGACATTTCTTCTATGTATGCCGCTTTTGCAATAAACACAATCATAATCGTAAGTTTTGCTGTGAGCGTGATGATATCATTAACTGTTTCATTGTCTCTTTCTTCAAATTGATAATGACGATAAAATAGCTCTCGACATTTATCCATTTTCAGAGGCTGTAGATACATTATTCTGTGAAATCCCGGAAATGTTTGCTGCCTGCTTGTTAGTAGTATTCGGCATGGAAGAGAACTTAATTTCTGTAAATATTTATCATCCTTTACTTTTTCAATATTATCTACGATTAAGAGCAGTTTTTTATTATATTGTGCCGCTTTATCCTGGATTTTTGACCAAACTTCCCCCAAATCCCCTGACAAATGCAATGCCTGTTTTATAGATAAGCGAATATCCTGATTATTATACGGGATCCATGCAACATTTTCGATTCCATTTTCCTGAACTTCCGTATTCATAATACGGTTCAAAAATGCTTTTACAAGTTCTGTTTTTCCAAGTCCTCCAACTGCCGAAATCATCATATTCTGTTCTTTTTCTACGATTTCTGAATATAACTCTTTAAGTTCTTCTTCCCGACCAATCAGTTCTTCTACAGCCGCATCCGGTGAGTCAGAAATATACTTTGGATATTTTGCAGGAGGATAATCTGCTTCCAGTCTCATAAAACTTACATCTAAACTGAAAACACTTTTCTTTTGCCATGCACAATCTGCCTTGTCGGAGCAAATTAATATCGCAGCAATTGCACGTGATTGCTGATAAGAAGAAGTTTCTGCAAAACTCTTGTTGATCTGTTGTTTTATATTATCTGGGATTACTGTGCTTTCTTTAAGTAATCTCTGTAAATCTGATAACATCTTTGTTTTTTCAAATTCGCCAGATAGACAGACTTTTTCGATACTCTCTCGAAATATTTCAAATCCATTTTCGGTATATAACTTCTTAGCTACTCTTCTGTGAATGAGAGTCTGACCGGACGTTATCTTTCGAATTGAGTCATTATCGTATAAGCCATCTCCTGTCAGCGCATAGATATCCTGAAAAATCATACGATAAAACTGTTCTTTTTGGTAAATCCCAAGAGGTTCTTTTAGGTAACTGTATATGATATTAAATGCTGTGTAAAAATTTTTTTGGCTCATAAACTCCCACCTTAATTTTGTAATACATTCCAATTTTTTCAGCGGTTCTCTTCTATTTCCGGTTCTTCTAATTGTATGATTATCAGCTTACCAAAGCTTGCAAAATTTCTTCTGCTCACCAGGAGAAATCAGCTATGCTGATTTTGCAGCTCTCACCTAATATGAAGTGTACCATAAGAATCTGTCTTTTGAAATGATTTATTCTTTTATATTTTTCCTAGTCTTAACAGTATCAGGCACATGATTCCTATTATCCCAATCACAGCAAACTGAAGTCCCAGCAATTTTGAATATGTAAAGTATCCCATACGCATTCTATTTGTTTTTATTTCACTTTGTCTGATTATCAATAGTTCTTCTCCGAATTTTCCCAATCTGTTCTTCTAGGCATATTTTTGAGTTTTCAGCATATCTTGTTTTATAAGGAGTATTTGCACCATGAATTTTTCTGATTTTACCAGTTCACTCCCGATAAAAAATATATATCTTGATCTGCACGAAATGGCGACAGCTATTTTGGATGAGAAGCTGCATTATTTTTCTCAGGAGCAGTTCTCTGTTGATATTTATAAGCTGGCGGCAGCCTGTGAGATCAAGGTATATGATAAGGATATGACAAATATGAATCTTCCGGAAAATGATTTTCTTGTGGAGGTGTTTGGGTACTTAAATACATATTATGGACAAGCGATTTATCTGAACCGAAAGACCAGAAATCTGACCCGGCGTTATACGGTTGCTTATCATCTTGCGTATTGTCTGCTTAATGGCAGTAATGTCCAAAATTACATTCACTATTTGATTCCCTCTTCGTTTCCTGTTGATTTTAATGAACAGCTTTGTCATATTCTGGCTGCGTTTTTACTTATGCCGGTAAAAACTGTTGACAGGCTTATGATTCGCTATAAAGAAAGAGTTTTTTCTTCACAGATGAGTTTTAATTCCTGGCTAGATTATCTCGGAAATACCATGGGGATTCCTGCTTATTATACTGCTACGGCATTTGAAAGGGTAAGAACCCTGCATGTTTTTCTGAATGAAGAACATGCAGAGTCCTTGTAAATAATGTCCTTATGGTTGTTCGTCTTTCTCGCCTCTGAGATAATTGACAAAGTATTCCATAAATTCCAGGGATATTTCTGTTTTATCCGGGTTGACTGTCCTTTCTTTTAATGTGCGGTATGAAAGATACACGATCACCTGTGCAATTTCGTACATATAACGTTCATACAAAGCATCAATAATTCCGTCACTCGGTTTCATTTTGCCGTGAAGCTGAACATAATTTTTCAGATGTTTGTATCGTTTTGCATCATCTGATCTTATACAGTAATCCTGATATAATCTTGCGCCCAGAGAAATACTTTCTGAGTCCATATTACGGAAGCATTCCTTTATTACCTTCAGATCTTCCTCTAATTGTGTTTTCTCTTCTTTCGATATACTTTCCTTTATAGCCAGATATTTCTGATTCCCTTCCATTGAATTGTCCGAACTGTTCAAAAATTTTTTAATCATATTTTTGCCGGAATTCTCCGCCGAATACACAATCATTTTGTCCAGTCGTTTAAGAATCTTGGTCATACGTCCTGACACTTCATCCTTATAATTTTCCAGTTCTCTATCAAATACCTCCCCTGTCAATGGAAAAATCATTTCTCCATATCCTGCTCTGGACAGTTTGCCTCTTTTTACAAATTCGATACTGTCTCTTGTTTCTTCCAGGCTTAATGCACCGAAACCGCTCCAGACCGGAACACTGAATCTCTGTGTTTTTGCTGCTTTTTTCTGAATTCGTTCTAAAACCAGAGCTTTCATATCCAGATCAAAGTAAACGGAATCACAGACATCCACATCCAGAACATTTACCCTCAGATTTCCATCTGTTGATGCAAAGACTGCCATTGTTGGGATATTGTCCAATATCCAGGTTAAAATGACCTGTTCCTTATGCATCATCAAATAGTTATCATCTGAGTGTGAAGGTTCTATTCCTTTCTCATAAGATTTCATATTTTCTTTCAATGCTCTCATTAGTTCCACGCGGTCTGACAGAGTGTTTTCTTTTCTCAGTTTTTCAATATTTCTTTTTATTTCCTGGTTGTAGTAATCTGCAGCAATTTTTACCAGATGCTGCTTCCAGCGATGTTCTCCGTTCGCTTCCCTCTCTGAAACAACCAAATATTTATTAGCTGGATCGATAATTTCAAATATGGGAATTTTGTTCTCATTCCCACCTGTAACAGGGATATTATACAAAACAGAGTTTGCATCGTTTTCTCCTGTTTTTGTTGTAATATGCTCCAATAAGTCTGTCCAATGTGACGCTTTATCTTTTGGCCTTTCGCTTGAATATGCTTCACTTTTTTCGTTAACCATGGCAAAGTAGATCAAAGCCAGTGAAGACAGTCGCAGTTCTTCCAATTGTTTTTTATTTTTTGATTTTTCTTCTAACGTCAGTTTCGGATCATCCTTCTGCAACGTATCAATGTTTTGGGATATTTTTTCTATGCTTTTGCCGTCTTCATCGAATTTTACAAGTGCTATACGTGCAGTTCTGATAATCTCACGATAGATCTTATGTAAATAAACGTATCCTTTCTTTGAGAAGCCTTTTCTGCTCAGCTTCAGATATTCTCTGGCGAGGGTATCTTTTATATCCATATATTCGATCAGATTGGCATCTTCCTCGAATTCTGCGACCGCCGTCAGGATTCCTTTGTAGTAAATCTTGATTCCGTCTTTTTCTTTCATCAGTTCTTCGGAATCTGGTGAGTTGATCTTGGCTTTCATGGTAAGAATGCGATCAATTCCGATCCTGGCATAGGTATTATATTTTTGATTCCAGATATATAATTTTCCACTGTCGCAGTCCAGTTTATATATGTTATTTTCTTCATCCGGGCCGAGCATGTCTTCGCTTTTGCCGAGATTATATACCCAGGTTACGCGGTTCTTGTTTTCATCTTTCTTTTTGTCTTTCTTCTCGTCTTTCTTTTCTTCTTTCTTTTCTTCTTTCTTTTCTTCCAGAATTCCTTTTGAAGTACCTATGATTACAGTCAGATTGTGAATTTTATCTCTGAAATCTTCATCATAAAATTTCCTGCATTCTTCCTCAGTCTGGCAGTCTTTGATGTAGAGCTGAATAGGAAACAGGGGTTCTCCTACAATTTCTCCCAGATACAAAGCCATCTGTTTGAGCAGTTCTCTTGAATGCCTGATTTCTTTCGTATCTTCATACCCTTCTTCAAATGGATCCCGCCCGTTCCAGGTTTCCGGATTATCTTTGTGCAGCTCTTTTTTGCCATGTGGAACAAATAATTCGAAGCAGCTTCCAAATGGATCAAACATGGCCTGTGTTTTTCTTGGCATTACATTGATATATCCACGTTTTCCTTCCTGCCTTGGATAGAAAGTAATGTCAAATGGCTGTGACTCCATTGCATGTGTATAGGCTTTCAGAGATTTTCCTGCCAGAAAGACAGACTGTAAGCCAATTCCGAAGGTTCCTGTTGGCTGCAGCCATTTCGGTATCTGTTTGATTTCTTCTTTTTTTGCTTCGTAACTGGTTCCGACATCTGCGATCTGTTTGATATCTTTTTCGCTGATTCCTGTGCCACGGTCCCTGATCTTGACAAGGACTCCACATTCGCAGTTCTCAAGATATTTCTTTGGATTATCCATATCTTCTTCTGTTATGTCTTCAAAGACTTCTTCACACATCTCATTATAGAGCCTTTTTTTGACGGATAGTTCTATAACGATCGGATATTCCAGTGGTGATACTCTTTTGCTGATTTGCAGTGGGTTCAGTTCTTTTTTATTATTTTGTGCATTTACATCTTTTAGTTCGATATATTCTTCCCGGGAACATTTTCTGCTGTATTCCCGGTAATATTGTATTTTGGTCGCATCTACTGCGTTCTGCAGCAATTCACGCAGAAATACAAAGTTCTGATCGGTATAGATATTATTGCCAATGAGCAGTTCAAAAGCTTTTTCCTGTGCGATCTCAAACTGAACTTCTACCAGTTCCGGCAAAATACTCCGTCCATTCAATAAGAGATTTGTCTGGTCCAGTGTCGGAAGGCAGGCTTTTGATTCTTTGGGTTTGATCACAGACCAGTAGAAAGTGGCATTTTTCAGGATATCCTGGATCATATCGCATTCCATGCGAATCAGGCGGAGTTCATCCTGGTTTTTACAATCTGCGCTGATGGATATTTTTTCATTTGTGATTCTCAGACGACGGATTGCCTTGTGTTTTCGCCAGTGAACGGAAGATTCTTTTGGCATTCTTCCCAGAAATTCTTCGGTAAGTGGATGAAAACGGTTATTATCCAGATCCAGTGCGTCGCCCAGCTGAAGAAGAACTGCTATAAATCTTGGATGAACATAGTCAAGCACAAAACCTGAATCTTCCTGTCTTAAATTCAGGATTTCCTGAAAATCCCATTTGGTATGTGCGGCGGCACAGCTTGCGATAATATAGAACAGACGATTAGGTATATCAATTGTGGAAAAACCGATCCCAAGCTTTTCCGGATTATCGATCCAGCTTACCAGACGCTTCTCGGATACTTCTCCATGTTCCTTTCTTCGAAATTCCCCGATCAGATAAATGATCGCATAGTATACTTTGAGTTTGCTTTCCAGAATGTACTGCAGCTGTTCTTCTTCTGTTCCTTCTTTTTTGAAACATTCCCGCAGCAGGATTCTGGCATATTCATTGAAATCCGAGTTTGAGCCTTCGCATAAATTCCGGAGGTATTCATAGAATTCTTTATTCTTCAGAATTTCTTCTCTGTCTGCATGTGTGATGCACATCCCGATATCATGGATGTAAACGGTATGAAGAATCGCAAAACAGTCTGTCGCTGAAAGTTCCTGAATATTTTCTTCTCCAAGGAGCATTTCAATATTATGGATGATTGCCTCTGAGTGGCTGGAATCATGACGACTGTATGAAGGAAAAGATGGAAGGATCAGTTCCTGTATCTGTGTGAGCCACCTTTTGTTGTGATTCCATTCATGCCACATGATTTCATGTCGTTCAATGTGATTTTCGCATTCAGTATATGCTTTTAACCTTCTCTCGATTGTAAGTGGTATGCTGCATTTTACCTCATTTTTCATAATAGTAAATTCCCCCATAGTTTGTTTTTTTCTTTCTATCTGTTTAAATAACACCTCAATTTTCATCACTCTCCTTTCCTTCGTTTTCGTTTTTTTGACTGTTTTTTTCTTGCACGTAGGTATTCCATTTTCGTGCTTCGTCGTCAATGATTCCTTCTACTGTTTCCACGAATTTTGAAAATCTGTCTTCTTCATTGCTGTAAATTCCCTGACCTTCTGTAAATTGCCGGTCTTCTCTCATCAGAGCATTTTGTGTGTTCCTGTACAAGATCCATTTTTCCTGCCATTTGAACAGAGCTACAATGCCTTCTATCGCCAGACACATGGTAGTCACTGCTGCTGCCATGGTTGCAAATTCAGCTCCGTCTTTTCCCATTATCTTTAAAAATGTAATGCTGGAAAGGCCTAAGATTTTTATCAGGCTTGTCCCGTAGAACCCCCATTTGCAGCGGAACGCTCTTATGTTGTAGTATTCTATATAATTTGATACCACGTTTAAATAATCCTGTTCTTCTGCATTTAATTCCCGGATGTAATATTGATGTACTTCTTTGTTCAGCCATTTTTTGATCGGGCCTGATCTGACCCAGTTTATGAATTTATGTTCCACCGTTTCCCCCCATATTTTGATAAATTTCGACATCTTTATTGTACCATATATAGGGCAGTTTCTATGATTCTGTATGCCGAAAATGACATTCGTTCTTTTGACATAACTGCATTTTTTTAACTTTATTGGAATATTACGGAGTAATTTCTTATAAAGTAAAAAAAGATACGGAAACTTCTACGGCGGAGTTTCCATATCTTTTTTATGTCATTCTGTTTTGTATTTCTCTATCACACAACTTTACATAATAAACTTCTATATCTTAGTTCCAATAATCTTTTCTATTCTTCCTGTACATATATCCAGTACATCCTCTATCCTGATATCCGCGGGCTCGTCTAATCCACATCCGATAAAATCTTCTGAATACCATTCATAGTCTTTCTCTATATTGTATTTATCTTCCAGTAATGTGGTTATCTCGGATTCTGTCAGTATCTCATTTTCCACCAAACGTAACATCAGTCCATAAGAAATCTCTTCTGAAAAAACAGATGAAACAAGCAGATCGCACCAGACTCTGGTTATGTTTGTTTCGTTTTTATCCATTTTGTATTGATCAGACTTTAATTTTGCCTGTTGTAATAAAAGTAAGTTTCTGATCTGATTTTCCAGTTTCTCATTGTTGTTTTCATTAAGTTTATTCTCTTCCATCAAAGATTTTATCAGTAAAATTCTTTGTTCTTCCTGCTGCTGCGCTTTCTGCATATGTGCGTACGCTTCATTTGTACAAAGTACACACCGATCCAGAATTTCTGTAAGATCAATCTTTAGCTTAAATTCTAGCTGTCCAAAAAGTTCTTCCAGAGCCTCCGGTAGTTTTCTTTCCGATGGAAGTTCCATATGACATCGCTCAAAAAAATTTGACAGTTGATCTCCGATATAATTCTTGCCCTCCATATAATCAGACGTAAGTTCCTGAAGCACACAGATCATATCATTGTATAGTTCATAAAACTGATTGCCTCGCAGCCTTAATGCAGAACTGCATCTATAACTGTCAAGGATATGTATAAACTCTGTACCCAAAAGTTTTCTTTTCCTTATGCAAATCCATTGCCTGTCCATAAAATCTCTCCTTTAACGATTTAATATTATTTGCTATAACAAGAACATATTGCTCTTGTTTATTATAAAAAATACTCTTCCTAAAGCAAGTATTTTCCTGCTTTAGAAAGAGTATCCTTTGACTATATTACAATTTTTCTTCATTTAGTTCAAAAAGAACGTCTCAAAATCCTGCACAGAATAAACTTCTACTTTATCGTAAAAAGCCTTTTTTCTGTATCGACTTTCGCAGTATAAGTGTTTTACTGATTGTTCCATTTTTTCGTAGAAGTTGTCTTCGTTATGTATATTAGCCAAATCGTCCATGATCTGGCCCATAGCGTCTATGGGATCTTCTTTTACTTTGTCGGTGACAATAATATAGAAAATCTGTAAATCAGGGTATGCCTTGTTTTTATATGCTTCTGGCAGCAGATGATATTCCAGTGTCCATCTGCTTTCTGCTGTTTTTTGAAAAAGATTTGATTTCAGTTCTGATTCTATATTTTGCAGATGGCGTTTCATAAGATTTGCATAATCGTCGCAAATAGCGTCTATTTTCTCGCATCGGCACTGTGCACGGTCAAAATTGGTTCTGGACATTTTTCTGTGGAATCCGCTTTTGAACTCAATAAAGCATATTCTGTTTTTATCCAGTAAAATTGCATCTGCTGAGGACGGTTTATTCTGTGGAAAAATATATTCTGTAATTTCATCAAAATCATAGGCTTCGCATTTTGACGACTGGATTAGGCTCTTATTTTGATTGGCAGATAGTTCTGTATAAGTTTTTTTAGAAAAATTCTGTTCAAAAAAATCAGCTAATTCTGATGTTCCCATTCTACTCCTCCAGATTCATGTATTTTTTCCTTATTGCACTCATTTTTGCGAAAGATGCGGCAAAATCAGCGTAAACATCATCAAGGCTGTCTGTTCTTTCGATGTATTTTACTCTATGATCTTCTTCCTGCTCTGTCTGGTAAAAGTGACATTTATTGCGAATGTCATATTTTCGCATTAAAGCATCAACTGCCAGTAAGAAATTTGGACTGTGTGTAGTAAGAAGGACTGTGATATTGCACTCTTTTACCAAAAGTACGATAACTTCTGCCAGGCGGTTGATCCATTCTGGATGAAGATGTGATTCTGGCTCGTCCAGGATCAGGAGAGTTTTATCTGAGAGGTCGTTTTCTGTGAGGATTTTCTTGATGATTGAAAAAATCTTAAAGCCTGTTGCCAGATTTCCGACTTTTATCTTCATTTCTGGTGTATAATAGGTGCCTCCAGAAACCATGCCAGGTACAATTGCATTGATTTGCTGCATTACTTTTTCCAGTTGTTTTTCCTGGTATAAAGTTTCACTGATTTTTTTATCCTCTTCAGGTTTTCTCATTAAGCACCGCATATCTTCTCGATGGTTAACAATCCTTGATTGTACATAACTGTCTGTTCTCTTTCTTGGCGTTATAAATCGATATACACGAGGATCTTCAATAACATAAGGATCATCGATAAAATAAACACTGTCAAAATATCCATCCTGGAATTTTGATTTTTCTATATTTATATTGTCATCAGAAATATAAAATTCAAACAGATTTTCCTTCTGATTTCTAAGCCTTACGATTGAATATTGTCCATTGTCAGATTGACCAATTGACTGCACCTGGTTCATAAATTCTACCTGTAAAGTTCTCGCGGCTATTTTACATGCAAAATCTTTTCTTTCTTGTTTCTGAAATGACTTTGCAGAATCGAGAGCTTTGCTACATTCCAATAACGCTTTCGGTTTAATATATTTCCACTCACTATAAAATTCATCTTCTCTCGCTTCAAAATATGGCGAAATTTTTTTCATATCATCTATCAGAAAATCTAAGAAAGTATCCGTTTTTATCGAATCGCAAAATTGATATAATAGAGTAATATAATAATCTGAATTCTCGTCTATCGGCATATGATCTAAATCCAAAATTTCAACTACAAATTTATTCTTCTCCTCTATAAAATCCTGCATCATAAACTCATATTCAGTTAACAAACTTCTATAAATATTTAAGATTTTTTTAATTCTCTCAACAATAGCTGCTGACTGATCTATATCTTGTTTCTGATCTAAGTTTTCCACTGCATTGACAACAGAATACAATGCTCTTCCAACTGTTGTCTTCCCGGAGTTATTGCTTCCCGCAATTACAGTCAAACCATCAATTTTAATATCTGCTTCTTTTATTATTCCAATTCCTTTGACTGAAAATTCCATTATTTTATTCCCTTTCTGAATTATTCTATTACTATAAAAAGGCTTCACGATATCATTCTCTACAATAAGTTTACCTATATAGAGCATGATACCATGAAACCTTTTGTCCGTAAAGCAACACAATTTTACATTTCGTTTAGATAATAATGCACACCATCCCGCCTTTGCTGTCGTTGACGATTTTCTGCATGGTATCCTGAAGCTTTGTCTGGCTTTCTTCGCCGATGGTGGAAATCTTGCTGCTGATGCCGTCCTTTACGAGCTGTTCGATGGATTTGCCGAAGATATTGGTCTCCCAGATGCTCTCGCCGCGCTGGCTGCTCTCACCGATGTACTGGATGAGATCGTTTGCCTGCTGCTCAGTTCCGACGATCGGGGCGATCTCTGTCTCAATGTTTGCTTTTATCATGTGTATGGACGGGCTCTTGGAGCGGATTTTTACGCCGAACTTATTTCCCTGGCGGATAACCGTCGGAGTTTCGATCTGGATCTCGGAAAGATCGGGCACGACTACTCCGTAGCCGGTGGAACGGACGGCTTCGAGTGCATCCCTGACCTTGACATACTGCTCTTTCATATTGGTCAGTTCCTTCATGGTGTGGATCAGGTCGTATTCGCTTTCCATGGTGATGCCGCTCAGTTCACTTAAGATTTTGTAATAATATTCGTCCCGAACCTGAACCCGGATGCGGATAATGCCGCTGGAGAGGTCGATCTGGTCAAGAAGAGTTTCCTGGACATAAGGACCTGTAAGCTGTATGGAGTCCTTTGTGATATCGCGGATATGTGTCAGCTTCTGCATATGTTCTCTGATCTGGGTGAGGATCTGGGCTTTCAGTTCGTGCTCAGGGGAGAGCATCTCCACCCATTTCGGGATGTAGAACTGGATCTCACTGACCGGAAATTCATAGAGAATGTTTTCCAGAATTCTTGTAACATCTTCTTTCCGAAGCTGTTCGCAGTTTGCAGCGATCGTGGTTACGCCATAGTTATCCCACAGCCTGCGGCAGAGCTTCTGTGTTTCTTCTTTATATGGTGTCTGGGAGTTGACAAGGATCAGAAATGGCTTTCCCTGTTTTTTCAGTTCATTTACTGTAAGTGCCTCCGCCTCTGCAAAATTCTGCCGCGGGATTTCGCCGAAGCTTCCGTCTGTTGTGACCACAAGCCCAATGGTCGCGTGTTCCTCGATCACTTTGCGGGTGCCAACCTGTGCCGCTTCGTGGAAGGGAATAGATTTTTCAAACCACGGGGTTCTGACCATCCGTTCTCTTCCCTCCTCAATATGCCCAGAGGCATCCTTTACGAGGAAGCCAACACAGTCGATCAGTTTTATCCTCACCTTCTGGTCTTCACCGAGGGTGACGGGAACCGCTTCTTTCGGAATAAATTTTGGTTCTACCGTGGTGATGAGTTTCCCTGAACCGCTTAAGGGAAGCTGATCCCGCACTTCTGCCTGTTTGTCTGGTTCCATCACAGGAAGTGCCATAAGCTCCATAAATCTTCGGATAAACGTGGATTTTCCTGTACGCACCGGTCCGACAACGCCTATGTATATATCCCCACCGGTACGAGCCTGAATGTCCCGGTAAATCTGAAAATTTTCCATAAAAAAATCCCCCCTGCATAAATTCGCACAATCCCATGTATCGTTATAATGTATGCAGGAGGGTAGTTTTTTATGAAATTATTCTATTCAATAAAACTCATTATGGAGCAGTTCGTGCTCTTTGCCTTTGAGGAGTCCCTGATAAAGTTCAAGTACCATCGGGTTTTCATCGGATTTCTTGATGATCATGGTGTTGTCAGCATTGTACAGACCTCTTGCTCTGGCTGCCTTGGTTCTGTCGCCGGATCTGGTCGGCTGTCCGCCTCCCATAATACAGCCACGACGGCATGCCATAACTTCGATCAGATGATACTCTGCTTCGCCGTTCTTTACACGATCCATGACAATTCTCGCATTGGCAAGTCCGCTGGCTACACAGATCTTAATCTCCATGCCCTTGTATGATACGGAGAATTCTTTGATGCCTTCATCTCCACGGACACCGCACTCAGCGATCTCTCGCATTGCTTCTTTGCTGTGATCCGGAGTAAGTCGACGGAGAACCGCCTCTGTGACGCCACCGGTAACACCAAAGATAACTCCACCGCCGGAACCAAATCCGAATGGTGTATCGCATGCTTCCGGCTCAATTGTCGCAAAATCGAGGCCGAAGTTGTCAATCATGCGGAGAAGTTCTGTCGTTGTGATAACGATATCGGTATCTTTCTCACCATGTGTATAGCTGTTCGGACGAGCTGCTTCTGCCTTCTTGGCTGTACATGGCATGATGGAAACCATAACCGTCTTTTTGCCTTTGGCATTCTCCGGATCACGGAAGTATTCCTTGATAACTGCAGACATCATTCCCTGTGGAGATCTGCAGGTGGAAATATTCGGAATGTAATCCTTGTACTGATCTGTGATGAATTTTACCCATGCCGGACAGCAGGAGGTAAGAAGAGGCAGTTTCTCGCCTTTTTCTATGCGGTCAAGGAATTCTGCACTTTCTTCCATGATGGTAAGGTCAGCACTGAAAGTAGTATCATAAACTTCGTCAAATCCCATGCGATGAAGTGCATTGACGATCTTGCCCATAACACTGCGGCCCTTCTGGAGTCCGTAGTGATCGCCTACTGCAACGCGGACTGCCGGAGCAACCTGTGCAACGACGCGGACATCCGGATCTGCCAGTGCTTTAAATACTTTGTCTGTATTGGTATGAATGGAAATCGCTCCTGTCGGACAGAAAGCACGGCACTGTCCGCAGTTTACGCACTGTGTCTCTGCGATCTTTTTGTTAAATGCAGGCATAACCATAGCTTCTGTTCCACGGAAAGCAAATCCAAGTGCACCGATTCCCTGGATTTCTTCACAGGCACGTACACAGTTTCCGCAGAGGATACATTTGTTCGGATCACGAACGATGGATGGTGAACTGAAATCCAGTTCATGATGCTCTCTTGTGTTCTGGAAACGAACGTTTCTCACGCCGAGACGGTGTGCCAGTTCCTGGAGAACGCACTCACCGCTCTTGATACAGGTTGTACAGTCACGGCAGTGTGCTGCAAGAAGCAGTTCTACGATCAGTTTACGATATTTTCTTAATTTGTCGGTATTGGTATAAATAACCATACCGTCTCTCGGTTCTTCTGAACAGGAAGCAAAGGTCTTGCCTCTGTTATCTTCTACCGTACATAAACGACAGGCACCAAATGTAGAGAGTTCCGAATGATAGCACAGTGTCGGAATGTTGATCCCCGCGTTACGGATAACGGTCAGGACGTTTTTTTCATCGGTAAATTCAACTTTTCTACCGTCAATTGTCATTGTACCCATAAGTCAGCCTCCTTCCTATGCTTCCACATAAACCGCATCAAAGTTACAGTTGTCTTTACATGCACCGCACTTGATACATGCATCGTTGTTGATGTGATACGGATGTTTGATCTTTCCGCTGATCGCACCTGCCGGGCAGTTCTTCGCGCATTTGCCGCAGCCGATACAGAATTCCGGATTGATGTGGAACTGACGAAGTGCTGTACAGACTTTTGCACGGCATTTCTTGTCACGAATGTGTTCTTCATATTCGTCGCGGAAGCGTTTCAGTGTACTGATAACAGGAAGAGGAGCACTCTTGCCGAGACCGCAAAGAGCCATGCTCTGAACCATGGTAGCAAGTTCTTCCAGCTCGTCCAGATCTGACATTTCGCCCTTGCCTTCTACGATCCTCTCAAGGATCTCAAGCATACGCTTGGTACCTTCACGACATGGTACACACTTACCGCAGCTCTCTCTCTGTGTAAAGTTCATGAAGAATCTGGCAACCTCTACCATACAGGTATTGTCATCCATAACTACAAGGCCGCCGGAACCCATGATCGCATCAAAAGATTTGACAGAGTCAAAATCAAGAGGACGGTCGAGCTGATCCTCGATCAGACAGCCGCCGGATGGTCCGCCAATCTGTACGCCCTTGAAAACAGCTCCGTTCTTAAGTCCGCCGCCGATATCATAGATAATGTGACGGAGACTTGTTCCCATAGGAACTTCGATCAGACCTGTGTTCTCAATGGAACCTGTCAGAGAGAAGGTCTTGGTTCCCGGGCTTCCCTCTGTTCCGATGGTATGGAACCAGTCAGCACCCTGAAGGATGATCTTTGGAACGTTGGCATAGGTTTCTACGTTATTGAGGACAGTAGGTTTCTCCCAGAGTCCTTTCTCTACAGTACGAGGAGGTTTGACACGCGGCATACCTCTCTTGCCTTCGATGGATGCGGTAAGTGCTGAACCCTCACCACATACGAAAGCACCGGCTCCACGGTTGATATGTAAATGGAAGTTTACACCGGAGCCGAGAATATTGTCACCGAGAAGTCCATAGGATTCGGCCTGCTCGATCGCCATATGAAGTCGTTTGACGGACAGCGGATATTCTGCACGCACATAGATATAACCATCCTCTGCACCAACTGCATAAGCGGCAATGGTCATACCTTCGATCATCTTGTATGGATCACCTTCCATTACGGAGCCATCCATAAACGCACCCGGATCACCTTCGTCACCGTTGCAGACTACATAGCGTACTTTTTCTTTCTGACGTGCAACCTGTGACCATTTCTTGCCTGCCGGGAAACCGGCACCGCCACGGCCGCGAAGACCGGATCTGGTCACTTCATCGATCACTTCCTGCGGAGTCATATCAAAGAAGGCTTTGGCCATAGCCTGGAATCCGCCTGCTGCAATATATTCGTCAATAGATTCTGCATCGATGTTGCCGCAGTTTTCAAGAACAATCCTGGTCTGCTGATTCAAAAACGGAATGTCTGAAGGATGCTGACAGACATTATCATGATCACGGTAGAACAGACGGGTAACAGGCTCTCCTCCCATGACTGTACGCTCCACGATCTCCTTACAGTCCTCCACCTGTACATGTACATACTGGTAATCATACGGTTCAATCTTCATCAGAGGTCCAAGTTCGCATAAGCCCTGGCAGCCTGTCTTGACGATACCAACATGCGGCACGTCCTTCTTCATCTCGATGCTTACCCAGTCAAGATTCTCACAGAGTCTCACCATCTCATCGTAAATCTTCTGTGCACCGGAGGCAATACATCCGGTACCTGAACAGACAAGTATACGACAGGTAAAAGATTCCAGGGTATTTTTTACTTCGGCCTGCTTCCTGAGCAGATCATCTTTACTCACAATACTCATACCTTCTCACCTCTCAATTCATTCAAAAGCTCAATTGCCTTTTCAGGTGTCATCTTCGGATGTACTTCGTCATTTACGGTAAGTGTCGGTGCGAGTCCGCATGCACCAAGACAGGATACCGTCTCTACTGTAAAAAGCATGTCATCCGTTGTATGCTTCTTGTTACTGAGGCCAAGTTCTTTCATAAGGGCTTCCTTGACCGGCATGGATTTACGTACATGACAGGCAGTTCCGTCGCAGACCTTGATCACATACTTACCCTTCGGCTCAAAGGAAAAGTTCTCATAAAAGGTGGCAACACTGTAAGCCTTTGCCTCGGTAACCCCGATCTTAGATGCCACATAGGTCAGAAGCTCTCCCGGCAGGTAACGATATTCCGCCTGAATATCCTGCATGATCGGAATCAGTGATGCCGGTTTGCGTCCGTAGTGTTCGATGATCTCATCTGTCTTCACATAATAAGACTGATCTAACATTCGATTCCCTCCTTGTTAAAAATGTAATTTGATCTGTGTTTATCAATTTGTATACTTTACACAGTAATGATAGTTTTCATTATACATTAAATAGTTATTATATACAAGGGAAATGCGAAAAAATTTCAATAATTTATGCAAAGTTTTGCCTGTTTTCTATATTATCGTGATATTTTTAACATATTTTATAATTTTTTGTCAATCTTTTATTTCTCTTTAAGTTCACTCAGTAAGCGGATCAGTTTTGCTCCGTAATCAGCTCCGGCTGCCCAGCCGCCTCCATTTGGATTTTCCTGCTGTCCAAGCCATTCCACATAGGGAGCACTGCCTCTTCGTACCATATCGAAGCGTGTGTCTACACAGTCCTGGTTCAGTGCTTCATCACAGGCATATGCTTTGAGATGCTGTACCTGTGCACGGATACCGGTCCTCACATCAGGATAGGAGACACCCTGGACACCGCCGCCTGTGGTTCCAAGGCCGGCAAAATTGTACTGGGAAATCCCGGAATCACCTCCATATGCAAGCCATCCTGTCTCAAGCATGGCCTGTTCAAATACAACTTCCCCACGGATGCCTTCTGCATTCGCCTCCTCTAGAATAATCGTGCAAAAATCCTCTATCGTCTCTGCCCCGCCTTCTTTGAGGGCGGCAGACGGATATTCCTGACCATGCGAATTGTACTGAGAAGTCATCTGATCCAGCGAAACCGTGGTGGTTCCAACAATTGTATAATAACCGGCTGTGTTGTCTGTGGAATCATCTATAAAATTCGGGTCTGAAGTAAAATCCGGTGCCTCAGGATGTTCCGGCTTGTGGATCTGTCCTTCTCCGGAATGGTCTGAGATCTGTGAAATTTCAGATGTCTGTGTGTTGTCCCCAAAGACCAGACAAGGTGCCCCTGTCATAAGGGCACCCGTCAGTATCATCTGTGAACAAAAGAGCATTGCTTTTTTGTTTCTGATCATTCATTTACCTTTCTCATTGCAGCTTCTACTACATGTCCTACAAGAACGGATGTTGTAACACTTCCAACTCCGCCAGGAACAGGTGTGATCGCATCAACGATCGGCTCAACTGCTGCGTAATCAACGTCTCCGCAAAGTTTGCCTTCTGCATTTACATTGATACCTACATCGATGATTGTCTGTCCTTCTCTGACATAGTCAGCTCCGACAACGCCTGCACGTCCGGCTGCTACGATCACGATGTCTGCTTCTTTTGCAACAGACGGCATATCAACAGTTCTTGTATGGCAGATGGTTACGGTTGCGTTTTTCTTAACCAGCATCATAGCAGCCGGTTTTCCAACAACAAGGCTTCTTCCGATCACAACAGCCTTCTTGCCTGTGCAGTCGATTCCGTAATGGTCCAGGATCTCCATGCAGGCCTGTGGTGTACATGGCGGGAATCCAATCTTTTTGCCTGTGAATACACCAGACATGGAAAGATCTGTCATGCAGTCAACGTCTTTTTCTGCTGCAAGTGCGTTTTCGATCACTGCCTGATCCAGATGTTTCGGAAGCGGACGGAACAGAAGAACGCCGTGGATATGATCGTCTTTGTTTACTTTGTCGATAGTTGCCAGAAGTTCTTCCTGGGATACATCTCCCGGGAGAAGGATTTTTTCACATGCCACACCAAGAGTTTCGCAGCGTTTTGTTGCTCCTCTTTCATAAGAAATGTCACTTGGGTTCTCACCAACACGAATGATGCACAGAGTCGGGTTTACACCCTTTCCCTGTAATTCTGCTACATTTGCTTTGATTTTTTCATTCAGTGCTGCTGTTACTTCTTTACCTAATAACTGCTTTGCCATTTTGTATATTTCCTCCGCTAATTGTCGTATTATCAGATATTATTTCAGGCGTCCAAGAACGCTTTCGAATGTTTCGTCTGCAATCTTGCAGTATTTTTCAAGCATTGCATCCGCTTTCTTGTTAAGTTCTTCCGCATATTCTCTGTCAGCCATGGATTTTGTGTTGATATAAACATTCAGGCTTGCTCCCTGTAATGCTGCCTTGCAGAAAGCTGCACCAACACCTGCATCGCTGATTGCAAGTTTGGATCCTTTTGCACCAAATTCAACGATCAGTTCGATTGCTTCACAGCATTTCTCCATAATCTCCATCGGTACAGAGCAGGCATCCTTAAGTACGATCTCCATGACACGGGCTTTTTCTGCTTTTTCTTCTTCTGTTTCTTTTGGCATACCATAGGCTTTGGAAAGAGGCTCAAAAACTTCCGCATCTCTTTCGATCAGACGAAGGAAATCCTTCTGAAGCTGATCGCATTTTGCTTTCAGTTCCCACATTTCATCCTCTACGTCTGCATATTTCTTCTTACCTACAGTAAGACTGCCTACCATGTTTCCAAGTGCTGTACCAACTGCTCCAACCAGAGCTGAAGCACCACCGCCGCCCGGTACCGGGGCTTTAGAGGCGAGGACTTCTACGAATTCTGTGCATGTGCTAGTGGAAAATCCCATTTTTTCTCCTCCGGAAAAAAGGTGACCCAATAAAAGGGGCTTTTTTCTTTTATTTTCTGTTATTATAATAATCTTTTTAGGATAAATCCTAAGACCTGTTACATATTTGGAAATATGTGAAACCCTCTGAGGGGGACCATCTCAAAGTTGCCATTATCGGGTACTGCCCGATAGCCCTCCGGTTTGGAAACCAAATAAACCTCTGAGGGGGACCATCTCACAGTTGCGAAGGCCGAAGGTCCCCCTCAGACTCCCCCTACTTGGCCACGCTGAAAAGATTAAAAGAAAAAGTTTCTTTTTGCAAAAGTATTAACTTTATTAAACTTGGAGCCAAGGAATATGTGGTGTTGGTATCGACATGTTTCGTCGACTATCTATAACTAATATTCCTGATAGCGTGGCCCGGTGGGGTGCGCGAGGGGAGAGCGGCCTTCGCAACTGTGAGCGCCCTCCCCTCGCAAAGGTTTTCTTATTTTCCAAAATATAATTTACCCTGCTTTATAAAGCAAAAAATTAACCTTTTAGATATGAGACTATTTCTTAGAAAAGTCCAGTAATCTTTCCGGTCTCGTCTACATCGATTCTCTCAGCAGCCGGTACTTTCGGGAGTCCCGGCATGGTCATGATCTCGCCTGTGAGGGCTACGATGAAGCCTGCTCCTGCGGAGATCTTGAGGTTACGTACAGTAACTTCGAAGTCTGTCGGTGCACCGAGTTTGGTCTGGTCATCTGTCAGGCTGTACTGTGTCTTGGCTACGCAGATCGGGCAGTTGCCGAATCCGAGAGCCTCAAGCTGTTTTGCCTGTTTCTGAGCATTTGCTGTAAGAACTACTTTCTTACCACCGTATACTTTCTGTACAATCTGGTTCAGCTTGTCCTCGATGGAACCTTCCAGTTCGTATGCGTAGGAGAAGTCGTTTGGTTCTTCAACAAGACGGATCACTTCTTCTGCAAGTTTGATTCCGCCTTCGCCGCCTTTTGCCCATACTTCAGAAAGAGCAACGTTTACGCCAAGTTCTTTACATTTTGCTTCTACAAAGTCAAGCTCTGCCTTTGTATCTGTCGGGAATGCATTGATAGCAACTACGCATGGAAGTTTGTATACGTTCTTGATGTTGCTTACGTGTTTCAGAAGGTTCGGGATACCTTTTTCCAGTGCTTCCAGGTTCTCGTTGTTGAGGTCAGCTTTTGCCACGCCGCCGTTGTATTTCAGGGCACGTACAGTAGCTACGATAACTACTGCACTTGGATGCAGGTCTGCCATACGGCATTTGATATCCAGGAATTTCTCTGCTCCGAGGTCTGCACCGAATCCGGCTTCTGTGATCGCATAATCAGCGAGTTTCATAGCCATCTTTGTAGCAGTTACGGAGTTACATCCATGAGCGATGTTTGCGAATGGTCCACCGTGAACGATTGCCGGAACATGCTCCAGTGTCTGTACAAGGTTTGGTTTCAGGGCATCCTTGAGGAGGGCTGTCATAGCACCTTCTGCATGAAGATCTCCGGCTGTTACCGGTTTCTGCTCGGAAACTTTACCGTATGTATATCCGATGATGATTCTGGAAAGTCTTTCTTTCAGGTCTTTGATGTCACTTGCAAGACAGAGAACTGCCATGATCTCGGATGCAACTGTGATGTCATATCCGTCTTCACGAGGCATTCCGTTTGT
>NZ_WWVR01000037.1 GCF_009883055.1 Blautia sp. BIOML-A1 | reverse complement strand
GGTTTGGCATGGCAGGACGTAAATCTGGAAGAACAATGCCTTACCATAAGACGCAGCATCCGATATGATGGCTCAAAACGCAAATATATCATCGGACCAACCAAGCGGAAAAAAGTGAGGATTGTTGATTTTGGAGATACGCTGGTAGAGATTTTCCGTAATGCCCGGAAAGAGCAGTTAAAAAATCGAATGCAGTATGGAGAACTTTATCACACGAACTACTACAAAGAGGTCAAAGAGAAAAACAGAGTGTACTACGAATATTATTGTTTAGACAGAACAGAGGAAGTCCCGACAGATTATAAAGAAATTTCTTTCGTCTGTTTAAGACCGGATGGTTGTTTGGAACTTCCAACTACTTTGGGGACTGTTTGCAGAAAGGTGGCAAAAACATTAGAGGGATTTGAAGGCTTTCATTTCCACCAGTTACGTCACACCTATACAAGCAACCTTTTAGCAAATGGAGCTGCCCCAAAAGATGTGCAGGAATTGTTGGGACACTCAGATGTCAGTACCACAATGAACGTCTATGCTCACTCCACAAGAGATGCGAAACGAAAATCAGTTCGGCTTCTTGATAAAGTGGTGGGCAATGACTAAAAAATTTCCCTTATTTCCCTTGTGATTATCTCATAAGGGCAAAAATAAGGGAAACTACATATCATTTCACTAATGGACAGGCGGGAAAGCCTATAAAATGGGGAAAGTTAGAGGAATAATTATATAAATTCTAGTTTGGAGAATTGAAAAAAACGAAATTTACCTATTAAGACATATAAACTCTTGACAATAAAGCTCCTATATAGTATGTTTTTAATAAACTACTATATAGGAGCTTTTGTATGGAAATGAATGGAGGATTTCTTGTCACCAAAATAAAACAGCTTGGAGACCGGATTTTTGAGAAGATTCTCAGTGAAAAGAATATTGATGCGTTTAATGGAGCCCAGGGGCGTATTCTTTATGTGCTGTGGCAGGAGGATGGTATCTCAATCAGGTCACTCTCGACTAAATGCGGATTAGCGATAACATCTCTTACTACGATGCTGGAAAGAATGGAAAATCAAGGGCTGATAAGCCGTGTTCAGTCTGAAACGGACAAAAGGAAAACACTCCTGTTTCTGACTGAGAAAGCACATGCCTTAAAGGGCGAGTACGATTCTGTATCTGATGAGATGGGCAGTATTTACTACAAAGGTTTTTCAGAGGAAGAAATTACCCGGTTTGAGGAATGTCTCGACCGCATCAGAAAGAATCTTGAGGAGTGGCAGAAATCATGAGTATTTGTATCAAAGATCAAATTCAGAACATGAATATCGTCATTGGCTGCACAGTGGGGTGTGCATATTGCTATGCCCGCAACAATGTGAAACGCTGGCATATGATTGATGACTTCGCTGACCCTGAATTCTTTCCGGGTAAGCTCAAGATGATGGAAAAGAAACGTCCGCAGAACTTTCTTCTTACCGGCATGAGCATGGTCTCTGACGGACCAGGCACATAAGCTCGGCATTCCGGTGTTTATGAAGGAAGACCTTGTCCCTATCATAGGGGATGAAAATATGATTCAGGAAATGCCGGAAGAATTTAATAAAGTGTTAGAGGTACAGAAATCATGGAAGAAGTAATAAATGGAATCCTCATTCGTGAGGTGGAAACAAAGAACATCATGACTAAGTCTAGTCTGCCGGTAGGCGGTTACTCGGTCAATCCCTATGTGGGCTGTACACATGCCTGCAAGTATTGCTATGCTTCTTTTATGAAGCGCTTTACCGGGCACAAGGAGGAATGGGGCACTTTCCTTGATGTGAAGCATTGGCCGGAAATTAAAAATCCGAAGAAATATGCCGGACAGCGGGTGGTCATCGGTTCTGTGACAGATGGCTACAATCCACAGGAGGAGCAATTCGGGAATACCAGAAAACTTCTGGAGCAGCTGATCGGCAGTGACGCAGATATTCTGATCTGCACAAAGTCGGATCTTGTGGTACGGGATATTGATCTGCTGAAGAAGCTTGGACGTGTAACCGTTTCATGGTCGATCAACACACTAGATGAAAATTTCAAGAACGATATGGACTCTGCTTCGAGCATTGAGCACCGTATCGCTGCTATGAAGCAGGTATATGAAGCAGGTATCCGTACAGTCTGTTTCGTATCCCCGGTATTCCCCGGTATCACGGATTTTGAAGCAATCTTTGAGCGGGTAAAGGATCAGTGCGATCTGTTCTGGCTCGAAAATCTCAATCTTCGAGGCGGTTTCAAAAAGACAATTATGGATTATATCGCCGGAAAATATCCTGATCTTGTACCACTTTACGACGAGACCTATAACAAGCATAACCGCAGCTATTTTGAAGCACTTGAAGTAAAAGCTGAGAAAATGGCTAAGAAGTATGATTGTGCCTTTGTGGATAATGAAATGCCTTATGGCAGAGTCCCGCAGGGACATCCGGTGATCGTAGATTATTTCTATCATGAGGAAATCCGTGGGACAGAGAATACTGGAAAAAGAAATCGCTAACTTCGAGTTTGCAGGGATGACAAGCGGCTCAGTATGATATTTAATTAAATATTGCAATGAAAAGATCATTTACCGTAAACAAGCAGTAGGTGGTCTTTTTTATATCTTTTTGTGAACAAGTAGAGATTTATAGCTGGAAATCTATGTTTTATCATAATCTGTGAAATAAGATGGGTTAATTCTTCAATTTACATATTTTTTAAGGTGTTCCGGCATGGTATTATGATACTTATAAAGAACCAATTATATCTGTTGGAGAGAGCGGTGAAAAGTTATGAAGTTATTGTTTAAACAAAGGCTGTTTTCATGGTTTGACAGCTATGATATCTATGATGAAGCAGGCAACACTGTTTATGTAGTAAAAGGCCAGTTGTCCTGGGGACATAAACTTGTAATTTATGATGCCTATGGAAATGAAGTAGGAATGGTTGTTCAGAAAGTACTTACTTTTCTTCCTAAATTTGAAATTTATAAAAACGGCAGTTATATCGGATGCCTGAGCAAAGAATTCTCATTCCTGACGCCACATTATAATATTGATTACAATGGATGGCATATTGATGGAACCATTATGGAATGGGACTATAGCATTCTTGATCTAAGCGGTTATTCAATTGCACGGGTTAGTAAAGAACTGTTTCATATGACTGATACATATGTTATTGATGTGCAGGATCCAGGAAATGCATTGGATGCGCTGATGTTTGTACTGGCAATCGATGCAGAAAAATGTTCCAGAAATTAAATAGTTGATCTTGTTACCGAAGATATTCGGAGATGGGGAGGTAGCATGGGATTATTCAAAAAGAAAATCGTGAAAAAAACATATGACCGAGAACATATGAAACCTGTTATTCGTGCAAGCATTTGCACCGGAGAAGAAGTAGCAGGATTCAAAGACATACGGACCGGAAAAATCGAAGAAATCATGCTGATCAGATCGCCGGAGGAGCTAGAAAGATTCAAAGAGATATATGAGATAACAGAGGAAATTGCAAAAGAATATTAGACATCTTCTGGGTCGTGGATGAACGCCAGGTATTCGTCTGTAAGCTTATAGGGAAAAAGGAGTTATTTTATAAAGGTGATGAAAATTACTTACATTAACCACAGTGGATTTTTAATTGAAACTAAAGATTGCTACTATATTTTTGACTATTATAAGGGTGAATTACCACTTCTTGACAAGAAAAAAGAAGTAATTGTTTTTTGCAGTCATTTTCATAAGGATCATTTTAATCCTGTGATTTTTGATATCCTTGATGACATGAGCATGACATATCAGGCAATTTTGGCGAAAGATATACGCAAAAGAAAACATTTGTCAGATATGAAGATCACATATGTTTATCATGATCAGACTTATAATCTGGATAATGGCACCCAAGTCGATACATTGCTATCTAACGATAGTGGTGTAGCATTTATTGTCAAAACAAAGGAAGGCACCATTTATCATGCTGGTGACTTAAATGACTGGTATTGGGATGGTGAGCCAAAAGCTGATAAGCAGAGACTTACTTCAGCATATCGTGCGGAGATCAGGAAAATCAAGGGTATGCATTTTGATGCTGCATTTGTCCCTTTAGATCCGAAACAGGGAAATCACTATGCCGACGGGATCCTGTATTTCCTTAAAAATGTAGATTGCAATGTCATTTTTCCAATGCATTACTGGAATGATGCCAATGTAATTAAGCGGTTTATTACGGAATATCCGCAATATAAATCACGTATTAAAAACACAGAATGTGCAAAAGGAGAAGAATTATGAAGTTCACCAGAAAAAGAACAGAAAAAATGAAAGACACATGTCAGAAGGAGTAAAAAATGTTATCGTTATTATTTATAATTTGTATAATTTGGTTTGTTGGAAAATTTTTTGTTTTTGGGTTAAGAGCATCCTGGGGAATTATGAAACTACTTTGCACGGTTATTTTCTTCCCGGTGATATTGATAGGTATGGTTGTAGGTGGACTGATGTACGTTGCTTTTCCATTATTGATTATTGGTGGCATTATAGCATTGGTGACGTCACATTCATAATCGATCAGGAGGAAGAAAACAGAAAGTATCGTCAATCAATTACAGCGTATGTAAAGGAAAAGGCAATGAGTCAGAAATGGTTCATTGCCTTTCTTGGCGTTATGGATTATTTCAATTTTTCTTTCTCGGCATTTAAGAGTTCAAGATTAAGCCCCTGTTCTCCAGCTGTCTTATCTACCCAAAGATTCAAAGAGTCTATGGCTAAAGAAATTTCATCAAGTTTTTTACTGATATAAGCAAAATCTTTCATTTCATCATCGCTGATCTTACCGTCACGGGCAATCTGGATCAGACGACCAGTAAGAGGATTAATTTCATTCAAACTGGCAATTGTCTCCAAAATGATATTTGACAGATCAGTCATTTCTACTTCTGGAACATAACGATGGCCGATCTCGCATTTGTGATACCCAGGAAAATCAGGACAGACTTGCCAATCTCGTTCATACAGAACACAGTGATTTTTCAGCTACCTACCACGTGAATCTTCAGGAAACAAAAGAAGGAATTGCAAGTATGGCAGTCACACCAACGGTCCTTGAAACATGGGGAATTACTGTGGAACAGCTCCATCAGGATGCACTGGTATCAGACATGAATCGTCATCCAATGTTCTGTGATATGCAGAATATGATGGAAAGCATGTTGTTCGGAAAGGAGCCGGAAAATCTTTTAGATGACGGTTCTGGTCAGAGCGGAATGGGCATGGATGTGAAGGAGCTGTCTGCTATGGTGCAGCAGGTCAACGAGACAGAAGTATCCACAGAAGACCGTTTATCCGATCACGTCCAGCATTATGACAGCAAAGAAGCCGTCATGGAAAATGCAGAGAAACGCGTATCCCGTCTTGAAAAAGAAAAGACAGAAACAAAAGCTGCAAAGAAGAGTATTCGTGATCGCCTTGGAGAAAAGAAACAGCAGAGCGAAGCGAAGAAAGCAGAGAAAGCTGTGGAGAAGGCCGTGAAGAAAGATAAAGGGCAGGAACTGTAAAAGCAATTAATTGATGTTAGGAGCCTCAGTCTTTCGGAGGTTGGGGCTTCGATTTGTATTTATGTAGAGGGCTATATAACTCTTATTCAATAAACACACATTGACAAGCATCTATGTGTATGGTAATTTGATATATAGATGATTGTCTATGTGAGGTGGCAAAAATGGATACAAGAGACATGATACTAATATGCAAAGCATTGTCGGATACAAATAGACTGGAGATTGTTCAGATGCTGTCAGATGGAGAAAAATGCGGATGCAAGATTCTAGATAAATTCGATATCACACAGCCCACTTTATCCCATCACATGAAAATATTGGTTGACTGTGGGCTTGTAAATGACCGTAAGGAAGGCAAGTGGCATTATTATTCTCTGAACAAAAAAATAATAAGAGAGGCAAGTTCATTTGTTGAAGCTTTGGGAAGGTAGGAAATGGAAATGAAAGAAGAATGTATTATATGTAAAGCACCACTTATATATCTTGAAAAGGATGAAATGATGGAGTGCGTGTTATGCCATAAAAAGGAATTAAGCAAAACTAGATGTGAGCAGGGTCATTATGTATGTAATGAATGCCATACAAAAGGAATGGGTGTAATTATAGACATATGTCTTAGTGAAACATCTAAGAATCCGATAGAAATTATAAGAAAAATGATGGCACAGCCATTCTGCCATATGCATGGACCAGAGCATCATGTTATGGTTGGTTCAGCGCTCCTTGCTGCATATAAAAATGCAGGTGGTGAGATTGATTTGCCGGAAGCTCTGCTTGAAATGATGAATCGAGGAAAAGCTGTTCCGGGCGGCACATGTGGATTCTGGGGTGCTTGTGGCGCCGGAATTAGTACAGGAATGTTTATATCAATAATCTCAGGAGCGACTCCACTTAAAAATGAACCTTGGGGTCTGGCTAATAAAATGACTTCCAAGGCACTTGACGCAATCGGGAGCATTGGTGGACCAAGATGTTGTAAAAGAGATTCTTATATGGCTATAATCTCAGCGATTGACTATGTGGCAGAGAATTTCAATATACAAATGGAAAAACCTGTTATAAAGTGTATTCATTCTGATAAGAACAACCAATGTATTAAGGAGAGGTGCCCATTTCATGAATAAGAAAAAAGTCGCATTTATCTGTGTTCATAATTCATGCCGTAGTCAGATAGCGGAGGCATTGGGAAAACATCTGGCATCAGATATATTTGAAAGCTATTCGGTCGGAACAGAGACAAAGCCTCAGATTAATCAGGATGCTGTTCGTATCATGAAAGAGATTTATGGAATAGACATGGAAGCAAATGATCAGCATAGTAAGCTGATTACTGATATCCCAGATGTTGATATTGCAATATCCATGGGATGCAATGTAGGATGTCCTTTTATCGGAAGGGCATTTGATGATAACTGGGGACTTGATGATCCAACGGGGAAATCAGATGATGATTTCAAGGCTGTGATACAACAGATTGAGCAGAATATCATTGAGCTAAAGAACAGGTTGAGCGAGAATTAAAGTGAAGTTTTACGTGAGCAAACATTAGAAAATACAGATGTAAATTTTTATAAGGAACATCCGGAAATGACTATGTATCTTCGGAATCAGAAATACAAGAGAAGAACAAATAGAATACCTGCAGAACAAAATGGCAGCTTATCAGCTTTATGACACAGGAATTACTGTGGCAAAGGAAGATGAGCTGCTTTCTTTATCTACTTGCGAGTATTCCAGTACCGGCCGTTGGCAAAGGTAGAAGAATTGGAAGAGCAGAATTATAACATGGTCGATAATGTTCTGAATAATGGTTATGGTGAGAAAGAACGTCGTGAAGAAATTCGTATGAAAGCAGCCACATATCAGGAACAGACCGGAGCCAGCATGACATTTTATGCTGCAGTCTGTGAAGAGTTCCATAGCATGCAGGCCTGTTATGAAGGTCTTTCCCTTGAAGAAGCGGTAGAGAAATATAAAGAGATTCGCGAGGATCCGAGACTTGCATATTATGGAAATGCCATGGGTGTGGAGATCCACGATGAATCATTGGAAGAATATGATGGATATGCATTCCCTCTGGTAGAAGGATCTGTAATCGAAGGTGGCAATCTGGATTACGTAAAAGAACTGGCAATTCATCCACTTGCAAGGGAAGCGTTGGAACGGGTTCGAGAAGTATTTCCAGAGTATCGGTTTGTGCCACCGGCTGAGATAAAAGAAAGTATTTATCCGGAGCATATGACAGCAGATAAACTTGCAAGGGCATTGCTTGATCTGGCAAATGAATTCGATGCATATGATTTTATGGATCAGGTGGAAAGTCCGGAAACTGCATTGACTGAGATTAAATATAATCTTCTGGCAGGACTTGGCATGCAGGAGTAGCATGATACGATTTACAGAAGAACAGAAAATGATTCTAAATTGCTATGAAGGCGGAAAGATAAAAGTTATTCGCGAGGTGCAAAGATCTATAGAAGAACTGAAAAGTACCGATGAAGATCCGGAGATGTTAGAGCTCCTTACAGATCTTGCAGCGCAGCTTAAGGACTGCACCAATCGGGAATACTTTCAGGCTAAGAAAGAGGCTCTGATCGATCCGGTTGATGCAGAAGTGATGGCGCTTTCTCCGGAACCTTGATACCAGCTTCGCGGATCATAGCATCAAAATTATTTTCAATTATATGCAGGGTCTTCTGTTGCTTCTGGAGATCCTGCTTTTCTTTTTTTGCTGAGGCAAGCTCTTCTTCCAGTTCCATTTGTTGGTGCTGTAGTTTTTCAGCTGAAAGCAGTTTGTGAATACCAAACTCTGCAAGTTCTTTCAAAGTGGTTTCATGCAGCTGATATTCTGCTCTGTGCTGTTTTCGATAGAGCAATCTATCCGGAGCATCTTTCTCAGCAAGAATGACATCACGACAGGCTCGATAGACTTCACAGTGTTTCTGAATGACTTTCTGATTTTGAACTGCCAGCCTCGTTTGCTGAATCTTATTATCGGCGGCATGAATGGAAGCCTCCAAATCTGCAACATGATTTTGGAATTCTTCGTAGTTTAGAAGATTGTGTTGCGAAAGGTAGCTGAAAGTTTTGGCAGCTTCCTTCAGATTATTTTTCTTTGCCCATTGATCAAAACCAGTTCGATTGCTGTCAGCCACATAGGAAGTCATTTGTACAAATGTCCTTACCTTGAAAGAAGCGTTCTGTGGAATGCGGGCCTTGTGACGATTCTTTTCCAAACGTCTTAAGATACTGTCCTCAGCATAATAGGCTCCCAATGTTTTGACATTAGTAAAATGTTTTTGCTCTGGAGCACGAAAGGCCAGGTATTTTCCTTTTCTGATTTCATATCCGGACTCTGTCATCTTCATCAGAAACTCATCAAAAGATACGGAAGACCAGATGCGTGAGCTTGGGTTCAAAAGAGTATTATTTCTGGTTCATCGTGTAACACTTGCGAAGCAGGCTAAAAAATCTTTTGAAAAAGTTTTTGATAGGAAAGTGACAATGGGATTGGTGGGAGCAGGGTTCTATGAATATGAGAAAGACTATGTTTTTGCCACAGTAGAAACCTTGAATAGGGATACACATTTGTTTCAGTACCAGCCGGATGCTTTCGATTGCATTATTTTGGATGAGGCTCACCATAGTTCCAACAATATCTATACAAAGGTCATTAAGAGATGTAAGCCTTCTTATGAATTGTGGCAAGGATTTATCTTCGATTATGTATGGTATGAAACGAATTGGTGATGATGTCTTCATTTTTATCACATATCATAAAGAAGAAAGTCAGGATGAAAAAAACTATGTAGAAGGAAAACCTGATTATGCGGATGCCTTTGAGGATGATCTGATTTTCAAATGGGATTCTCAGATTGGGAAAGGCCTGGATAGTTCCTATATGAAGGATGTACTTGAAGCTGAAAGAAAGCATTTATTTGTAAAAAAATCAGATGCGGAGACAAGCTTCTACTATATGGGGCAATTTGATGTATTAGAAGCCAGAAATGCCCAGAAGGAGGACAATCATGGTCGTATGCAGCCAATTACGAAGGTCACTATGAAAATGCATCGTGCAGTACGTGAGGATTTATTACGATATTTACAGTCACATATTACGGCATAAATGGTTGGAGGTATAAAATACATGAAGACGGTAAAAGTAGTCGCAGCGATTATCTGCGACAACATAAAAGAAAAGAATAAAATATTTGCAACAGCACGAGGCTATGGAGAATTAAAAGGAGGGTGGGAATTCCCAGGCGGAAAAGTAGAACCAGGAGAAACACCACAGCAGGCACTTGTAAGAGAAATTATGGAAATCATATATATTTCATTATGAAAACCTAAGTGAAATATATATTGGTTCATCAAATATTTCCAGAAGTGCATTAACCTCCGGGATTGAGTGGAACTATCGTTTTAATAATAGCCAGGACAGTCAGAATTTTAAGTTATTTTATGAAACGTTTGAGGATTTATTTAAAAATCATTCCTACGTGATTGATGATGCAGAATTGAAAGCGTATTCAAAGAACTGGCATAAACCTGCGGTTGCAAAAGACCTTGCACGATATGACCAGACAGATCCGGACACAAAAGTTGAAGAGCTGTTTCAACCAAGAGGTGCACAGATAGAAGCACTTTGTGCTTTGGAAAACAGCAGGGCGGAAGGTGCTTCACGTGGTTTGGTTCATGCCGCGACTGGTATAGGAAAAACTTATTTGGCAGCATTTGATTCTGCAAAGTATGAGAGAGTATTGTTTGTTGCACATAGAGAAGAAATCCTGAAACAGGCAGCTGTATCCTTTAAAAATGTTCGTCATTCAGATGACTATGGTTTCTTCGATGGAAAACAAAAGGATATTGGAAAATCTGTGATTTTTGCTTCTGTGGCAACGCTTGGCAGAAGCGAATATCTGACAGAGGAGTATTTTGCGCCGGATTACTTTACATATTTGGTGATTGATGAGTTTCATCATGCTGTTACAGATCAGTATCAGAGAATCGTGAATTATTTTAAACCACAGTTTATGCTTGGTCTTACTGCTACGCCGGAAAGAATGGATGGAAAGTCTATTTATGAAATTTGTGATTATAATGTTCCATATGAGATTACATTGAAGGAAGCAATCAATAAAGGGGCATTAGTTCCGTTTCATTATTATGGTATTTATGATGAAACAGACTATTCAACACTCAAATTGGTAAAAGGCCGATATGATGAGAAGGATTTGAATGATAAATATATTAGCAATGTAAAACGATATGATTTGATTTATAAATATTACAAAAAATATCGTTCCAAACGTGCCCTAGGTTTCTGTAGTTCAAGAATGCATGCCGAGGAAATGGCAAAGGAATTCTGCAAACGAGGCGTAAAATCTGTAGCAGTATATAGTAATGCTGACGGAGAATTTTCAGAAGAAAGAAATCGGGCAATTGAGCAATTAAAGAATCAGGAAATAAAGGTTATTTTCTCTGTAGATATGTTCAATGAAGGTGTGGATATTGCCTCTCTTGATATGGTTATGTTTTTGAGACCGACGGAATCACCTACGGTGTTTTTACAACAGTTAGGTCGTGGTTTACGGATAAGCAAGGGAAAAGAGTATGTAAATGTACTTGATTTTATTGGAAACTACGAGAAGGCCGGGCGTGCACCGTTTTTATTGAACGGTGGTGCTTGCATCGGAGAAAGAACAGCGTACGATTATTCTGAAATAGAATATCCCGATGACTGTATCGTGGATTTTGATATGCGTTTGATCGATCTCTTCCGGGAAATGGACAAAAAGTCGTTGTCTATTCAGGAAAGAATCAAACAGGAATATTATCGCGTGAAAGAATTGCTTGATGGAAAAGTTCCGACACGTATGGAACTTTTTACGAATATGGATGATAATATTTACGAATACTGTATGAAACATTCGAAAGAAAATCCGTTTAAAAGATATATGGATTTTTTATATGAAATTCATGAATTATCGGCGGAAGAACTTCAGGTTTACTCTGGAATTGGAAGAGAGTTTCTGCAGTTGATTGAAACAACGGATATGCAGAAAGTGTATAAAATGCCGATTCTGTACGGTTTCTATAACGAGGGAGATGTACGGCTGGCTGTTACAGATGCTGAGGTAGTGGAGAGCTGGAAAAAGTTCTTTGATCGAGGAACGAACTGGAAGGATTTTCCGAAAGTAACTTCATACGAAGAGTATCGGAAGATAACAGACAAACAGCATTTAAGCAAGGCCAAAAGTATGCCGATTAAGTTTCTAAAAGCTTCAGGTAAAGGATTTTTTATAGATAAGGACGGCTATGCACTGGGAATTCGAGATGAATTGGCAGATGTAATTAAAGTTGATGCATTTAAGCAGCAGATGAAAGATATTATTGAGTATCGTACGATGGAATATTATCGGAGAAGATATATAGAAAACTGATTCTTAATATTATCTCAAGAGGAATTAAATTATGATGTACATAGTAAAACGAATCGATGAAGACTTGAATTTTGGTTGTGAAGAACGACCGGATGATGCACCAGTCATGGCAATAGTGACTCTTGTGGATTCTTCAGGAAAAGAAGTGACAGTAAAAGCAGAGGACGCCAGGCTCTATGAGCGTAATATCAATGAAGGAGACAAAGTTTGTCTCGATGTAAATAATAAATTAGAAAAAGTAGAATGAAAGCTACAGGGAGAAAGTAAATGGTAAAGCAAATTGTAAGAGACGTTTTCTTTTTAGGCCAGCCATCCGAACCAGCCACGAAAGCTGATATTCAGGTTGGAAAGGATCTGCAGGACACACTGCAGGCAAACCGGGAACGGTGCGTTGGTATGGCTGCAAACATGATTGGCGTAAAGAAGAATATCATCATTGTGAATATGGGATTCATAGATGTTGTGATGTTCAATCCAGTGATTGTTTCAAAGCGTGATATGTATGAGACAGCAGAAGGGTGTTTGTCCCTTGACGGTGTTCGTAAGACGACCAGGTACCAGGAAATAGAAGTAGAGTATTATGACTTCAACTGGAAAAAACAGCACCAGAAACTGTCAGGATGGACGGCACAGATCTGTCAGCATGAAATTGATCATTTGTCCGGAAAAATTATTTAATCGAATGTGGATTGTGAGGTGACAGATATGCTGAAAAATGTACTGATCGTAGTGGATGATATAGAAAAATCAATAGAGTTTTATAAAGACTTATTTGGACTGCAAGTGATTCTTAAGAATGAAGGTAATGTGATCTTATCGGAGGGGCTTGTTTTGCAGGATGTCGACGTATGGGGGAAAACATTGAATGAAACTTCTACGTCATTCAATAACATGATGGAACTGTATTTTGAGGATTTTGATATAGATGGATTGCTTGCAAAATATGAATCTGGTAAGTATTTCGTTCGATATGCCACTGAACTGACAGAACTTGCAGGTGGACAGAAGCTTGTAAGACTGTATGATCCGAGCGGTAATCTTATTGAGGTTCGCACTCCATTCAGGTGCAATTAAAGGAGAAATTATGCGGATTTTTGTTGATGCAGATGCTTGTCCGGTAGTTAGTATTGTTGAAAAAGTTGCAAAAGAGCACAATGTTCCGGTAACATTGTTGTGTGATACAAATCATGTGTTGTCTTCTGATTACAGTGAGGTAATTGTAGTTGGAGCCGGCACAGATGCAGTGGATTATAAACTGATCAGTATTTGTCATAAAGGCGATATTGTTGTATCACAGGATTATGGAGTGGCGGCAATGGCATTAGGAAAAGGTGCTTATGCGATTCATCAGTCTGGGAAATGGTATACGAATGAGAATATTGACCAGATGCTTATGGAGCGGCATCTGAATAAGAAGGCACGAAGGGCATCCGGAAAGAATCACTTAAAAGGCCCAAGAAAACGAACATTGGAGGATGATGAGCATTTCAGAGAATCCTTCGAGAAAATGATACATATGGCGATGGATAAGGAGAATTGATTTGAACGTACAGATTTTTGGGACAAAGAAGTGCAATGATACAAAGAAAGCAGAACGTTTCTTTAAGGAACGTGGAATCAAGTTTCAGTTTATTGATATGAAAGAAAAGGGCATGAGTAAGGGCGAATTTAATTCAGTTGCCCAGGCAAACGGTGGATTGGAAAATATGATTAACTGGGAGGGCAAGGATAAGGATCTGCTTGCGCTCATTAAGTACATTGCAGAGGAAGATAAACTTGAGAAGGTACTGGAAAATCCGCAGGTGATTAAGACACCGGTTGTCCGTAATGGAAAACAATCCACTCTTGGATATCAGCCGAATATCTGGAAAACGTGGAAATAAGAGATCGGAGGAGATGCAGAGTATGGAAGAATGTAGATTTCATATTGGTGATATCGTTCAGCATTTCAAACGGGAAAATGTAAATCTGGAAACAGCGGAGTACTTGTACCGGATTCTGGCTTTTGCGCAGCATACAGAAAATGGTGAGAAGCTGGTGATTTATCAGGCATTGTATCCGCCTTATAAAACATGTGCCAGACCATACGACATGTTTTGCAGTGAAGTGGATCGGGAGAAGTATCCGAATGCGAAGCAGAAATATAGATTTGAGGTAGTGCCGGTAGATTTTTGGCCAAGATAAATAAGGGTAGAAAAAGAGAATTACATTGAAGGGCAAGACCTATGTGAAATTATGAGGTGATGTGCTATGGCTTCATTTGATCAGAAGCTCCGTACGTTATATCTGATGGAAATTTGAGATAATATGATCATCAGTTAAAGGTGCCAGGGGTGCTAAAGCAAAATGATCAAGAAAGCATTTATCAGGAGGAAGGTACAATGAGTAAGAAAGATGGATATAGCAGACCGGGATTATTTGGAAGTATAAATCATTACGACAGCAAAGGACATAAGATTGGAGAGAGCAGGCCAGGGTTCTTTGGTGGGTATAATGATTATGATGCAAAAGGTCATAAGATCGGAGAAACAAGGCAAGGATTTTTTGGTGGGATGAATCATTATGACAGTAGAGGTCACAAGGTTGGAGAAATAAGACCGGGGTTCTTTGGCGGAATGAATCATTATGATGACAGAGGTCGCAAGACTGGACACAGTGACAGGAATTTCCTGGGAGACTGGAATCATTATGATGATTAATGGGAATAGGCTGGTGCATAAGTGGTAAGAAAAAATCACTACTGCATCAGCCTTTTTGTATGTTCAACACCACGAGTGACCAGTATTCATGATCTTTCATTGTGAAACCTCCTGAGTTTTTTTATATCATACATCTTTGTAGAAAATATGCAAACTTGAATTTTTATAGTTCGAGTAACATATTAAGTTCTGAACAGATTATAGTATGTTAAATAAATAAACAGCAGGAAGAACATCATACATATATCGGATTGATTGGTTATGGCGTATTTTCACGCCAATGCTAAAGAAACAAGGAAAGTAAGAAAATACGGAAAGTTATTTATGACAATCTATTACATGTAAGGTATAATAATGAACAAGAGATTCATTTTAATAGGAATTTGAGAAATTTAAGTGAGGAATGCCATATCTGATTATACGCAATGGGAGGTCGCGCAGGAGAAGAATACGGAGAAATATTGAAAGAAAACAAACTATGAAATGAGGTGACATTTATGATGAAAAACGAAGCGGGAGTAAGAATCGAAGAAATGCTATGTCAGCTGGCCGATGCGACGCGCATCGACGGAGAGATCTGGCGTGCAGCGTATACTCTGGAAGACAAAATCGCGAAGAACATCCTGCGTGAGTGGATCGAAGATATGGGGCTTGAATACAGAGAGGACGCGATCGGTAACGTGTATGGACGGCTTCCGGGGACAGAACCTGGAACCGTACTGACGGGCTCCCACCTGGATACCGTAAAGAACGGTGGAAAATATGATGGCGCACTGGGCGTTGTGACCGGTGTGGCAGCGCTGGGATACCTTAAACAGTCGGGCTTCGTTCCGAAACACAGCCTGGAAGTGGCTGGTCTGATGGAGGAAGAGGGCAGTCGTTTTCCATCCGGCTGTCAGGGGAGCCGTGCAATCTGTGGCACGCTGAAAGAAGAGGATCTCGAGGAGCTCAGCCGTGATGGCGTCACACTTCGTGAAGCACTGGTATCTGCCGGGTATCAGACGGAAGCACTGAAAAACGTGAAACGTGACGATATTCGAGCGATCGTAGAACTGCATGTCGAACAGGGACCGGTGCTTGAAAGCGAGCAGAAGCAGATCGGTATTGTGGACAGTATCGTCGGTATCGTCAACTATGAGCTGACCATTCAGGGAAGCCAGAACCATGCAGGTACCACCTCGATGCCTTTACGGCACGATCCTGTGGTAGCTGCTGCGGAATTTATCACAGAGTCTACCCGTCAGATGATGGCGCAGGCCCCTTCTGCCACCCTTACCTATGGCGCGATACAGGTATTTCCTGGAATGCAGAATGTCATTGCAGATCGAGTGAATCTGCTCATCGATCTGCGCGATGGCAGCGATGAGGAACTGCTTCAAGATGTGGTTCTTCTGAAACGTGCACTGGAATCCATCGAACGCAAGGGCTTTCAGACCCGGCTTCGACAGAATGACTGGCTGGAGTCCGCACAGATGGATCCGAACGTGATTCGGGTGATTGAGCGGTACTGTGAAGAGAAACATCTCGCGTATAAGCATATGAACAGCGGCGCCGGACACGACTCGATGGTATTCGGAAAGCATTTCCCGACCGCGATGATCTTCGTGCCGAGTATCGGAGGTATCAGCCATAATCCGGCAGAAGCCACCGCTATAGCGGATATACAGACCGGTTTTGAACTGCTTTGTGACGTGTTAAAAGAATTATCAGCTCAACCCTTGTGTTGAATCTTGCCAATCCTGTAAACCCAGGTGGCGGTGTGCGCCGTGGATCAAAGGCTCAGGAAGAAGATCTCTGCAGAAAGAGTTCGCTTTTGCTGTCACTGGAGAGTTCAGCGGCATCCGTATATTATAAATACAATAAATCTTTGAATACTTACATGGGATCGGATGCTGTTATGGTCACTCCCCAGGTTGAAATTATCAAAGATGAAAATGGCAGTTTGCTGGATGAAAGTGTTATTGTATCTGTTATGACATGTGCCGCACCTATGTTGAGAAACGGTATGGAGGGATTGACAGACCAGGAATACCGGGATATGGTTTATGGACGTATTACCGGAATGCTGAAGGTGGCTGCACATCTCGGGTATGAGGTCCTGATTTTGGGTGCATTCGGATGTGGAGCCTTCTTAAATGACGCTCATGTTGTTTCGGATCTGTTTTATAAAGCACTGAAGGAATTCGATTATGATGGAATGGAAGCAAAAGATTTCTTCCGCAGAATTGATTTTGCTGTGCTCAGCCGTTCAGCAGATCAATACAATTACAAAGAATTTGCCAGAAATTTTTGTGATTTTTATCGTGAGGAAGATGCAGAGGAGGTTGCATCAGCCCTTGAGAGAGTGAGAGAAACTGAGACAAATCTGGACAGGATCAGAGGAAGTCTGGTTGGTGGAGCTATTGGAGATGCTTTAGGGTATACAGTTGAATTTATGCAGGAGGAGCAGATTTTCAGGAAATACGGCTCATCTGGTATCACGGAATATGAACTGACAAATGGAAAAGCATTGGTGTCAGATGATACACAGATGACCTTATTTACAGCAAATGGAATACTGGTAGGTGATACCCGATTATCTATGCGTGGTATCGGAGGTGATCCAAAAGTGTATGTTCCAAATGCATATCTGGACTGGTTAAAAACACAGCAGTTGGATATTAATAGTGTAAATCAGTATGAACGATATACAGAAAAGGGTGGATATTCATGGTTGTTGGATGTTCCGGAATTGTATTCCAGACGTGCACCGGGCAATACCTGCCTTTCTGCACTGGAAACCAGAGCAAAAGAGGATCACGTAAACAGCTTTATTAACAGTCCGATTAATAGAAGTAAGGGCTGTGGCGGTATTATGCGTATTGCACCTTTAGCTCTGAAATATAGGCTGGGCGAGAACTATTATGGAGACATAGAGCAGATTGATATGGAAGCAGCAGAACTTTCAGCTATTACCCATAGTCATTCTCTTGGTTATATGCCATCTTCCGTAGTTAGTCATATCATAAGCAGAATTCTTTGTTCCCATGATGAAATGAGCTTGAAGGATATGGTTCTTGAAGCAAGAGATTCTGTTTCAAAGCTCTTTGCTGAAGATAAGAATCTTCCTGTACTCGTTGATATAATTGACAAGGCCGTTCGACTGTCTGAAAAAACTGACACAGATGATCTGGACAATATTCATGCGTTAGGTGAGGGATGGGTTGCTGAAGAAACACTGGGTATTGCATTGTATTGTGCACTCAAATATCAGAATGATTTCTCGAAGGCTATGATTGTCTCAGTCAACCATAAAGGCGATAGTGATTCAACAGGTGCTGTTACTGGAAATATTCTTGGTGCGCTGATTGGATATGATGCGATCGATAGCAAATGGAAAAAGGATCTGGAGCTCCTGGATGTGATCCTGGAAGTTGCTGATGATTTATGTCATGGCTGCCAGATGTCTGAGTACAGTTATTATTTTGATCCTGCATGGGCAACAAAATATATGCATATGCATCGTTACGAAGAGCCAAAGAAAAATCCGGAATATGTATTCTTCTGGCTGGACAATGAGAAATACGGTGAATTCAGCAACTGGTATCAGAGAGAATTTGTGATCGATGATTTCCGATATTTCTGTGTTGAACAGTATATGATGGCACAGAAGGCAAAGCTGTTTCATGATTCTGTACGATATACGGCTATCCTCCGTGCGAATTCGCCAAAAGACTGCAAAGCATTAGGAAAACAGGTAACACCATTTGATGTCAAGGTCTGGGACGCAGTTAAATATGATATCGTAAAAACTGGAAATAAAGCGAAGTTTGAACAGAATCCAGATCTTATGAATTTGCTTTTATCAACAGGCGACAGGATCATGGCAGAGGCGAGTCCAAAAGATAAAATCTGGGGTATAGCACTTGATGCTGAAACTGCAAAGCATATAAATCCTGAAGCGTGGCCTGGTCAGAATTTGTTAGGGAAAATCCTGATGGAGCTTAAAGCTGACTGGTGCATATAAGCTGCCTTGTAAGTATATTATCCATACTGTGGGTCCTATCTGGCGTGGTGGAAATCAGGATGAGGAGAAGTTTTTAGCAGAATGCTATAGTAATTCCCTTCAGATAGCTGTTGACCAAGGCATACGCAGTGTGGCTTTCCCATCTATTTCGACGGGTGTTTATAGCTTCCCTAAGAAAAAAGCAGCTATGATCGCTGTACGTACAGTAAATGATTTTATTGAAGAAAATTCAGGGAGTCTGGATTTGGTCGAGTGGATTCTATTTGACGAAGAGACACTGAATATTTATAAGGATGCTTTGAATCAATTCAAAGCAAACAAAATAGTTGGAACCCCTGGTTTTTGACATCGTTAATACGATGTTGAGAGATGGGCTTGTGTAATTTGTATTGGATATTTAACAAAGCTTAGCAAGAATTTTCCTACATCTCTAGGTAGTGAGATGAATTGTGGATCTGAGCATAAATGCTCAAAAGAATCTTGTAAATAAAGATAGGAAACACTTGTTCTGGTGGATAATATAGAGAAAAAGAAGCTAACGAATTACAGGGATCTCAAATGATACCTTGCAACGTGAGGGTGTCTCAGGTATAATAATCTAGGTATAAGTCTGCAAAAGGGGCAAACATTTTTACCAACAGCCAAACCGGTTGACTGCCCTTTTTGTAGTCATTTTTTTACTTTATAGGAAGTCCCTCAAAGATTGAGGGATTCAGGGAGTTTGAAGCGGACTTGTCCGCTAGGTTCATGGGAGGAAGTAAAAATGTACGATGTAGTGATTGTAGGTGCAGGACCGGGAGGAATATTTACTGCATATGAATTATTAGAGAAAAGACCGAATTTGAGTATCGCTGTTTTTGAGATGGGAAATGAATTGACAAAACGCCATTGTCCGATTGATGGTGACAAGGTGAAATCCTGTATTCATTGTAAGAACTGTTCTATCATGAGTGGCTTTGGAGGTGCAGGTGCATTTTCAGATGGTAAATATAATATCACCAATGATTTCGGTGGGACGCTGTACGAATATATCGGTAAAAAAGCTGCATTAGAATTAATGAACTATGTAGATAAGATCAATCTTGCATTTGGTGGAGAAGGAACAAAACTGTATTCTACTGCCGGTTCAAGCCTGAAGACACGCTGCATGCAGAATGGTTTACATTTATTGGACGCTTCTGTTCGACATCTGGGAACAGATATTAATTATATTGTGTTGGAACATTTATATGCTCATCTGAAAGAAAAGGTTGATTTTCATTTCAACTGTTTCATTGATAAGGTGGAGAAATTAGATGACGGATATCGAATCTATCATGAAGATTCTTATTATGATGGTAAGGAATGTGTTATTTCTGCAGGACGCAGCGGAAGTAAATGGATGGAAAAAATCTGTCAGGATCTGGATATTAATACGAATTCAAATCGCGTGGATATCGGAGTTCGAGTGGAGCTGCCAGCAGGTATTTTTGCTCATCTGACCGACGAATTATATGAAAGCAAGATTGTGTACAGAACCTCAAAATATGAAGATATGGTGCGTACATTCTGCATGAATCCAAAAGGTGAAGTCGTAAACGAAAATACGAATGGAATTGTTACTGTTAACGGTCACAGCTATGAGGATCCGGCTAAACAGACAAATAATACAAACTTTGCGTTACTGGTTGCAAAGCATTTTTCAGAACCTTTCAAAGATTCTAATGGATATGGTGAAAGTATTGCACGATTGAGCAATATGCTGGGTGGCGGCGTGATTGTCCAGCGTTTTGGAGATCTGATCAGAGGACGTAGAAGTACCGAAGAAAGAATCAGCGAATCTTTTACCGTTCCAACTTTAAATGCAGCAGCAGGTGACCTGAGTCTTGTACTTCCGAAACGTTTATTAGATGGCATTATTGAAATGATCTATGCCCTGGATAAAATTGCACCGGGAACTGCCAGTGATGATACCCTGCTGTATGGTGTAGAGGTAAAATTCTACAATATGGAAGTGGAACTGGACCATAATCTGATGACTCGTCATGAGGGACTTTATATCATCGGTGATGGCAGCGGTATTACCCATTCTCTGTCTCATGCTTCGGCAAGCGGAGTATATGTTGCGAGACAGATTGTCTCAAAAATGTAGGGGATTATCATGGTAAGAATATTTACCTCAGAAAGCTAATTTCAAGGGAGTGTTTCGCAATATTCTGAAAAAGGATATGATGTCGGACCAGAGTCAGGAATATTAAATCAGTAAAGGAGACGAACATGGAACATTTGCGTTGTGTAATTGAGAGAATTACATATCAGAATGCAGAAAATGGCTACACGGTTCTGAAATGTGCGGTAAAGAACTACAGTGATCTTGTCACGGTAGTTGGCACAATGCCGGATACCCATGTTGGCTCCGTGCTGTCCCTGGAAGGCATGTGGAAAATGGATGCCAAATATGGTCGGCAGTTTTCTGTAGAGAAGTTTGAAGAGACACTTCCTGCTACAGTATATGGAATTGAAAAATATCTTGGGTCTGGTTTGATCAAGGGTGTTGGTCCAAAGTTTGCGAAAAGGATTGTAGAAAAGTTTGGGAAGGATACGCTGGATGTAATCGAAGACACACCGGATGAACTGCTAAAAGTGCCGGGGATAGGAAAGGTTCGTGTGGACCGTATAAAGACAAGCTGGCAGGAACAGAAAGAGATCAAAAATATCATGCTTTTTCTGCAGAGTCATGAGGTCAGTACTTCGCATGCGACAAAGATTTTTAAAACATATGGCAGTGAAAGCATTGCGATTGTAAAGGAGAATCCATACCGTCTTGCAGATGATATCTGGGGTATTGGATTTAAGACAGCGGATTCCATTGCGCAGAAGATGGGGATTGATAAAGGTAAATTCGTCCGTCTGCGCAGTGGTATTTTTTATACATTGAATAAGCTGGCGGAAGCAGGTCATTGTTATGCAACAAGAGAGCAGCTGATCGGAAAGGCAGGGGAACTTCTGGAAGTGGAAGAACCGGAGCTTAAGATCACACTGGATGAGATGATCCGTACAAATGATGTGATCCGGGATGTGGCCGGTGAGCAGGAAGCAATTTATCTTCCACCCTATTATTTTTCAGAAAGTGGTTGTGCAAAACGGCTGCTCCGGCTGATGACCTATGGAAAGAAAAAATCTGAGAATATAGAGGAAATATTAAAGAAAGTAGCTGCTTCGTCAGAAATTACCTATGATGAGATACAGTGGCAGGCGGTAAAAACTGCTATTTCGTCTAAGGTTATGGTGTTGACCGGTGGACCCGGAACTGGAAAGACCACAACAACTCTGGGGATTATTTCTGCATATAAGCAGGCGGGATGTCAGATTATTCTTGCCGCACCGACCGGAAGAGCAGCGAAGAGAATGTCCGAAGCAACTGGAATGGAAGCAAAAACAATTCACCGGTTATTAGAATATAAACCGCCGGAAGGTTATCAGAAGAATGAAGAACATCCGTTGGAAGGAGATGTGCTGATTCTGGATGAATGTTCCATGATCGATATCATGCTGATGTATAATCTTTTGAAAGCATTGCCGGAGCAGATGACCCTGATCCTGGTGGGTGATATTGATCAACTTCCAAGTGTCGGGGCGGGTAATGTACTCAGAGATATTATCGATTCAGGATGTGTTCCTGTAGTACGCCTGACCAGGATTTTCCGCCAGGCACAGGGAAGCCGGATCATTATGAATGCACACCGGATCAATAAAGGGGAAGGCATTGATATGAGAGGCGGAAAAGATTCTGATTTTTTCTTTGCCACCAAAGAGAGCAATCAGGAAGTGGTGAATACCATCGTCCAGTATTGCAAGACGAACCTGCCGAGATATTATCATGTGGATCCACTGCGGGATATTCAGGTGCTGACTCCGATGCAGAGAGGTGAATGCGGTGCAGTAAATCTGAATCAGGTGCTGCAGGAAGCCATGAATCAGTCAAGGATCTTTTTGCGGAGAGGCGGGACACAGTACCGGCTGAAGGATAAGGTGATGCAGATCCGGAATGATTATGATAAGGAAGTATTCAATGGAGACATTGGAACCATCACGAAAGTAGATATGGAAGAGCGGGAACTGACAGTTTTGTTTGATGAACGGGAAGTGGTTTACGATGTGACGGAACTGGATGAGCTGACACTTGCCTATGCGGTGACGATTCACAAATCACAGGGAAGCGAATATCCAATCGTTGTCATGCCATTTACTATGAGTCATTTTGTCATGCTGCAGAGGAATCTCCTTTATACGGGTGTAACCAGGGCAAAAAAGATCCTGGTACTTGTCGGGGAGAAGAAAGCGGTGTATTATGCAATAAAAAATGAGATGACTACTGGAAGAAATACATGTCTGGCAAGACGTTTGCAGCCCGGCAGTAAAGAAGCACAGGAAGTGACGGCGCAGCTTTTAAAAGAGGCAGGGGATGAAAACAACAGCAATGTCTCGTTGAGTCAGCAGCAGAAGAAAGAGAAAATGATTGTCTACAAGGGCAGTATTCAGCCTTCTATGGTGTGTGAAACACCAGCCGTTTATGAAGGAAATCTATGGAAACGCCTGTCTCAGTCAAAGTTCAGAAGCAGCTTTTCCCTAAAAGCAAATGACAGGAGTTATGTATCAGAAAAGGGAATGGAGAAAGTGCGGGAGCATGCCTGTGATTTTATCAGAAAACGTCTTGCACCTGCAGAGATATCAAATGATGGAAAACAGACACCGATGAGAGGACATCCTGTTTTTGTGGCACAGCATGCTACAGCTACCTGTTGCAGAGGTTGTTTAGAAAAATGGCATCATATTCCGAAAAGACGGGAACTCACAGAAACAGAACAGGAATATGTTGTCGACGTGATCATGGAATGGATTAATCGTGAAATGAAAGGAAATGCATTTTGACCAAGTTACTGCGAACGGAGTGGACAGTAATGCTTGGACTGCCACAGGAAGAAGAAAAATTTCTGCTTTACAAATTACAGATAAAGTATTAGTATAAAGAAAAAGAAATCTTCAGGGCAGGGTGAGATTCCCTACCGGCGGTAAAGCCCGCGAGCCGAAAGGCATGATCCGGTGAGATTCCGGGGCCGACAGTACAGTCTGGATGAAAGAAGATGATAGTACAGTTGATTTTTGTATGAATGAATGTAGTATCAAAGCTCTGAGATGGTGATCCATTTCAGAGCTTTTTTTACTTTATAACAGTATGAAAAATAAGAAAATTCATTTATTAATCATATGTAACAGATCAAATTCCATGCAGATATTTCTGCAGGTTTTTTTGTGTAACAAGATATTACTTTGTAAGGTTCTTATCATACAAAAACGCTTTGCGGGGATGTGTTCTAACAGGAATAAGAAAGAAGGGATAAAAGTGACAGATCAGGAATATATGCTTCGGGCGATTCAACTGGCCAAAAAAGGAGAAGGCTGGACGAATCCCAATCCGATGGTAGGGGCAGTGATTGTAAAAGATGGGCAGATCATCGGAGAAGGTTATCATAAAAAGTATGGAGAACTTCATGCAGAACGTAATGCGATTGCTTCACTTACCGAATCAGCAGAAGGTGCGGTACTTTATGTTACATTGGAACCTTGCTGCCATCATGGAAAGACGCCTCCATGTACGGAAGCAATTCTTGAACAAAAGATTCAAAAAGTGGTAATCGGTTCCAGAGATCCGAATCCGAAAGTGGCAGGAAAAGGTGCACAGATATTGAGGGAATCAGGCATTACAGTGATTGAAGATTTTATGAGGGAAGAATGCGATCAGCTGAATCCGGTGTTTTTCCATTACATTACAACGAAGATGCCTTATGTAGTGATGAAGTATGCCATGACACTGGATGGGAAGATCGCAACGAAGACAGGAGCATCAAAATGGATTACCGGAGAAGCGGCAAGAAGAGAAGTGCAGCATATGAGGCATCAGTACATGGGAATTATGGCTGGCATTGGAACCGTGCTTGCAGATGATCCGATGTTAAATGTCCGGGTAGAAGGATGGAGAAGTCCTGTCAGGATTCTGTGTGACAGTAAGCTCAGAATTCCGTTGGACAGCCAGATTGTAAAAAGTGCAGAAAAATACCGGACAATCGTGGTTTATGCAGATCAGAAAAATACGGAAGAGAAAATAAAAATATTACATACCATGGGAGTTGAGACCATCTGCTGTCCGGATGAAAAAAACCAGATAGATCTTAAGAAACTGATGGTAAATCTTGGAAACAGAGGTATTGACAGTATTCTTCTGGAAGGCGGAGGTACGTTAAATGACAGTGCTCTGAAAGCGAGAGTCGTACAAGAAGTACAGGTGTTTATGGCACCAAAGCTGTTTGGCGGTGTGGGCAGCAAGACACCGGTAGAAGGTATCGGAGTTGAATTTCCATCTGAAGCAGTGGAACTGAAATATACAGAGATCTGTCAGATCGGTGATGACATCAGGATAAGATGCCAGATATGCAAAAAGGAACAGGAGAAATTATGTTTACGGGAATCGTAGAAGAGAAAGGAAAAGTCCGTTATATACAGTTGACCGGAGAATCGGGGATGCTGGCAGTGAAAGCCAGGAAAGTGTTGGAAGGAACAAAGATTGGTGACAGCATTGCCGTGAATGGTGTGTGTCTGACAGTTACGTCGATCCAGCCGGACGGATTTACTGCAGATGTGATGGCAGAGACGATCAGAAGGAGTAGTCTTGGCAGCTGCAAAACAGGAAGTCAGGTGAACCTGGAACGTGCAATGGCTGCGGATGGCAGGTTCGGAGGTCATATAGTAAGTGGACATATTGATGGAACTGGAGTGATTCGTTCCATGCTCCGCGAAGAAAATGCCATCTGGGTATCGATTGCGACATCACCGCAGATTTTGCATTTGATTGTGGAAAAGGGTTCTGTCTGCATTGATGGAATCAGCTTGACGGTTGCAAAGGTTGACGAAGCTGGTTTTCAGGTGTCAGTCATTCCACATACGGGAGAAGAAACCACACTTTTGAAAAAGGTACCGGGTGATCTTGTTAATCTGGAAAATGATGTGGTTGGAAAGTACATAGAAAAACTGCTTGGTATCAGAAAAAATAAAGAAGAGAAAACAGAATCCGGAATTACGATGGAGTTTCTTGAGGAATTCGGGTTTTAGAACAGGAGGATATACATTATGCCACAAAACTATCAGTACAACACAATTGAAGAGGCACTGAGGGATTTAAGAGAAGGAAAGATAGTTCTGGTTACGGATGATCCGGACAGAGAAAATGAGGGAGATCTGATATGTGCGGCAGAGTTTGCAACCCAGAAAAATATTAATTTTATGGCGACTTATGCAAAGGGACTCATCTGTACGCCGATGAGTGCGGAAATTGCAGCCAAATTGAATTTTCCGCCGATGGTCGCTGAAAACACGGATAATCACAGTACAGCATTTACTGTGGCAGTGGATCACAAAGATACAACGACCGGTATTTCAGCAGCAGAGCGCTCCTATACCATTATGAAGTGCGTGGATGATGAGGCAAAACCAGAGGATTTCAGAAGACCGGGACATGTATTTCCGCTTATAGCCAGAAAAGGAGGAGTTCTGGTGCGGAATGGTCATACAGAGGCAACCACGGACCTTATGAGACTGGCCGGACTGAAAGAATGTGGTGTGTGCTGTGAGGTTATGAAAGACGATGGAACCATGATGCGTACATCACAGTTATGGGAACTGGCAAAAGAGCATGGGCTTACATTTATTACGATCCGTGATCTGCAGGATTATATAAGAATACATGAAAAACATGTAAAAGAGGAAGCAGTCGCAGATCTTCCAACGCAATACGGCGATTTTAAAATGTATGGATATATCAATGACATTACAGGAGAGCATCATCTGGCACTGGTGAAAGGTGATATAGGAGATGGGGAAGATGTGCTTTGCCGGGTACATTCGGAGTGTCTGACCGGAGATGCATTTGGATCGCTCAGATGCGACTGTGGTCTGCAGCTGCAGACAGCAATGCGCCAGGTTGAAGCAGAAGGTAGAGGAATTATTCTTTATATGAGACAGGAAGGCAGAGGAATTGGCCTGATCAATAAGATTAAAGCATATGCACTTCAGGAGCAGGGATACGATACTGTGGAGGCTAATGTGAAGTTAGGATTTGCACCGGATCTCAGAGAGTACTGGATTGGGGCACAGATACTGGCAGATCTTGGTGTGAAATCATTAAGATTATTGACAAATAATCCGGACAAAATCTATGGACTTGGCGAATTTGGGCTGAAAATTAATAAGAGAGTGCCGTTGGAGATTCCACCACAAAAGTATGACCGAAAATATATGAAGACAAAGCAGGAAAAGATGGGACATATTTTCCGGGAAATAAATGTCTGAAAAACAATCAATAAAAGGAGAAAAAATGAGACAGATTAATTTAGTAGAAGGAAAAGTAGTAGCACCAGAGGGAATGAAAGTTGGTATTGTGGCAGCGAGATTCAACGAAATCATTGTAAATAAACTATTGGGAGGGGCAGTTGACGGATTAGTAAGACACGGGGTAGAAGAAGAAAATATTACTGCGGCATGGGTACCGGGAGCATTTGAGATTCCATTGGCAGCACAAAAAATGGCACAGTCAGGCAAATATGATGCAGTTATCTGTGTGGGAGCGGTTATTCGTGGAGATACCTCACATTATGATCTGGTGTGCAATGAGTCTGCCAAAGGAATCGCACAGGTTGAACTTGCAACAGGAATCCCGGTCTTATTCGGTGTAATCACGACTGAGAATATTGAGCAGGCTATTGCACGCGCGGGAAGCAAAGCAGGGAACAAAGGTTATGACTGTGCATTATCAGCGATTGAGATGGTCAATCTCATGAAGCAGTTCTAAATAAATATATACTGAAAACGTTTTCAAAAAAAGGCTGATTTAGTTTCAAAATCAGTCTTTTTTGTGCCAAAATATACGTGAAACAGGGAAAAATATGGATTGTATGAGAACGTTTTCAAATGTATGGATGGTAATTCAGGGACTGTTTATGTAATATGATACCAAGATCAAAAATCCAGTAGAAAGGAATGAAAAATATGGAAGCAGTTGTTCTTGAAATCATAAAAAAAGAAGCAGCAGTTCTTGCAAAGAATGGACGGATTATAAAGCTTCAGCGGTCTGACTTGTGGCCGGGTGATATCATTGAAATTTCTGAGGCAGATTTACAGAAAAACGGGAGCAACAGAATCGACAGAACCAATCATTTCTACGAAAAAATAACACATTATGCAACAGCTGCAGTACGTGCACTGATGCCCTGCAGTGCGGTCGGATATAAAAAATAAAATTAAGAAATCGAATAAAACACCTTCAGGATATAACAGACAAAATAGTTTTCCAAGATGAAAAAATAGTCTAAAAGGGATATATTTATCATACAGGATTGTGATATAATGTGCCATTGACATCAGCAGCCAGTATCTTTGGATCCCTTTTGAGGAACGTATCTGGTAGGTATCCAGTGCCAGCCGGGTCTTACATTGTCTGAAAAAGACCTCAATCGGCCATCTGCACACATAGCAGGAAAGGATCTTCAGCGTTGATAATGCCACGTTTGTGCTGATAAAAGCCCGCAGTGCTTTGGGATTTCCAAATGCCTTTTCAGGATAACTTAAAAGAACAACCGCATTTTCGATACCATTCAGGTTTTCTTCATACCGGTACACATAATATTTTCGGTTTTTGACTGTCACAAGGTCAAATCCCTTCTCTGTTACCGATAATTCAGCAGCAAGTTCGCTGAGCTTCTTTTTCATTCCTGACGGGTACAGCAGGCGGTTTGTTTTTAAAGCCCCAATGGTATGGAACCTCTTCTGTACAAATGTGTTAATTAATTTTTCAGAAACATACCAGCAGCCACAAAGGAGATACGCATCTTCAATTGGATGCAGAGCCTGTGACGAAGGCTTTGTCTTTGAAGCTATGGTATCATCCACAATACAGAAAACAGGCTTTCCGGTGCGCTGTGCTTCTGAATAAATAATTTCAACTACGGAGGATTTTAAAGTATTTTCAAGTAAGGTATCATCCTATTTCCCGGAATTGAGGAAATGTGCGATGGTAGTTCTGTGACAGGAACTGTTTTGTGCAAAGTCGGTAGTCTTTCCATGGTAACCCGAGATAAAGATACTGCTCAGGATACTCATGAGATGACCGATCACTCTGTTCGAAAAAGATTTGCATAAATTTAACAAGATATAACAAGGATTCTCCCACCTCTATAGGTGGTGAGATGAATTGCAAACAAGAAAATGAACGGCAGTGGAGGGCGGAGAGAAATCGGTATCCCCCACTGACATGAGGCAAATCACAGTCAGCATGTTTGCTGACATGTCAGACTCTGTGAAATTACCGACTGTGAGTTGAAACAAGACATAAATGTTCCGTAAACAGGTATCAGATATGAACTGTAAAAAGTAGATCATATCTGATACGAAGCGGAGCATGGTTCTTAAAACTTATGAGTTCCAGGGAAAATCCTCTTCGAATTTATTTATAAGTTGCTGAAATAAAGGACTTGTTTTTTCAGCAAAGATATAGTACAATTTCATTCATGAGATATTGGTTCTGTTAGTTTAACGGATAAAACAAGCGCCTCCTAAGAGAAAGCCGAGGCATTCCCCAAAGGGAAAAAATGAAAAACAACTTTCAGTTCGAATCTATTCTGAAAAATGCTAATGGTGACAACAAAGCATTCCCCAAATTGGGGAACGTTCTAATGTTACCAAATCAAAAAAATCTGTAGATTGACAACTCGAAAAAGAGTTGATAATCTTATATATGGCCGAAGGGAAAAATCCCAGAAACCCAGTAAAATCAAGGGTTTGCGGCATGTGTCGTCATAGCTCAGCTGGATAGAGCACTCGCCTCCTAAGCGAGGGGTCGGAGGTTCAAATCCTCTTGGCGACGGGCTTCAAAGCGTTCGAAAATGTTAGCTGGATTAGCTGACAACGAACGCTTTTGTTATTTTCAAATCACGTTCGTGACACAAAATTCCATTCAAAATGATCAATTTCCAGCTAACGCAATCCGATTTTTGTTAGCTGACAGCTAATCAAAATTACCGGTTTGCAAACATGGGTTTTAAGAAGTCCAGCTAACATTTGGGTTCCGCTCCGTTGTCACCCCTTATTCGGGGATGTAAATCAGAGAAAAGGCGGGAAAAGAAACAATCTCTCCCAAACCTGCAAACATGAATTAGCTGAAACAGTATTTAATTCTATTAGCTACAGCTAATGGTCAAACAGCAATGTCTGTTTGGAACTTTACTATCTATAAAAGTTCCAGGCAGGCATTTTTTATTTCCTGAATCCTGGAGGAAAGGAGTCAAGATGATTGAGCCAAACAGACAATCAGGAGAAAACGAAGAAAGAATCATAGAAATTGAGATTGAGCGTCTTCGTCCGTTCAAAGAGCACCCGTTTCAGGTAAAAGATGATAAGGAAATGTTTCTTTTGCAGGAAAGCATTGAGAAGTATGGAATTTTAAATCCGCTAATCGTCAGACCAGTACCGGATGGATACTATGAGATCATATCCGGTCACAGAAGAAAACATGCTGCGGAGAAACTGGGATACCGTAAAGTACCAGTAATCATCCGGGTATTAAGTGAAGATGATTCCATTTTAAGCATGGTAGATTCTAATCTTCACAGAGAACGGATCAGCTACAGTGAAAAAGCTTTTGCTTACAAACTGAAGAATGACGTATTAAAAAGAAAAAGTGGTCGAAAAAAGAGCCAAGTTGACCACAAAACACCAAGAAAGCGGGCAATAGAAATCATCAGTGAAGATTGTGGTGATAGCCCAAAACAAGTGCAGCGTTATATCTCACTGACAAAACTGATACCGGAAATGCTGCAGAAACTGGATGATGAGATCATTTCTTTTTGTCCGGCTGTAGAGATAGCTGCATTAAGTGAAAAAGAGCAAAAGGAACTGCTTGTAGCAATGGAGTATGCACAGGCAATCCCATCACTCTCACAGGCCCAGAGGATCCGGCAAATGAGTAAAGAAAAGCAGTTGTCACTGGAAAAGATGGAAGAAATCATGTGTGAGGTTAAAAAGGGTGAAATCACAAGAGTGGCTTTCACAAACGAACAGCTACATAAGTATTTTCCGAATTCCTATACACCGGCAATGATGAAGCGGGAAATACTGGCACTGTTGAAATTATGGAAAAAAGAATCATGGGAAAGTTAAAGGAGGAAGAAATCATGTGTAAAGTTATATCCGTAGTAAACCAGAAAGGCGGCGTTGGAAAGACCACCACAACCGTAAATGTAGGCATTGGACTGGCAAGAGAAGGTAAGAAAGTGTTGCTGATTGACGCGGATCCACAGGGAAGTTTAACAGCAAGTCTTGGGTATGAGGAACCGGATGATCTTCGCATCACACTGGCAACGATCATGATGGATGTCATCAACGAAGAAGAAATCTCTTTAGAAGATGGGATCTTACATCACCAGGAAAATGTAGATCTTCTTCCGGCAAATATTGAGCTTTCCGCATTGGAAGTAACGATGGGAAATGTTATGAGCAGAGAAATGATCATGAAGGAATATATCGATGCGATAAGATGCCGATACGATTATATCCTGATCGACTGTATGCCGAGCCTTGGTATGATGACGATCAATGCACTGGTCTCTTCTGATTCTGTTCTGATACCTGTGCAGGCTGCATATCTGCCTGTTAAAGGACTTCAGCAGCTGATCAAGACCATTCTTACAGTAAAGAAAAGACTGAACCGGAAACTGGCGATAGAGGGCATTCTGTTGACTATGGTAGATTTCAGAACCAATTACGCAAGGGACATTGCATCGAGAGTACATACAACATACGGAAGCCAGATAGAAGTATTTGAAAATGTGATTCCGATGTCCGTAAAAGCAGCTGAGACCAGTGCAGAGGGAAAAAGTATCTACATGCACTGTCCGAAAGGAAAAGTTGCTGAGGCATATATGAAATTGACACAGGAGGTTTTGAATAATGAAAAATAGAAGTGGCGAAAAGATTAAACTGGCTAGTATTGATGAATTGCTTGGTGTGGTAAATGAAGAATCTGCAATGGAGATAGAGATCAGTAAGATCCATCCATTTAAAAATCATCCGTTCAAGGTGCTGGATGATGAAAAGATGCAGGACTTGGTAGAAAGCGTAAAGATTAATGGAGTGCTGACTCCGGTACTGCTTCGCATGGATGAAAATGAAGAATATGAAATGGTATCCGGTCACAGAAGAATGCATGCAGCACAGCTTGCAGGACTCACAACTATTCCGGCAATCGTAAGAGAATTATCAGATGATGATGCCATTGTGGCGATGGTGGATGCTAACATTCAGCGAGAGGAACTGTTGCCCAGTGAGAAAGCCTTTGCTTATAAGATGAAACTTGATGCAATGAAAAGACAGGGGAGTCGGACAGATTTAACTTTGTGCCAAAGTGGCACGAAGTCGAGAACAGATCAGTTATTAGGAGAACAGGTTGGAGAAAGTGCACGAAGTGTTCAGCGGTATATCCGACTGACAGAATTAATTCCGGAACTTCTTGATCTGGTAGATAACAAAAAGCTTCAATTCACGGTTGCTGTCGATATCTCCTATATCGACAAGGAAGTACAGGAATGGATTTACGAATATATCAGCGACACCGGATTTATCAAGCCAAAACAGATTGCAGCACTCAGAAATCAGCTGAATGATGGACCAATCAATCAGATCCAGATGTTATCAATTTTCAATAACTGTGTGATGGCAAAGAAAGTATCCCGGTCTCTTACTTTCTCAGAAAAGAAACTGACAAAGTACTTTCCGGATGATTATACAGCCAAAGATATGGAGCAGGTGATTGAATCATTATTAGAAAAATGGATGCAGGAACAGTCCTGTTAAGGATAGAAAAAGCTAAGAAAACAAAGTCAAAGAAGTTTAAAAAGAGGACTTCTTAGCAGAAAATGAAAGGAGGAAATTATGGAGAAAAAAATGACATTTAATTATTTTTACGGTACTGAAGCTGATCAGTTCAGCTTCTACCGCATACCAAAAGCATTATTTACAGACAGTTACTTTAAAGATTTATCAAGCGATGCTAAAATTTTATATGGACTGATGTTGGATCGAATGTCTCTTTCCATCAAGAATCAGTGGTTTGACGACAAAAATAGAGCATATATCTACTTTTCCATCGAAGATATTATGGAATTACTGAACTGTGGCAGAAATAAAGCCATCAAATCCATGAGAGAACTGGATGACGAAACAGGGATTGGCCTGATTGAGAAACGCAGACAGGGATTTGGAAAGGTGAACGTCATCTACGTGAAAACCTTTATGCCTGAGAAAACAGATGAGAAAAAATTTGAAGAGGAATTAAAGAAGTTTAAAAAACAAACTTCTGTGGAAAATGAGGAACC
>NZ_WWVR01000036.1 GCF_009883055.1 Blautia sp. BIOML-A1 | reverse complement strand
AGGGAAAAAGAATCTTTACAGAATGTGCATGACAGCACAATAAAAAGTCCGTATCCGGACTTATAAAAATCGCGGGGCACGCGAGGATAGCTTGTAGATACTTGGCTCAGTAGAGCCATTGAGCAAGAAGCCCCCACTTCAAAATCTATGATTTAAGTGGTAGGAGCATGTCACCTCAAATGGTACTTACAACAAGAAAAGAACAGCACAGCTGAGAACCGCTTCCAAAACAAACAAAAAGGCAGCAACGATCAAGAAGATGCTTGGAAAATGCAGAAAATACAGAATTTCCAAAAACAGCTGTTTTATGAATGGAAATGGAGTAGATATCACTTATACGTATGATACTGTAGAATTATCTGTATTTCGTCCGAAGGGCAAAAACTATAAATATGACGTTGTAGAAAGTCTTGTTGCACGTTACTAAACAGGAAGAAAGAGGGAGGATTTCAATATGAAGAAAAAATTAACAGCACTTGTTCTGAGTCTGGTGCTCGCTGCAATGCCGGCGACCCCGGTCATGAATGTACAGACTGTATCAGCAGCGACAACAACCAAGGTGGCAGTTCAGAAGAATACCTGGAGTAAAGATCATAAATATTATTATGACAATAAAGGCAAGAAGGTAAAAGGGCTTCGTAAAATTGGAAAATACACCTATATTTTTGATTCCAAAGGTGTTCTGGTCAAAAATAAAAAATATTACAAGTACGGAAAGACTTATTATAAAATTGATGCAAAGGGACGTGCCAGTAAACTGTCTCAGGTTGAAACACTGGCAGCAATCCGCCTTCAGAAATGTGGCGGTAACTTAAAGAAGGCATTTAAATGGTCAGCGTCTCTCCGTTATAATGGAAACTACAGAGTGGCAAAGAAAAATCATACGAATTATGGAATCTATGGTTTCCGTACAGGAAGCGGTGACTGCTATGTGATGGCAAGTACATTTTACTGGATGGCCAAAGTAGCAGGATATAATGCACATTATGTAACAGGTTATGTAAATAAAGGCAAAACCAAAGGACCTCATGCATGGGTTGAGATCAAAACCAAAAACAAAACTTATGTGTATGATCCGAACTTTCAGAAGGAATTTGGTCCAAAAGGTTATACTGGATATGCGATCAGATATGGCCAGAAAGGTACACTGAAGTATATCAAAAAGAAAGTTTACTAAAAAGAGAGGCAGGATAACAGAATGAAGAAAAAAATCGTCACAGTCTTAATGACAGCAGCAATTGGAACCAGTATGCTGGCCGGACAGACAGTCATGGCAGCAGAAACAACAACAGAGACTGCAGCAGAAACCAAGACAGATGAAGATAAAGCTTCTGATGAAATTGAAGAAAAGACAATCGGCAAAAAACCGGAAACAGATAAAGATGCCGAGGGTGTTTTCAGTCTGAAATTCAAGAACCTCACAGGTAAGGTGATCACAGGTGTAACTGTTAAGAATGAGAAAGACGAGAAATACCCAGATAACTTCCTTGAGAAGGACGATAAATTTGCGGCAGACGAAGAAAGAACACTCTGGTTCGATCCAAATGCAGCGAAGGATGAAGCAGCAAATACGGATACGGCAGAAGATAAAGGAACTGAGGCAGCAGAAGAAGTCCAGAAATATGATATGCAGATCACATTTGAAGATGAAACAACAGCAACACTGCATACTCTGCCATTTGGTGATACAGAAGAGGCAGAACTTCATCTGGAGGGAGACGTTGCATATATTATATTTGACAGCAAGGATCTGAAGAAATCTGTCAATACAAAAGAGACAGAACAGGCACTGGCACCAAAGCCGACAGAAGCACCGGTACAGCAGAGTTCTTCACAGACAGAGGATTACAGCTATGACAGTTCAGAAGATTACAGCTATGATTATGATGAAGACTATGACTATGATTACAGCTATGACGAAGGTGACGATGGGGATTATGATGATTCCGGAGATTCTGCTGCCGAAGGTGGCGACGATGGATGCCTGGATAATGCAATTTTAAACTAAAAAGAGCAGGGCACTGCATTAAGTGATTAGTGCAGTGCCTTATTTTGACTTGTGCAGGAGAAAATATCATGTCTTTAGTATCGAATCTATTTTTACTTTTTGTAGCGGCGGCGGTCATTGTCTATTATTTGGTACCTGCCAGATGGCAGTGGCTTGTGCTTTTGGGCTTCAGTTATATTTATTACATAGCAGGAGGCATTAAATATGTGGGATTCCTGCTTTTTTCTACGCTTGTAACCTGGATGATCGCTCTTCTTATAGAAAAAGAGGAGACAGCAGGAAAGCATAAGAGGGCGAGGAAATTTGTGATTCTGGGACTGATCCTTAATTTTGGGATGCTTGGTCTCATAAAATACACGAATTTTGCTGTTGAGAATCTGAATGCACTGTTTCATATGAATTTGAGGGGAATGGAGATCCTGCTTCCACTGGGAATTTCTTTTTATACTTTTCAGTCTTCAGGATATATTCTGGATGTATACTGGAAACGCTGCAAAGCGGAACACAATCCTCTGAAATATGCATTGTTTGTATCATTCTTTCCACAGATCCTTCAGGGACCGATCGGAAGGTACAGTCGTCTGGCACATCAGCTTTATGACAGCCATAAGTTTGAAAGCAGAAATATTACCAGAGGACTGGAACGGATTTTATGGGGATTTTTCAAGAAGATGATCCTTGCAGACTGGTCTGCCGTTTTTGTCGATGCAATCTTTGATAATCCGGATCAGTATGCAGGACTGGCCATTTTTGGCGTATTATTTTATACAATACAGCTGTATGCGGATTTTTCGGGTGGAATGGATGTCGTGATCGGTATTGCGTCTATGTTTGGAATTGAACTGGATGAGAACTTTACCCGCCCGTTTTTTGCAACTTCCATCACCGATTTCTGGCACCGTTGGCATATCACACTTGGTACCTGGATGAAAGACTATGTTTTTTATCCTGTGACTCTTTCCGGCTGGATGAAAAATTTCGGACGATGGGCCAAAAAGGTTTTTGGAAAAAAGACAGGACGTACACTGCCGATCTGTCTGTCGAACCTGATCGTATTCTTTGTAGTCGGTGTATGGCACGGCGCAGCATGGAAATACATTATATACGGTATGTATAATGGTATTATCATTGCGTTCAGTGGACTTATGGCAGGAAACTACAAAGAATGGAAAAAGAAGCTCAACATCACAGGGAAGGAAAACTGGTATTATATATTTATGATCATCAGGAGCTTTGTGCTGGTAAATATCAGCTGGTTTTTTGACAGGGCAGATACCGTTGGCCAGGCCTTTCATATGATGAAGCTGGCAGTGACGCGATTTACACCGTCTGAACTGCTTCTGATACCGGCGGGCAGGGAAGGAACGGCATTTACACCATATGCTTTGCTGATCCTTGCCGTTGGATGTGTGATCTTGTTTGTTGTCAGTGTTCTTCAGGAACGTGGAGTCAGGATCAGAGAATCTCTCTCCAGATGCAGTTTACCAGTCACAGTAGCAGTTTATTTTTGCCTGCTGTTATCTATAGGATTTTTTGGATCGACAGCAGCAGTAAGGGGATTTATCTATGCACAGTTTTAAGAAAGTTTCGAAGGCAGTTCTTGTGATTGCAGTGTGTACAGCAATACTCATACTGTTGGATACAGCACTCTATCCCTGTACTTTTATGAGAAACGATGTACATACGGTTGCAACGCAGGAGTTTGACGATATTATTGTGGGAACTTCACATGGCAAAATGGATATTGATCCGGAAACCATGGAAGAGGTGAATGGACGCAGCGGACATAACCTCTGTGTAGGCGGCGAATATGGGATCGATGCATATTATCTTACAAAGCTGATCTGTGAAAAACAGCAGCCGAAACGGATTATTTATGAAGTGGATCCGGGATATTTTGTTACGGAAAAAGAAGAGGGAAATAATTATCTGCTGTTTTATCACGAATTTCCGCTGTCAAAGGCGAAGGCAGAATATTTCTGGAATTCGATCCTGAAATGTAATTTCCGTACGGTTCTGTTTCCGTGGTATGAATATTCTCTCAGCTATGAAATTCCGAAAATAAAGGAAACCTTTTTTCAGAAAGTCAAAAAGGATTACAGTATTGACGGGCTGAAGAGTGATTCGCAGGAATATCATGAGAGTGGATTTATCGAAAGATATCCGGTAGATGTCAGAAAATTAAAAAAATCAGAACCGAAGCTGTTTGAAGAAGATAAACTAAATCATCAGAATATGGAATATATAGAGAAGCTGATCGCATACTGCAAAAAGAATGATATTGATTTTGTGGCGGTAACAGCACCGATTCCGATCGCTACACTAAAGGATTACAGTGATAATTATAATGCGGCGTGGAAATATTTTGGTAAGTTTTTTGAAGAACAGGGGGTAGAATACCTGAACTTTAATACGCAGTATTTTAAGGCATTTACACATGATCTGAAGGCATATACGGATTATGATGGCCATATGAATGGCGATGCCGCCAGACAGTATTCGAGAATTCTGGCAGAAATTCTGGATAAGAAATAAGCATATACCGGATTTCTTTATGGAAATCCGGTATATAGTTTTTGAAATTGGCTCTTGACAAAAAACTACTTACATGGTAGGCTTTAACCATCAGTTAATTAAGAGAAATGCTTTGACAAGGAATAGTATATGCGGACTGGAGCACAGAGAACTGTCGGTTGGTGCGAGACAGCGGAAGGGAAACATAGAACTCGCCTTTGAGCATCTGTCCGAAATCCTGATAAGGAGAGTAGACGCAGACGGTATCCACCGTTATATGGAGAGGATATAAGGATCAGATGATTCCGTATCCCGTGAGTGTATGAAACCGTTCATAAATAAGAGTGGTACCGCGAGAGTTGTTGTCTTTCGTCTCTTACAGTAGTCTGTAGAGATGGAAGATTTTTTTTGCTTTATTCCTTTGCTCAGATTGCTGTGCACAGTAACGATTCTTACAGAAAATGGAGGAAAATTATGAAAAACGTAACAAAATATCAGAGACAGTATTTTATGCCGCCAGTGAAATGTATGAAATGGACTGAAAAAGAATATGTAGATAAGGCACCGATCTGGTGTAGTGTTGACCTTCGTGACGGAAACCAGGCACTGGTCATTCCGATGAGCCTGGAGCAGAAGATTGAGTTCTTTAAACTGCTTGTCAAAATAGGATTTAAAGAGATCGAAGTTGGTTTTCCGGCGGCATCTGAGACGGAATATACGTTTATCCGTACCCTGATCGAGCAGAATCTGATTCCAGATGATGTTACGATTCAGGTACTGACTCAGGCGAGAGAGCATATTATCCGAAAGACATTTGAAGCGGTTAAGGGTGCACCTAAGGCAATTGTTCATGTATATAATTCTACTTCCGTAGCACAGCGCGAGCAGGTGTTTAAGAAATCAAAAGAGGAAATTCTGAAGATCGCAGTAGATGGAGCGGCACTTCTGAAGGAACTGGCAGATCAGACGGAAGGAAACTTCCAGTTTGAATACAGTCCGGAGAGCTTTACAGGAACAGAGCCGGAATATGCACTGGAAGTCTGCAATGCGGTTCTGGATGTATGGAAACCGACTCCGGATAACAAAGCAATTATCAATCTTCCTGTCACAGTACAGCATTCTATGCCGCATGTGTATGCAAGCCAGGTAGAATATATGTGCGAAAATATGAAGTATCGTGAAAATGTTATCGTTTCTCTTCATCCACATAATGACCGTGGATGTGGTGTTGCCGATTCTGAGATGGGTCTTCTGGCAGGTGCGGACAGAATCGAGGGAACTTTATTTGGAAACGGTGAACGTACAGGAAACGTGGACATCGTTACACTGGCAATGAATATGTTCTCTCAGGGTGTGGATCCGCAGCTTGATTTCTCTGATATGCCGCATGTATGTGAAGTGTACGAGGAATGTACCGGAATGAAAGTAGATGAAAGAAGTCCGTACAGTGGTGCACTTGTATTTGCAGCCTTCTCCGGATCACATCAGGATGCGATTGCCAAGGGTATGCACTGGAGAGAAGAAAAAGATCCGAACCGCTGGACAGTTCCATATCTTCCTATTGACCCGAAGGATGTCGGAAGAAACTACGATGCAGATGTTATCCGTATCAACAGCCAGTCCGGAAAGGGCGGGGTAGGATATATCCTGGAGACCAAATATGGTCTGAACCTGCCGCCTAAGATGCGTGAAGCTATGGGATATGCAGCAAAGGCAGTATCTGACCACAGTCACAAGGAACTTCATCCGGATGAGATTTTCAGTCTGTTTAAATCTACATTCGAAAATGTTGTCAGTCCGTACAGCATCAATGAGGTTCATTTCCAGCAGAAAGACGGAGGAATTGTTACTCAGGTAACCTCTACTTTTAATGGAACGACAATCACCACAGAAGCAGCTGGTAATGGTCGTCTGGATGCTGTCAGCAATGCACTTAAGAAAGCGTATGAACTGAAATTTAACCTGGTTACCTATCAGGAGCATGCGCTTGAGAAGAGCTCCAGTTCCAAAGCGATTGCCTATGTGGGAATTCAGAAACCAGACGGAACCCTTTCCTGGGGTGCCGGCGTCGACCCGGACATCATCCGTGCATCCATTGACGCACTTGTAACAGCAATCAATAATCGATAAAATAATCACAGGATAAACATTTGAATTTTTACAGCCTCTTTCTTTTCAACAGTTGTTTTTAAAACTGTCGAAAGGGAAGGGGCATTTTTATGCATGTTTCACAGAAAAAATTGTTTCTCTGGAAATTTCAAAAAAATTCTGCTAAACTAAAAATATGTATGCCTTTATATATAAAAGTATGGATGAAAGAAAGGAATCGATGCACAGATGCTAAAGATCAAAAGCTATGTGAAAGTAAACAGCATTGCAGAAGCGTACGAGCTGAATCAGAAAAAAACAGCCTGTGTGCTTGGAGGAATGGTATGGCTCAAGATGGGAAACCGAAATATTTCCACAGCCATTGACCTCTCCGGACTTGGACTTGAGGGAATTCAGGAGACAGACGATGAATTTGTAATCGGATGTATGACATCTCTGAGAGCGCTTGAAACAGATAAGAGATTGAATGAATATACACAGGGGGCCATTCGGGAGAGTGTCCGTCATATTGTAGGAGTGCAGTTTCGAAACTGTGCGACAGTAGGAGGAAGTATCTGGGGCCGCTATGGTTTTTCTGATGTACTGACGATGTTTCTTGGAATGGATACCTGGGTGGAACTTTATAATGCCGGCAAAATCCCTCTGACAGAGTTTGTAAACAGAAAGAAAGACAATGACATTCTGGTAAACATCATTGTCAGGAAACAGCCGCTTCGTGTCTGTTATATGAGTCAGAGAAATACCAAGACAGATTTTCCGGTACTGACCTTATGTGCATCTCTGATCGGAAATGAGGCAAGAACGGTAATAGGTGCAAGATCTGCCAGGGCAGTGATCGCAGAGGATCCGGAGCATATCCTGGAGAATTTTGCAGAAAAAAGCGAAGAAGAACAGAAAGAGGCAATCCGGAAATTTGCCGGATATGCAGCAGAGCATGTTTCAACATCCGGAAATATGAGAGGATCTAAAGAATACAGAACACTTCTTGTTGAGGTGCTGACAAGAAGAGCATGGGAGACGGTAGGAGGAATGAAGGATGAATATTAAATTCTGGCTGAATGGGATACAGCGTCAGGAAGAAATCGATCCGGGAATGCTTCTGATTGATTTCCTGAGAGAAAAGGGATGTTACAGTGTCAAGAGAGGCTGTGAAACGGCAAATTGCGGACTTTGCACGGTGCTGATGGATGAAAAACCGATTCTTTCTTGTTCCATGCTCGCAGCAAGGATTGACGGAAAGAAGATCGTGACCCTGGAGGGACTGCAGAAAGAGGCTGAGGAGTTTGGTGATTTCCTTGCGAATGAAGGAGCTGAACAGTGCGGCTTCTGTAATCCGGGATTCATCATGAATGTGATCGCAATGCTTCGTGAGCTTGAAGAGCCGGACGAAGAGCAGATCAAGGAATATCTGGCAGGAAATCTGTGCAGATGCTCCGGTTTTGTCTCTCAGACAGCAAGCATTCTGAAATATCTGAACTATAAAAAAACACAGGAGGAATCATAAAATGAAATATGTAAATCAGCCTGTACAGAAAACAGATGCGATGGCACTGGTAACAGGAAAACCTGTGTATACAGATGATCTGGCTCCGAAGGATTCTCTGATTGTCAAGGTGTTAAGAAGTCCTCATGCAAATGCGTGGGTGGACACCATTAAGACAGAGAATGCAATGAAGGTTCCGGGAATTGTCTGTGTTCTTACCTATGAGGATGTTCCGCAGAAGCGTTTTACGCTTGCAGGACAGACTGCCCCGGAGATGAGCCCGGATGACAGACTGATTCTTGACCGTCATGTCCGTTTTGTCGGAGATGCTGTTGCGATCGTTGCAGGTGAGACAGAGGTAGCAGTTGATCTGGCACTTAAGAGGATTCGTGTGAAATACCAGGTGGAGACGCCGGTTTTTGATATTCATACTGCAAAGGATAATCCGATCCTGGTACATCCGGAGGAAGACTGGAAACTCAAAATCCCACTTGGCGGTGATAATAAGAGAAACCTGTGCGCGTCAGCGGTAGAAGAGCATGGTGATGTAGAGAAGGTACTCAGTGAATGTAAATATACAGTAGAACATACATATCATACCAGAGCAAATCAGCAGACTATGATGGAGACCTTCAGAACTGCATGTTATCTGGATCATACCGGAAGACTGATCGTGCTTTCTTCGACACAGATCCCGTTCCATGTCAGAAGAATCGTAGGTCGTGCCCTGGATATTCCTGCATCAAAAGTTCGCGTTATCAAACCAAGAATTGGCGGAGGCTTTGGTGCGAAGCAGACTTCGATCAGTGAGATCTATCCGGCAATTGTAACCTGGAAGACCGGACGGCCTTCCAAGATGATTTATTCCCGCTATGAATCCATGATCTGTTCTACTCCGCGTCATGAGATGGAGATCACGGTGCGTGCCGGTGCAGACGAGAATGGTATCATCCGTGCACTGGACGTTTATACCTTATCAAATACAGGTGCATATGGCGAACACAGTTCCACGACGGTAGGTCTGAGCGGGCATAAATCCATTGGACTTTACAGACATACAGAAGCACATCGTTTTGCTTTCGATGTTGTGTATACAAATGTTCAGTCAGCAGGTGCCTACCGTGGATATGGTGCAACGCAGGGTATTTTTGCTGTAGAATCTGCGGTTAATGAGCTGGCACATAAGATGGGAATGGATCCGGTAAAGATCAAGGAACTGAATATGCCGATCGAGGGCGGACCTCTTCCAGGATATCCGGATGTTCCTTATGCACAGAGCTGTGCGATGGATCGCTGCATGGCCAAAGCAAAAGAAATGATGAACTGGGATTCCAAATATCCGTTCCGTGATATGGGAAATGGAAAGGTCCGTGGTGTCGGTGTCGCAATGGCGATGCAGGGATCTTCGATTGCTGGTGTTGATGTCGGCGGTGCAGATATTAAACTGAATGAAGATGGCTCCTATACGCTGGCGCTTGGCTGTACTGATATGGGAACGGGATGTGATACAGTTCTGGCACAGATGGCAGCAGACTGTCTGGAAACACCTATGGAAAATATTGTCGTATTCAGCGTAGATACCGATATCTCACCATACGATTCCGGTTCCTATGCATCAGCAACAACCTATACAACAGGTATGGCAGTGGTAAAAGCCTGCAACGAACTGCGCAGAAAAATCTGTGAATTCGGGGCCGATATGCTGGAAACAGATCCAAAGAGCGTTGACTTTGATGGAAATTATGTGTTCTGTAGCGAAGATGAAGGCAAAAAAGTATCTCTTGAGGAGATAGGAATCAAGAGTACATTCTTTAATAACAGAGAACTTCAGGTTGTAAAACAGCATTCTTCACCGCTGTCTCCTCCGCCTTTCATGGTTGGAATGGCAGAAGTAGAAGTCGATAAGGAAACCGGAAGTGTGGACGTACTGGATTATGTTGCTGTTGTGGATTGTGGAACTCCGATCAACCCGAATCTTGCCAGAGTGCAGACTGAGGGTGGAATTGCACAGGGCATCGGAATGGCATTGTTTGAAGATGTACAGTACACGGATAAGGGAAAAATCCGAAACAATTCGTTCATGCAGTATAAGATTCCGACCAGACAGGATATCGGAAATATCCGCGTGGATTTTGAGAGCAGTTATGAGGAGAGTGGTCCGTTTGGAGCCAAATCCATCGGCGAGCTTGTGATCGATACTCCGTGTCCGGCAATTGCAGAGGCAATTTATAATGCGACAGGAGTCCGGGTACGTGAACTTCCGATCACTCCGGAAAAAATTGCGATGGGAATCCTGAAGAAGAATCTGGAGAAATAATATGGAAATTGCGGTAAAGGGAATTCTGGCTGTCTTCTGGCTTGTTCTTGTGCCGATCGCTGTGGGGAGGCTGCCTTTTATCAAAAGGCGGCAGCCTCTCTTGCTGGAAAGATTTCTTGTCGGTTATCTGATACTTTTTTCTCTTATGGAGATTCTGGCACTGCCTATGATATTTCTGAAAATGCCTCTGCATGTGTTGACGATTTCATATGGCGCGGCAATCCTGCTCCTGGCAGCCGGCGGCATCTTTGTGACAGTGAGACAGAAGGACAGGTTTTGTCGGCCAGATACTTCATGGAAAGAAAATATCTGTCTGTGGCTGGCAATGATACTGATTCTGGCACAGATAGCAATGTGTGTTCTGCTTGCACATATGGATGCGGATGATGCATTTTATGTGGCACAGGCAACCTCGGGTGTGCAGACAGATACTATTTTTGAGATCATACCATATACCGGACAGAAGTATTACGGGATAGCGAGCAGATATATTCTTTCTCCGTTCCCGGTATTTCTTGCTGTGGTGAGTAACCTCAGCGGAGGACTTCACCCGGCGATTATGGCACACATGATCTATCCGGCAGTTTTTCTCCCATTTGTGTACGGTATTCAGTATCTTCTTGGAAAAAAGTGGTTTCCGGATGACAGGCAGGCACAGGGAATGTACCTGTTTTTCGCAGCGTGTATCAGCAGCTTTTCGGCATATTCTGTGTATAATTCCGGAAGCTTTCAGATGGTTCGGCTCTGGCAGGGTAAAGCATTGCTTGCATCAGCCCTTTTGCCGTTTTTGTTTTATATCTGTCAGTCGGTGCTGTTTTCCAAAAAAGCGGAGTATCCATGGATGCTGCTGGCTATGGCTGATCTGAGCTGCTGTCTCTTGTCATCGATGGGGATTATTCTGGGAACGCTGATGATAGGGATTTTTTTGCTGCTCTGTCTGGTATTTCGAAGAGACTGGAAAGCTTTTCTGAAAGCTCTTGCCTGCTGTATCCCTTCTATGGTACTTGGAGTTTTTTACATTTTGATTGTATGAAGGTAAGAATTTATGATGAAAGAAATGATCAAAAAATCTTTGGGATTCTGGAATAATTACTGGGGAGACAGCGTTTTTCCTTATCTTCTGGCAATCGCACTTCTTTACCTGCTGATATTTAAGCGTAAGAAAAAAACAACCCGATATGTGCTGGGATATGTTTTTCTGGCATTGTTTCTGTTCTTTTTTCCCTATACGGCCAAAATCATACAGAAATGCATTGGAGAAAATGTCTACTGGCGGGTTTTGTGGCTTGTACCGTCCACACCGGTGATCGCCCTGGCAATGACAGAGTTTATCCGGGGAAGAAAGGCAGTTTTGCAGCCGGTTCTTCTGGTGCTCTGTACAGCAGTGATCGCTCTTGGGGGCAAAGAGTTTTATACAGAAGGATATTATCATAAGGTAAATAATTACCAGCAGGTTCCGGACGTGGTTGCAGGAATCTGTGAACTGGCAAAGCAGGACGCAGGCGGAGAGAAATTTCTTCTGGTTGCAGATGAATACGTCAGCTCCTATATTCGTGTTTACGATCCGTCCATTTATCTGCCGTTTGGAAGAAGAGGATCTGGCGGAGCGATAGGAACGAGAAGACAGTTGTATTTTGAAATCAATGCACCGTCATTTAATTATACAAGTATTGCGAAGTATGCGAAAAGGAACAGATGCAATTATCTTGTGGTAAAGATCCCGAACGAACAGCAGAAAAAAGAACTGGAAGCCTGTCGTTATCAGGAGCTTGGAGTGATAGGAGAGTACAGCGTTTATCGTCTGGGTGATTCTGTGCAAGAATACAGGAGCCCGCTTCTTGATGTGGAATCGTAACTACAATTTCACCTAATTGTGTATATAAAATAAAAAACTTTACTTTTCACATAAGATGTGATAATATATCATGTGTTAGGAATATTACGTCTTAACACATTTGCACCTGTAGCTCAGTGGATAGAGCAGTGGTTTCCGGTACCATGTGCGGGGGTTCGATTCCCTTCAGGTGTGTTGCACTGGGTAATGGGTCTGCCTCGGTGCGTTGTGATTTAAGGAGGACAAGAACTTGGATAATTTCAGAGAATGGTTATCAGATAACCTTCGCTATTTTATGCTTGGCGGAGCAATTCTGTTAATCGTGGCTGTATTGTTCTTTGGCGTTCGCGCCTGTATCGGAAGTGGGAAGGGTACTTCAGATAAAGAACAGAATACAGTGCAGGACAACAGCCAGGGAAATGATCCTTCTTCTCCGGAAGATGATGGGGAGACAAACGACGGGAAGAAAGAAGAAGACACGAATCCCTTGGAAGAAGGCAGTGCTGAGATCACTGCACTTATGAAGAGCTATTATCAGGCTTTAGGGGAAAGAGATATTACCACACTAAAAACACTGGTCAGTAATCTGACGCCTTCTGATGAGTCTCGAATTACAAATGCCAAAGATTATATAGAAGGATATCAGGTCGATAATGTATATGAAAAGAAAGGTCTGGATGAGGATTCCTATGTAGTATATACGCGCGGAAGTCTTATTTGTAAGGGGATAGATACGCCGGCGCCTTCATTATGGAGTTCTTATATAGTGAAGGAAAGTGATGGCAGTTACAGGATTCTGGGAGACCTGGAACAGAACAAAGAAGTTTCTGATTATATGGATTCATTGAAATCTGATGAGGATATTAAGAAACTTACATCAGAAGTACAGACAGCCTATGAGCAGGCACAGAAGAATGACTCCGCACTTGCCGCATTTTTGAACGGACTGGGCGAGGAAGTGGATTCTACTACAGCAACTCAGGAATCGGAAGGGACAACTATGACGGTTACAGAGGGATGTAATGTGCGATCTGAGGCCGATGGTTATGATGACAACATCATTGGTGGACTGGATGAGGGCGATGTAGTACAGGTTCTTGGTCAGGAAGGTGACTGGATTCAAATTGAATATGACGGGCAGACTGGATATGTATACAGTGGATTGCTTCAGTAACGTAAGACAAAGGCACAGAGGGTTTCTGTGCCTTTTGCTGTATGTAAATAGCAGCAGGATCCTTATATTCTAAGGAATCTGCTGCTGTTTATGACTTGGGTTTATCCGGTAAAATCACCGTATGCAATGCCGGTTTGTAATTCAGTTCCTTTGATCTTGGCGAGCTCGTGGATCGTGACCAGCTGATAGCCTTCTTCAATCAGTTTTGGAATAAAAATTTCAGCGGCATCAACAGAGGTACTGAAGATGTCGTGCATCAGGATAATAGAACCATCCTGAACCTGAGACATAACGGTATCAACAGTCTTCTGCGCATCCTGTGTTTCCCAGTCCAACGTATCAATTGACCAGAGAATCATAGGAGTACCAACCGTTGATCTTACGGAATCATTGATCGATCCATAAGGAGGACGAAGTACAGTAGCACCATGTCCAACCAGATTGACGAGAGATTCATCTACGCCGGCAATCTCTGCGGACATATCTTCCGGTGAGAGTGTTGTAAGATCTGCATGTGAGTAAGTATGGTTTCCGAGTTCACAGCCCAGTGCCTCCATACGTTTCACCTCATCAGGAAAACTGTCGATTTCCTTTCCTACCATAAAAAAAGTGGCTTTGGCATTGTTGGATTCCAGACAGTCAAGAAGTCTGTCGGTAAAAGAACTCGGACCGTCATCAAATGTCAGAGCTGCATATTTGACAGAAGGCTTCTGTGATTTGGAATCTTTTTTACCGGAATCTTTCTTACCTGAATTTTTTTTATCAGAATCTTTCTTATTGTTTTCTTTGCTGTTAGATGAATCTGATTCCGGCTTGGATGTTGGAGTGGATTCTTTTGGCGAGTAGCCCTTCAGTGAACCATCACTTTGAAGCTCATAGCTCTTACCATCGACGGTGATGATGCCGGTCTGCATAATGCCATCCAGATCCATATAATAACGTTTCCCGTCTGCATCCACCCAACCGGTCTGCATGATGCCATCCTGGTTGAAGTAGTAGGTTTTGCCATCTGTATCAGTGAGCCATCCGGTATGTGCTTTGCCATCTACCATAAAGAGCCAGTTGCTTCCACTGGAAGTCCACACGCCTGAAGCTGCTTCATCAGAAACCTTACGTTTAGAATCTGATGGCTTTTTGGCAGGAGTTGGCGAGGCTGTTGCAGAAGGGGTAGAATTTTCCTTCTGGTCAGAATCTGTCTTATCTTGTTTCTGGCTGTCAGAAGAGGCGGTCATACTGGAAGAAGTTTCCTCAAGAACGGAAAAATCAGCAGTGGACTGTCTGAGTGTGACACCAAGAACGAGACACAGTGCAATGGCGATGAGCAGCAGAAACGGATTTGTATGTTTTTTGCGGCTTGGCATGCCGTTTCCTCCTAACATTTGTTAAAATAATACCGGGTTTCGTGAAACGAAAATTCCAGACTTTATACATGATACAATAACTGACACAAAAATACAAGAGTTCGACAGATTTTGCCACATTCATGGCAAAACACTTCGCGGAATATTACCTGTGAACAGCTGCTATAATTAGAAACTCTTTCTTGCGGTGAAAAAGAAAAAATTATATAATAGAGCAATGGACAAAAAAAATAAAACAGAAAACACAGAAATGATCAGAATAAATAAATACTTAAGCAATGCAGGAGTATGCTCAAGACGGGATGCCGATCAGTTTACGGATGGCGGAAGAGTTACACTTGATGGCCGGATGATAAAAACCGGTGAGAAAATTCCGGCGGATGCAGTTGTCTGTCTGGACGGCAGACCGGTTATAAAAGAAGAGAAGAAGGTTGTTCTGCTTTTTTATAAGCCAAGAGGAATTGTCTGCAGTACAAGGAAGCAGCGCAATGAGACTACGGTGACAGAATATCTGAATTATCCTCTTCGGATATATCCGGTGGGAAGGCTGGACAAAGATTCCGAAGGACTGCTTCTTCTTACAAATCAGGGAGATCTGGTAAATCGTATCATGCGTGCCGGAAATTACCATGAGAAGGAATATGCTGTAACAGTAGATAAAGAAATCAACGAAGAATTTCTACGGGGAATGCGAAACGGTGTTCCAATCCTGGATACAGTGACAAGACCCTGCACTGTGAGAAAAACAGGAAAGAGAAGTTTTCAGATCATTTTGACACAGGGATTGAACCGACAGATACGCCGAATGTGTGAATATTTCGGATATCAGGTACAGACGCTTAAGAGGGTGCGGATCATGAATCTGACTCTTGACGGACTGAAACCTGGAGAATATCGCGATATAAGGGCTGAAGAAAGGGTGGAGTTAAACAGCCGGATCAGGAATTCATCCAGCGAAACAATCAAAGAAACAGGAGGACACAATGGAAATATCAGCCGTAAACCAAATGAAAGAACTGGTAAAAAAACTGAACGAGGCAGCAAAGGCTTACTATCAGGAAGACCGGGAGATCATGAGCAACAGAGAGTACGACGATCTGTACGATCAGCTGGAAAGCATGGAGGCGGAAACAGGCATCGTTCTGGCAGATAGTCCAACTGTTAATGTAGGATATGAAGCAGTGGATGCACTGCCGAAAGAAACCCATGAATCGCCCATGCTTTCTCTGGATAAAACAAAGGACAGAGAAACCCTGAGAGCTTTTATCGGAACACATCCATCTCTGCTTTCCTGGAAAATGGACGGACTTACGATTGTTCTGACTTATGATCATGGAGAACTGGTGAAGGCAGTTACCCGTGGAAATGGTATTGTAGGAGAGGTTATTACCAACAATGCCAGAACCTTCAAGAATATTCCGCTTAAGATCGCATATCAGGGAAGACTGGTACTGAGAGGAGAAGCAATCATTACGTATTCTGATTTTGAGAGGATCAATGCAACGATTGAGGATGTGGATGCAAAATATAAAAATCCTCGAAATCTCTGCAGTGGATCAGTCAGACAGCTGAATAATCAGATCACAGCCCGGAGAAATGTAAGATTTTATGCTTTCGCACTGGTGTCTGCGCAGGATGTTGATATGCATAATTCCAGAGCTTATCAGATGCAGTGGCTTAAATCTCAGGGATTTGAGGTGGTAGAATATCGGATGGTTACGGGCGAGACGCTGGATGAAGCAATGGATTATTTTTCTCATGCAATTGAGCACAATGATTTTCCGTCGGATGGTTTGGTTGCACTCTATGATGACATTGCTTATGGAGATTCGCTTGGAAGCACAGCAAAATTCCCGCGAAATGCCTTTGCCTTTAAATGGGCAGACGAGATCCGGGAAACGATACTGCGGGAGATCGAATGGAGTCCGTCCAGGACAGGACTGATCAATCCGATTGCCGTTTTTGATTCGGTGGAATTGGAGGGAACGACAGTCAGCCGTGCCAGTGTTCATAATGTGAGCATTGTAAAAGAGTTACAGCTTGGAATTGGTGATACAATTCAGGTCTACAAGGCAAATATGATCATCCCACAGATTGCAGAAAATCTGACAAAAAGCGGTAAACTGGAAATTCCGCATATCTGTCCGGTCTGCGGACAGGAAGCAAGGATCATTCAGGAGAATGAGGTGGAGTCTCTTTACTGCATGAATCCGGATTGTGTTGCAAAAAAAATCAAAGCATTTACGCTTTTTGTAAGCAGGGATGCCATGAACATAGATGGTTTGTCCGAGGCAACACTGGAGAAGTTTATTGCCAAAGGATTTATTCATGATTTTGGTGATATTTTTGAAATTGCGAAATATCGTGATGAGATCGTAGAAATGGATGGATTTGGGGAGAAGTCCTTTGATAACCTGATGACCAGCATAGAGAAAGCAAAGGAGACAGTGCCGGCAAAAGTGCTTTACAGTCTTGGCATTGCAAACATCGGACTTTCCAATGCGAAGGTCATCTGCCGGCATTTCGAGGATGATCTGGCACAGATCCGGAATGCAAAGGAAGAGGAAGTCGGTGCGATTGATGGCATTGGTCCGGTAATTGCGAGAAGTCTTACAAAATACTTTGAAGACCCGGATAATAACCGCAGACTGGATCATCTGCTCAGATATCTTCATATTAATAAAGAAGAAATCTCAAAGAATCAGACTCTGGCTGGAATGAATTTTGTTATCACAGGAAGTCTGGAGCATTTCAGCAACCGCGGAGAAGCCAAGAATCTGATAGAATCTCTTGGCGGAAAGGTAACAGGAAGTGTAACAGGAAAGACGAATTATCTGATTAACAATGATACAGCTTCCAATTCATCAAAAAACAAAAAAGCGAGAGAACTTGGAATTCCGATTTTGTCAGAAACGGATTTTCTCAAAATGACAGAAGAATAAAAGTAACTGTTCACAGGTAATATTCCGCGAGGTGTTTTGCCATGAACAGTGACGAACAAAACAGAAAGATATACACGAGGAGGAATGGGAAAATGCCTATCAAGATACAGGGAGAATTGCCGGTAAAGGAAATTCTGGAAAGAGAAAACATATTTGTTATGGACGAGACAAGGGCTGTGCATCAGGATATCCGTCCGATTCAGATTCTGATCCTGAACCTGATGCCGCTTAAGGAGGAAACAGAACTTCAGCTTCTTCGTTCTCTTTCCAATACACCGCTTCAGGTTGATGTGACATTTATGGCGGTGGCAAGTCATGAGGCGAAAAATACGTCTCTCAGCCACCTGAATAAATTTTATGAAACTTTTTCTGAACTGAAAGAGAAGCGTTTTGATGGAATGATCATAACAGGAGCACCGGTAGAGCAGATGGAATTTGAGAAAGTGGATTACTGGAACGAGCTTCAGGTGATTATGGACTGGACCGAAAGCCATGTGACTTCGACAATTTTCCTGTGCTGGGCAGCACAGGCAGGTCTGTATCATTTTTACGGACTTAAGAAACGTCAGCTTGACCATAAAATGTTTGGATTATTCTGGCACAAAGTACTGAATCGCAAAATCCCGCTGGTAAGGGGGTTTGATGATATGTTCCTTGCACCACACTCCAGACATACAGAGGTGCCGATCGAAGATATCCGTGCCTGCAAAGACATTACAATTCTGGCGGAATCTGAGGAGGCCGGGCTTTTCCTTGCAATGGCGGAAGGCGGAAGAAAGATTTTTGTCATGGGACATCCGGAATATGACAGGGTTACACTGGATGGAGAGTATAAACGTGATATGAGCAAAGGACTTCCGATCGAAATTCCGGAAAATTATTATCGAGAGGATGATCCGACAAACAAACCGCTGCTTATGTGGAGAGCCCATGCGAATAATCTGTATACGAACTGGCTGAATTATTACGTATATCAGAGTACACCGTTCGACCTCTATGGAACACCTGATTTTGACAGTATTAACCTGGATTAATGCAGGTTTGGAGAAATTGCCTGAAATGGCATAAAATGGCGTAGTTAGACATAATGTGGTCTAAAAATGGAGTGGAAAATGGGGTGGTCGATGGAGTAGTGAAGATTTCAGATGTCTTAACTGGGCATCGAGCCTGGCAGCTTGGATAAAGCTGTAGTCCATGTGGGGGACTTAATGATTTCCACGTCATTTAGGGTATCTTAACTGGGTACCGAGGCTGACAACCAGCAGAAAACTCTTTTTCAAAAGAAAGTTTTAGAGGAGTGTGGTTAAGCATCACACTCCTCTTTGCGTATGAGGTGCGAATGGCAACAAAGACAGATAAGAAAAATGCAATACGGAAAATATTATAGATTCGGCAAGCATGTATAGTCAGAATTTGGCAGGTAAGACTTATTTGTATGTATAATGAATATTTTGAAGTTTCATTTCCGATAGATCATTTTTTACATTTAACAGGAGTAGAGACGAGACTTTCAGCAAAAGATTTTTATAAAAATGCTAAAAAGGCCACGCTCTCAAATAATCAGTTTTACTTTAATGCAAGGCATCCATATGCAAATGCGAAAAAGAAATTGCCATGTTTGAAACGACTGCATGCAAGAAAGGACAGGTTGCTTTTAGCACGGTTTGCAGCAGGAGCCATGTTATATGTCGAGGTTGAAAAACTAATTCCGGAAATGTCGCAGGGACAGCACTTGAATATTGGTACGCTTTTCTTTGCACTTGGATATCAGGAAGGGATCTTATTACAATAGGAATCTTCTATGTAATTTATTTGAAACTTCAAATTGCCCACGCAAATTAATTGCGTGAGGAGAAGTAGCAGTTATCCAAGTTCACAGTCACTGATTGCCTGCATTACGATATTTGTTGTAATGAAATTCTACACAGAGTTGAAAAAGAAAAATCAGACTCGTATAATAACATAAGTAATTGATTCTGTTATTCTTATTAACAGGATACTAACGGGTCACAGGAGGACTTTATGAATTATATGATGGCGATTCTGCCTAAAATGGGTGGTTTCCTTTTACTTGTTCTCATAGGCTTTACTGCTTCACGCACAGGTATAATAAAAAAAGAAGCAATGCCCTCTATTTCCGGATTTTTACTTAGGATTGCGCTACCGGCACTGACGATTGGTCTGATCCTTGAAAATCAGACCACCTTTCAGACAATGACTCAATATGGAAAAATGGTCTTATCACAGATTCTTATGTATTTTGTTATGGCAGCAGGAGGAATCCTTGGAAGCCACATTTGTCATCTTAAAGGAACTACAGCCAATGTTCATTGTGGATGTTCTGTAGGTGGCAATTATGGCTTTTTGGTGATTCCTCTGATCATGACACTGTTTGGTGATCAGGGCGGCAATGTATATATTCCTATATGTTCCGTTATTGATACGACTCTGGTCTGGACTCTGGGTGTTACATTATTTACAAATGGAATCGGACTAAAAGAGAATTCCTGGAAAAAGATCATTATGAATCCAATTTTCCTTTCAATCCTACTGGGTTTATGTCTGACTAGTTTTCATATTTCTGTTCCGGACATAATTTTGAGTACCATTGGTTCTGTTGGCAATACCTGCTACAGTTGGGGGCTGGTTTACCTTGGATGCAGTCTTGGATTTATGAAACTTACCAATATTTTTAAGTATAAGTCCATACTGGTCCTGTTTTTCACAAAATCATTTGCACTCCCACTGATAATATACTTCATTTCTCGTCATTTTCTTTCAGAAATTGAAAGTATGATCCTTATGCTGATCTGTGCAGCACCAGCAATGACAACTTCCAGTATGATTGCAGAACAATATAATCTGGACGGAGAATATGCCTCTACAGCTGTGGTAACGACAACTTTGCTTTGTATGTTGATCATACCGCTGCTGTTCTGTCTGATATCATTATAGGAGAGAAAAATGGATTTACTTGTTAAAGATATAGTTAAAATTTGGAATAATGGAGACGCTTCGCTTGTTGCAGGAAAAGAAGGTATTTTACGTAAGGTTGAAGTATTTGATATGATGGAGCAGCCAAATATCAAACCGTGGCTCAGAGAACATTTGATTTTGATAACCACTGGATATGTGATACGAAATGATAAAGAGGCTCTTCTTCAGATTATAAGAGATATGAACGATGCGAATGCGTCAGCTCTTGCAATAAAAACACGTTTTTTTGATGATTTTCCCAAGGAAGCTCTTCAGCTGGCAGATGAATTAAAACTTCCGCTGTTCTTTCTCAACAATAATGCGGGCTTTACAGAACTTACCTTTCCAATAATGACTGCAATTGTGGAATCCAGAAGCAATGTTGCACTTGATACCCGTTATCAGATCGGACGTCAGAATAAATCTGAACTGGATCGAAAACTATTTTTTGATATTATTAATGGAAAAGTTACACAGACCGAGGAAGTAGAATATAGAATCGCTTCTCTTCAGTGGCCATCTGAACCATTTCGTGTGATTGCCCTTTCTCTGGAAATATCAGAGAATTCTTTTCTTTTGGAAATAAAGAAGGAATCCCAGATAAAGGGTATATCCCGAGTTCTTAATAATCATCACATCAAAAATGTAGTTATATGCGGTAAAGAAATATGTTATGCGATCACAATTTCTTCAATAAATGAGTCCATGATCAAGAAAATGACAGAAGATATGATTCAAAAGACATGCGAAATCAATAACTGTATGTGCTCTGCGATCATCAGCGATATAGTAGAAGATTATCTGGCGCTTCCCAATACCTATCAGCAGATAAAAGAGGGATTTTTGGTTCGTAATATAAGAAAACAGCAATGGTCTCAGGTTTTTTTATCTAATCTTCAATATGATCGTATTATGTTACTCATGTCTGCTGATAAGGAAGCACTGGCATTTATCAAAAAGAAGCTGGGTCCACTGGTAACCTATGACCGTGTACACGGCACAAAACTTCTTGATACTCTTGAAGCATTTATTCATAATAATTGTTCACGTAAACTGGCAGCAGAGGCACTGTTTCTGCATCGAAATACCATGGCACACAGAATCAGCAAGATAGAAGAAATACTACATTGCAGTCTGGAGGATCCAGATATGATGGATAAATTAGAATTTGCTATAAAATTAAAAATGTATATACATTAAAAACAAATGTGCACCATGCACAATATTTAATTAAAAAAAGTGTGTTACCACCAATGCTTTTAGCGAATTAAAGTGATATAATACAAAACAACATATGTGAAGCCGATGTAGGCGTTCCTACATCGGCTAATTTTGTACTCTGGCCTGCTGTCAACCGGATACGAGCACATATATTTTATAGGAAATGGAGGAGATAACATGGTTAGTAACACAAAGAAAGATTACACACAGATGCATATCAAAGCATCAGAACATCCAAAAGCGTATTCACCGTATATTCTTATTCTGAATATTGTGATGAGCGTCCTTGGTGCTATCATCGGTCTTGAATTGATCGTGCGTACGGGTGTCGCACCAAACACATCTATCGTAGGAGCGTTATTTGCAATCATCATTTCACGTCTGCCTATCGCATTTTTAAAGAAATATCAGAGTATTCACTGCCAGAATATGATTCAGACATCAATTTCGGGAGCAACATTCTCAGCAGCAAACTGCTTCCTGCTTCCGATTGGTATTCCGGTTATTATGGGCAGAATGGATCTTATGTATCCTATGCTTGTTGGTGTATTTCTTGCAACCATTATTGATGCAACAATTCTTTATAAGACATTTGACAGCGAAATGTTTCCGGCAGAAGGAGCATGGCCTCCAGGAGTTGCATCTGCAGAATCTATCCTTGCAGTTGTAGAAAAGGGAAAGAAAGCTTTTTTGCTCATTGTAGGTATGGTCATCGGTGTTGGTGGTAAAATGATCGGTATTCCTACGGATCTTCTTGGTGTTTCCTGGTTCGGCGATTTTGCAGCGATGACAGCTCTTGGCGTAGGATCAATTGTGATCGGTATCATTAAGACAAATGGATTTATTATTGATATCTTCGGCCGTAGCTTTCCAATCATTACAAACATCTTCGGTGAAGGTGCTGATCTGATGGCTTCAAACATGTTCAAATACATGCCCCATGGTATTATGATCGGAGCAGGTCTTGTGTCCCTTATCCAATGCGGCCGTATGCTTTTCAAGAAAGGTGACGGAGACAGTGCAGCAGGTAAGTTTACCTCCAGCATGGCAAATATGAAAAAAGCCCTTGGTGGTGGATATGTTGCATATCTGGTAGTAGCAATTTTATTGGCAATAATTACAGGCATCTGGTCAGAAATGGGTGTTGTTCAGCTGATTATTTGGATTATCTTCTCAGCTTTTGCAGCTATTGCTTCTGAACTGATTGTTGGTATTTCAGCAATGTACTCAGGATGGTTTCCGGGATTTGCGACAGCTCTTATTTTCCTGATTGTTGGAATGTTGATCGGATTCCCATCACTTCCACTTGGAATCCTTGTTGCTTATACTTCTGCAACCGGTCCTGCTTTCTCTGATATGGCATATGATCTTAAATGCGGTTACATCCTTCGTGGATGCGGGAAAGATCAGGAACTTGAGCTCGAAGGAAGAAAACAGCAGTATATCAGTGAAATTGTAGGTTTTGTGGTAGCTTTTATACTTGTGGCAATTATGGCAAAACAGTACTTTGCGCAGGGGCTCTTTGCACCGGTTGATGCTACTTTTGCAGCAACGATTGAAGCTGGCGCAGGCGGAGATGTAGCTAAATGGCTGCTTATCTGGGCAATTCCGGGAGCAATCATCCAGTTCCTTGGCGGATCCAGACAGGTTGGTATTCTTTTTGCAACTGGTCTTCTTGTTGGTTCCACTATTAACGGTCTGACAATTCTGATCGCATTGCTTATTCGCTACATTCTTGTTAAAAAGGACAAAGAAAACGAGCAGACCCTCAATATTATGGGTGCCGGTTCACTTGCCGGAGCAGCTCTGTACAGTTTCTTTACGGCTACATTATCACTTGGTAAAAAGAAATAATAACGGGAGATGATTAATAAAATGAAAACTAAAGGAATCCGTCTTACAAAAGATGTCCTTGATGCTGCACTCACCGGAGGAACCATCCTCGGCGGCGGTGGCGGCGGCGATCCGAAAAAAGGCAGAAAATACGCTGAGATTGCAGTTGATTATACCGATCTCAGACTTATTACAATCGATGAACTGGATGAAAATGATGTACTATTGACAGCTTCTCTGGTAGGTGCACCAAATGCGCCAGCCCAGTTCATGACTCCGAAGGATATCGCAAAAACTGTTGAAATCCTTCAGAAAAACTGTGATTTTAATATTGGCGGAATTATTACCAACGAACAGGGCGGAGAAGCAACAGTAAATGGCTGGCTTCAGGCTGCTGTTACAGGACTTCCGGTTGTTGATGCCCCTTGTAACGGACGAGCTCATCCAACAGGTGTAATGGGAAGCATGAATCTTCACAGACTTGCAGATTATACAACAGTACAGGCCTGTGTCGGCGGTAATCCAGATACTGGAAACCATATCGAATGCTTCTTTGAAGGAACGATCGATCATACGTCCAAGATGGTGCGTCTTGCCTCTATTGAAGCAGGTGGACTGGTCGCAGTAGCACGAAATCCGGTAAAAGTGTCTTATGCCCGTGAAAACTGTGCCCTTGGTGGTGTAAGTTATGCAATCGATACAGGAAAAGCGTTCTTAAAAGGACTGGAATCTTCCGTTGAGGATGCAGTTAACGGTGTATGTACTTTCCTGAATGGCCGTGTCCTTGCAAGGGGACCGGTACAGAATTTTTCTATCGAGACAACTGGTGGCTTCGATGTAGGTTATGCTGCTGTTGACGGCTGTGAAATGACATTCTGGAATGAATATGCTACTGCCGAAAAAGATGGCGAGCGTCTTGCAACTTTCCCGGATCTAATTATGACGATCAATGCCAAAACAGGAGAGCCTGTTACAACTGCCATGATGGAAGAGGGACTTGATGTTTATGTAATTGCCACAGACAAAAAGAATCTGAAGCTTTCGCCGACCATGTATGCGCCGGAATTGCTGAAAGCAACCGAAGATGTAATTAAAAAAGACTTAATCAGTCATCTGAGTAAATAGTCGGGAGGAATAATAACATGTTAATGAAAGAAATTATTGCTGCTTATGATGTACTTGACAGTTCATTTGTAACAGGAGAAGAAGTTAAAAAATATCTTCTCGGGATCAAAGCCGATGCCAATGTAGAAGTCTATGAACTGGTAGGCCCTAAGGGAAGCACAGATATGCTTAAAGTGCGTATTCCTGGTAAAAACGGCAAGACAAATGGTGGAGATGCTCCTACAATCGGACTCCTTGGCAGACTTGGCGGAATTGGCGCACGTCCGGAACGTATTGGCTTTGTATCTGACGGTGATGGCGCACTCTGCGCGGTAGCTCTCGCTGCAAAACTGCTTGATATGCAAAACAAAGGAGACTATCTTGACGGTGATGTGTTTATTTCTACACATATCTGTCCGCATGCTCCGACAGCTCCGCATGATCCGGTTCCTTTCATGGGTTCACCAGTAGAAATGGCACAGGTAAACAAAGAAGAAGTGTCTCCGGATCTTGATGCTTTACTTGTTGTTGACACAACAAAAGGCAACCGTGTGATTAACACAAGAGGTTTTGCTATTTCTCCAACAGTAAAAGAGGGATATGTATTAAGAACTTCTGAAGATCTTCTTGATCTGATGCAGATCACTACAGGACGTCTTCCATATGTATTCCCACTGGCTACCCAGGATATCACACCTTACGGAAATGATGTGCACCACTTAAATAGTATTCTTCAGCCATGTACAGCTACAGATGCACCTGTTGTTGGTGTAGCTATCACAGCAGAGACAATGGTACCTGGATGCGCTACAGGCGCTACTCATGCTACAGACGTAGAGGAAGCTGCAAGATTTATGTTAGAAGTTGCCAAAGCATATGGAAGAAAACAGTGTAGTTTCTATGATGCTGATGAATATGCACGTCTCCAGAAATTATATGGAAGCATGAAACATCTTCAGACTCTCGGAAACGAATAAGGAGGTTTTGGTATGAAAATAGGTGCAATTACCATCGGTCAGGCTCCGCGAACTGATGTAACAGCAGACATTCTAAGAATCTTTGATGATTCACTGGAACTTGTCCAGGCAGGCGGTCTGGATGGACTTACAAAAGAAGAGATTGCTGAGTTTGCTCCCGGCAAGGATGATTATGTCCTTGTCTCCAGATTGACAGATGGGAGTTCTGTGACATTTGCCGAGCGTCATATCCTGCCAAGACTTCAGGATGCTATTAACCACATGGAAGATGAGGGATGCAGTCTTATCATGATGTTCTGTACCGGAAGTTTTCCGGAGACACTTTCAGCCAAGAATATTCCTATGATCTATCCATGTGAGCTGCTCAATCGCCTTGTTCCGCTGATGACTAAGAAATCAAGCATAATCTGCATGACTCCATCACCACTTCAGACAGAACAATGTGAAGAAAAATGGAAAAACTATGTTGATCATGTAACAGCAATTGCGGCTTCACCATATGGCGACTGGGATGCACTCGAAAAGGCAGCTGAAGAGATTAAAGATCTTGATGCGGATCTGATTGTTCTTGACTGTATAGGTTATACACAGGAAATGAAAAAAATGTTTGCAGAAAAAACCGGTAAGAAAGTTGTTCTTCCAAGAACACTTCTGGCCAGAGTTGTCTCTGAATTAACTGACATCTGAATAGACATATAAATTATATATATTCAGTATTTTCCGGACATTTCGCAGGTCCATCAAAGTCCGGCGGAATGTCCGTTTTTTACTTTATAACAAAAATTAAAAAGATAACGAAAAGGGGAAATGATAATGGAAAATTTAGTTAAGATAGCAGAGGGAGTTCTTACTTCATGTCTGGCTGTAAAACCGGGCGAAGAAATTCTGGTTATTACAGATGACAGTCGTAAAGAAATTGGCGAAGCAATCTATGAGGCAGCTGGAAATCTTGGATGCGAAAAAATCCTTATGGTTATGAAAGAAAGGGAAGTTAGTGGACAGGAACCGCCTAAAGCAATTGCCGAAGCTATGAAAGCTGCTGATGTTGTAATTGCTCCGACTGCCCAGTCACTCACTCATACGAACGCCAGAATTGAAGCAGCGAAAGCAGGTACAAGAGTAGCAACAATGCCTGGTATTACCAAAGAGATGTTTTCACAGGGTGCCATGACTGCCGACTACAGCAAAGTAGAAGAATTAACTGCAAAAGTAACAGAAATGCTCACCAACGCCTCCAAGGCACGCATCGAAAAAGATGGGAAGGTTCTTACGATCAATCTCGATGGCAGGGATGGTGTTCCAAGTCCTGGAGTATATAAAGAATCCGGAAAATGTGGAAATCTTCCTTCCGGAGAAGCCTATATTGCTCCGCTAGAAGATGGTTCCGATGGCGAGATGATTATTGATGGATCTATGGTCGGTATTGGAAAACTGGCAAGTCCTTTACATATGACAATTTCAGGAGGAAAGCTTTGTTCAGTAAAAGGAGATAAGAGCGAAAATCTTGATATCCTTCTTAAAAACGAGACCAACGGAACACTCTGTGAACTTGGAATCGGAACTAACGAAGCAGCTATACTGAATGGAATCATTCTTGAAGATGAAAAAGTATATGGAACCGTACACATTGCTTTCGGAACCAATACGTCATTTGGTGGTGTAAATAAAGCGGAATGTCATATGGACGGAATTGTCCTGCGTCCGACATTATATCTGGATGATATTAAAGTTATCGAAAATGGTGTTTTTCTTATCTGATTTTTTACGATATAAAGGAGAAATTGAAAATGGATAAAAAATTTAAAGTAGGTCTGATTAGAGTCCTTACAACAGAAGATGAAGAGGTGCTTTCCGCACATGGCAAACAGATTATGTCATATTTCCCTGAACTTCAGGTCGAAACTAAATGTATTCCGGACCAGTATGAGGGAATACACAGTCCTGAACTCGGTGAACTGGCTATCCCCAAAATTGTTAAAACAGCTCAATCCTTCACGGATGTTGATATGATTATCGTAAGCTGTGCGGATGATCCGGGTGTTGCGGAGATTCGTAAAGTTCTCTCGGACATTCCTGTTACTGGCGGCGGCGAGACAACTGTAGCACTTGCTCTTAAATATGGCAGCAAGATTGGTGTGCTTGGAATCACAGACTATGCACCTCAGGCATATAGGAGAATGATTCCTGATCAGATGATACTAGGCAGACCTGAAGGTGTACATAGCACACTGGATCTGATGACACCAGAAGGAAAAGAAAGTGTGCTGAAACTTGGCTTGAAGTTAAAAGAACAAGGCGCAGAAGTAATTGCACTTGCCTGCACTGGTCTTGCAACGATTGGTATAGCCAAAGATCTGGAAAACGAAACAGGACTTCCTGTTATTGACCCGGTTATGGCAGAGGGATTGTTCGCTTATTTCGAATATCTCAGAAAAAAATAATAATACAAGTTCATAACGATCAGCTATATGCTGTCAGAAAGGTAGCAAAGATATGTTATTAAATGAAGCTATTCTGAGCCGTCACAGCACACGGTCTTTTCATCCTGATCCTGTAGACAGAGCGTTGCTGTTTACTTTGGCAGATGCGGCTCAACAGGCACCTTCGGCCAGTAATCTGCAGGCTTGGAGATTTCTGTTTATTACAGATCCACAGCTTAAAGAAAAAGTAGATCTTTTTAGTCCGGGGCTTTCTGGCAAACCACCAGTCATCCTTGTAGTCTGCTCAGATATGGAGAAGGCATCAAGAAAGGGTGGTAAAAATTCTGAAGTGTACGGATGCCTTATGGATGCATCAATGGCTGCTGAGAATCTCATGCTAAAAGCTACTGAATTAGGGCTTGGAACATGTGCAATCAAATCATACAATGATACAGCGGTTCGTAAAATATTGGAACTTCCAGACAGATATCGTATTGAGATGCTTATCTCTATAGGTTATCCAGATGGTACCCCTCGTTGCCCGAAGCGTCCTCCGGTAGAACAGATATGCTATTTTGATCATATTGAGGAAGAGGAGAGAATTGATGAATAATCCTGAATTCGAATTACTGGTATATCTGATCACCAGTGCCAGAGCGCTTCCAGAAGAGCCGGCAAGTTACGGCTCAATCAGACTTGCTGAAGCTGCTTCCAGACTGTGTCAGATTATATGCAATAATGACCCTGATAATAAAACATATTGTGAACTTCTTAACTGTATTGAAACTGATAAGGGAAAAGCCCTGACAGAACCGGAACGTTTTTCAGCCATGCTTGAAAAAGCATCTGAAATATTGGTGGACTGTCTGTAAAATAACATAAAAGGGGCTGTTGCAAAATATGTTTTTGAACATAATATACAGCCATACATCGGAAACCCGAAATTGACAGAGATTACGCGACTGATGGTAACAGATGTTTTGAACAAACTGAAAGAAAAGGAAGATCAGCAGGTATTCTTTCAGTGTAGCAGCGGAACATTTTACGATAATCTGTTCCGAGTAGCGGTTAGCACTGGTCTTCGTCCAGGGGAGCTTTTTGCTCTAACAGAGGATAATCTTGATTTTAGCAAGAAAGAAATACGTGTTGAAAAAACATTGTTATACCAAAAATTGGAGGGCGACACTGGGAAGACCTTCCACGAAAACGATCCAAAAACATTTTCGAGTCGATGAACAGTACCGATGAATAAATATTGTGAGGAGGCACTGCAGAGGCAGATTGTCCTACATAAAATGGTTATAAATAACTCTCCGAAACTGAAAGGGGAGCGCACAAATTATATTTTTTGCACGATTTACGGAACTCCTCTATGCTCGCAGATTTATGCAGACGCTATAGCCCGGATTGTTAAGGAAATTAATTACAGCAGGGATCCGTTGGAGACTATGGAGAAATTTTCTGGACACTGCTTCCGACATACATTTGTTACCCGATGCTTTGAAGCTGATATTCCACCAAAAACCGTCCAGACATATCTGGGGCATGCAACTCTGCAGATGACCATGGATCTGTATACCTCTGTAATGGACAAAAAGAAAATTGACGATATACAGTTACTGGAGGATACAATTGGACTGGACGAAATCGACAAGCCTGATCCAAATAGCAAAATAATAAAACTGGCGTAATGTGGCTTGCCACAAAGAAAATAAGCTGTTACTATAGTTATAAGGTAACAGCTTATTTTTTCGAGAAAGGAATGATTGCATGCCTTTATTAAAAGAAGAAACTTATACTATAGAAGATATTTATGCCCTGCCGGACGGCAAAAGGGCGGAACTGATTGACGGGCATATTTACTACATGGCACCGCCAAGCAGAAAGCATCAGGATATTTCGGTGGAATTATCTAGTGCAATAAAAGATTATATTCGCTCACATGCCGGAAAATGCAAAGTATATGCAGCTCCATTTGCAGTGTATCTCGATGAAAAAACAGATACCTATGTAGAGCCGGATATATCAGTCATCTGTGATCCTGATAAACTGGATGACAAAGGATGTAAAGGTGCGCCGGATTGGATTATCGAGATTGTTTCTCCGGGCAGCAGACAGATGGACTATTATACTAAGCTGTTTAACATAATATATAGCAAGAATTCTCCTTCCTCTACAGGTGGGAGATGAATTGCAAAAAATAAAAAAGAACACTT
>NZ_WWVR01000035.1 GCF_009883055.1 Blautia sp. BIOML-A1 | reverse complement strand
TCGCGGGGTACGCGAGGATAGCTTGTAGATACTTGGCTCAATAGAGCCATTGAGCAAGAAGCCCCCACTTCAAAATCTGGGATTTAAGTGGTGGGAGCATATCACTTGGTGAAAAACATCTAAAAATGATATGATAATACAAAGAAAATATGCTGCGAACAAAAAAATTCAGCATTAAAGGGAGGTACTTTTAAGCAGATGAGGAATAAACCGTATAGAAGAGTTGCTGAAGTTTGAGGGAGCCTTTTAGGCTCCCTTTGTTACTGTGAACAGTTACGTTCCCTTTACTAATTTGTGGTCTGAGATTGTATGAAAGAAGAAATTCGTGTATACTGGAATTCACAGACAGACTGCCAAAAGGCAGCACAAAATCAGGAGTGAGTAAAATGAGAGAAAAACTGACAAAAAGAGACGTAGAAAAAATAGAAGAAGAGATAGAGCATCGTAAGCTGGTCATCCGAAAAGAAGCGATCGAGGCGGTCAAGGAAGCCCGTGCACAGGGTGATTTAAGTGAAAATTTTGAGTACTACGCTGCGAAGAAACACAAAAATCAGAACGAGAGCAGAATCCGTTATCTGGAGAGAATGCTCAAGACCGCAGAACTTGTGGAGGATACCTCCGGATCAGATGAAGTGGGAATGGACGATATTGTTGAAGTGGAATTTGAGGAGGATGGAGAGGTGGAAAAATACAAACTGGTCACTTCCATTCGCGGAAATTCCATGGAAAACCGTGTCAGCATTGAATCACCGATTGGAAAAGCACTGAAAGGACATCGTGTCGGAGACAGAGTCAGAGTTCAGGTAAATGAAAATGTAAGTTATTATCTGCGCATTCGCTCTATTGATAAAACGGGCGATGAGGGAGAGGATATACGAAGCTTCTGAGCATGAGACTCGTGAATAAGGGACATTTTTTGTAACTGTTTACAAGTAATATCCCGCGAGGTGTTTTGCCATAAATATGGCAAAATCCCGAGACATACCGGGCAAAATGCCATCACCGAAGGTGATTTGGAATACATTTTGACCAAGTTACTGCGAACGGAGTGAACAGTAACCATTTTTCTGCAAAATCCGATTTTACAAAGATTTAACACAATGCTGGTGAGAACTTTACACTCTGCCAATATGATGAATCCATATTAAAATTTAAAAGCAGCCGGTTAATATAGCATTAACACCTGACAGCTGCAGAAGAAGGAGAAGATTATGGATTTTTTCAGCATATTGACACTGCTGGGCGGACTTGCCCTGTTTTTGTATGGAATGCAGGTCATGGGCGATGGCCTGGCAAAGGTATCAGGAGGAAAACTGGAACAGATTCTTGAAAACCTGACTTCCAGTAAATGGAAGGCAGTGCTTCTTGGATTGTGTGTAACTGCAGTGATCCAGTCCTCATCAGCAACGACGGTTATGGTCGTTGGTTTTGTAAACTCAGGTATTATGAAGCTGACGCAGGCAGTCGGCATCATTATGGGTGCAAATATCGGAACTACGGTTACTTCCTGGCTTTTGAGCCTGACGGGAATTGAGAGTAGCAACTTTTTTATCAGTCTTTTGAAGCCGAGTTCCTTTTCACCGGTGCTGGCAATGGTCGGAATTATCCTTCTGACCTTTACCAAAAGTTCACGCAAAAAGGATATTGGTACGATTCTTCTTGGATTTGCGGTATTAATGTTTGGTATGGAATCCATGAGTGGTGCTGTAAAGCCGCTGGCAGATGTCCCGGAATTTACAGGACTTCTTCTTAAATTTTCCAATCCGGTAGCAGGAATTCTTGCAGGTGCGATCCTGACTGCGATCATTCAGTCGTCTTCCGCCTCTGTCGGTATTCTTCAGGCACTTTGTATGACAGGTGCAGTTCCGTTCAGTGCTGCGTTTCCGATCATTATGGGACAGAACATCGGTACCTGCGTGACAGCACTTCTGTCTGCCATCGGTGCAAACAAAAATGCCAAAAGAGCAGCTATGATCCATCTGTATTTTAACCTTATCGGAACGGTTATATTTATGGCACTGTTTTATCTGATCAATACAGCAGTACATTTTTCTTTTATGACACAGATGGCGACACCGGCTACGATCGCGATCACACACAGTATCTTTAATATCACAGCAACCGTAGTATGGCTTCCGTTCTCAGGACTTCTTGTAAAGCTTGCCTGCCTTACCATTCGTGACGATGAGCACGATGTAGTCAGCAGAGAAGATCAGGAATTTATGATCCTGGAATCAAGATTTCTGGAAAAACCGGCATTTGCAGTAGAGCAGGGAAGAAATGCGGCCAGACATATGGAGAGCGAGTCAAGAAAGGTTCTGGATATTGCACTTGGACTGATTCAGAAATATGATGAAGAACAGGCGGGGAGAGTTGAGAATATTGAAGCAAAGGTGGATCGTTATGAAGATGAACTGGGAACTTATCTGGTGAAGCTGAATAACAAGGATCTTTCAGAGAAAGACAGCCACAGCGTTTCCATCATGCTTCACTGTATTGGAGATTTTGAACGTATTTCTGATCATGCAGTCAACATCATGGAGTCAGCAAGAGAACTTTATGAAAAAAATCTCAGCTTTTCTGTGCAGGCAAAAACGGAACTGCAGGTTCTGATCGCTACGGTAGGAAGAATCGTAGATACGGCATATGAGGTATTTGACAAGCAGGATATGAATCTTACCCGCGATGTGGAGCCGCTGGAAGAGATTGTGGATGAACTGAGCAAAGAACTGAAGCGGCGTCATGTCAATCGTCTGCGTTCAGGGGAATGCACGATCGAGATGGGATTTATCCTCACAGACCTCCTTACCAGTCTGGAACGCATCGCAGACCATTGTTCCAACATCAGCGTCTGTGTAACGCAGGTAAGAGAGAACCTTTATGACACACACAGTCATCTGGAAAGCCTCAAAAACGAACCGGATGATTCGTATTTTAATCGTCTGGAAGAACTGCAGAAAGAGTATGTGCTTCCGTAACTATGAGGGCACGGAACAGTTATGTACTTCCATAAGGAGACAGAGGCAGTCAGCAGATTCTGGGCAGAAAGGGAAGTGACAAGAATAACAGAATGATCTATTGTGTTGAAGATGAAATAAATATCAGAGAACTTTTAATCTATACTCTGGAAACAACCGGATTTTCGGCAAGAGGATTCTCAAGCGGAAAAGAACTCCGTGCTGCTCTGCGGGAAGAACTTCCGGACCTTATTCTTCTGGACATCATGCTTCCGGGAGAGGATGGATACAGTATTCTGGAAAGACTCAAAGCTTCTCAGGAGACGAAGAATATTCCGGTGATCATGGTCACAGCAAAAGAAGCCGAATTTGATAAGGTGCGAGGTCTGGAATCAGGCGCGGATGACTATATTACGAAACCTTTTGGAATGATGGAATTTGTTGCAAGAGTAAAAGCGGTTCTGCGCCGCTGTTCCAGGCAGGAAGAGGATAAGGAACTGAGATGCGGTGAACTTATATTGTCTGTCGGAAAGCATCAGGTCTGCTGGAAAGGGCAGAAGATCGATCTGACACGAAAAGAGTTTGAACTTCTTCAGTATCTGATGGAAAATAAGGGACTGGTCATGACACGAAATCAGATCCTCTGTCATGTGTGGGGATATGATTTTGATGGCGAAACAAGAACAGTTGATGTACATGTCCGTACTCTCAGACAGAAGCTTGGGGATGCCGGAAATCAGATTGAAACTGTCCGTGGCGTAGGATACCGGATCGGAGCATAAAATGAGGAAAAAAATTTTAAACCATACCTGTCTGTTGGTGGTTGTGTCCATGTTCCTGACTTTTTTTGCGGCAAGTCTGGTCATGTACAGTAAATACAATGAGGATCTGAAACAGAGTGTCCGCGACAGTATCAGATATATCCAGAATGGCGTGGAGAAGATGGGAGATTCTTATCTGGATAAAAAGCTGGATGAGGCCTCTGCCGCCCGCATTACACTTCTTGACGGGGAAGGAAATGTGCTGTTTGACTCTCTTGAGAATCCGGCGATGCTTGAAAATCACAGTAACCGGCCGGAGTTCATCGAGGCAGAAAAGAACGGATATGCGGAGACTATGCGTTATTCCGAGACACTTTCCAAGCAGAACTTTTACTGTGCGGTGAAGCTTTCAGATGGAAATATTCTCCGTGTGGGAAGTACAACGGACAGTGTGTTTTCAACAATGTTATCGAGTTTTTCCATTCTTGGAGTGCTCTTGATCCTGATTCTGATGTTGTCCTTCTTTCTGGTGAGAAGGCAGACAAAGGATCTGATTGAACCAATCAATACATTGGATCTGGAACACCCGCTCAAAGAAGTACAGTATGAGGAAATGCGTCCTCTTCTGGAGCGTGTAGATGAGCAGAATCATCAGATTGCAAAACAGATGGAGGAACTTAAGGCGGCAGAGGCTGTTCGAAGAGAGTTTTCTGCGAACGTTTCTCATGAGCTTAAGACGCCGTTGATGTCGATTTCGGGATATGCGGAGCTGATGATGAACGGAATGGTTCCGGAGAATAAGATACAGGAATTTTCGGGAAGAATTTATCATGAGGCAAGCAGGCTGAGTACACTGGTAACGGACATTATCCAGCTTTCAAGACTGGATGAGAAAGACAGTGATATGCCGTTTGAATCAGTGGATCTGTATGAATTGGCAGAGGATATCATTCTTCATCTGAACAGCGTAGCTTCAAAAAAAAATATTCAGCTGCAGCTTGATGGACATTCTGTTTCCGTAGAAGGCGTGCGGCAGGTTCTTTATGAGATGCTATACAATATTGCGGACAATGCGGTACGATACACAGAGAAGAACGGAACCGTCAAAATTTATGCAGGGCAGAGAGGAAGCCATCCGTATTATCGTGTGGAGGATAACGGAATTGGTATTCCAAAAGAAGAGCAGAAAAGAATTTTTGAGCGTTTTTACCGAGTAGACAAGAGTCATTCCCGTGAAACCGGTGGTACTGGACTGGGGCTTTCTATTGTAAAACACGGCGCGCTTATGCATAATGCGGAAATAATACTGGACAGTGCACCAGGGCAGGGCACAAAAATGGAGCTGGTCTTTTGACCGGCTCCGTTTTTGTGTGAAAGATACTCCTGGAATTGTTAAAACTCCATTTCGGAGAGTGCGTCTTCATCGGCAATGATGATACAGTCCGGATGGAACTGAAGGATGGATCCTGGAACTTCTGGTGTAACTGGTCCCTGAATCACCTGTTTCAAAATAGAAGCTTTGTCCTTGCCGCTGACAACAACAATAAGCCTTTTGCAGCGCATGATCGTTCCGATTCCCATGGTATAGGCCTGACGTGGAACATCGTCCTCACTGGCGAAGAAACGTTTATTTGCCTGGATTGTGGTTTCGGTAAGGTCAACGCAATGTGTTTCATCCTCAAAGTGATCGGAAGGTTCATTGAAACCAATATGTCCGTCATGACCAAGACCTAGAATCTGAAGATCCGCAGGCCCTACCTGGTGAAGCAGTTCGTTATAAGCCTGGCAGGCTTTGTGACTGTCTGTCTCTGTGCCGTCCGGAACATAAGTATGATCATAGGAAATGTTGATTCTGTGGAACAGATGTGTGTTCATGAAGTAGCGGTAGCTCTGTTCATGAGAGCCTGAAAGTCCCTTATATTCATCAAGGTTTACAGTGGTGATTTCGGAAAAATCCAGGTCGCCGTCCTGGTACATTTCCACCAGTCTGTCGTAAGTGCCGACAGGAGATGAACCGGTCGCCAGACCGAGAACACTGTCTGGTTTCAGGATGATCTGAGCTGCAATGAGATTGGCAGCTTTGCGGCTGAGTTCCTGATAGTTTTTTACTTTACAGATTTGCATGTGATTTCCTCCCTGTCCATTTATGGATAATTTGTATTTTTAATTCGTAACTGTGATGGAATTTTATGGATGATACTCAGTTCCTGTTCTGGGGACGCTCGGATATTGCCTTTATGGAAGTGGCATATTCTGTAGGCGTCATTCCGGACAGTTTCTTGAACTGCCGGGAAAAATAGTGGATAGAAGAATAGCCAAGAAAATCTGAAATCTGAGTAAAGTTCATATCGTTTTCCCGGATAAGCTGTTTGGCAAAATCTATTTTCATACGGGTGAAAAATTCAATCACACCGCACTGGTATTCCTCTCGAAAAATCTTCTGCAGCTGAGAATGGCCGATCATATTGTTTCTGGAAATTTCCTGGATAGTCAGAGATTCCCGGATGTGCTGTTCCAGATAATGTATGATCTCCCGGCAGACATCAGAAGTCGTCTGACATGGATCGTAAATTCCGGCAGACGCAGAATAGTGTGAATTTGTACAGCGGCGTATCATATGGATCAGAAGTTCTTCCAGATACAGGATCAGAAGCTGCTGTGCTCCGAAGGGGATGTTTTCTTTCTTTTTCATTTGTTCCAGATAAGGATCATCCATGGGAGAAGAAAAGCAGTTCCGGGCTTCGGCAATGATACGGCCGAGAATGCTGCGTTCGGTATCAGAAAAATTAAGAACCTTGTTTTCAAAAAACTTCATACATGGAGAATCGCAGGCAAAAGAGATCACTACAACGCGTGGTGCAGTTCTTCCGGTAGCCTTTAATGTATGAAATTCATTGGGACGATGAAAGATAACCTGTCCACGGGACAGTGTATAACAGCCATTGTCAGTAACAACCTCGGCGGCTCCTGTATCAACACACTGAAATTCCCAGAAGTCATGACGTTCTCCGTCAAAATAAAAATCATTCTGATATTCGTAGTAATGAATGGTATAAATGCTTTTTATAAAAAGTTCCCGCTCCAGCGAAACACTCTGATAAGCCACGGAAATTCCTCCTCTGTAAGATAAGAGTTGTTGATTTATAATATTGTTACCTTTCTTTATAATAATAAATTTGTACGAAATAGTCAAATTATAAATAATATTGTACAAAAATATCGATTGATCGTGCAAATACTATTTTGAAAAAAGTGTACATATTATATAGAGGATAAGAATTATTTATTGTCTTATAGAAGTTTGTGGTGTACAGTTATTTTAACACTATCCAGGAGATAGTATTTCACTGAGAAACAGGAGGAAAAGATGATGAAGAAACCGGTTTTAGTAGTTATGGCAGCAGGAATGGGAAGTCGTTACGGTGGCCTGAAACAGATCGATCCTATTGATAAAGAAGGACATATCATTATGGATTTTTCTATTTATGATGCAGTGAGAGCAGGATTTGAAAAAGTTGTATTTATTATAAAGAAAGAAAATGAGGAGATGTTCCGTGAGGTGATCGGCAACCGGCTGAGCAGACAGATAGAGGTTGCCTATGTGTTCCAGGAATTAGCAAATCTTCCAGAGGGATATTCTGTTCCGGAGGGAAGAGTAAAACCGTGGGGAACAGGACATGCTGTGCTGAGCTGCATAGATGAGATTGACGGACCGTTTGCGGTTATTAATGCAGACGATTATTATGGAATGCATGCATTTAAGATGGCATATGATTTCCTGACTTCCAATCAGGAAGATGGAGACGTTTATCATTATATGATGGTCGGTTATCGCCTTGAAAATACCTTGACAGAGAATGGACATGTTGCAAGGGGGGTCTGTGTGACAGATGAGGAAGGTCATCTGATCAAGATCAACGAGCGTACACATATTGAGAAGCATGACGGTGGAACAGCGTACACAGAAGATGATGGTAAGACTTGGACAATGCTTCCGAAGGGCAGCATCGTTTCTATGAATATGTGGGGCTTTTCAGAAAGTATTTTGCAGGAACTGAAGGCCCGTTTTAAACCATTCCTCGATGAGGCACTTCAGAACAATCCTATGAAGGGGGAATATTTCCTTCCGTTTGTAGTGGATGAACTTCTTCAGGAAAAGAAAGCAACAGTCAGAGTCCTGAAGTCAGAGGACAAATGGTATGGAGTCACATACAAAGAAGATAAGCCGATGGTTATGAATGCGATCCAGAATCTGAAAGATCAGGGACTGTATCCGCAGAATTTATGGGAGGAAGCATAAGGTGGAAAACAGCAATAAAATATCCGAAGTGACAGAAGCTTTTAATTTGCCGGGTGAACTAAAAGAATGTATTCCGTATGGAAACGGACATATCAATGATACCTACAGGCTTACCTGTGAAACCCCGGAGGGGATCAGGCGTTATATTCTGCAGAGAATGAGCAGGCGTATCTTTAAGAATCCGCAGGAACTGATGGAAAATGTCAGCGGTGTTACTTCATGGCTCCGCAAAAAGATCATTGAAAATGGCGGCGATCCGGAGCGTGAAACTCTGACGCTGTTAAACAGCCGGGAAAATCTTCCATATTTTGTTGATTCAACGGGAGATTACTGGAGAATTTATCTGTTTATAGAGGGAGCAACCTGCTATGAACAGGTCAAGGATGATAATGATTTTTATCAGAGTGCAGTGGCGTTTGGACATTTTCAGAGACTTCTGGCAGATTATCCGGCAGAAACTCTTCATGAGACGATCAAAGATTTTCATAATACACCGGACCGTCTGAAGAAATTTAAAAAAGCAGTAGCTGAAGATGTATGTGGAAGAGCTGCAGCTGTTCAGGATGAAATCAACTTTATTCTGGAAAGAGAAGAACTGACACGGGCATTGTATGATATGCAGAAAGATGGAAGGCTTCCGCTTCGTGTAACTCATAACGATACCAAACTGAATAATATCATGATCGATGATAAAACCGGAAAGGCTGTCTGCGTGATCGATCTGGACACCGTGATGCCGGGGCTGGCAGCCAATGATTTCGGTGATTCTATCCGGTTTGGGGCAAGCACAGCACTAGAAGATGAAAGAGATCTCTCAAAGGTATCCTGTAATCTTCATCTGTTTGATGTTTATGCGAAGGGATTTATTGAAGGCTGCGGTGGTGCACTGACAGAACTTGAGATTGAAACCCTGCCGCTGGGTGCGATTCTTATGACTTTTGAGAACGGTATCCGTTTTCTTACAGATCATCTGGAAGGAGATCATTACTTTAAGATACACAGAGAAGGACATAATCTTGACAGATGCAGGACACAGCTTACTCTTGTTAAGGATATGCAGGAAAAGCTTCCGCAGATGAATGAGATCATTAAGAAATATAAGTAGATACAAATAAATATACAGAGCAGTATTCAAAAAAAGCTTCGGATCATTTAAGATCCGAAGCTTTTTGACTGTTTATCCTTTGACTCCACCGGAGGTAAGGCCGCCTACCAGATGCTTTTCGATAAGTACAAACAGAATGATAACAGGCACTGTAGCAAACAGAGAGGATGCAAACAGGTACTGCCATTCGATCATGTTGTAACCATTAAATATTGTGATACCAACAGTCAGAGGCTTGAACACGTCTGTTGAGATCAGGGTCAGGGCAACGGTATACTCGTTCCATGCATTGATGAAGATAAAAATCAGAGCAGTTACGATACCAGGTGCAGCAACCGGAAGCAGGATGCGGATCAGGGCAGAAACCTTGCCGCAGCCGTCTACAGTGGCAGCCTGTTCCATTTCCGGAGAAATAGAGATAAATGTACCGCGCAGGAGCCAGATCGCAAATGCCTGGTTGAAAGCGGCATTGATGAATACGAGGCCAATAAGGCTGTCTGTCATGCCAAAAACAGACATGATCTTATAGATACCAACCAGAAGGACTACAGGAGCAAACATCTGGGAGATGATAACGATTCCCAGAAAAACCTTTTTGCCTTTGAATTTCATTCGGGCAAGTGCATAGGCTGCCGGAATACCACATACGATCGCGATCAGAGTGGAGCCGCCTGCAACGATCAGGGAGTTCAGAAAATATCTGGAAAGAGGAGCAAGTGTCCAGATATCCTTAAAGTTCTGCCACAGCCACTGGATCGGGAGAAGTGTTCCCTCCGGAGAATAGATTTCTGCACGGCTCTTTGCTGCTGTCGTAAACATGACAAAGTATGGATACAAGGTAACCAGTACGACCAGAATAACAAAAAGATAAAGAAGAACCCGAAGGAGTATGCTTTTGGAGTCACGTGAATGATTTTTCATTAGTCTTCCTCCTCCTTTCTGAGTGAAACTACCATATAAACAGAAGCGCATATACACAGGATCAGAAATCCGATTACGGATACAGCGGCTGCTTCGCCGGATTTACCTTTGTAGAAAGCAAGTTTATAAAGATAGGTAACAAGGGTATCTGTGCGGCTTGCAGGATCACCTTTGGTGATCGTCCAGATGATAGGGAAGGAGTTAAATACATAAATGATATTTAATACCGTACTTACCGTCAGTGAGGATTTTACCAGAGGAATAGTGATCTTGAACAGTTTCTGCCAGTAGTTTGCACCGTCAACAGTAGCCGCTTCATAATAGGAGTTGTCGATACTCTGCAGACCGGAAAGAACACAGAAGGTAACGAATGGTACAGTTACAAAAATACCTACAAAGATTTCCCAGGCAAAATACGCGCCAGGGGTAGGGGTCCAGTTGACCGGGCTGGAGATCAGTCCGAGTTTCATTAAAAGAGTGTTCAGAGAACCATAGTCCTTGTCGATAATGAATTTCCATACACCTGCCTGAATGATCAGGGAAGTTGCCCATGGAAAAACAACGATCGCACGGACTGCTTTACGGAAACGGAAGGTATTGTTAAGGACCAGTGCGAGGATAAAACCGAACACTGTGGAGATCACAACAACGGCAACGGTCCATACAAGTGTATTTTTGAGAACCATCTTAAAAGTAGATCCCTTAAGGACTTTGGCGAAGTTGTCAAACCCACAGAAGCCTTTGATAAGTCCGGCTTTACTTACTTCACTTAAGGAAGTACGGAAAACTTCGAAAATCGGAAAGAGAATAAAGATTGTCATGATAAGGATGCTTGGAAGCAGCCAGAGATATGGCTCTATCGCAGCCAGCGTTTTCTTTTTTTTCATATTTCCACCACCAAATCGTTTGTCAAAAAGAAGCGGGAGCCGGTCACTAATGTCCGGCTCCCGGTTAAGTCGTGCCTAAATCTGGAGATCAGCCTGCGATATCAGCCTGAAGGTCATCGAGAAGTGTCTGCACATCATCACCAAGAAGTGCGTTCTGCTCAACTTCGATAACACCCTGTTTTACATCTGCCCATTCAGTCTTGGTTGCCGGGTAGAAGTTGCAGCTCTGGAGAATATCAATCCAGGATGCGAAGGTTTCGTCATCTTTTGCAAGAAGGTCTGCTGCTGTCTGGGTTGTTGGCAGGAATCCTTCGTATACCATGTAATCTGCGTAACGTGTATCATCGTAGAAGAAGTCGAAGAACTTGCTGATGGCAGCAGTACGAGCTTCCTGATCCTCTGCGGAGTCATCCTTGAATACTTCAAGACGGTCGCAAACACCCATAGCGATAGATTCGCAGCCTTCGTTTGCAGGGATGGTTGTTACATCGTAGTTGATATCATATCCACCATCGGAGAGATAGGTAGGAATGTTGTTCGGTCCGATCATCATGGCAACTTTGCCTGCACCAAACATATCCTGAAGATCATAACGTGTCTCATTTGCAGGATCGGAGTTGGTATATCCATCGTTTACAAGACCGACCGCAAAGTTCAGAGCTTCTACGTTTTTGTCACTGTTCAGAGCCCAGTCGCCGTTTTCATCAACAAATCCGCCGCCATTGTTCCATGTATAATAAGAGAATGCAGCCTGACCTTCGTCAGTTGTCATATCAATACCCCATGGATAAACGTCATCGCCGAATTTATCTTTGATCTTCTTTGCTGCATCCTGAAGTTCTGCCCATGTAGTAGGAACAGCTGCACCTGCTTCATCAAGGATATCTTTATTGTAGAAGAGTGCACGGCAGGAAGCGAGGATTGGTAATGCATATACTGTATCATCGATGTTGCTTGCATCCCAGAATGCCGGGAAGAATTTAGCCTGAAGTTCATCAGATGTATATTCTGTTGCAGGCATCAGCAGATCGTCAGCTACATAATCTGCAAGAACGTCGATATTCAGAATGTCAGGAGCACTGTTATTGGCAATCAGTGTATTAACCTTGGTAGCAAGGTCATTCCAGGAAATAACCTCCAGGTTCAGATCGATATCCGGATTTTCTGCTTCGAAATCTTTTTCGAACTGGGTCCACCAGGCCTGTGTCTGGGTACCATACTGGCTGATGATGACATCAAGAGTTGTCTTGTCATCTGCTGCAAGAACAGGCTGAGCCATTGTTGCTGTCATTGCCAGTACCATTGCTAAAGCGATTTTTCGTTTCATAAATAAATCCTCCCTTTTGATTGTGAAACTGACTAAAAAGTCAGCTTAAGTTCATAAGAAATCGTAAATATTAGCTTGATTATATATTTTGGAAACAAGTGTGTCAATAAAAATAGATAAAAATAACGAAAAAAACAAAAAAAATAATATATATTGCACAAAAAACACTATTGACATGGAAAAAGAGGGAATCAGAGAGCAATTAAAAACAGGAATATTCACCAGGAAGCAGTAAAATGAGCAGGTAATTTGAGAATGATCCAATGATTTTGGCAGAGAACAATTATAGTAAAATATGACGGAGTTTTAGTAAAATATGATGGAGGATTTAAGAAGATATTGTTAAAACAAAGGAATGGTGCTACAATGACATCGAAACAGAACCAGAACAAACGTCAGGAGGAGAAAACCATGGCAATTTTAGTAACAGGTGGAGCTGGTTTTATTGGAAGCCACACCGTAGTAGAACTTCAGAATGCAGGATATGATGTAGTAGTACTGGACAACCTGAGCAACTCCAGTGAGAAGAGTCTTGAACGTGTAGAAAAGATTACAGGTAAACCAGTTAAATTTTATAAAGTAGATATTCTCGACAGAGAGGGATTGAATGAAGTTTTCGAAAAAGAAGACATTGATTCCTGTATTCATTTTGCAGGACTTAAAGCAGTGGGTGAGTCTGTTGCAAAACCGTGGGAATATTATGAAAACAATATCGCAGGTACCCTTACACTGGTAGATGTAATGAGAAAGCATGGAGTCAAAAATATTATTTTCTCTTCCTCTGCAACTGTATATGGCGATCCGGCAATTATTCCGATCACAGAGGAATGCCCGAAAGGACAGTGCACCAATCCTTATGGATGGACAAAATCCATGCTGGAGCAGATTCTTACAGATATCCAGAAAGCAGATCCGGAGTGGAATGTAGTGCTTCTTCGTTACTTTAATCCGATCGGTGCTCATAAGAGCGGTCTGATCGGTGAGAACCCAAATGGCATCCCGAACAATCTGATGCCTTATATCACACAGGTTGCTGTGGGCAAGCTCAAAGAACTGGGAGTATTTGGAAATGATTATGATACACCGGACGGAACTGGTGTCAGAGATTACATTCATGTAGTTGACCTTGCAAAGGGACATGTAAAGGCTGTTAAGAAGCTGGAGGACAATTCCGGACTCAGTATTTACAATCTTGGTACAGGAAAGGGCTACAGTGTTCTTGATATTGTTAAGAATTTTGAGGCTGCAACAGGTGTAAAGATTCCGTACTCTATTAAACCACGTCGTGCAGGAGATGTTGCAACCTGCTATTCTGATGCAACCAAAGCTAAGAAAGAACTTGGATGGGAAGCAGAGTACGATATCAAAGATATGTGTGCAGATTCCTGGAATTTCCAGCAGAAGAACCCGAATGGTTATGAGGACTGATTTTTAACGTAATTATGAAATACCCCGATGGATCGTTTGAATGATCCATCGGGGTATTTTTACGTCAGAAAACTGTGAGTCAGTGATATTTTTTTTCTTTTTCAAATTTTGGTTCGCAGGTCAGTTCGATACCGAGTTTGCGGAATTCCCAGATATCAACAGAAGACAACATGACAGAAGTATGGGCCTGACAGCCTTTGAGGGTGTGAAGCTGCTCCAGTGCCAGACGTGCTTCCGGATTGCTTGCCGCGCTGACAGAGAGTGCGATCAGAGTCTCGTCTGTATGAAGTCTTGGATTTCTGCTTCCGAGATATTTGGTTTTGAGTTCTTGGATCGGATGGATTGCCTCCGGTGAGATTACATGATGTTTGTGGTCAATTCCGGCAAGTTCTTTCAGTGTATTCAGAATAAGCGCGGAAGAGGCTCCGAGAAGATCAGAGGTTTTACCATAAATAATACGTCCGTCAGGAAGCTCCAGAGCAGCAGCAGGTCCGCCTGTTTCCTGCTCTTTCTGAAGGCTTGCAGAAACAACTTTGCGGTCCTCAAGAGAAGCATGCGCCTGTTTCAGAAGAAGCTCGATTTTGCGTACCTCTTCCTCCGTACCGGTGCCGGTAAGAAGGGCACCGCAGCTCTTGTAGTAACGACGAATGATCTCCTGACGGGAAGCTTCGCAGCATACATCGTCATCAACAATACAGTTTCCGGCCATGTTGACACCCATATCGGTAGGTGACTTATAAGGGCAGTCGCCCATGATCTTTTCGAACATAGCCTGAAGAACAGGGAAGATTTCTACATCACGGTTATAGTTGACAGTTGTTTCACCGTAGGCTTCCAGATGGAACGGGTCGATCATATTGACATCATTCAGGTCAGCAGTAGCAGCCTCATATGCAAGATTGACCGGATGTTTCAGAGGAATATTCCAGATCGGGAATGTCTCAAATTTGGCATAACCGGCAGCAACTCCACGCTTGTATTCATGGTATAACTGAGAGAGACAGGTTGCCATCTTTCCGCTTCCTGGTCCGGGTGCAGTAATGACCACAAGTGGTCTTGATGTTTCGATATATTCATTTTTTCCATAGCCTTCATCGCTTACGATCAGAGGGATATTGCTTGGATATCCTGGGATACTATAATGGAAGTAAACTTTAATTCCGAGCTTTGCAAGACGGTTCTTGAAAAGAATTGCACTTTCCTGACCGGCATAGCGTGTAATGCATACGCTTCCTACATAGAGACCACGCTCTGTAAAAGCATCGATCAGGCGAAGCACATCCTCGTCATAGGTGATTCCAAGGTCACCACGCATTTTATTTTTGTCAATATCGGCAGCACTGATGACGATGACGATTTCAGCCTGGTCACTGAGCTGCATGAGCATACGGAGCTTGCTGTCTGGTTCGAATCCTGGAAGAACACGGGAAGCGTGGTAATCATCAAAGAGTTTTCCGCCGAATTCAAGGTAAAGCTTGTTGTCAAATTTGCTGATACGGTCACGGATATGTTCGGACTGCATTGTCAGATACTTTTCATTATCAAATCCAATTTTCATTTGTCGATTTCCTTTCCATCACACTTAGCTGCAGTTTGCAGTAACTTAGTCAAATGCATTCGCGTTTAGTATACTACAAACATTCACAGTTTTCCAGTTGATTTATAACGAAAATCTCTTTATAATATAGAAGATAATAAGAGGAGGAAAAGAATGAACGATCATATGGATAAGCGTCCGGATGATAATCGTCCGAACCGAAATAACCCAAAGAATCAGGGACCGAACAAGAATCGTCAGACTATTCTGGGATTTTTGATCTGCCTTCTGATCAGTTTAGTGTGTCTGAGTTTTGTGACAGATATGATGAGCGATAAATCCAGTGAGATCACATACGATAAATTTATCGAGATGGTAGATAAAGATCAGATCAGAGAAGTGACACTCCAGTCGGGAGTGCTGACTGTCGTTCCAAAACTTCAGAAATCTTACCAGAAAGAAAGCTACAAGGTCAATCAGATGGAGGATACCAGTGCATTGACTGAGAGACTGGAAGGTAAGGGAATTATTTTTAAATATGAACCGCCTGATGTGATGGGCGAGTTTGTTTCTACCATGATAAGCGTCCTGCTTCCAACAGTAGTACTGTTCTTTATGCTTCTGTATTTTATGCGTCGCATGAACAAAGGAAGCGGCGGAGGAATCATGGGTGTCGGCAAGAGCCGTGCGAAGGCTTATATCCAGAAGGAGACAGGAGTTCTTTTTAAAGATGTTGCAGGACAGGAAGAAGCGAAGGAATCTCTGCAGGAGGTCGTAGATTTTCTGCACAATCCGGGCAAATATACGCAGATTGGTGCGAAGCTTCCGAAGGGCGCACTGCTTGTGGGACCTCCGGGAACAGGTAAGACTCTTCTTGCCAAGGCCGTTGCAGGAGAAGCAAATGTGCCATTCTTCTCTCTGTCCGGTTCTGAGTTTGTAGAGATGTTTGTTGGTGTCGGAGCTTCCAGAGTTCGAGATTTGTTTGAGGAAGCCAAGAAAAACGCACCATGTATCGTATTTATTGATGAGATTGATGCCATAGGTAAGAGTCGTGATTCCAGATATGGCGGTGGAAATGATGAACGTGAACAGACACTGAACCAGCTTCTTGCAGAGATGGACGGATTTGATACTTCCAAGGGACTTCTGATCCTGGCGGCAACGAACCGTCCGGAGGTACTGGACCCGGCACTCTTGCGTCCGGGACGTTTTGACCGCCGTATCATTGTGGATCGTCCGGATCTGAAGGGGCGTGTGGAAATCCTCAAAGTCCATGCCAAGAACGTCATGCTGGATGAAACCGTGGATCTGGATGCCATTGCACTGGCAACATCAGGTGCAGTCGGATCCGATCTTGCAAATATGATCAATGAGGCGGCAATCCTTGCAGTCAAGAACGGACGCAGGGCTGTTTCGCAGAAGGATCTTCAGGAATCTGTGGAGGTTGTTCTGGTCGGTAAGGAAAAGAAGGACCGTATCTTAAGTGTACAGGAGAGAAGGATTGTTTCTTATCACGAAGTAGGTCATGCACTTGTGAATGCACTTCAGAAGGATGCGGAGCCGGTTCAGAAGATTACCATTGTTCCGCGTACCATGGGAGCGCTCGGATATGTCATGCAGGTTCCGGAAGAGGAGAAATATCTTAATACGCAGAAGGAACTGGAGGCAATGCTGGTAGGTTATCTTGGAGGACGTGCGGCAGAGGAACTTGTTTTTGACACCGTAACGACAGGAGCGGCCAACGATATTGAGCAGGCCACGAAGGTTGCGCGTGCGATGATCACTCAGTATGGTATGTCGCAGAAATTTGGCCTGATGGGACTTGCAACGCAGGAAAATCAGTATCTTTCAGGAAGAGCGGTGCTTAACTGTGGAGATGATACAGCAACCGAGATCGATCATGAAGTGATGCAGCTCCTTCATTATTCCTATGAAGAAGCCAAGAGACTTCTGAGTGAACACAGAGAAGCACTGGACAAGATCGCCGCTTATCTGATTCGCAGAGAGACGATCACAGGCAAAGAATTTATGAAGATCTTTCGTGCTGTTGAGAGAGGAATTGAGATTCCGGACAATCTGGAAGAACTTCCGGATTTTGACAGGAAAGAGGAAAAACAGACAGAAACCAGCAGTTCTGCCGGAGTAAGCCTTTCAAAGGAGCCTTTAGAGAAAGCAGAAGCAGCTTTTGAAGAACAGAAGATATCTGAGGAGTGTTCAGAAGCAGCAGAGGAAAACAACACAGAGGCCTGAGGAAACTGAGATATGTTTCAGATTGAAGAAGAATTAAAGAAGCTTCCCGCAAGACCGGGCGTGTACATTATGCACGATGAGCGGGATGCGATCATCTATGTGGGCAAGGCAGTCAGTCTTCGTAACCGTGTACGACAGTATTTTCAGAGCAGCCGTAACAAGGGAGCCAAGATCGAGCAGATGGTCACTCACATCGCAAGATTTGAATATATTGTTACAGATTCTGAACTGGAAGCACTGGTTCTGGAGAGTAACCTGATCAAGGAACATCGTCCGAAATATAACACTATGCTTAAGGATGACAAGAGCTATCCATTTATTAAGGTGACGGTGCAGGAGGCTTATCCCAGAGTCCTGTTTGCCAGACAGATGAAGAAGGACAAAAACAGATATTTCGGTCCTTATACAAGTGGCGGAGCGGTCAAGGATGTGATCGAGCTGCTGCGGAAACTGTATCAGGTAAGATCATGTAGCAGAAACCTTCCGCGTGACTGCGGGAAGGACCGGCCATGTCTGTACTATCATATGAAACAGTGTACCGGTCCCTGCACCGGGCATGTGGATCAGAAACAATACAGGGAAAACATTCAGAAGGTGATCCGTTTTCTGAATGGGGATTTTCAGGATACGATCGACGAACTTACGGACAAGATGATGACAGCTTCCGAGGAAATGCGTTTTGAGGATGCCGCCGGTTATCGGGATCTGATACAGAGTATTCGTAAGATCGGCGAGAGACAGAAGATTACTGCCTACGGAGAAGAAGACAGAGATATTATAGCTGCGGCAATGGATGAAAGCCTGGATCTTAAGGAACAGGATGCAGTTGTGCAGGTGTTCTTTATGAGAAGCGGCAGGATGATCGGCAGAGATCACTTCTATCTCAGGGTTGCCAGAGGGGATACACGTTCGCAGGTTTTGTCCAGTTTTCTGAAACAATATTATGCAGGCACACCGTTTATACCAAGAGAAATCATGCTGCAGACGGATATTGAAGACAGAGAAGTGATTGAGGAATGGCTGTCCTTCAGACGAAAGCAGAAAGTACACATTGTGATTCCTAAGAAGGGTACAAAAGAAAAAATAGTCGAGCTTGCCTGGGAAAACGCACGGATGGTTCTGGAGAAGGATCGTGAGCGTATTCGCAGGGAAGAGGGAAGAACGATTGGTGCAGTCCATGAGGTGGAAGAATGGCTTGGACTTACGGGCCTTGTCCGTATGGAGGCATTTGATATTTCAAATATCAGTGGATTTGAGTCGGTAGGTTCGATGGTGGTCTATGAGAAAGGAAAACCGAAGCGAAGTGATTATCGTAAATTTCGAATCAGATCGGTTCAGGGTCCGAATGATTATGCCAGTATGGAAGAAGTGCTGACGAGACGATTTACACATGAAAGTAATGGAGAGTTTGACAGCTTTGCCAGAATGCCGGATCTTCTTCTGATGGACGGAGGACGCGGACAGGTCAACATAGCACTTGGTGTCCTTGAGAAGCTTGGAATAGAAATTCCGGTCTGCGGAATGATAAAGGATGATAACCATCGTACCAGAGGACTGTATTACAATAATGTAGAGATTCCGATTGATACAAACAGTGAAGGATTTCGGCTGATTACCAGAATTCAGGATGAGGCACATCGATTTGCAATCGAATATCACCGTTCTCTCAGAAGTAAGGAACAGGTGCATTCCGTGCTGGATGACATTCCGGGAATTGGTGAGAGACGCAGAAAGGCTCTGATGCGCCGTTTTCGTTCGATCGAAGCAATCAGAGATGCATCAGAGGAAGAACTGACACAGACGGAGTCTATGAATGCAGGAAGTGCAAAACAGGTGTATGATTTTTTTCAGCGGTCAGATACCCTATGTGTTACCGACGAATGAGAAACAGGGCACTTGAAATATATAAACATTAAAGGAGAAGACATAATATGAAAGGTGTATTGATGACAAAAATGATTCAGGAACTGAATCTTAACAATCTCACTCCTGAGATCGATCTGTCAGACATGAGGATCATAACCGCGGAGATTAACCGTCCTGCACTGCAGCTTACCGGTTATCTGGAACATTTTGCTAATGAACGTGTTCAGATCATTGGATATGTAGAGTACACATATCTTATGCAGCTTAGTGATGAAAAACGTATGAAGACGTATGAACGTTTTATTTCCAGCAAGATTCCGTGTGTCATCTTCAGTACCATGACCAAACCATCTCAGGATATGATCGATATGGCTATCAAGTATAATGTGCCGACGTTTGTAACAGAGAGAACAACATCCAGTCTGATGGCAGAAATTATCCGCTGGCTTGGTGTGCAGCTTGCACCATGTATTTCTATTCATGGAGTTCTTGTTGATGTTTATGGTGAGGGAATCCTGATTACAGGAGAGAGTGGTATTGGTAAGAGCGAGGCGGCTCTGGAACTGATCAAGAGAGGACATCGTCTGGTAAGTGATGATGTGGTAGAACTCCGTAAAGTGAGTGATGTCACGCTGGTAGGCTCTGCACCGGACATCACCAGACACTTTATTGAATTGAGAGGTATCGGGATCATAGATGTCAAAACACTGTTCGGTGTTGAGAGTGTCAAGGATACGCAGTCTGTAGACCTTGTCATTAAGCTGGAAGAGTGGGATCGGGACAAAGAATATGATCGTCTGGGACTGCATGAGGAGTATACAGAATATCTTGGAAACAAGATCGTGTGTCATTCTCTGCCGATCAGACCTGGTCGAAATCTTGCGGTTATCGTAGAATCTGCTGCGGTAAACCACAGACAGAAAAAGATGGGATATAATGCGGCTGAAGAACTTTACAAACGTGTACAGGCAAACATTGCACGTAAGAGGGAAGAGTAAGACGCTGCAAATATTAATAAAAAAGTCAGGAGAGAGTGGCGAAAATGAAAACATATTGTTTCGGAATTGATGTAGGTGGCACTTCAGTAAAATGCGGTCTGTTCCATACAGACGGAACACTTGTAGAAAAATGGGAGATCCCGACAAGAACGGAAAATAACGGACAGAATATTCTTCCGGATGTTGCGGAAACAATTAATGCAAAGCTTGCAGAAAAAAATATCGACAAAGCAGATGTGGAAGGCGTTGGAATTGGAATTCCAGGACCGATCAACTCCAGAGGAGAGGCAGCATGTGCGGTAAACCTTTACTGGGGATTTACGCCGGTAGCGCAGATTTTAGGTGATCTTACAGGTCTTAAAGCACAGGCAGGCAATGATGCAAATGTTGCAGCTCTGGGAGAGGCATGGAAGGGCGCAGCAGCAGGTGCACAGAATATAATCATGATCACCCTCGGCACCGGTGTTGGCGGAGGAATTATTATCAATGGTAAGATCCTTGCAGGTTCTCATGGTGCCGGTGGTGAGATCGGTCATGCTCTTGTTGTCCGCGGTGAAGAAGAGAAATGTAACTGCGGAAATCACGGATGTCTGGAGCAGTATGCTTCAGCGACAGGAATCGTACGTGTGGCAGGAAGAGTGCTGGCAGCATCAGAAGATGACAGTACTTTAAGAGAACTTCAGAATATTACAGCCAAAGATGTTCTGGATGCGTTCAAGGCAGGGGATGCAGTGGCTGTCCGTATTATGGAATATGTAGGCGATCTTCTCGGAGGTGCTATCGCAGGATTTACAACGGTTGTTGATCCAGAGGCAATTGTTATTGGCGGTGGTGTGTCAAAAGCAGGACAGCCGCTGATCGACTGCATCGAAAAATATTATCAGAGATATGCATTTTCATCCTGCAAGGAGACACCGATCGTTCTTGCAACACTTGGAAATGATGCAGGAATTTATGGAGCAGCCAAAATGGTTCTCTAAAAACAGGATATACATATTTTGAACTGAACTTAAAGGGAAGAGATCTTTTTACGAGGATTTCTTCCCTTTTTTCTAAAAAAATAATACTTTTGGAAGAAAATGTGAAGTTTTTAATTGGGGCTTTATTTACGATTCTGTATTTGTTATAATAAAACGGACTGTAAAGGAGGAAAACCATGAATTACGGAAAAAAATCAGTTTCCAGAAAGCGGAATTCTCTGATATCCCGTACTGCGATGATGGGCAAGCGGGCACATGTCTCATTTATCAGAGTTTTGTTTGCAGTACTGATCACCATCTGTGTGGCTGTTGGCTGCGTAGGAATCGGCGCTTTTCGGGGAATTATAGACAATGCTCCCGATGTGAATGATGTGGATATCTCACCATTGGGTTATGCGACTTTTTTGTATGATGGTGATGGCAATCAGCTTCGTAAATTAACAGCACCGAGCTCCAACCGTCTGCCGGTTTCCATTGATCAGATTCCGACAGATCTGCAGCATGCAGTAGTTGCGATAGAGGACGAGCGTTTTTATGAGCATAATGGAATTGATGTTAGGGGAATTCTTCGTGCGTTTGTGAAGAATATTACTTCAGGAGATCTTTCTGAGGGTGCCAGTACAATCACACAGCAGCTTCTTAAGAACAATGTCTTTACCAACTGGACAAATGAATCTACCTGGCTTGAGCGTTTTACCCGTAAGATCCAGGAGCAGTATCTCGCAGTAGAAATCGAAAAGAAGATCAATGATAAGAATGTCATTCTTGAAAATTATCTGAATACCATCAACCTTGGGGCGGGAACTTATGGTGTACAGGCTGCTGCAAGGAAATATTTCAACAAAGACGTCTGGGATCTGAATCTTTCAGAGAGTGCAACTCTGGCAGGCATTACACAGAATCCTACACAGTTTAATCCGATTGAGCATCCGCAGGAAAATGCCAAGAGACGTAAGGAAGTTCTGGATCATATGATCACTCAGGGTTATATCACACAGACTCAGTACGATGAGGTAATAAATGACGATGTATATTCTCGTATTCGGGATGCACAGATCATGAATTCAGATACTGAAAATACAGTATATACCTATTTTGAGGATGAGCTTATTGATCAGGTGATCAATGACCTGATGAATATTAAAGGTTACACAAGAACGCAGGCACAGAATCTGGTATACAGTGGCGGTCTGAGTATTTATACAACACAGGATTCACAGATCCAGAAGATTCTTGATGAGGAATATGCAGATCCGTCAAATTACCCGGATTATGTCCAGTATGCGCTGGACTATGCTCTTACAGTCAAGAATCCGCAGGGAGAGGAAGAGAACTACAGCAAAGAAATGCTGAAGCTTTATTTCCAGAACGAGGATCCGGAATTTGACCTGTTATTTGATTCACAGGAAGAAGGACAGAGTTATGTTGACCGTTATAAGGAGAGTATTCTTGCAGATGGAAGTACTGTTGTTGCAGAACGTGTAAGCTTTGCTCCTCAGCCACAGTCTTCCATGAGCGTGATCGATCAGCATACAGGATATGTCAAAGCAATCGTAGGCGGACGTGGAGAAAAGACGGCGAGTCTTACCCTGAATCGTGCAACAGATACAACGAGACAGCCGGGATCTACATTTAAGATTCTTTCCACATATGCACCGGCTCTTAATGAGAAGGGCATGACGCTTGCGACTACATTTGAGGATGAGCCGTATAATTATCCGGATGGTTCACCGGTCAACAATGCTTCAAGAAGCTATAACGGAACGACAACAATCCGCAGGGCGATCCAGAATTCCATCAATGTTGTTGCTGTGAAATGTCTGGAAGAGGTTACACCGGAACTGGGCCTTCAGTATCTGGATAACTTTGGATTTACAACGCTGGCACATGGCACAGAAGCAGATCGTGATGCGAATGGAACCGTGTGGACAGATGCCAACCTTCCACTGGCACTTGGCGGTCTGACCAATGGCGTCACAAACGTGGAACTGTGTGCGGCATATGCGACGATTGCAAACAGCGGTAATTATATTGAACCACTTTACTATACCAAAATTCTGGATCATAATGGAAATGTCCTGATCGAGAAAACATCCGCGGGACGTTCTGTGATCAAAGAAAGTACGGCATGGCTTCTGACAAGTGCGATGGAGGATGTTGTGACACAGGGTACAGGTACAGCCTGCCAGCTGGATAATATGACAGTTGCAGGTAAGACAGGTACAACAGATGCGTACAATGACCTTTGGTTTGTCGGATATACACCGTATTATACCTGTGCAGTATGGTCCGGATTTGATAATAATGAGAAACTGCCGGAAGATGCAAGGAATTTCCATAAGAATCTTTGGAAGAAAGTTATGACCCGTATTCATGAGGGACTTCCGGACAGAGATTTTGAGATGCCGGCAAGTGTAGAGAAAATCAGTATCTGTTCAGAAACAGGACTCCTTCCGCGAGCAGGCTGTCCGGTTATCACAGAGTATTTTGATATTGGTGATGTTCCAACGGAGTATTGTGGTCAGCATTTCTATGGATATTCTGAAGATAACAATGACAGTATGCAGGAATATACTACAGAAGAGGGTACCTATAATCCTGATGGTACGCAGACGGACAATACCGGAGATAATACCGGAGACAATACCGGAGACAATACCGGAGATTCCACTGGAGACAACACCGGAGATAACACAGGAGATAATACCGGAGACAATACCGGAGGAAACGAAGGTGGAGGAGATAGTACCGGAGGAGACGAAAGTGGAGGAGATAATACCGGCGGTGGCGATGAAGGAGGAAACCCTGGAGGAGACGAAGGTGGAGATTCCACTGGCGGCGATGCCGAAGAATAGTAAAACATGAGTAACTGCGAGGGTACTGAACAGTTACAAGTATAAAACAGCAGCAGGCTGCAATCATCTGGCAGGATGGTCGCAGCCTGTGTTGTACAGGCAGGGAGGGAATGAAATGGAGCAATACAAAACTGTGCTGGAGGGCGGTACAGGAGAAATTATTGAGAAAAAATCACGTTTTATAGCGACAGTGCGTCCAGTCAGAAATGAAGAAGAGGCATTGGCTTTTCTGGAGGAAATGCGCAAACAATATTGGGATGCAAGACATAATTGTTATGCATACTCTGTCGGAAGGAACAGAGAATATACAAGATGCAGTGATGATGGAGAACCGTCAGGAACCGCAGGGCGTCCGATGCTTGATGTTATTCTGGGAGAAGATATTTATAATATTGCGGTGGTCGTGACAAGATATTTTGGAGGTGTACTTCTCGGAACAGGAGGACTGGTCAGAGCGTATTCCAAAGCTGTACAGGAGGGGCTTTCCGAAAGCCTTCTGATCGAGAAGAAAAAGGGGATTTCTCTTAAAGTAACAACAGATTATACTGGAATCGGAAAAATCCAGTATATTGCCGGAGAACGCCAGATTCCGATGCTGGACAGTGAATATACAGATAAAGTGGTTTTGAAACTTCTGGTTCCAAATTCTGAAACGGATGCGGTACAGAAAGCCATCACAGAAGGAACGAACGGCAGAGCTGTAATGGAAAAGGAAAAGGAACTATATTTTGCAAAGGTAAACGGAGATGTTCTTACCTTTGAGGACTGATATTAAGGCAATAAAAAAGTTGGGTGCACGCAGAAGCATGTCCCAGCTTTTTTACTTTATAACATCAGATCAACATTTCTCCGGTTCTGGATATTCTACACCGAAGGTATCAACAGTCATAGATTTGATTTCCTGCTCATCCAGAGGACGATCCCTGAAATCAGTTTCTGTCTCGGCAATTTTATTCACAACATCCATGCCCTCGATGATCTTTCCGAAGGCAGCGTAGCTTCCGTCAAGATGTGGAGCAGCTTTGTGCATAATGAAGAACTGGCTTCCTCCGGAGTTTGGATGCATTGCTCTTGCCATGGAAAGAACACCAGGTGTATGAGCAAGATCGTTTGCAACACCATTCTGGGCAAATTCACCCTTGATGCTGTATCCAGGGCCACCCATTCCGGTTCCATCCGGGCATCCTCCCTGGATCATAAAGCCGTTGATGACACGATGGAAGATCAGTCCGTCATAGAAGCCATTCTTTACAAGACTGATAAAGTTATTGACAGTGTTTGGTGCGATTTCCGGATATAATTCAGCTTTCATTACGTCGCCGTTTTCCATAGTAATGGTTACGATCGGATTTTTATTTGCCATAATCATGATCTCCTTTTGCAAAAAGTATTGTTTTTCTTTGTGGGCTCTATTATAATATGCAAAGAACAATTCTGCAAGGAAAAAGGTGATTTGCGTGATAATAGAAACGAAAAATCCGGAGGAAACATTTGCCCTCGGACAGGAGATCGGAAGAAATGCAAAACCCGGACAGGTCTATACACTGACTGGTGATCTGGGAGTCGGAAAGACTGTATTTACACAGGGAGTAGCTGCGGGACTGGGAATTACAGAACCGGTAAACAGTCCTACGTTTACGATCGTACAGGTGTATGAGGAGGGCAGACTTCCGTTTTATCATTTTGATGTATATAGGATCGGCGATATTGAAGAAATGGAAGAGATCGGTTATGATGACTACTTTTTTGGCGGGGGAATATGTCTGATTGAATGGGCAGAACTTATAGAGGAAATTTTGCCAGAGGACAGGATTTCCATAACCATTGAGAAAGATCTTTCTAAAGGCTTTGATTATCGACGTATTACGATTGCAGGGCTGGAGTCATAAGAAATTAAGATTTCGGATTGAGGAGAAAAACATGAAAATTTTAGGTCTTGACAGTTCGGGGATTGTAGCCTCTGTAGCTGTTGTAGAAGATGATATTCTGGTAGCAGAATATACAGTAAATTACAAAAAAACACATTCGCAGACATTACTTCCAATGTTGGATGAGATTGCCAAAATGACAGAGCTTGATCTGAATACGATCGATGCGATTGCAGTAGCAGCAGGTCCGGGATCTTTTACTGGACTTCGTATCGGTTCAGCAACAGCGAAGGGGCTTGGCCTTGCTCTTAAGAAACCGCTGATAGCGGTTCCGACTGTAGAGGGTCTTGCCTATAATCTGTATGACACAGACGGACTGATCTGTCCGATCATGGATGCGAGGAGAAGACAGGTTTACACAGGAATCTACCGCTTTGAGGAGCACAGACTTGTGACAGTGGAGGACCAGATGGCTGTGCCGATGGAAGAAATGATCAGGAAGCTGAATGAATACCAGCAGCCAGTGACATTTCTCGGAGACGGAGTGCCGGTTTTTGCGGATATGATAGCTGAGAAACTGAATGTGCCGTATTCTTTTGCTCCTGCACATGTGAATAAGCAGAGAGCGGCAGCGGTTGCAGCACTTGGACTTATTTATTATAAAGAAGGAAGAACACAGACAGCAATGGAGCATATTCCGGATTATCTGCGTGTATCACAGGCAGAGCGCGAACGTGAAGAACGACAGAAGAAGGAGCGGGAGGCGGCACAGTCCGGAGAACAGATATGACTTTCCGGGAGATGCTGACAGAAGATCTGGATCAGGTCATGGAGATTGAGACAGATCTTTTTGCCATGCCGTGGACTAAAGAAGGAATGTTTACTTTTCTGACAAGAGAGGACACGATGTTTTTTGTAGCAGAAGAAAAGAACAGGATTCTTGGATACTGTAGTATGCAGACAGTACTGGATGAGGGAGACATCCTCAATGTAGCGGTATGCAGAGATCGTCAAAAGGAAGGGATTGGCTACTTTCTGGTAAACAGCATGCTCATGCTGGCGGAAGCACAGGGAATCCATCTGGTTCACCTCGAAGTACGGGAGGGCAATGGAAGTGCCCGCAGACTCTATCAGAGACTGGGCTTTCTGGAGGATGGACTTCGCAAAAATTATTATACTGACCCGCAGGAAAATGCGGTTCTTATGACAAAGAAACAATAATGGAATAGAAAACGAGGAAAAATATGTTAGATGTTTGTTTACTTGGAACCGGAGGAATGATGCCGCTTCCAAGACGCTGGCTGACCGCTCTTATGACCAGATATAACGGAAGCAGCCTGCTGATCGACTGTGGAGAGGGAACACAGGTGGCGGTGAAGGAAAAGGGATGGAGTTTTAAACCTATTGATGTGATCTGCTTTACTCATTATCATGGGGATCATATCAGTGGACTTCCGGGGCTTCTTCTTACAATGGGCAATGCAGATCGAAGTGAGCCGCTTACCCTTATCGGACCAAAAGGACTGGAGCGGGTTGTGAATGCACTTCGCGTGATCGCACCGGAACTTCCTTTTGAGATCAAGTTTATCGAGATTACGAAACCAGAAGAAGTGATAGAAATTAATGGCTACAGGATTACAGCGTTCAGAGTGAATCATAATGTGATCTGCTATGGCTATACACTTGAGATTCTGCGTCAGGGCAGGTTTTCACCGGAACGTGCCAGAGATCAGGGAATCCCTCTGAAATTCTGGAATCCGCTGCAGAAGGGACAGACGATAGAAGAAGACGGTATTGTTTATACACCTGATATGGTGCTTGGACCAGAGCGAAAGGGGATTAAAGTCACCTATACTACAGATACCAGACCAACAGAGTCTATTTTGCGCAATGCAAAGGGGTCAGATCTCTTTATCTGTGAGGGAATGTATGCGGAGGATGAAAAGATTGAAAAGGCAAAGGGTTACAAGCATATGATGTTCAGAGAAGCAGCGACGCTTGCAAGGGATGCGGAGGTTGGAGAAATGTGGCTGACGCATTTCAGCCCTTCGCTGATCCGACCGGATGAATATATGGATATGGTAAGAGGGATTTTTCCGAATGCATATCCTGGTAAAGATGGCAAAAGCGTAGAATTGAATTTTGAAGAAGACTAGAGGTGCCTTATTATGGAAGATACATTAATTCTTGCAATAGAAAGCTCCTGCGATGAGACAGCAGCCTCCGTAGTAAAAAACGGCAGGACTATTTTATCCAATGTGATATCGTCGCAGATAGAACTTCATAAATTATATGGAGGAGTTGTGCCGGAAATCGCTTCTCGTAAGCATATTGAGAAGGTAAACCAGGTGATCGAGGAAGCTCTTAAGGAAGCGGACGTGACGCTGGATGATCTGGATGCGATCGGAGTTACTTATGGACCGGGACTTGTGGGTGCACTTCTTGTAGGCGTGGCAGAAGCAAAGGCAATTGCATATGCGAAAAAACTTCCTCTTGTGGGTGTACATCATATTGAAGGACATGTTTCCGCAAATTATATAGAACATCCGGATCTGGAACCGCCGTTTTTGTGTCTGATTGTTTCAGGCGGTCACACACATCTGGTTATTGTCAAAGATTATGGGGAATTTGAAATCCTCGGACGTACAAGAGACGATGCGGCGGGAGAAGCTTTTGATAAAGTGGCCCGTGCGATCGGGCTGGGCTATCCGGGCGGTCCGAAGATAGACAACTTATCAAAAGAAGGAAATCCGGATGCTATTGTTTTTCCCAGGGCTAAAATTGGGGATTGTCCGTATGATTTCAGCTTCAGTGGAGTGAAATCAGCAGTATTGAATTATCTGAATCAGGCACAGATGAAGGGCGAAGAGGTAAACCGTGCAGATCTGGCCGCGTCTTTTCAGAAAGCAGTCGTAGATGTGCTTGTGGAACATACTATGCAGGCTGCCAGGGACTATCATATGGATAAGATCGCAATAGCAGGAGGAGTAGCGTCGAATGGAACTCTTCGTGCGGCGATGGAAGAGGCATGCAGTAAGCATGGATACAAGTTTTACCGTCCGTCACCAATTTTCTGTACAGACAATGCGGCGATGATCGGTGTGGCAGCATATTATGAATACAAAAAGGGCACCCGTCATGGCTGGAATCTGAATGCAGTGCCGAATCTCAGACTGGGAGAGAGATAAAACAACAGTTATGGAGGACTTATTATGAAACAGGAGAAAAATACAGCAATTGTTCTGGCAGCAGGTCAGAGTAAAAGGATGAATAGCAGGATTCAGAAACAGTTTCTGGAAATTGATCATAGACCGGTACTGTATTATTCACTGGAGTGTTTTCAGAAAAGTCCTCTGATACAGGATATTATTCTGGTAACCGGAGAGGAAATGATTTCCTATTGTAAAAAGGAAATTGTGGAACGCTACAATTTTACAAAAGTGACAAAGGTGATCGCCGGCGGAAAGGAACGATACGATTCCGTCTATCAGGGACTTCTTGCCTGCGAGGACTGTGATTATGTTTTTATACATGATGGAGCAAGACCGTTTGTAACAGAAGCAATGTTGGAAAGGGGCGTTTTTGGCGTGCAGGAGACAGGAGCCTGCGCAATTGGAATGCCGTCCAAGGATACAATCAAAATTTCAGATAAAGAGGGGTTTGTTCAGTCAACACCGGACCGCAGCAGGGTATGGTCTGTTCAGACACCTCAGATTTTTGCCTATTCGCTGATCAGATCGGCACATGAGAGCCTACGAAGAAAAGATATGACCGGAGTTACAGATGATGCCATGGTAGTAGAACAGGAATCGGGGGTCAGAATCCGCCTGGTAGAGGGCTCTTATCAGAATATCAAGATCACAACACCAGAAGATCTCGACATTGCAGAAACTTTTTTGAAAAAATATAAAAAAATGTAAAATTAGGTGTTGACAGGAGAAACATTCGATGATAGAATATGTCTTGCGCTGACAGAGAAGCGCAAAAAACAAAGAAATATATATGGAGAGATATCGAAGCGGTCATAACGAGGCGGTCTTGAAAACCGTTTGTCCGCAAGGGCGCGTGGGTTCGAATCCCACTCTCTCCGCTTGTTAAGAATAAAAACTTGCAAAAAAAGTTAAAAAAGTTCTTGACAAACAAGAAATGACACGATATAATATAAAACGCTTCTGGTAAAACGGAGCGAAAAAACAATTGTGTAGGGCAATTTGGAGAAGTACCCAAGCTGGCCGAAGGGGCTCCCCTGGAAAGGGAGTAGGTCGTTAATAGCGGCGCGAGGGTTCAAATCCCTCCTTCTCCGTTTCAAAACTTCTTAAATAAAAAGTTTTGAAAAAGTTAAAAAAGTTCTTGACAAATAGTTGAGAATAAGATACAATAAACAAGCTGTCTGAGAGATAACAGCAAAGAACCTTGATAACTAAACAGTGAAACACATACGATTCTCGAAAATTCTTAACGAATCATCATTCAATAGAATG
>NZ_WWVR01000034.1 GCF_009883055.1 Blautia sp. BIOML-A1 | reverse complement strand
GATTCCAGTAGTACCGCTTTATAGCGGGCCAGTAAAAGTGCTTGCGATACCGCCCTTTGGGGCGAGCAGTAACAATGGCCCTTTGGAGGGCCAGGGATAAACCACCAGTTGAACTGGTGGTTGCTAACTAAACAAAAGATGCGATAAATAATAAAATCCAAAGGGAAGTTTTCTTGAAAAAACATAAGAAAACTTCCCTTTTTCAGAGAAAAAAAGAGGCTTGCATGCATTAAAAAAACTCAGATTCCCACTTGTAATTTAACAGTAAATGGGGTAGAATTGTTTCATAAGTGGTAGAAAGTGGTGAATAGTGGTGGGGAATGGAGAGAATGTGGCAGACTTGACAGCTCCACCAGAGATGTACGAAGGGGAAAATCGTACTCTTGAGAGCAGGTGAGTTTTATGTTCATGGGAGAATACAATCATGTAATAGATGCGAAGGGGCGTCTGATCATTCCCGCCAGGTTCAGAGAACTTTTGGGAGAAGAGTTTATCATGACCAGAGGATTGGATGGTTGTCTTTCAGTTTATCCCATGGATGAATGGGAAACATTCGAGAAGAAACTCAGAGCCTTACCACTTACAAATAAAAATGCGCGAACCTTCACACGTTTCTTTGTAGCAGGTGCCACAAACTGTGAACTGGACAGGCAGGGGAGAGTCCTTGTGCCACAGCCACTAAGGGAATTTGCCGGTCTGGAGAAAGAAGTGGTACTCACAGGAAACCTGAACCGGATTGAGATCTGGAGCAAGGAAAAGTGGAGTGAGAACTGCAATTATGATGATATGGACAGTATCGCAGAGAGTATGCGGGATATGGATATCATCATCTGAGCAATACGCCGGAAAGAAATCCAACAGGAGACGGATATGGAATTTAAGCATAAGTCTGTATTACTGGAAGAAACCATTGACGGCTTGAATATTAAGCCGGACGGGATCTACGTGGATGGAACGCTGGGAGGAGCAGGGCACGCAAGTGAAGTGTGCCGCAGACTTTCTGCCAAGGGGAGATTTATTGGCATAGATCAGGACCAAGATGCAATAGTTGCTGCGAGTGACAGGCTGGCCGCCTATGAGGACAGAGTGACGATCATTCGCAGCAATTATTGTTACATGGCTAATGAACTTCACAGCCTGGGAATCCAGAAAGTCAACGGAATTGTTTTAGACCTGGGAGTTTCATCGTATCAGCTGGACAATGAAGAGCGGGGATTTACCTATCGGACAGATGCACCTCTGGATATGAGGATGGATCAGAGGCAGAGCAGGACAGCCGCTGATATTGTCAATGGTTATGAAGAGAAAGAACTGTACCGTATCATTCGTGATTACGGTGAAGATAAATTTGCAAAGAATATAGCGAAGCACATTGTGGCGGCCAGACAGCAGAGTCCGATCCGCACCACCGGAGAGCTGACAGAGATCATTCGTCAGTCTATTCCGATGAAGATGCAGGTAACCGGAGGACATCCGGCGAAGCGGACGTTTCAGGCAATTCGCATTGAGTTAAACAGAGAACTGGATGTTCTCAGAGAATCACTGGATGGAATGATCGATCTCCTTGATGATGGAGGAAGAATATGTATTATCACGTTTCATTCTTTAGAGGATCGTATTGTTAAGACGATCTTCCGCAAAAACGAAAATCCATGTACATGTCCATCGGACTTTCCGGTGTGTGTATGCGGCAAAAAATCCAAAGGAAAAGTTATCACCAGAAAGCCTATTCTTCCAACGACAGCAGAACAGGAAGAAAACCCAAGATCTAAAAGTGCAAAACTGAGGATTTTTGAGCGGAGATTTTCAGACTGAAATATAGGAGTTGAAGGGCGTAGATGGAAAGGACAAACAGGGCAGTTACAAACAGAAAAGGCAAAGTAAATGCAAGAAATGCCCGTGGGATGTATATAGATGGAAATACAGTAAAGAGACTGCAGGAGGTGCCGGGACGCAGACCGGCGGCTTCCCGGGAGCAGTCTGTGAAGCATAGAAGTACAACACGCACAGTAACAGCCGGCACTCAGAGAATAAGTCGTGAGACCAGGCGTAACCGTGAGAAGGCAATGAGTATGGGACGTGGATTTGTAACGTTCCTGGCAGTTGTAAGTGTGGCAGTGTTGTTTTGCTGTGTCAACTATCTTCAGCTGAAGGCAGAGCTGACAGGAAGGATTAAATCCGTAGCAGGCCTGGAATCCGAATGGGCTCAGCTTAAAGAAGAAAATGATGCATATGAAAGTCAGGTGACATCGGAAGTTGATCTGGATCAGATCAGAGAAACCGCGATCGGCCGTCTGGAAATGAACTATCCCACTGACAGTCAGAAGAAGACTTACAGTGTGCCAAGCAGCAGTTATGTGAGACAGTATCAGGATGTACCCTGAAAGTAAGAGGTGAGAATTTGAGCGATACCAGACAGAGGAAACGTAAGAAACCTCAACCAAAAATCAATCATACCATGCGGGGAAAGCTAGTAGGACTATTTGCAGTAGTAATACTAGCTTTAGTTTGTTTGTTGGGACGTATTACGTATATTAATGCGACCAGTGGAACCAAGTATAAGAAACGAGTACTTCTGCAGGCACAGCAGTCCTATCAGAGCAGTGTACTTCCGGCCAAGCGAGGCAATATTTATGATTGTAACGGAAATCTCCTCGCTACAAGTCAGAAGGTTTATACAGTGATCCTGGACTGTAAGGAAGTCAATGATGAAAAGCATGACTATGTAGATGCGACGGTCAAGGCACTTGTAGATGTTCTGGGTATTGATGAGGATGATATCCGAAAGAAACTTACAGATCCTGCGACAAGCTCCAGCCAGTACCAGATCCTCAAAAAACAAATAACAATGGATCAGAAGAAAGCATTTGAAGAATATGCTTCCCCTGGTGAGGACAGCGGTCTTTCCGAGAAAGAACTGGAAGAACGTGCAAATGTACAGGGAGTCTGGTTTGAGGAAGATTATCTGAGAATCTATCCTTTTGATGAACTTGCCTGTGATACCATCGGTTTTACTCTTTCGCGAGAAACAGCAGATGCCGGGCTGGAAGGTTATTATAACAGTACCCTGATGGGAACGGATGGCCGTCAGTATGGATATATCAATGATGAGTCAGATGCTGAACAGACGATCATGGAGCCAGTAACCGGGGAAAGTATCGAGACGTCGCTGGATGTGGGAGCACAGCAGATTGTAGAAAAATATGTCAATGGCTTCAAAGCCAGCATGGGTGCCAAGAACATTGGTGTGATCGTAATGAGGCCGTCGACCGGCGAAATCATCGCCATGGATGGAGGAGACAGATATGATCTGAATAATCCAAGAGATATGTCACAGGTGTATTCTCAGGAAGAAATCGACAAAATGTCAGATGAGGAAACCGTGACGGCATTGAATGCCATGTGGGGAAATTTCTGTGTAACAGATGCTTTTGAAGTAGGATCCGTTGTAAAGCCAATCGTCATGGCAGGTGCCCTGGAGAAAGGCAAGATCTCAGCAACGGATACGTTTAACTGCGATGGCGGCGAAACCTTTGGTGCAAACGGAGATACCTATATCAAATGTGCGGTATGGCCGGATGCACATGGAACGGAGACCTTAAGGGAGGTCATTGCAAACTCCTGTAATGATGGAATGATGCAGATCGCAGCCAAAATGGGGACAGAGGCTTTCCTGAAAGCACAGAGTCTATTTAATTTTGGTTCCCGTACAGGAATCGATCTTCCGAATGAGGGGGCGGGCGTTATCCATACGACAGAGACCATGGGAGAAACGGAGCTTGCCTGCTCGGCATTCGGTCAGGGATTTACTTGTACGATGCTTCAAGAGATCAATGCAATGTGTTCGGTTATCAATGGCGGATATTATTATCAGCCGCACCTGGTGACTGCAATCAAGGACAGCAGCGGAGGTACGGTCAGAACAATTAATCCGGTGCTTCTCAAACAGACAATCTCTTCTGACATTTCGGCAGACATTCGTTCTTACATGCAGGCCAGTGTTCTGGAAGGTACAAGCCGTACCTCCAAGGTAGAAGGCTACAGTTCTGGTGGTAAGACAGGTACTGCCGAGAAACTTCCGCGAGGAAATAAGAAATATATCGTTTCTTTTATTACCTTTGCACCGGTGGAGAATCCGCAGGTACTTATGTATGTGGCTGTAGATGAGCCGAATGCGGAGGAACAGGCAGACAGTAAATATCCTCAGTATATCGCACAGGGAATCCTGTCAGAGCTGCTTCCGTATCTGAATGTAACACCGGACGAATCAGAGGATGGAACCATCCCGAAAACAGAGTTGTGGGAAGGATTTAAGGGAAATCTTGTGGATGCCTCTGGAAACACTGTGGATGTAAATGTGGGCACGGATGATGAAGGTGATCTGAAAGAAGCAATTTCAGATACAAACGTGCCGGAACCACCAGAAGACAGTGAAGAAGATGCTGAACAGGACAATGATATGGAAAGTGAAGGCCTTACTAATGAGGAGGCTGGACTGGACTAAGATACGGTGATTCCCTCCGGGGACTGGACATATAATAGTATGACAGTCTTCGGGGGGATTTTTTATGAAAAAAAATCTGACTTTTCATAAAAAAAAGGTATGGACAATTTTTCTTTTATGTGCAGTCATGATGCTGGGACTGACAGGAAGACTTGTTTATCTGATGGGGGTCAGAGCGGACTATTATAGTGAGAAAGCACAGGAACTCCATGAGAGGGAACGACCGATCAAAGCAGCGCGGGGAAAAATAGTGGATGCGAAGGGAAAAGTTCTTGCATCAAATAAGATTGTCTGTACGGTATCTGTCATTCACAGCCAGATTAAGGAGCCGGAAAAGATCATTTCCCTGTTGTCGCAGAAACTGGAACTATCAGAAGATACAGTGCGAAAAAAAGTAGAAAAAATATCCTCCATAGAGAGAATGCGGACAAATGTAGAAAAAAAGGTGGGAGATGAAATACGAAAGGCCGGTCTTGCGGGGGTAAAGGTGGATGAAGACTACAAGCGATATTATCCATGGAATTCGCTTGCTTCCAGAGTCCTGGGATTTACAGGAGCAGACAACCAGGGAATCATAGGTCTTGAGGTGGAATATGAAGATGTGCTGAGCGGTGATTCGGGCAAAATCCTCACGACTACTGATGCGAGGGGAATCGAACTGGATGAAATCGGAGAAAACCGGAAAGAACCCAAGACAGGCAGCACGCTTCGAACCAGTCTGGATATCAGCATACAGGAATATGTCCAGCAGGCTGCTCTGAAGGTTATGGAAGAAAAAGATGCTGAAAGAGTTTCGATTCTTTTGATGAACCCTCAGAACGGAGAAATCTATGCCTGTGTAAATGTGCCGGAATTTGATCTGAATCACCCGTTTGAACTGAATACAGATGCGGATACTTCCGGCCTGAGTGCAGAGAAGAAGCAGGAACTGCTGAATCAGATGTGGAGGAATCCCTGTCTGAATGATACCTATGAACCGGGTTCTACATTCAAAATCATCACAATGGCAGCAGGTCTTGAGGAAGGGGCTGTAACTATGGAGGATCGTTTCTACTGTCCCGGATACAAGCTGGTCGATGACAGAAGGATCCACTGTGCAAACAGGAGAGGACATGGTTCGCAGAATTTTGTAGAAGGAGCACAGAATTCCTGCAATCCCGTATTTATCGAAGTAGGATTGAGACTTGGGGTGAAAAAATACTATCAATACTTCAGAAAATTCGGACTTCTGGAAAAAACCGGCGTTGATCTTCCGGGAGAGGCGGGTACGATCATGCACAAGCCTCAGAATATGGGAAATGTAGAATTGGCAACAGTTTCCTTTGGCCAGTCCTTTCAGATCACACCGATCCAGCTTGCGGCAACTGTGAGTGCACTGATCAACGGAGGACGACGGGTCACTCCTCATTTTGGAGTGGCGGTTGAAGATGAGAGCGGAGAAATTATAAAAGAGTTGGAATATCCTGTAAAAACAGGGATCCTCTCAGCCGAAACATCTGAGAAAGTCCGGTATATACTGGAAAAAGTTGTTTCTGAGGGTTCGGGAAAAAATGCAGCGATCGAGGGATACAGAATCGGCGGCAAGACGGCTACTTCACAGACACTTCCAAGAAGTGCCAACCGTTATATCTCTTCATTTCTTGGATTTGCTCCCGCAAAAGAGCCGCAGATACTGGCCTTATGTATCATTCATGATCCCAAGGGTGTCTATTATGGAGGAACCATTGCAGCCCCTGTTGTCCGGACAATTTTTGAGAACATTCTTCCGTATATGAAAATAGAAGGATAGAAGGAAAGGGATGTAACTGTTCACAGTAACGATAGGGTTGCGAAATACGTCAAAAAGCCTTATAATCAAACATGATAAAAAAACAAAAGAATGATAAGAGGTGTGAGGATGAATTATCAAGTTGTAATCCCTGTGCTGATCTCTTTTGCGATCAGTGTGATTTTGGGGCCGATCATCATCCCGTTTCTGAGAAAACTCAAGATGGGACAGACAGAACGTGTGGAGGGTGTGCAGTCGCACCTGAAAAAAGCAGGAACTCCTACAATGGGAGGCGTCATTTTTCTGATAGCTACGGTTATAACATCCCTGTTTTATGTCAGAGATTATCCGAAGGTGATTCCGGTACTGTTTCTGACACTGGGATTTGGTATTATCGGATTTCTGGATGATTACCTTAAGGTAGTTCTGAGACGTTCTGATGGTCTTCTTCCATGGCAGAAATTTTCTCTGCAGATAGTTGTAACCGCAGTATTTACGTATTATCTTGTGAATTATACAGATGTAAATCTGGCAATGCGTATCCCATTCTGGTCAGATCATTATCTGAACCTTGGATGGCTGGCTGTTCCGGTTCTCTTCTTTGCAGTGATCGGAACTGTGAATGGTGTAAACTTTACAGATGGTCTGGACGGACTGGCATCCAGTGTAACACTGATCGTTGCGGTATTTTTCTCTGTGGTTTCCATTGGAACAAAGAGTGGAATCGAGCCGATCACCTGTGCAGTTGTGGGGGGGCTGATGGGATTTCTGCTGTTTAATGTATATCCTGCCAAAATTTTTATGGGTGATACGGGATCTCTGGCACTGGGAGGATTTGTCGCAGGAGCTGCCTATATGATGCAGATGCCGCTGTTTATCCTTCTGGTAGGTCTGATCTATCTGGTAGAGGTACTGTCCGTTATCATACAGGTAACTTATTTTAAGAAAACACATGGGAAACGTATCTTTAAGATGGCTCCGATCCATCATCATTTTGAATTATGCGGATGGTCGGAAACAAGAGTTGTAGCTGTGTTTTCTATTATAACAGCAGTGATGTGTCTGATCGCACTTCTCGCACTGTGATTTTGAACAGGTTGCTGTGAACGAAGTAAAGGGTAACCAGCTTACAGGAGGAAAAAAGAATGGATTTACAGGGAAAAAGAGTACTTGTCTTTGGAACAGGCAAAAGTGGTATCGGAGCCGCGGATCTTCTGGAACAGACAGGGGCTCATGTGATTCTCTTTGACGGAAATGAAAACACAGATAAGGATGCAGTTCTGGGTAAACTTGCACATGGAGAGAAGGCTGAGATCTATGCGGGAGAACTCCCGAAAGAAGTAGAAGCAGGCCTTGATCTGGTAGTACTCAGTCCCGGAGTACCGACAGATATTCCGGTCGTACAGAAGTTTTATGATATGGGACTTCCGGTATGGGGAGAAGTGGAGCTTGCTTATCGTACAGGAAAGGGTCGTGTGCTGGCGATTACCGGAACAAACGGAAAGACTACTACGACAGCATTGCTTGGCAAGATTATGAGTGATGCAGCGGAATCAGTTTTTGTGGTAGGAAATATCGGAACACCGTATACATCCAAAGCATTGGAAATGAAAGAAAATTCTACAACAGTGGCAGAGATCAGCAGCTTTCAGCTTGAGACGATTGAGGAGTTTGCACCACAGGTCAGTGCGATCCTTAACATCACAGAGGATCATCTGAATCGTCATCATACAATGGAGGAATATATCCGCGTCAAGGAACTGATCGTCAAAAATCAGAAACCGGAGAATTTCTGCATTTTGAATTACGAGGATCCGGTATTGCGTGAATTCGGTAAGAATATTGTTCCGAAAACGGTTTATTTTTCCAGTGTAAGGAAGCTTGATGAGGGAATTTATCTGGATGGAGATCTGATCGTACTTAAGCTGGAAGGTAAAGAAATTCCGTTTGTACATACAGGTGAACTTAAGCTTCTTGGACAGCACAATTTTGAGAATGTGATGGCGGCAGTGGCAATGGCATATTGTGCAGGCGTTTCTGTGGAGAGTATCTGCAAAAGTATCTGCGAATTTACAGCAGTTGAGCACCGGATTGAATATGTCACAGAGAAGAATGGCGTTGTTTATTACAATGATTCCAAGGGAACCAATCCGGATGCTGCGATTAAGGGCATACAGGCTATGAACCGTCCTACGCTTCTGATCGGAGGCGGCTACGATAAGGGTTCCAGCTATGATGAATGGCTGAATGCTTTTGATGGCAAGGTACGCTGCCTTGTTCTGATCGGACAGACAAAAGACAAGATCAAAGAAGCAGCGGAGCGTCTTGGCGTGTGTCCGTGTATCATTCTGTGTGAGGATCTCAGGGAAGCAGTGGATATCTGTGCACAGAAGGCAGAACCGGGAGATGCAGTCCTTCTTTCTCCTGCCTGCGCAAGCTGGGGACAGTTCGATAACTATGAACAGCGAGGCGATATGTTCAAAGAATACGTAAAAGCACTTTGATAAAAATGCTGTACTTATATTAATATAGAAGAAAAAAGAAAGTCAGATTTGAATGAAAACAGATCAGACTTTCTTTTAGTTTACAGCAGATTTGAGAAGCTGATACAAAGAAAGAGAAGAGAATCACAGAAAATTTCACGAAACATATAATAAAGGTAAGAGGCCCTTTGGGAGTGAAACGATTGGATAAACTTCGCATAGCAGGAGGAACTCCTCTTCATGGTACGATACGGATGCAGGGTTCCAAAAATGCTGCACTTCCCATGATGGCGGCTGCACTTCTTTATCCCGGAATCAGCGTACTCAGAAACTGTCCCCGGATCGCAGATGTATTTTGCATGGAAGAAATCCTTGGTACACTCGGCGTAGATACCCGGTGGCAGGAACATGATTTGTATCTGGACTGTACGAAGGTACAAAAAACAGAAATATCTGCTTTTTATACAGAAAAAATGCGATCTTCTGTTATACTGCTCGGAGTACTGCTGGGAAGAGTGGGCAGGGTATCCATGGGATATCCGGGAGGCTGTGTGATTGGAAAAAGGCCGGTGGATCTTCATCTGTATGCACTTCGGAAGTTTGGAGCAAAAGTAGAAGAGTGTACAGAGAAGCTGGAAGCGGTATGCGAAAAGCTTCATGGAACGGAGATTTTTTTCGCCGGAAAAAGTGTAGGGGCAACGGAGCAGGCTGTTCTGACAGCAGTTTCTGCCAGTGGAAAAACAAGAATTTATAATTGTGCAAAAGAACCGGAGATTATCTGGCTGTGCAGATTCTTAAAGAAGATGGGAGCAAGTATTCAGGGAGAAGGAACGGAGGAGATTCTGATCGAAGGAGGAAAAATCATTCAGGGCGCAGATATGCAGGTGCCGCCAGATCGAATCGTTGCCGGGACATATCTCTGTGCAGCAGCAGCCACCAGAGGAAGGATTGAGATCCAGAATCCTCCACAGGGTGAACTCACGGCCTTCCTTGAAGTATATCGCAAAATGGGTGGACAATATGAATGGAACAGTGGTAAACTAGTAGCGGACGGAAGCCGGGTGCGATTTCCTGTTTCTATGACAGAAACTGCTGCATACCCGGGATTTCCTACAGATCTGCAGTCACTTCTGATGGCAGTGCTGGCAACGATTCCGGGAAAGAGCTGTATTCTGGAATCTGTTTTTGAGGATCGCTTCAAGATAACCGGAGAGCTTAACCGGATGGGAGCAGAGATCAGAACAGAGGGAAGAAAGGCGTGGATCAGAGGCACCTCTGATTTACAGGGAGGATATTTACAGGCACAGGAACTGAGAGGTGGAGCAGCACTGGTAGTTGCAGCACTTGCTGCAAGGGGTGAATCTATTGTAGAGGGATATTCATTTATCTGCCGGGGATACGAAGATATCGTTCAGGATATTTCAGATCTTGGCGGGAAAATCAAGAAGGATACAGGAATGACGACATATGAATACATCCAGTAATATTAATACACGGAAACTGATCATGGGCAGTGTGGCCATCATAATCCTGGCCGCTGTTATTTTTTTCTTCGCTTTTTTTCAGGTGAAGACCGTTGAAGTCATGGGAAGTGAGCATTATTCAGAGGATGAACTGAAAGAGGCAATCCTTAAGGGACCATTGACCTCCAACACGATTTTTGCTCCGAGATTTTATTCCAAAAATGCGGCAGAAAAATTTCCATATATCGAGAATTTCAGCGTGAAACGTTCCGACAGACATAAACTGATCATCAGTGTCAAAGAAAAGAGCGTGGTAGGCTGTATTCCTTATCTGGACAGCTATATTTATTTTGACAATAACGGATATTTTGTAGAGGGAAGTAAGATAAGAGACACAAAGGTGGCTTTTTTTGACGGGATACAGCCTTCAAAGATTGTGATGAAAGAAAAGCTTCCAATCAAAGGAGCAGTCCTGAACACGGCGGTTGCTCTTTCTACAATTTTTGCCAAGAATGATAAGGTGCCGGATCATATCAGTTTTGATGACAATTATGAAATCAGCCTTATGTATGGTGATGTCACGGTCCAGCTTGGCAAGGATGAATATCTGGAGGACAAAATGACAAGGGCGATCGCCATTTTGCCACAGCTTGAGGGACAGAAAGGAATCCTCCACATGGAAAATATCTCACGCAATTCAAAGATGGTGACATTTGAAGCCGAAGAAGAGGAGATCACCGCAGAGAACTGGAATGGTGGTTATGATGAGAATGGTGATTACACCGGTGACGGAGAATATGATGAATCCGGAAAATATGTGGGACCTAAACCGGTGACAGCACTGGATACGGCCATTGAGAACTGGGTAGGCGGCTACGACGAAGAAGGGGATTATACCGGAAGCGGAGAGTACGACGCTGATCTTAATTATGTTGGTCCTGCACCGACGCAGGAACTGCTGGACAGCTTCGGTGACTGGACCGGCGGATACAATGAGTCGGGCGGATTTGACGGAGTTGGTGAATACGACGCAGAGGGAAATTATGTAGGAGCAAAACCAGAAGATACAGAAGATAACTCTGATACGGATAATGAAGATGGAAGCTCGCAGGAAGAAGATTCCGAAGAAGAAAGCACCGAAAACACCGGGGAAGATAGCTATGAAGACGGCTACAGTGAGGAGGAAAGCGACTATTATGAAGGGGAAGAATAGGCTGCGGTCCACTCCGTTTACAGCCTCTGGGCAAAATCCATTCCAGATCACCGATGACGAATAATCGTGAAAAAAGTATAAAAAAACAAAATTAGTGGTTGATTAATTCAAGAAAAAAATATATGATATATCTATATGTAGTTTGATATATGATAATATCAGGGAGATAAAGGAGGAAGTACATTGTTAGAGATTATGTCAAATGAGGCCGAGTCTTCCGCCAAGATTATTGTAATTGGCGTAGGCGGAGCAGGAAATAATGCAGTAAACAGAATGGTGGAAGAGGCCATCGGAGGAGTAGAGTTTGTTGGTGTAAATACTGATAAACAGGCCCTGACACTTTGCAAAGCTCCAACAGTACTTCAGATTGGTGAAAAGATTACGAAGGGCCTTGGCGCAGGTGCACAGCCTGAAGTTGGCCAGAAGGCTGCTGAGGAGAGCATAGAAGAAGTGAAACAGTTAATGGAAGGTGCAGACATGGTATTTGTTACCTGTGGTATGGGCGGCGGCACCGGTACAGGTGCAGCACCGGTTATCGCAGCAGCAGCCAAGGAGATGGGTATCCTGACAGTTGGTGTCGTTACGAAGCCTTTCCGTTTCGAGGCAAAAACACGTATGAACAATGCTCTGTCCGGAATCGAGAATCTGAAGAAAGCTGTTGACACACTGATCGTCATTCCGAATGACAAGCTGTTAGAGATCGTAGATCGTCGTACGACCATGCCGGAGGCACTTCGTAAGGCAGATGAAGTACTTCAGCAGGCAGTACAGGGCATCACAGACCTGATCAATCTTCCGGCACTGATCAATCTTGACTTTGCAGATGTTCAGACTGTAATGAGAGATAAGGGAATTGCTCATATTGGTATCGGTGAGGCAAGAGGAGATGACAAGGCGATGGAGGCAGTACAGCAGGCGGTATCCTCCCCGCTTCTGGAAACAACTATCAAGGGTGCAACTCATGTCATCATCAACATTTCCGGAGATATTTCTCTTATGGATGCAAATGATGCAGCAAGCTATGTACAGGAGCTTACCGGAGAGGACTCTAACATCATCTTTGGTGCAATGTATGATGATTCCGTTGCAGATTATGCAAGAATCACAGTAATTGCTACAGGACTTTCTGATCTGGAAGCCAAATCCACACCATTTGGCAACAGAAGCAATACAACACCATTCGGTGTTCGCAGACCGGCAGCAGGCACTGCAGGGACAACCCAGACACAGCAGCCGACTATGAGCATGCCGAGTTTCAATCTGCCGAATATGCAGAGTACACCGACATTTACAAGCAAAGTACCGTCAAGCACTGTACAGAAGAAAGACATCCAGATTCCGGATTTCCTTAAGAACAGATAAATGACAGACTAAAAGACGCTGTGAGTTCACAGCGTCTTTTTTTGACCGTATCCAAAGTGATCAGAACTTTTTAGAGAAGGTCAGCACTTACAGGAGAAGGTATCACATTTTGTATCGCAGCATTCTGTGGCATGACAGCCGGAAACATTAATGGCGGAGGCTGTACATTTGCAGTGGTCGTTGTAGGTACATTCCTGAGCCTTACAGTCAATATTGATCTTTTCACAGCCACAGTGCTGAGTATCGCAGTTCATGGCGGAGCCGGAAGAATTGCGGTCGCGGAAGCTTCCGCAGGTGGTATCCTCTGCATGGCGGGCATTTGCACCGGTGATCTCGATATCACCTCTGGAACAGAGTTCGTTTTCGTTGTACATGCATTTTACAGCAGAACATTTCAGAATTGTCATAGTCAGTTATTCCTCCTTGGATTTTGTCGGACTTATGTGTCCATATTTAAGTATTCGCAAAAAAAATAAAAATATACAAAAAACTGCTTGACTTTCATAAAAAGGGATGGTATCTTAATACAGTACGTAAAGAAAACGAAGCAGAGTTTCACTCTCACCTCAGCGCAGACTGATTGCGGCTCAGGTTTATATGCAGGGATATACAGGATGTTCCTTTTGGAATTTGTATATCGCATGGCATTTTAGTCATGTATCACTGGGTATAATAGAGTGTGGATTCTGTCCATGCTCTTTCTTTTTGAGGGGAAGAGGAGAATAACAGGAAGTTCTCGGTAATTTCATTACCGATTAGTTCATAAGGTGACTGAGAGTCAGAGTATATCATTTATTTACAGGTATGGAGGTGTACTACAATTAGCAATTTAATGATTAACGAACAGATCAGAGACAGAGAGGTACGTCTGATTGGACCGGACGGAGCACAGCTCGGAATTGTGTCAGCCAGAGAAGCAATGGCGAAGGCACAGGAAGCAGGACTTGACCTTGTAAAGATCGCGCCGCAGGCAAAACCACCGGTGTGTAAGATCATTGATTACGGTAAATACCGTTATGAGCTCTCCCGTAAGGAAAAAGAAGCTAAGAAGAAACAGAAGACGATCGACATCAAGGAAGTACGTCTTTCACCAAACATTGATACAAATGACTTAAAGACCAAGGTCAATGCGGCCAGAAAGTTCCTCTCCAAAGGTGACCGTGTAAAGGTTACACTTCGCTTCAGAGGAAGAGAGATGGCACACATGGCAAGCAGCAGACATGTCCTTGATGATTTTGCGGAGCTTCTTGCAGATGTTGCAACAGTGGAGAAAGCACCTAAGATCGAAGGAAGAAGCATGACCATGTTTCTCAGCGAAAAGCGTTAAGCAGTTACCAGAACATTATGCCGCCAGTGCATGAGACTGGTAATGTGAAATAAAAAATAGAACCACGAATCAAGGAGGAAATAACAATGCCTAAGATTAAAACTTGTAGAGCAGCAGCAAAACGTTTCAAAAAAACCGGAACCGGAAAAATCATGAGAAATAAAGCTTATAAGAGCCATATCTTAACAAAGAAATCTCAGAAGAGAAAGAGAAATCTGAGAAAAGCTACTGTTGTTGATTCTACAAACCTTAAGAATATTAAGAAAGCTCTGCCATATTTATAATTAACAGGCAGCGGACGATATCAGAAGACTACAGGAGGAAATATAAGAAATGGCAAGAATTAAAGGCGGATTAAACGCAAAAAAAAGACATAACCGTACATTAAAACTGGCAAAGGGTTACAGAGGAGCCCGTTCCAAACAGTATAGAGTAGCAAAACAGTCTGTTATGAGAGCACTTGCAAGCTCTTATGCAGGACGTAAACAGAAAAAACGTCAGTTCAGACAGCTCTGGATCGCTCGTATCAATGCAGCAGCAAGAATGAACGGACTTTCCTACAGCAAAATGATGCACGGACTTAAAGTTGCAAACATCGACATCAACAGAAAGATGCTTGCTGAACTTGCAGTAAACGATGCAGAGGGATTTGCAGCACTTGCTGAGATCGCTAAAAAAGCAGTAGCATAAGTTAATATGCCTGAAAAGACCGCAGTTATAAAATCTGCGGTCTTTTTTATATGGCAGTTTCCGGGAGAGAGAAGATGAAGATTAAAGATAACAGGGCAAGATATTTTATTTATTCTGTTTTTTTTATACTGTTTGTATATTTGGGATATAAAGCTCCCTACTGTCTTGATGAGTGGAAGTGGGGTCTGCCTCAGCGGATGGAACTGATGAAGCGAGGTTTTTCAGGGTATAACGGAAGATATCTGGGAAATATCCTGGCATTGCTGATCACAAGATCAGAGATGGCAAAAACACTTGTAATATCCGTATGTATGGTGCTGGTCGTATGGCTGATGGAAGTGAGCGTGCGAAGAAAATTTTTTTCAGAAGAAGACAAGTCAGATCCGATCCTTCTTCTGAGTATCATTTTACTGTTGCTTGCTGTCCCGGCTTCCCTGTATGGACAGAGCTATGGATGGCCGGCCGCTTTTGTCAATTACGAAGTTCCGGTACCGTTGTTTCTGGTCTATTTTATATGGACAGAAGAGCTTTACAGAAAGAAAGCTGAAAAATATTCATGCTTTCAAACTTTTGCAGTTATCCCTTTGGGAATATGCGTCCAGCTATTCAGCGAAAATATAACGATCATTGTTGCTGCCTATGCTCTGTGGATGCTGGTCTACACTGCTGTCAGATACAGAAAAATTTATTTAATAGAAGTGAATTATCTGTGCTCTGCAATTCTGGGAGCAGTGCTCATGTTTTCTAATTCAGCATATTCCAGTGCAGCGGTACATAATGGAAAAACCTATAAAAGTATTGATATGAGTGCAGGAATTCTGCTTCAGAGGTTTGCTGCCAGGATATGGACAAATCTTGTCCTGAATAACTGGGTGCTGACAGTAATATTTACAGTTTTGCTTACAGTTCTTATCCTGAAAAAAAGAAAACAGAGTTTTGCAGCGGCAGAGATGCTGGTTGTTTTCTGGGGGTACAGTGCGTACAGCATTTTGCACAAGATCTGTCCGGAGTGGATCTTTGCTGGAACGCAGGCGGTGGACAGAGGGATCATGGCACTTCTTTCCATAGTATTTTTTATAAATGTGATTCTCTGTGTCTGGATGTTTACAGAAAAAGAAGAACGGCTTTCTATCTGTATCACATATCTTGGTTCGCTGGCTTTTGCAGCACCGCTTATTGCAGCGGATCCAATCGGTCCGAGATGCTTTTATATTTCTTATGTGTTTGAAGTGCTGGCGGCGGTAAAGATTCTTCAATATCTTCTAAAAAAGAGAGAAGAAATACAGGTTTTTTATCCGGCATTGATCCTTGCAGTGACAGTTTGTATTTCAGCATTATTTTATGTGAGGATTTTTATGATAATAGGGAAGTACAGTGATTACAGAGCAGAATTGATCGAAGAGGCAGTCGAGCAGAATGCAAAAGAACTGACACTTCCGGTCATGCCATTCAGTGATTATACAGGATATACGGAACCGATAGATGAGATCTGGGCAGAAAAATTCAAGGAATTTTATCATATCCCAGAGAATATGACTGTCAGATTTGAATGAAAAGTCCGTGTCACGAAAACACATATCCTTGCGAAATAAACAAATTCTTAAAGAAATCTAAAATTTACCTTGCAATCACATATATCAGATGCTATAATCAAAAACATTAAAGTATTAGCGAGTTAAAGCAAAAGGAGGAGCTTTATTATGAAAAACTGGAAGAAAGTACTTAGTTTAACAGCAGCAGTGGCCATGACAGCAACAATGATGCCAGTATCTGTATTCGCGGCAGAGGATGAGACATTTAAGATCGGTGTGATCGGACCTATGACAGGCGACTATGCACAGTATGGACTCGGTGTATATCATGCAGCACAGGTTGCAGCAGAAGAAATTAATGCAAATGGTGGATTCAACGGATACAATGTAGAGATTCTTGATGCAGGTGATGATCAGGGTGATCCGGAGAAAGCAGTGAATGCATACAATGACCTCCTGGATAAAGGAATGCAGATGCTTTGTGGTACAGTAACATCTGGTTCCTGTATCGCAGTCGGAGCAGAGGCAGCAGAGAGCACATTCCTGTTCACTCCATCCGGTACAGCATTAGACTGTATCACTGCAGGCAGCAATGAGTTCCGTATGTGCTTCACAGACCCGGCACAGGGAACAAAATCTGCTGAATTTATCGGTGAGCATAAGCTTGCAACAAAGGTTGCAGTTCTCTATGATTCCATGGCAGACTATAACTCAGGTGTACATGATGCATTTGTTGCAGCAGCAGAAGAGAATGGTCTGGAGGTTGTAGCTGATGAAGCTTATACAACAGACAACAACACAGATTATTCCGTACAGCTCAAAAAGATCAAAGACAGCGGTGCAGAGCTTCTGTTCCTTCCAAACTACTATTCTGACAATGCTCTGATCCTTCAGCAGGCTCATGATGCAGGAATGGATGACATCAAGAAATTTGGTGTAGATGGTATGGATGGTATTCTTGGAGTAGAAAACTTTGATACATCCCTTGCAGAGGGCGTTATGCTTCTGACACCTTTCTCTGTAACATCCGAAGATGAAAAATCCAAAGCATTTGTTGAGGCATATGAAGCAGCAAATAAGAACGAGGTTCCGAACCAGTTCGCAGCTGATGCTTATGATGTACTTTTTGCAATGCAGCTTGCTGCAAACGATGCGGCAATCACACCGGATATGTCTAATGAAGATATCAGTGCTGCAATGTCAGCTTCCATGCTGAACATTGAACTTGATGGTCTGACAGGTAAGGCAAAATGGTCCGAAGACGGCGAATGTGACAAAGAGCCAAAAGCTTTCGAGATCAAAGATGGTGCTTACGTGGAAATGAAATAACAGTATACTGAAATAAGAGGACGGGGGACGGTTGCCTGTTATCACAGAACCGTCCTCCTTTCTTGCACTAATAAGATAATAAATTAAAGAGGTGCATTATGAGTTTTATATCATATTTAAAAGATGGAATCAGCCTGGGCAGCATCTATGCGATCATTGCACTCGGGTACACAATGGTATATGGTATTGCAAAAATGTTGAACTTTGCTCATGGTGATGTCATCATGGTTGGTGCGTTTGTGATCCTTACTGCTGTTACAAAGGGAGGAATGTCGCCGGTGCTGGCTATTGTACTTTCCGTGATCTTCTGTACCGTTCTTGGTATGGTGATTGAGAAGGTTGCATACAGTCCGCTCCGTAAAGCATCATCAAATCTGGCAGTACTGATCACCGCGATCGGTGTCAGTTATCTGCTTCAGAACCTGGCCTTACTGATTTTCGGTGCAGATGCCAAAAGTTTTGTAACTGTTATCGATGTACCGTCACTCTCTCTTTTCGGAGGAGAACTGGTTATTAAGGGAATTACGATCGTGACGATCCTTACCTGTATTGTGATCATGGTCGGACTGATGCTTTTTGTACAGAAGACCAAACCGGGACGTGCCATGCAGGCAGTATCCGAAGACCGTGATGCAGCACAGCTGATGGGAGTCAACGTGAATGCAACAATCTCCCTTACATTTGCAATCGGTTCAGGACTTGCAGCAATTGCAGGACTTCTTCTCTGTCAGACTTATCCGACACTGACACCATATACAGGAGCGATGCCGGGTATCAAGGCTTTCGTGGCTGCCGTATTTGGTGGTATCGGATCCATTCCGGGAGCTATGGTCGGTGGAATCCTTCTTGGTATTATTGAGATTTTTGGAAAGGCCTATATCTCATCCCAGGTGGCAGATGCAATCTGTTTTGCAGTTCTGATCGTAGTACTTCTTGTAAAGCCTACCGGATTGTTCGGTAAGAACATCCAGGAGAAAGTATAAGAGGTGGTCAGAATGAAAAAAAATATGGACAAAACAACAAAAAACAATCTGATAAATTATGGAATCGTTATCGCACTGTTTGTGATCGTACAGATTCTTTCCGGTACAGGCCATCTGTCCAGACTTATCACAGGTCTTCTGGTTCCGCTGTGCGTGTACACGATTGCAGCAATATCATTGAATCTGGTAGTTGGTTTCTCCGGTGAGCTGAGTCTTGGACATGCCGGATTTATGTGTGTGGGAGCTTATTCCAGTGCACTGTTTTCACATGTGGCAAGTGATATCCCGCAGGTGCCGAGATTTATTCTGGCAATCTTCATCGGAGCAGCAGTAGCTGCTGTGTTTGGTGTGATCATTGGTATTCCGGTACTTCGGCTTCGTGGTGATTATCTGGCGATCGTAACGCTGGCTTTTGGTGAAATCATTAAGAACCTGATCAATATCCTGTATGTTGGTTTTGATGAAAATGGCCTTCATGTTGCTACAAAGGCTGCAAATCTTAATCTGGCAGCGGGCGGCAAACAGATCCTCAAGGGTGCACTTGGTATCTCGGGAACCGGTGCTCTTTATAAAGATGTAAAACACTATTTCTTCCCAATCGGAATCCTTCTGGTCCTGCTTACTTTATTTGTCGTACAGAATCTTGTAAATTCCAGAAGCGGACGTGCGATCATGGCAACCAGAGATAACCGTATCGCAGCAGAATCTGTTGGCATTGATGTCACAAAGTTCAAACTGCTTGCATTTACGATCTCCGCGGCACTTGCAGGTGTTGCAGGTGTTCTTTATGCACATAATCTTTCTATGCTGAAGGTTTCCGGATTTGACTACAATATGTCTATCCTGATCCTGGTATATGTTGTACTTGGAGGAATCGGAAACTTAAGAGGTTCTATGATCGCAACAATCATCCTTTATGCACTTCCGGAGCTTCTCCGTGGATTTGCAAACTATCGTATGCTGATCTATGCGATCGTCCTGATCGTAATGATGCTCTTTAACTGGGCACCGGCAGCAAGAAACTGGAGAGCACGTGTAATGGAAAAAATCAAAGGAACAAAACATAAAAAGGAGGCAGCTTAACTATGGCAATGTTGGAAGTAAATCATCTGGCTATCCAGTTCGGCGGTCTTCGTGCAGTTGATGGATTTAACGTATCCATCGAAAAAGGTCAGCTCTATGGCCTGATCGGACCGAACGGTGCCGGCAAAACAACAATTTTCAACCTTCTCACAGGTGTATACAAACCGACGGAGGGTATTATTAAACTGGATGGACAGGATATCACGGGAAAAAATACGATTGAGATCAACCGGGCAGGTATTGCAAGAACTTTCCAGAATATCCGTCTGTTTAAGGATATGCCGGTTCTTGACAATGTCAAGGTCGGACTTCACAATCAGCATTCTTATTCTACACTGACAGGAATCTTAAGACTTCCGAAATACTATAAAGTCGAGAAAGAAATGAATGAGAAAGCAATGGAGATCCTGAAGGTATTTGATCTGGACAAAGAAGCATACACACTTGCGGGAAATCTCCCGTATGGTAAACAGCGTAAACTGGAGATTGCCAGAGCACTTGCGACTAATCCGAAGCTTCTTCTTCTGGATGAGCCGGCAGCGGGTATGAATCCGAATGAGACACAGGAACTGATGGATACGATCCGTTTTGTACAGGAACATTTTGACATGACCACTCTTCTGATCGAGCATGATATGAAGCTGGTCGGAGGTATCTGTGAGGAAGTAACTGTACTGAACTTCGGACAGGTACTTGCTCAGGGCGAGACTTCGAAGGTTCTGAAAGATCCGGCAGTTGTCACTGCATATCTGGGAGAATAGGAGGAAAATCAAATGTCAATGTTGGAAGTAAAAGATCTCCAGGTTTATTATGGTGTCATCCAGGCATTGAAGGGAATTTCCTTTCATGTAGAACAGGGAGAAGTTATCGCGCTGATCGGTGCGAATGGCGCAGGTAAGACTACAACCTTACAGACGCTGACAGGAATCATTCCGGCCAAGTCAGGAAGCATTCTTTTTGGCGGCAGGGATATTACCAGAACACCGGCACACAAGATCGTAGAGATGGGAATGGCTCATGTACCGGAGGGACGACGTGTATTCGCAGATATGTCCGTATACGAAAACCTTCTGATGGGAGCATACACAAGAAAAGACAAGAATGAGATCGCACAGAGTCTTGAGATGGTATATAAGAGATTTCCGCGTCTGAAAGAACGTAAAGGACAGCGTGCAGGCACACTTTCCGGTGGTGAGCAGCAGATGCTTGCCATGGGACGTGCACTGATGAGCAAACCCAAGATCATTCTGATGGATGAGCCTTCCATGGGTCTGTCCCCGATTTTTGTAAATGAGATTTTTGATATCATCAAAGAAGTAAGTGAAAGTGGTACGACCGTTCTTCTCGTTGAGCAGAATGCAAAGAAAGCCCTTTCTATCGCAGACAGAGCCTATGTTCTTGAAACCGGAAGTATCACTCTGGAGGGCAAGGCAGATGACCTGCTTCATGATGAATCTGTCCAGAAGGCATATCTGGGAGAATAAGGAGGAGAATCACTATGGATCATGTTGTGATCACAATTGCAAGACAGTATGGAAGCGGCGGACGCACCGTTGGAAAGATGCTGGCAGAGCGCCTTGGAATCTCTTTTTATGATAAACAGATCATTCATATGGCGTCCGACGAGAGTGGAATCGATGTAAATCTTTTTGGGAAGATAGAAGCAGGTGATAAGATCAAAACCTCCCTGTTTGGCAATAAGAGCAGTATTTACAAGGGAGATCTGGTTCGTCCGGGAAGCAGGGATTTTATTTCTGATGAAAACCTTTTTAATTATCAGGCAAAGGTTGTCAATGATCTTGCAGAAAAAGAATCCTATGTTATCGTAGGACGCTGTGTGAATTATGTATTTAAGGATCGTCCGAATACGCTGAGAGTATTTGTTCATGCACCGTGGGAGTTCCGTGTAGAGCAGGCCTCCCAGAAGATTTCCGGATCAAGAGAAGATGTAGAGAAGTTCCTTCTCAAAGATGATAAACGCAAACAGGAATACTACCGCAAATTTACCGGTGGTGTATGGAATGATGCAACAAATTATGATCTCTGCCTGAACAGCGGCAAGCTCGGATTTGAGAAATGTGTAGATGCGATCGAAGCACAGTTAAAGATCATGCTGGATAAGTAAATACAGGGGCATCAGGGACTCAGAAGTGGAAATACTGATGAGTTTCTGGTGCTTTTTTGGATTTTGCCGCATATATTTAAGGGAGTACAGTGTGAGCAGAGTGGCTATGAGAAAAAGAGGTATAAGGATTGCCGCTGTACTTTTGCTGATCATGGGAAGTGCTTTTGCAAAAGTGCGGAAGCTGGAAACCGTGCAGACAGATGGAAGTGTAAGTGTTGTCAGGCCGAGAGTTGCACTGACCTTTGATGATGGCCCGAGTCCGAAATATACGCCAGTTCTTCTGGACGGACTGAAAGAACGAAATGTCCATGCGACTTTTTTTCTGCTGGGTAAAAATATAAAGAAAAACCAAAAGCTGGTGCAGCGGATGCAAAGAGAAGGACATCTTCTGGGAAATCATACCTACAATCACGTTCAGCTGGACAAAATATCAGAGACGACTGCAAAGCAGGAAATCCTCAGAACAAACAATGAAATCTATGAGACTGCCGGAATCTATCCGGAATATATGCGGCCGCCTTACGGGGCCTGGAAGAAAAATCTGGAACTGTGCGTGGAAATGTTTCCGGTGTTCTGGGATATTGATACCCTGGACTGGAAGAGCCAGAATGTGGAAGCTATACTGGAGACAGCAGGAGACAGACCGGAGGATGGTTCGATCATTCTTATGCACGATGAGTACGAAACCAGTGTGGAAGCTGCGTTTCTTCTCATCGACCGGCTGAAGAAAACCGGGTATGAGTTTGTGACAGTGGATAAATTGATTTCAGACTGTGCTGGCGGGTCATTGTGAATGATGTGAAGACTGACTGGATTGGCATTGCATTTTCTGAATGTTTTCGTTATACTGATAGATAAAGAATTCATTAAAAAAGGAGTAAAAATGGACAGATTTTTTAGTATGGATAATAAGTTTTTTACATTTATGGGAAAGGTAGCAGATCTGTGTATCCTGAATATTGTATGTCTGATCTGCTGTATCCCGATCGTGACGGCGGGGGCATCGATCACCGCGATGTTTTTTGTTACCATGAAGATGGTAAAGAACGAAGAGTCCTACATAATTAAAAGCTTTTTTAAATCCTTCAGACAGAATTTTAAGCAGGCGACCGTGATCAACCTGATCATGCTGGCAGTAGCTACAATCCTGTATGTGGATCTTCGTATCGTAAATCAGATGGGACAGCCAATTTCACAGATCCTGCATGTGATCTTTCTGGCATTTACGGTACTGTATGCGATGGTGTTCATGTATATTTATCCGGTTCTTGCAAAATTCTACAATTCAACCAGGAATACATTTATCAATGCAGTCCTTATGTCTGTTCGCCATCTTCCGTATACTGTCCTGATGGCACTGGTATGTGCATGTCCGATAGTGCTGATCTTTTTTGCACCGACCTTCAGAGTACAGTCGACAATCCTTGTGATCTGTCTTGTGATTGGTGGGGCGGTAGTGGCATACTGCAATTCATTTTTCCTGGTAAAAATTTTTGAAAAATATATTCCGGAAGATGCAGATAATGCAGATGGAGGAAGTGCAGAATGAAAAACTGGAATGGTAAACCGTACCATTCACTGGACTATATGCTGCGAGAGAGATTTGGCGAGAAGGTATACAAGGTGACACTGAACGGAGGGATGTCCTGTCCGAACCGTGACGGAAAGCTGGGAGACAGAGGCTGTATTTTCTGCAGTCAGGGTGGAAGCGGCGATTTCGCCGCAGATGCGGCCCTGACGATCACCGAACAGATTGACAGTCAGATCGCAGTCCTGTCGGCGAAGCGTCCGATCCATAAATATATCGCATATTTCCAGGCATATACCAATACCTATGCACCGGTAGAATATCTCAGAAGAATTTTTACAGAAGCGATCCGGCATCCGTCTGTGGTGGCAGTGTCGATCGGAACAAGGCCGGACTGCCTGGGAGAGGATATTCTGGAGCTTTTGAGTGAACTCAATCAGATCAAACCGGTGTGGATAGAACTTGGGCTGCAGACGATACATGAGAGGACTGCGGCATATATTCGAAGAGGATATCCATTATCTGTTTTTGAGACGGCAGTCAGGAATCTTCGTGAACGTGGAATAGAGGTGATTGTTCACACGATCCTGGGACTTCCGGGAGAATCACAGGAAGATATCCTTGCGACGATGAAATATTTAAATCACAGAGATATACAGGGAATAAAACTTCAGCTTCTTCATGTACTTAAGGATACAGATCTTGCACAGGAATATCTGGAAGGCAAATTTCATGTATATGAAAGAGAAGAATACCTGAATCTGGTGATCCGGTGTCTGGAGAACCTGGATCCGGAGATTGTTATACACAGGATGACAGGGGACGGGCCTGAGAAGCTCCTTCTGGCGCCACTGTGGACAGGCAGGAAAAGGGAGGTTCTGAACCTTCTGCATCATCAGATGAAGGTATGTGACAGTTGGCAGGGAAAGCAGTTCCATTCTCTGCCAGAATAAGAAAGAGGTGACCGAAATGGCAGATCCATTTACAACGTACAAGCTGATCGTATTATATATGGCGAAGCATGCGACAGAGGCACTGACAAATTCACAGATTTCAGAATTTATTCTGGATCGGGAATATACAGATTATTTTCAGCTTCAGAAAGTACTGTCAGAGCTGACGGAGACAGAACTTCTCCACAAAAGAACGATCTCCAACAGTTCTTATTATGAACTGACGGAAGAGGGCCGCAAGACACTTTCCTATTTTGAAAAGGATATTTCTCAGGATATCAGAAATGAGGTGAAGGAATATCTTGAAAGCTGCGGATGCAGAGTACAGGAGAGGATTCTGACACCGGCTGATTATTATACGACACCACAGGGCGGATATGCAGTACGTTGTCAGATTATAGAGAGGGACTCTACGATCATGGATCTGAGCATGGCAGCACCAGGCAAAGAGGCAGCTCAGGCAATCTGCCGGAGCTGGGCTTCAAAATCACAGGATATTTATGAAATGCTGATGAGTGAACTGATATCATAAATTTAAAAGGGGACGAAAAGCAAATGTTCAGAACTGCTTTTCGTCCCCTTTGGCATCGGGAGTCAGGATTCATCCTTTATGTGTTTCAAATGTTCCTGAATCGTCTTTTCATATCCCATGTCACCTGGTTCATAAAAATGTTCTCCCTGAATCTCAGATGGGAGATATTGCTGTTCCACATAGTGGTTGGGATAATCGTGTGCGTACTTATAACCGATTCCCCTGCCAAGCTTCTCGTGGCCGCCGTAATGGGCGTCCTGAAGATGGACAGGTACGGTTGTGCGGGTCTTTTTGACAGAATCCATGGCGGAGAAAATCGCATTTACAGCAGCATTGCTTTTGGGGGCACATGCCATATAAGTGACAGCCTGAGAAAGAATGATCTGTGCTTCCGGCATACCGACGCGCTCAACAGCCTGAGCAGCGGCAACAGCAACGCAAAGTGCCTGAGGGTCAGCATTTCCAATATCCTCTGAGGCGAGGATCATAATTCTTCTTGCAATAAATTTGATATCTTCTCCGGCATAGAGCATTTTGGCCAGATAGTAGACTGCCGCATCCGGATCAGAGCCACGCATACTCTTGATAAAGGCAGAGATGATGTCATAGTGGTTGTCACCCTGTTTATCGTACTGGACAACACGTTTCTGGATACATTCAGAGGCAACATCAAGTGTCAGGTGGATGTAACCGTCAGAACTTTTTGGAGTTGTCAGTATTCCAAGTTCTACAGCATTCAGGGCACTTCGTGCATCACCGCCTGCCATATCCGAGAGAAAATCAAGAGCGTCATCATCAATTACAGCCCCATAGTTGCCCATACCCTTATCGCAGTCATTGACTGCCCGGAGAATGAGAGTACGGATATTGTCCTGACTCAGCGCTCTGAGCTCAAAAATAATAGAACGTGAAAGAAGCGCACCGTTGACCTCAAAATAAGGATTTTCTGTTGTGGCACCGATCAGGATGATTGTTCCGTCCTCAACGAAAGGGAGGAGATAGTCCTGCTGTCCTTTGTTGAAACGGTGGATCTCATCGATGAACAGGATGGTTTTCCGGCCATACATGCCGAGCTGTTCCTGAGCTTCCTTAACGACCTGTTCCATGTCTTTCTTGCCGGCAACGGTCGCATTGATCTGTGTAAAATTGGCACGGGTCGTATTGGCAATGACCTTGGCAAGCGTTGTCTTACCGGTTCCGGGAGGTCCGTAGAAGATAACAGAGGTCAGCTTATCAGCCTTGATCGCACGATATAATAATTTATCCTTTCCTACAATATGCTCCTGGCCGACAACTTCATCCAGTGTGGAAGGACGGAGCCGGGAGGCAAGAGGAGATTCCCTGTCAAGAGTTTTTGATTTGGCATATTCAAATAAATCCATAATGATACTCCATTCTGAAATAATGATCCGTACATTTGTTCTAAGTATACTTGATTTTTAAAATAAATTCAACTGAGAAGATGTTTTGCATATGAAAATGCTGAAACTTCTTGCTTATCACAGAGTAAAGTGTTAAAATATCAGATATGTGAAATAAAGCACAATGTAAGCTAAAGGAGCAAGGTTATGGGTAAAAAAATCAGGACGGAAGAGGTTGACCATTTATTTGAGGCGATCCTCTGTTTGAAGAATAAAGAAGAGTGTTATACCTTCTTCGAGGATGTATGCACAATTAATGAACTTCTTTCTCTCTCACAGCGTTTTGAGGTGGCTAAGATGTTGACGGATAAGCGCACGTATCTGGATATTTCAGAGAAGACAGGGGCTTCAACAGCAACGATCAGTCGAGTAAACCGTTCACTTAATTATGGAAACGATGGATACGAAATGGTTTTCGAAAGAATGAAAGCCAAGGAAGCACAGGAAACAGAAGAATAAATCTGTTACTGTTCACAGTAACGAATAAATAAAACAGAGTTTGCAGGAAGGGGATACTTCCAGCAGGCTCTGTTTTATTTTGTAAGAAATTACTTCGTATTATGCTGAAGGTTCTTCGACAGGGGAAGGTGAAGGCATTTCGGAAGCGGCAGGGGAGACGAGGCTGAAATATTCATCGATGCCATCGGCTACGGCTTTTGCCATTGTTTCGTGGTTTGAAGAATCTGTGATATACAGGTCATCCTTCTGGTTGCTCATAAATCCCATCTCGAGGATTGCAACAGGGACTGTGCTCCAGTTTGTCCCGGTCATATTGTCAGAAGAAATTACTCCAAGATTTCCAAGACCTGTCGCATCGCAGTAATGGTTGATGATACAGGTTGCCAGAGTGTTGCTTTTTTCGATGATATCCTGGCTCAGATACTGATTGGAAGAAGTAGGAGCCATGGTGAGAGCTCCGGCAGAAGCAGAATCGTTAGCTCCATTTGCGTGGATACGCACAGTGATGTCGGCTTCCTCTTCTGTGGCAAGTTCGGCCCGTTCCTTGTTGCTGATTGCTTTATCATTGTCTTCTCTTGTCATGATGACATTGTATCCGCGGGAAAGAAGTTCCTTCTGAAGGACAAGAGAAACCTCAAGGTTTACTTCATATTCAGGAACGTTTGAGAAATTCCCGCTGGTTCCGGTTGTAGCCTTGTTTTTGGTCTGGGAGGATCCCGGAGCCATAGGTTCCTGTGCACTCATATCTACCCAGGAACCCTGGTGTCCGGCATCGACACAGACGGTAAAACTGCCCTGTGTCTTTTTGTTCTTTGTGTTGGCGGCAGACCAGTCCATACCAGCTGAAGAGTCAGAAGAACTGGTTGTACCCTCGGTCTGTTCTTCTGATGTGTCGGAAGCTTGTTCCGAAGCGGAAGAGGGCGGTTTGATCATTGCCTGTCCTTCCATATTTTCCTGTGAGGCTTCTGAGGCAGCAGAAACAACTGCCGGGGATACAAGAACCAGACCGCCAAGAAGTAAAGATGTCAAAAAAAATTTCATAAAACTGGTACCTCCTGAAAAAAATTTATATATAAAAAATACAAATCTGAAATCTATTCTGCTATAATAAAAATATAAAACAGATGGTTCAAACAGATAACTCTATGATATGACATTATGAATATAATTGCAAATTTTCTTGAAAGTATTATACAGAAATAATATAATAAAGGTAACTGTTCACAGGTAATATCCCGCGAGGTGTTTTGCCATGAATATGGCAAAATCCCGAGACATACGGGGCAAAATGCCATCACCGAAGGTGATTTGGAATGCATTTTGACCAAGTTACTGCGAACGGAGTGAACAGTAACTAATAAAGGTAACTGAACATTAAGGAAGAGAGAACATGAAAAATAAAATTTTAACATCAATTTTAATTAGCTGCATTACATTGGCGGCAGCGACAACACAGCCATGTTATGCGGCAGAAGAACAGCATGTCAGTGAACATTCTGAGGAACACGCACAGACGGCAGAAGATCCGGATCATCACGCAGAACCGGCACCGGAAGAGACAGCTTCCATTCAGGAGGGGCAGGGAACTCTGTCACCGCCGTCGGAATCCGAAGGAGGCAGTATATTCGGAAGCTCTGCATCATCTGAGACGGCAGGAACGGATGAGAAGCTTCAAGGAGTTTTATCGAATCTTGCACTTCCAGCAGGAAACGGAACCTGGTCTGTATATGTGTGTGATCTGGTAAATAATACAGAAGGTGCCATCCAGGATGCCAGAATGCAGGCAGCAAGTCTGATCAAGCTTTATATTATGGGAGCAGTATATGAGAACTATGACAGTATCATTGCACAGTACGGACAGTCCAGTGTAGATTCCAATCTGTATTCCATGATTACTGTCAGTGATAATGATGCAGCGAACACACTGGTAAGTTATCTGGGAGGCGGAGACAGCAGTGCAGGAATGACGGTGGTAAATGATTTCTGCAGTGAAAAGGGGTATTCCAGTACCCATATGGGAAGGCTTCTTCTGGCAAGCAATCAGTATGACGATAATTATACATCGGTTTCGGATTGCGGACATTTTCTCAAAGAGGTTTACGAGGGAAGCAAGGAATCTGATGCACATGCACAGGCAGAATTCGATTTACTTGCAGCACAGACCAGAAGAAACAAGATTCCGGCACAGATGCCGGTCGGAGTCAGCATCGCAAATAAGACCGGAGAGCTTTCCGACGTAGAGAACGATGCCGGTATTATCTATAATTCCTCAAATGATCTGATCATTGTTTTTATGTCAGAAAATGTATTGCAGCCGGGAACAGCTCAGAGTACAATCGCATCCCTGAGCAGACAGATTTATGATTCTTACAGTTCATAGGACTGTAAAATAAATAATCGTGACTGTGAGGATTCTGAACAGTTACGAATAATCTAAAAAAGGAGGGTATCATTATGATGAGAGAGAAATTAACGGGGATTTTTGAAACATCTATTTTTAAATGGGCAGCATTGTTCGTACTTGTTTTCACTTTGTCACTTCCTGTGACAGCGAAGGAAAGCTTTGCAGGAACCATTTACACTGTAAGTGTGGCCAAGGGATATCTTGCTCTTCGTACCGCCAAGGCCTATGATTCACGCAATGAGATCGGAGAACTCTATACAGGAGATACGGTAGAAGTGACAGACACCAGTGATAATACCTACTGGTATGTATATTCCTCAAAGCTTAACAAGTCCGGCTATGTAAACCGCAATTATCTTGTAGGCGGTGCTGCAAGCACAGGAGGAAGTAACTATACCGTAAGTGTGGCCAAGGGATATCTTGCTCTTCGTACCGCCAAGGCGTATGATGAGAGAAATGAGATCGGAGAGCTGTACAGTGGAGATACGGTGCAGGTACAGGATACCAGTGACAGTACTTACTGGTATGTATATTCCCCGAAGCTTAATAAGTCCGGCTATGTAAACCGCAATTATCTCGTGGGCGGTGCAGTAACCACAGGCGGCGCAAGCTATACGGTCAGTGTGGCCAAGGGATATCTTGCCCTTCGTACCGCCAAGGCATACGATTCGAGCAATGAGATTGGAGAATTGTACAGTGGAGATACGGTGCAGGTGCAGGATACCAGTGACAATACCTACTGGTATGTATATTCCCCGAAGCTTAATAAATCCGGTTATGTGAACCGCAATTATCTTATTGGCGCCGGAAGCAGCAGCCCGTCAGTTGTTACCAAGACCGTAAGTGTGGTCAAGGGATATCTTGCTCTTCGTACTGCCAAGGCCTATGATGAGAACAATGAGATCGGAGAACTGTACAGTGGAGATACGGTACAGGTACAGGATACCAGTGACAGCACCTACTGGTACGTATATTCCCCGAAACTTAATAAATCCGGTTATGTAAATAAGAATTATTTATACTAAAACATCAGAACAGTCAAAGAGGTTCCTGCCAGAAGCGGCAGGAACCTCTTTTAAACTTATTTCTTTTTTCTGGGATCTTTGTCCCGGAGACTGTCGATCATCTGCTCGATGATCGTTTTTTTCATGTAGACATCAAAGCTGAGCAGGCAGATGAAAGAGAATAATTTCAGGAAATCCTGCTCATCCTCCGGAGCATCCGTAAACGTATTCTGAGCAGTCTGATAATCCTTCAGAAGCTCCTTCTTGAGAACTTCAATCTGTTCTTTCTCCATGCTGAAAACTTCCTCATAGATAGAAGTCAGATCCAGTTTCTCCTGAGATTTAAAATATTTATCCGTGATCGGATTCAGAAGAGTCTGAATATCATTGATAGAAAGAATATTCTTGAAGTAGTAAATAAAGATCAGAACCAGCAGGTGCTCTCTGGAATAACGCTTCTTCACCGGTGACGGAAGAAGATTATTCTTGGCGTAGTTATTGATCATGGTCTTGGTGAGAATCTTGTCTTCCTGATATCGCTTGGAATGTGCAAGCTGCTCTTCCATGAAAGTCGTTACCTGATCCATATAAAGATCAATATTCGGAATGTCCTCGGGTTTAATATATCCAATTCCGGAAACCCAGTCCAGAATATGCCTGATCATCGCCTCATTATCTGTTGACATAAATACCACTTTCCTCTCTCTTATGCCCCTTATTATATAGTTTTAAATACTACTTGTAAATGTTTTTCTAAAGGAATTTGTTATTTTGGCGGTAAGTACGGGGGGAAATCCCATAAAAATTCTTGAAAGCCCTGGAAAAATGGAGTTGGTTGGGATAGCCGACCTGCCTGCTGATCTCGCCCACAGAAAGATCTGTGATCTTGAGAAGTTCGGCAGCTTTTTCCATACGGTACTGGATAAGAAATTCCTGTGGAGACTGTCCGAGGACATCACGGAAAACCTTGCCAAAATAACTCCGATCCAGATTGCAGCGGCGAGCCATGTCCTCGACCGTGATCGCACGGGAATAATTCTGGGCGATGAAGGTCACAGCTTCGTTCGTGTAAAACTGTGCACGTTTGCCTCCCTGGGTGTGCCGCCTGGAAGACGATCCGCTGACCAGTGCATCCATGATAAGATAAAGATGCCCGATCAGATGATAGGAAGATTCCTGAGCGTGTGTGGCAAGATACAGAATCTCATTTTTGAGCCGCTCCCCATCCTGTGGTGTGCGTGGAAGATAGACCGGAGAGTCAGAAGAAAGACCGGAGCCCTCCAGAATCTCCTTTGCCCGGAGTCCGCTGAATTCGATCCAGGCATATTCCCATGGGTCTTTGCGGTCGGCAAAATAAGTATTTACACAATCGGGCTCAATTAGGAATCCCATTCCGCCCTGAAGCTGGTATTCCGTAGACTGGGAATTTTCATCATCAACCAGGAGTGTTCCTTTACCTGAAATAATATAATGGAACAGGAAATGGTTTCGTACAAAAGGACCGTAGGAGTGTAGTGGAAGACACTGTTCATATCCATACTGGTAGAGTGTAAGATCCATAAAACGGTCATCTGAAAACACATGAAACAAGACTTTATCCATATTTTATCCTCCATGAAACATAGAAACTGGTTGATATTACTAAAAAATATCAATTAAAATTGTCAGTAATACACGAAAATTGCATGTTTTTCTATATTATATACCATAATGAGTCTATACTTCAACTTTATTCTTTAAAAAACGAATAAAGGTATAAAAGTGCTGTCATGGGAATATTTACGGAAAGAAGTCCAGATGATATTATTTTAGATGAAGAGTGACGGAAATCCGTTCAGGATCCAAAATACTATGGCCGTGGTAATAAAAGAAAAACAGGAAGGGAGAGAAGTGCAATGAAGAAAAAATTAATTCTTGCAGGAACCGTTCTTATGGGAGCAGGACTTGCTCTTGCCGGATGTGGAGATTCCTCAAAAACTTCTGACGGCAAAACAAAGATAGAAATGGTTCAGTACAAACCGGAGGCAGTCAAAGCCTTCGAAAAGATGGAAGAGAAATTTAACGAAACCCATGATGACATCGAACTGACGATTGAATCACCGAATGAGGCAATGACAATCCTCAAGACAAGATTTATCAAGGAAGATCAGCCGGATATCATTGGAATTGGTGGAGATGTGAACTATTCCAATTTCCTGGATTCTGATATGCTGATGGATATTTCAGATTTTGATGGTCTGAAAGACATCAAACAGTCCTACTTAGATATCGATAAAAATCTGGAATTTATTCCGGAAGATGGTACTTACGCAGTTCCGTATGTGGCAAATGCAGCAGGAATCCTTTATAACAAAGAAATGTTCGAAGAAAATGGCTGGGAGATCCCGACAACCTGGGATGAATTCATAGAACTTCTGGATACGATCCAGGCTTCAGGACAGCTTCCTTTGTACTTTGGCTTTAAGGATACATGGACCTGTCTTGCACCGTGGAATGCCATGGCGTGTGACCTCTCACCGGCAGATGTCTGCCAGCAGGTCAACAAAGGAACGACAACTTTTTCAGAAGAATACAGAGAGCTTGCCGACAAGATCATCCAGCTTCTTCCATATGCACAGAATGATCCATATGCATTCAGCTACAACGATGCCTGCACTGCTTTTGCAAGAGGGGAATCTGCAATGTACTGTATCGGAAGCTACGCAGTTCCGCAGATTCTGTCTGTGAATCCGGATATGCAGATTGATTCCTTCGTATTTCCGGCAAACGACAATGCAGACAAACAGGTGCTGAATTCTGGTGTAGACCTTCAATTTTCGGTTATGAAGGACTGCAAAAATAAAGAAGCCGCTTATGAAGTTCTGCAATTTATGCTTGAGGATGAAAATATTCAGATTTACCTGGACGAGCAGAATGCAGTTCCATGCAAGGAAGGTGACTTTGAACTTCCGTCCATGCTTGACGGCGTGAAAGAATACATCGAAAACGACAAAATGACAGACTACCAGGATCACCATTATCCGTCAGAAATGGCCGTAGATGCAATGATCCAGACCTATCTTATGGATGGTAATGCAGACAGCTTCCTTGCAAAATTCGATAAAGACTGGATACGCTACAACCGTGACCTGATACGAAAAGTCCAGAAGTATGAGGAAGAACATGGAGAGGGAGGAAATGAATCATGAAAGGAAATGAAAGAAAACGTACATTTATGCTGATCACCATTCCGGTGCTCATCCTGTTTTTTGCCTTTAATACACTGCCGCTGATCAAAGGCTTCATCTACAGCTTTACGAACTTCAAGGGATATGGAAGTTACGAATGGGTAGGACTCAGAAACTATATTGACCTCTTTCAGGATGCACGCGTAGGAAAATCTTATCTGTTTACGTTTAAATTTGCAATCGTGGCAACGATCATTGTCAATGTGATAAGTCTGATCCTTGCACTTGGTCTGAACAGCAAGATCCGTGCAAAAAGTGCACTCCGTGGAATCTATTTTATCCCGAATGTTCTCGGAGGACTTGTTGTAGGCTATATTTTCAGTTTTATTTTCACATATATTCTCCCGACGATCGGAGAAAACCTGGGAATCGGATTTCTCAAAAGCAGTATGCTTGCGAGCACAAAGTCAGCATGGTTTGCAATCGTAATTGTTGCAGCATGGCAGGCGATCGCCATGAACACGATCATCTATATCTCAGGTCTGCAGACCGTTCCGGAGGATGTTTATGAGGCAGGCGCGATCGACGGTGCAACCGGATGGAGCAAGTTCAAAAACCTTACTTTTCCGCTGATCATTCCTTTTTTTACCATAAATATGGTTCTCTGCATGAAAAACTTCCTCATGGTATTCGACCAGATCATGTCTTTGACAAAAGGTGGTCCGGCACAGAGTACAGAGTCTATTTCCTATCTTATTTACAGAAACGGAATGGATGGAGGACAGTTTGGTTTCCAGAGTGCGAATGCAGTACTTTTCTTCGTAGTCATTGTTGCAATTTCTGTATTCCAGCTTACATTTATGAATAAAAAGGAGGAACAGTTATAATGAAAAAGAACAGTCAGATGCCAGGCAAAACCAACTGGCCGGTTACAATCCTTTTGATCCTTGGATGTATCACGATCTTTTTTCCATTATATATGGCAGTGATCATTGCATTCAAAAAGCCGTCCGAGATGACAAATGATATTGCAGGAGCACTTTCCCTGCCGTCCTCCTGGAGCTTTTCGAATTTTACAGAAGCAATGAAAGTCACAGATTTCTGGAATTCTCTTGGAAACTCTCTGCTGATCACAATTGTGACAGTGGTACTTGCCATTCTGATTCATTCTATTGCCGGATATGCGATCGGAAGAAACATGGCAAACAGCAAATTTTATAAATTTTCTTATCTTTATATCGTGAGCGGTATGTTTGTTCCATTCGCGATCCTGATGATGCCGCTTGTAAAACAGACTTCTCAGATGGGAATCGGAAACAGGGTTGGTGTGATCGTGCTTTATGTGGTATTCTATATGCCAATGAATCTTCTTCTGTATTCCGGTTATCTCAAAAATATTCCGATGGCACTGGAAGAAGCTGCAAAAGTAGACGGTGCAAGTACATGGAAGACCTATTGGAGTATTGTTTTCCCGATCATGAAGCCAATGCATGCGACAGTGGCAGTTTTAACTGCACTTGGAACATGGAATGATGTTATGACTCCACTCGTCATGATGTCCGGAACCGGTAAAAACACACTTCCGCTTGCACAGTTGAATTTCCAGACACAGTTTGGAACAAATTATAACCTCGCCTTTGCATCCTACCTGCTGGCACTGATCCCAATTGTGATCTTCTATCTGGTATGCCAGAAGCAGATACTCAACGGTGTTGTAAACGGAGCGGTTAAATAAATTTAATCATAATTTATCCAGAGGAGAAAAACTATGACAATTGTATTTGAAAAAGAAAACAGACTGTTCACTCTGTGTACCAGAAACAGTATGTATCAGATGAAGGCAGATGATAAGGGAATTCTGCTTCACACCTATTATGGAAAGAAAACAGAGGTTTTTGATTATTCTTATCTGATCCAGAGAAGAGACCATGGTTTTTCCGGAAATCCGGAAGAAGCAGGAAATGACAGAACCTATTCTACAGATACTCTGCCACAGGAATATTCTTCCTTTGGAAGTGGAGATTATCGCGAGAGTGCACTCGATATCCGCTATGATAATGGAACAAGAACTCTGGGGCTTCGTTATGAAGGCTATGAGATCATCAAGGGAAAATATTCCATTCCGGGACTTCCGGCAATGTATGCAGACGAAAACGAGGCAGAGACTCTCGTGATCACTCTTCGTGATGATGTGCAGGATGTCAGAGTAAAACTGTATTATGGTGTGATCGAAGAACTGGATATTATCACAAGAACCGTCTGCGTGGAAAATCATGGAAAAGCACAAGTTCAGCTTGAGAGAGTCATGTCTCTCTGTTTGGATCAGCCATACGGAGACTGGGACTGGATGACCTTCTATGGAAAACATGAGATGGAAAGACAGCTTTCCAGAACACCGATCCATCACGGCGTGCAGTCTGTCGGTAGCCTTCGCGGGGCATCCAGCCATCAGTACAATCCATTTGTAATGCTGGCGGATAAGAATGCAACAGAAACTTCAGGGGAATGCTATGGATTTTCTCTTTTGTACAGCGGAAACTTCCTTGCGGCAGCAGAGAAGGATCAGTTTGATCAGACCAGACTTATCATGGGAATCCATCCGGAAAACTTCGAGTTCCTTCTGAAAGAAGGGGAAACCTTCTGGGCACCGGAAGTTATGATGGTATACAGTGCAGATGGTTTTGAAAAAATGTCCAACTGTTATCACAAGGCAGTCAGAGAGCATGTCTGCAGGGGAAGATTCAAACTTGAGAGAAGACCGGTCCTGATCAATAACTGGGAGGGAACTTACTTTGACTTTACGGGAGACAAGCTTCTTGAGATGGCAAAAGAGGCAGCTTCCTGTGGTGTGGAACTGTTTGTTATGGATGACGGCTGGTTTGGCAAGCGTGACGATGACAACAGCGGTCTTGGCGACTGGCAGGTAAATGAGAAAAAGCTTGGATGTACCTTAAGTGAACTGGCAGACCGTATCCACGACCTGGGAATGAAATTCGGTATCTGGTATGAGCCGGAGTGTATTTCAGAGGACAGTGACCTTTATCGTGCACATCCGGACTGGGCATTTACTGTACCGGGACGAAGACCAACCCGCGGACGTAATCAGCTTGTGCTTGATTTTTCCAGAGAAGATGTCAGAAATCATATCTTTGATGAGATGACAAAGGTTCTGGATAAGGCGGATGTGGATTATCTCAAATGGGACTTTAACAGAAGTATCAGCGATATTTACTGTGCAGCACTTCCGGCAGAACGTCAGGGAGAGGTTCCGCATCGTTATGTGCTCGGACTGTATGAATTTCTGGACAGACTCGGAAAGAGATATCCGGATATGCTGATTGAGGGATGCAGCGGCGGCGGCGGAAGATTCGATGCCGGCATGCTTCATTATAATTCCCAGATCTGGTGCAGTGACGACACAGATGCCATTGAACGACTGAAAATCCAGTATGGTACTTCCTTTGCATATCCGGTCAGTGCGGTAGGCTCTCATGTATCCGCCTGCCCGAACCATCAGACAGGAAGAATCGTTCCGTTTGAATCAAGAGCAACAGTAGCTATGGCGGGAACCTTTGGATATGAACTGGATCCGGCTAAGCTTTCAGAAGAGGAAAAACAGCAGATCCAGGAGCAGATCGCAGAGTTTAAGAAATATTATGATGTGATCCATTTTGGAAATTATTACAGACTGACCAATGCGATGGAAGAAGGTCCATATGCTGCATGGGAATTTGCAAAAGAAGACGGAAGTGAGGCACTGGTCAGTGTGGTAGCTTCCAGAGTACGTACAAATGATCCGGGAGTGAGAATCAAACTTCGCGGCCTGAAAGAAAACCAGATGTATCTGGTAAATGGAGTGGAATATCCTGGCGGAGCACTGATGCATGGAGGACTTCTTCTCGAGGAGGCAAAGAAAGAATACCAGAGCTGGAATTACCATATTGTAATGAAATAAGTAAAACCCCACAGACCCCCAAAATGAAAGGTCTGTGGGGCTTTTTTGTATGCATAAGAAATGTGCTTTACCCGTACAGTACTTTCATGTATAATAGAAAAGACCGAAAAACATCAGTTCGCTTTGTTTAACTTATCAGCAGAAACAGGAGATTTATATTTATGAGCATATATGATACCTTGAATCAGCCTCAGCAGGAGGCTGTCTTTTATACAGAAGGACCTCTTCTGATCCTTGCGGGAGCAGGATCTGGCAAGACAAGAGTACTGACGCACAGGATCGCTCACCTGATCGGAGATAAAGGTGTGAATCCGTTCAATATTCTTGCCATTACTTTTACAAATAAAGCTGCACAGGAGATGCGGGAACGTGTGGATAAACTGACCGGCGCAGACGGAATGAGCGTCTGGGTGTCAACCTTTCACTCTACCTGCGTCCGCATTCTCAGGCGTTATATCGACAGGCTTGGATATGATAACCGTTTTACCATTTATGATACGGATGATCAGAAGACCCTGATGAAGGAAATCTGCCGCAAGCTGAATATCGATACCAAGAAATACAAGGAACGGGCTCTTCTGGCACGGATCTCTCATGCAAAGGATGAAATGATCACACCGGATGATATGGAGCGTGAGGCAAAGGGAGATTTTAACCAGAAAAAGATAGCTGCGGTCTACCGTGAATATCAGGCGGCACTTAAGAGAAACAATGCTCTGGATTTCGATGACCTTCTGGTCAAAACCGTAGACCTTTTTGAGAAGTGTCAGGATGTGCTGGAAGCCTATCAGGAAAGATTTCGCTATATCATGGTAGATGAGTATCAGGATACCAATACCGTACAGTTTAAGTTTGTAAGCCTTCTGGCTGCCAGATATGGAAACCTGTGCGTAGTGGGTGATGATGACCAGTCCATTTATAAATTCCGCGGGGCAAACATTGGAAATATTCTCGGATTTGAACGTGTTTTCCCAGATGCAAGGGTAATCCGACTCGAGCAGAACTATCGTTCTACAAAGAACATTCTGAATGCGGCAAACGAGGTCATCGCCAACAACACAGCACGTAAACCGAAACGTCTCTGGACAGAAAACGCAGAGGGAGAGAAAATACACTTCCGACAGTTTATGAATGGATTCGAGGAAGCGGAATACGTGATCGGAGATATCGCAAAGAAAAAGAGAGAGCATCTGGCAGACTACCGAGAATGTGCGATCCTTTACAGAACCAATGCTCAATCCCGGCTTTTTGAAGAAAAGTGCCTGAAAGCCAATATTCCATACAAGATCGTGGGAGGAATCAACTTCTATGCCCGCAAAGAGATCAAGGATCTTCTCTGTTATCTCAAGACGATCGATAACTCGGCAGATGACCTGGCAGTCAGACGTATCCTGAATGTGCCAAAGAGAGGCATCGGTGCAACAACAGTAGGAAGAGTACAGGACTATGCAGACTATATGAATGTAAGCTTTTATGATGCACTCAGAGTGGCGGAGGAGGTTCCGGCAATCGGAAGAAGTCTTTCCAAGATAGAAGGTTTCGTTACCTTTATACAGTCACTTAAGAGCAAAGCACAGGCATACAGCGTCACAGAACTTCTGGAAGAGGTCATAGATCTCACCGGTTATGTGGATGAACTTAAGGCAGAGGATACGGAGGAATCCAGAGCAAGGATTGAGAATATTGATGAGTTGATATCCAAGACGGTTTCTTATGAGGAGGCTATGAAGGCAGAGGGAAGAGAGGCAATGCTTTCCGGTTTCCTGGAAGAGATTGCACTGATCGCAGATATTGATACGGTAGATCCGGCTCAGGATTATGTTCTTCTTATGACCCTGCACAGCGCAAAGGGCCTGGAATTCCCCTATGTTTACCTTGCAGGCATGGAGGATGGAATGTTCCCGAGCAGTATGTGTATTTTTTCGGATGATCCTACAGATATGGAAGAAGAGCGCAGACTCTGCTATGTGGGTATTACGAGGGCGATGAAAGAATTGACGCTGACAAGTGTACGCCAGCGTCTTGTGAGGGGAGAGGTACAGTACAACAAAGTATCCAGATTTGTCCGTGAGATTCCGCGGGAACTGGTAGAACTTGGGACCGTTATTCAGGAACATAAACCATCTGTGCAGGAGACAGCTTCACCAAAAAACAGTTATATGCAGATGCGACAGACATTTAAGGCAAAGGCATTTGATCCGCAGAAATTTAAAGTTACCAAGGCGGCGTCTCTGGATTATGGAGTAGGGGATACCGTCCGTCATATCAAATTTGGTGTAGGAATTGTCAAAGCTATTGCAGAAGGTGGAAGAGATTATGAAGTGACCGTAGACTTTGACAAAGTTGGTGTCAAAAAGATGTTTGCAGGCTTCGCAAAACTGAAAAAAATCTAACTTTTTTCTTAAGAATTCTTAATGTTTTTGGACTTTGGTTGCTTATACAGACAGGGAATGTTATACTGAGCGTATGCAAATACAGAAGGGAGTACAGAATGAAAACAACTTTGAGGATCGTCACCAGAATGCTCCCTGCTTACGGAGTTTTTCCACTTGTTTTTTCGTTTATATTCAATTGTCTTGTATACTCCGGTTCCAGAATGATCGCGGGAGGATGGTACCACCACAATATAGAAACAGGCTTGGACAGAAGCCTTCCGTTTGTCCCGCAGTTTCTTGTAGTTTATTTTGGATGCTATCTTTTCTGGGCTGTCAATTATATTCTGATCGCGAGACAGGAACGACACAGAGTGTATCAGTTTTTTACGGGAGATTTTTTGTCAAGATGTATCTGCCTTGTCTTTTTTCTCGTGTATCCGACAACCAATACAAGACCGGTGATCACAGATGCCGGTCTGTGGAATCAGGCGGCACTCTGGCTTTATTCGGTAGATGCGGCAGATAATCTGTTTCCGTCAATCCATTGTCTGGTAAGCTGGTTCTGTTATCTTGGCATCCGGGGAAACCAGAAAGTACCAGTATGGTATCAGAGAGTGTCCATGGTGATAGCAGTTCTTGTGTTTGTATCAACGCTTCTGACAAAACAGCATGTAATTGCAGATGTTGCAGGAGGAGTTATTCTGGCAGAATTGTGTTTTTGTATCGGCAGAAAGACAGAACTGTACAGAATATACGAAAAATTTGGCAGCAGGATTGAGCAGAAAATCCTAGAGTTTACAGAAGGGTGAAGTCTTTATGAAAAAAAACAAAAAAATCATCTTCAACACTGTATTTCTACTGCTTGTATTCGTCCTGACGATCTATGGCGTTTTTCATGGGGAGGACCTCGGAGATGTTATAGAGGTTATTGAGAATGCGGACAAACGCTGGCTTTTGCCGGGAATCGCACTGGTAGCCTTTTTTATCTGGGGAGAATCAGTCATCATCTGGTATATGATGCGTTCTTATGGTATTCATCTGAAGAAAACATCCTGTTTCCTTTTTTCATCGGTGGGCTTTTTTTTCAGTTGCATCACACCGTCTGCGAGCGGTGGGCAGCCAATGCAGATCTATTACATGAAGAAAGAAAAGGTTTCCATTCCGGTGGCAACGGTCATATTGATGATCGTTACGATCACATATAAGTTTGTACTGGTGGCGATCGGAGTCGGCATTGCAGTTTTTGGAAGAGGCTTCCTTCATCAGTATCTGGAGGGGATCCTTCCGGTCTTCTATCTGGGACTGGGACTGAATATCTTTTGTGTTACTTTTATGACTGTGCTTGTGTTTCATCCGGATCTTGCCAGAAATTTTCTGGTAAAGGGACTCAAAATACTGGAAAGACTGCACCTTCTCCGCAAAAGAGAAAGCAGGCTTAAGAAACTGGAAGATTCTATGGATACCTACAGAGAGACTGCAGCGTATCTTAAGGGACATCCGAGAGTTATCTTTAATGTGATTCTGATCACATTTGCACAGAGAATGGCCTTATTTGCTGTTACCTGGTTTGTGTATCGGGCACTGTCACTGAGTGGGACAGGATTCTGGACGATCCTGTTTCTGCAGGCCGTGATTTCTGTTTCTGTAGACATGCTGCCCCTTCCGGGAGGAATGGGAATCAGCGAGACACTGTTCCTGAATATTTTTGTACCGGTTTTTGGAAGCTGTCTGCTACCCGGAATGGTACTGAGCAGGGGACTGGGATACTATGGTGAACTTTTGATCAGTGCGTTTTTTACGGTGGTGGCACAGTTGACGATCGGTCAGAAAACGTAACTGTATGGAACAGTTAAGCAAACAAATGAAAACAGGGAGTAGTATAAATGATTGGATTTTATGATTATACAGTAGTGTTAACATACATAAGCCTGATCTCTTCGATCATGGGGATGTTCTGTGCAATAGACGGGAAACTGCCGTTTGCGGTATTCTGCCTTGCATTTTCCGGATTATGCGACATGTTTGACGGCAAAATTGCCAGAACCAAAAAGAATCGTACAGATGATGAGAAATCGTTTGGGATTCAGATAGATTCCCTTTGTGATATTGTCTGCTTTGGAATTTTTCCGATTATTCTCGGATATAAGCTTGGCATGTGCAGAATATACAGTCTTGTGATCCTTTCCTTTTATGGGGTGGCAGGAGTCATCCGTCTGGCATATTTTAATGTCATGGAAGCCAAGAGACAGAGTAAGACAAGTGAAAACCGCAAATATTATCAGGGACTTCCGATCACATCCATGTCCGTGATCATGCCGCTTCTGTTTGTGGTTTCTGTGTTCTTCCCGGGATTCAGATATTTTCTTGGCTGTCTTCATATAGCAATGCTTCTGGTAGGCTTTCTCTTTATTTTTGATTTCCGTTTCAGAAAGCCGACAAATCAGGAACTGGTTGTTCTTGTATCAGTTGTGGGAGTGGCAGTTCTTTTTATTCTGTTTTATAAGGAAGGCTGGTGGACAAAATACGGCCTTCGCATACGTAGATTAAAAGGAGTATGAGTTTATGCGATATACAGCGGATCGTGAGGGGCATAAATGGCAGGAGAGTACTGGACAGGATAAATTCCTTGAGAAGCTCTATGGCAGTGCAGTGGGGAGATGTATCCTCAGACCACTCGTATCACCGGTAGTTTCGAAGCTGGGAGGCAGGATACTGGACTCCCGGATATCCGTACTTGCTGTGGAACCTTTTATCAGAAGGAATGGAATCAATAGGGAGGATTATGAAGAAAAAGAATATTCTTCATATAATGATTTTTTTACAAGGAAACTGAGACAGGGTGCACGTGAGATGGATATGGATGAGAGACACTTTATCAGTCCATGCGACTGTCGTTTAAGCGTTTATCCAATCGAACCTCAGATGGAAGTTACGATCAAGAATACCTGTTATACCGTCGGAAGCCTGCTCAGAGATGAGAGGCTTGCAGAGCATTTTAAAGATGGATATCTCTGGGTATTCCGACTCAGTGTAGACGATTATCACCGGTATATCTATGTAGATAATGGAAGAGAATCCGTGCGCAGACGGATACCGGGAGTTCTGCACACCGTGAATCCTGTGGCAAATGATGTCTGTCCGATCTACAAGGAGAACACAAGAGAGTACTCACTTCTGAAATCGGAGCACTTCGGAACGCTTCTGATGATGGAGGTCGGCGCTCTGATGGTTGGAAAGATTGAGAACCGTCCGGTGATGAGCCATGTAAGGCGTGGCCAGGAAAAAGGAAACTTTGCGTTCGGTGGATCTACGATCATCTATATGACTCAGAAGGATAAGGTTTTTCCGGATATGGATATCCTGATAAACTCAGCAGATGGGATTGAGACAAAGGTGCAGATCGGTTCAAGGATCGGAAAAGGTAAAAACTAAAATTTTTGAGAAGATATGGTAAAACAAAGCAAATAGTGATATACTATGGGATATAAAAACGAGCGAGAGGATGGTGCATAGAATGAATCTGAATAATCTCAACAATCTGAATATGAATGCCAAAATTGAAGAATTACTTTCAACCCTTAAGAAGAAAGAAGACGAGAAAGAAAAGAATACTGTTCTTTGGGTACTTGCAATTGTTGGTGCAGTTGCTGCTGTAGCAGGTATTGCATTTGCAGTATATCGTCTTTTTACACCGGATTATCTGGAGGACTTCGAAGAAGATTTTGATGATGATTTCGATGACTATTTTGAGGATGACGAAGAAGAGTAAGTGCATCATAACCATGTATGATACAGCTCCGGCAGAGATACCGGGGCTGTTTTACTGTCAGCTCATATAACGGATACAGCAGAAAATAAATATGAGGTATAGCATGAAAAAAGGTGAAATTTACGAAGGTATAATTGAAAAAGTAGACTTTCCGAACAAAGGATATGTTCTGGTGGAGAATCAGAAGGTGCTGATCAAAAACGGAATTCCCGGACAGAAAGTACGTTTTATGATCCAGAAGAAGCGTGCGGGAAGAGCTCAGGGGCGTATTCTTGAAGTTCTGGAGAAATCATCGCAGGAGACAAGGGAGCCGGTGTGCAGTAATTTTCCGGCCTGTGGCGGATGTATGTATCAGACCATGTCGTATGAGAATCAGCTTAAGATGAAGGAAACACAGATCAGGGAGCTTCTGGAGAATGCACTGATCCAGGGTGGACAGACGGATGCAGAAGGCAGGGCCAATTTTGAATGGGAAGGAATCCACGGAAGCCCGATTGAATTCGGTTACCGCAACAAAATGGAATTTTCTTTTGGTGATGAATATAAGGATGGTCCGCTTTCTCTGGGCCTGCACAAGAAGGGCAGCACCTATGATATCCTGAATACAGATGACTGTAAGCTGGTGCACAGGGATATGACGGATATTCTGGTCTGTGTGAGAGAGTTTTTTCAGGAGAAAAAAGCCTCCTATTACCGGAAACTTCAGCATGTCGGTTATCTTCGCCATCTGATGCTGAGACGCGGCGTGACATCAGGAGAGATTCTGGTGCATCTGGTTACCACCAGTCAGGAGGAATATGATCTGGAACCGCTGAAAGAGCAGCTTCTGGCACTTCCACTGGAGGGAAAAATCGTTGGAATCATGTACATCATCAATGATTCTCTTTCTGATGTGGTTAAGAGCGATGAGACAAGAATCCTCTATGGGCAGGATTATTTTTATGAGACACTGCTCGGCCTGAAATTCCGGATCAGTACATTTTCTTTCTTCCAGCCAAACTCTCTGGCGGCCGAAGTTCTCTACAATGTTGTCAGAGATTACATTCAGAATACCAGCGGAATGGAAGTGTTTGATCTGTACAGCGGAACCGGAACGATCGCACAGCTCCTTGCACCGGTAGCGAAGGAAGTGATCGGTGTGGAGATTGTGGAGGATGCTGTAGAAGCAGCGAGAGAGAATGCAAAGCTGAACGGGCTTGAAAACTGTAAATTTATTGCAGGTGATGTTCTTAAGGTGCTCGATGATCTGAACGAGAAACCGGATGTGATCGTTCTGGATCCTCCGCGTGACGGAATCCATCCGAAGGCACTGCCAAAAATCCTTTCTTATGGAGTAGATCGGATTGTATATGTTTCCTGTAAGGCAACCAGCCTTGCCCGCGATCTGGAGGCATTTCTTCAGGCAGGATATCGCCTCGAGAAAGCCTGCTGCGTAGATCAGTTCTGCGAAACCGTGTGGACAGAGGCAGTGGCAGTTTTTGTGAAAAAATAAAGAGGAAATCCTTTCGGTCATCATACCGGGAGGATTTTTTGTTACTGTTCACTCCGTTCACAGTAACTTGGTCAAAATGCATTCCAAATCACCTTCGGTGATGGCATTTTGCCCCGTATGTCTCGGGATATTACCTGTGAACAGTTACGATTTTTTCTTTACAAAATTCAGATGAAATCAGGAAAACCACCTTGACATTTGTACGGCATATGCTATAATACAAACAAACATATGAATAATTGTTCATATGAAAACGTGAATAAAATATCTAAGAGAAGGAGATACTACCATGAAGAAATCCTACAAAATCGAAGTTGACTGTGCAAACTGTGCAAACAAAATGGAAGAGGCTGCCAAGAATACGGCTGGTGTCAAGGATGCGACTGTAAACTTCATGATGCTCAAGATGAATGTAGAATTTGAAGAAGGACAGGATCCTAAGAGCGTAATGAAAGAAGTCCTTAAGAACTGTAAGAAGGTAGAGGACGACTGCGAGATTTACTTATAAGAAAGTATTAAGGATGCTCTGCTGCGGCAGAGCATTCCGACATTTTCCGTACATTTTCTGACGGGCAAAGGAGAAGAGAATATGAACAAAAAGCAGAAAAAAATGCTGACCCGTATCATCATAGCGTTTGCACTGATTGTAGTTTTATCACTGCTTCCGATCGACGGATATCTGGAATTTGCACTTTACATGATTCCATATCTTGTGATCGGCTATGATATTCTGAAGAAGGCATTCAAGGGAATCCGTAACAAACAGGTATTTGATGAGAATTTCCTGATGGCAGTAGCGACCATAGGCGCAATTCTCCTTCGGGATTACAAAGAGGGGACAGCGGTTATGCTGTTCTACCAGATCGGTGAGCTTTTCCAGAGTTATGCTGTCGGAAAGAGCCGTCGCAATATCAGCGAACTTATGGATATCCGGCCGGACTATGCCAACATAGAAAAGGACGGTAAATTAGAAAAAGTAGATCCTGATGAGGTTGAAATCGGTTCAGTCATCGTTGTACAGCCTGGAGAAAAGGTTCCGATCGATGGCGTGATCCTGGAAGGAACTACCACACTGAATACCAGCGCACTTACGGGAGAGAGTCTTCCGAGAAACGCAAAGCCCGGAGATGAGATCATCAGCGGATGCATCAATATGACAGGTGTACTCAAGATCCGCACGACCAGAGAATTTGGTGAATCTACAGTTTCCAAGATCCTGGAACTTGTGGAGAATTCCAGTTCCCGCAAATCCAGATCTGAAAACTTTATTTCCAGATTCGCCCGCTATTATACTCCGGCAGTCTGCTATGGAGCACTTGCCCTGGCTGTTCTTCCGCCACTTGTAAGTATGGGAATTCTTCATGCAGCACCGCAGTGGGGACAGTGGATATACAGAGCACTGACCTTTCTTGTAATCAGCTGTCCGTGTGCTCTGGTGATCAGTATTCCACTCAGTTTTTTTGCCGGGATTGGAGGAGCCAGCAATGCAGGCGTTCTGGTAAAAGGCTCCAACTATCTGGAGACACTGGCCCAGACAAAATATGTTGTATTCGATAAGACCGGTACACTGACAAAAGGTGTGTTCGAGGTAGTCGGTGTTCACCATAACAAGATGGAAGAACAAAAAATCCTTGAATACGCAGCACTTGCGGAGAGTTTTTCCACACATCCGATCAGCCGTAGTTTAAAGAATGCCTATGGTAAGGAAATCGATCAGAATCGAGTGTCTGATGTAGAAGAAATCAGCGGAAATGGTGTTATGGCGAAGGTGGATGGTGTTTCTGTTGCAGTCGGAAACGCAAGACTGATGGAACGCATCTATGTGAAGCCGATAGAATGCCATTCTGCAGGTACCGTTATCCATGTGGCAATTGATGGTGTTTATGAAGGGCATATCCTGATTTCGGATGTTCCAAAACCGACTTCCAGAGAGGCGATTGCAAAACTTAAGAAAAACGGTATTAAAGAAACTGTCATGCTGACAGGAGACATTGACAGAGTTGCACAGCAGGTTGCGTCAGAACTTGGCGTTGATCGCGTGTACAGTGAACTCCTTCCGGCTGACAAGGTGACAAAGGTCGAAGAACTTCTCGCGAAAAAATCAGAAAAAGAGAAGCTTGCTTTTGTCGGTGATGGTATCAACGACGCACCGGTACTTTCCAGAGCCGATATCGGAATTGCAATGGGGGCTCTTGGTTCTGATGCAGCGATTGAGGCAGCAGATGTAGTTCTGATGGACGATGATCCGATGAAGATTGTAAAGGCAATCCGGATCGCAAGGAAATGCATGCGTATCGTATATGAGAATATTTATTTTGCGATCGGTATCAAAGTGATCTGCCTGATCCTGGGTGCAGTTGGTATTGCAAACATGTGGGTAGCGATCTTTGCAGATGTCGGAGTCATGGTGCTTGCAGTACTCAATGCGATCAGAACCCTGTTTGTAAAGAAACTGTAACAGAAACAATATAGAAAGCGAGACGATTATGGCAGAAGAAAGAGAAGTGATCAGCTGTGAATGTGAGGAGATACATGAGGACCTGCTCAAGATTGTAAATGAAACGATGCCGGATGAGGAAGAATTATATGATCTGGCAGATCTGTTCAAGGTCTTTGCAGATTCTACCCGTATCCGCATCCTGTTTGTCCTGTTTGAATCAGAGGTATGCGTCTGCGATCTGGCAAAAGTCCTCAATATGACTCAGTCAGCAGTGTCCCATCAGCTCCGTATCCTCAAACAGAACAAACTGGTTAAGAACCGCAGAGAAGGAAAATCTATCTTTTATTCTCTGGCAGATGACCATGTGCGAATGATCATTTCCATGGGAAGAGAGCATATCCTGGAGTGATCATTCACAGAAGAACAGAGTCAGTCAATGTCGGCATATGTCTGTACCAAAACAGAGATATGCCGGCATTTTTGGTATAGTCAAACAGAGAAGAATAAGGTAAGATAAGAGTCAGGAAAGCAGCATAACAATATTCGTTACTTAAGAGAAAGAGATGACGGCCATGGATTATTTAGCAAATAATATAGCAGTAAATTTAAAGAGATTTCGTCAGTACAGGGGTATAAGCCTGGATCAGATGGCTGACAGGACAGGGGTCAGCAAGAGCATGCTGGCACAGATCGAAAGAGGTCAGGCAAATCCATCCATTGGTGTTCTGTGCAAGATCGCATCCGGTCTTCAGATGGAATTTGAGGATCTGGTCCGGACACCAGCAGTAACTGCTTCTTCAGAAGGAAACACTTCAGATTCCGGACCTTCCATAAAAACAGTGATTTTTGATATTGATAATACTTTATACAGCTATGATGAAAATCATGTATACGGAATGAAGGCACTGGCAGATTATTGTGAGAGTGCTTTTGGAATCCATGAACAGGAAATGGAAAGCTGTTACAAAAAGGCAGGAGAGATCATGATTGGCAGAATCGGTACAGACACAGCTGCAATCCACAGCCGTCTCCTGCGTATGCAATGTATGCTTGAACTTTGGGAAAAACCGCTTTTTCCGCATGCACGGAATATGTACCATGCATACTGGGATACACTGATTCGTCAGTTAAAGCCATCTCCCGGTGTACTGGACTTTATGAGAGAACTGAAGAAATGTGGAATCAGCATTGGAGTCGGAACCGATATGACAGCATATATCCAGTACAGGAAACTGGAGGCGATCGGCGCTTCCCCATACATCGATTTCATTGTTACAAGTGAAGAGGCAGGGGTAGAAAAACCGCATCCGCATCTTTTTGAAATCTGTGTGGAAAAATCCGGTGTACAGGCGGCTGAATGTGCATTCATCGGTGATAATTACAAGAAAGATGTGGAAGGAGCCTGGAACAGCGGTCTTCGAGGTATCTGGTATACTCAGGAAAAAGAACCAGATATGGAGACAAAGTATCCAGTGATACGGTCATTTACAGAAATTAACATGGATCATTTCCTGAAACAATAAACAAAAATGACACTGAAAAAATGCGGGGAATATATTGGACAAGAGAAACGAAGGAGTAAAGTTACATGTGGAAATGCATACGTTGTGAAAAAGAAAATGAAGATATGGTAGAAATCTGTGCAGAATGCGGGCATGGCAGAACAATGGATTATATATATCACAGAACACTGGCGAAGGTCTCTGCCAGGCTGACAAAAAAATGGAGAATCTCCCACAATACGCAAAAGGAGCCGGCAGAGGAAGCCGGTCAGAAAGAGCTGAGCGATTTAAGAAGTGCCGTGGCATATATGAAGGATGAAATTTCAAAAGAGCAAAATGAAATAAATACATTACATACAATTATAGAAGAACGCAGGGAACTGATAGAAAAAGATGCAAAAGCAGATAAAAAAACAACGACTATAGCATGGATTATTTGTATATCCCTGATTGTCTATATAATTTACAGATATGGATTTGATGGAAAAATAACGTGGGATGCTGTTAAACAATTCTGGGGGCTTAAGACGGATGGAGGACTGGATATAGGAAACATACTGAGCGTTGTAGCTATGTTGGTTGTGTGTGTGATAGCATTTGGTGTGTTTATGTTATGCTGTGGGTTTGTAGTGATTGCCATTCCTGCGGGAATTATTTATGCGATCATTAATCTGCTTATTGGAAGATTTATAGGAAAAGTAAGTGATAAGACACGGAAACAGGCAGAGACTGAACGCGATAACGCACAGAAGTCCATTGATGAAAAGAAAAATAAAATCAATGCTATTTATTCAGAGATAGCCTTATTAGAGGAAGAGATAAATGAAATCGAGACGAATTCATTTTCCTGAAATATTACCTGTGAACAGTTACCATTATGTTGCTCTTAAAATGAGTAAACACGGAATCTTCGGTGTAAACAATGATCTGGGAAATATTGCAGGTATTGTTATGATTGTGTAAAATGTGGTCCTGTTTGCGATACCGTTCAACAAAACAGCAACTTTCTGGATTTCGGATATAGCAGCTGCAGGTGCCATTATGTAAATATGCAAAAACAGGTCATTGACAGTTAATGAAATTAAAAATACAATTCTGCAAAATGTTGTGGTATAATGAAGACACTTGTTAAAGAAGAATTATGAAGGCAGATTTTGATCTGCCGAATCACATTATAATGGAGGAATGGATATGAAAAAAAGAAGCTTGATCGTAGCAGCACTGTGCAGCATGTGTCTTGCAGTCAGTACCCCGATGCCGGTAATGGCCGATGCATCAAAGGTAGTAACGCTGGGAGCTGATCTGACAGATGAGCAGAAGAATACCATGATGAAATATTTCAAGGCGGATGCAAATCAAGTTCAGATCATTACAGTAAACAATCAGGATGAGAGAAATTATCTCGGCAAATATATTTCCAGTGAACAGATTGGTACAAGAACCTTAAGCTGTGCTTATGTAAAGCCAACACAGTCCGGCGGTATCAAGGTGCGTACAGCAAACCTTAACTATGTAACCTGCAATATGCTTGCCAATGCACTTTCCACAGCAGGTATTTCCAACTGTGAGGCTGTTGCAGCCTGCCCTTATGAGGTTTCCGGAACCGGTGCTCTTACAGGCGTTATGATGGCCTATGAGTCAGCCAGTGGTAAGCAGCTTGATTCTACCAAGAAGGATCTGGCAACCAAGGAGGTAGTAGTTACCGGAGATGTTGCAAAGCAGGTTGGCGGTGATAATGCGACCAACATCATCAACCAGGCAAAGCTTCAGATCATCGGTGACAATGTTCAGAATGCAGATGAGATCTATAATATTGTCAACAATATTGCAGTTCAGAATAATGTTTCTCTGAGTTCTGATGAACTGACTACTATCACAGCACTTCTTCAGGAAATCGTGCAGCAGAACTATGATATTCAGGATATGAAGCAGACACTTGAAAGTATTCAGCAGAATCTGAATAAGACTTCAGATGATGACAACTCTTCTGAGTCAGAAGACGATATGGCAGACGAAGATTCCAGCGATGGCGAAGATATTACAGAAGATGTGAATACAGATGTTCTGGGGGATGATGTCAAGGAATCTTATACAGAGGATGCAGGAATGGCAGAGGCAACTGGAATGACAGAATCTGAGAATGGTGATGATTCTGACAGTTCTGATGAGGGTCTGGGTATTCCGGATGCCACAGAGGACGGCACGCAGGATGACTATTATGAAGAACCATCAGAAACACCGGAAGAGACAGATTCAGCGGATGGATCTGACAGCAGTTCAGATGATGGAACAGGACTTCCGGAGGAAAACGGTGAAGAGACAGGTTCCACAGATGAATCTAATGGTGAGACTACCGAGGAGAATACGGATTCTTCCGATCAGACAACCACAGAAGGAACAGAGGATGCTTTAAATACAGACTCTCTCGATGATGCATCCAAGGCACAGTTCGAACAGGCTAAGCAGTTCTGTCAGGGAGAGTATAAAGGAGATCTTGCAGTTCTGCAGGCTGTAGTAGAAAACGCACAGCAGCCGACAGTTACACTTGACGCAGATACAGCTGCTAAGCTTACCAGAAAGGTTCTTGAAGCTTATCTGAATGTGCTTAAGGATGGCGGAGTTTCTTATGTACCGGCTGATACAGATGTTTATATGACTGCACAGCTCAATATGATCAACAATGATATGAAGAAGATCTTCAGCATTGAAACTGAGCCGGCAGCAGATGATATTCTTGTGACACGAACAGCCGATGAGAGACAGACTCTGTACAATGATACGATGAAATTCTTTGAGAAGCTTTATGGAGAAACCACAGATGATTCTGCACAGCAGGAGTCAGCAGGAGAAGCTTCTTATGACGAGGAATCCTACAATGAAGAGTCTTATAATGAAGAAACCTATAACGAAGAAACATATTGATCCGTGATTAGGAGTGTATTTAATCGTTATAGATATTAATGAATGAATCCGGTGACCGCAGTTTCCTGAATGTTTGGGAGACTGCGGTTTTCTGTGTTTTACGGGAAATTAGCTTACTTTGTTATTCACTCGATAAAAATGAGTTTTTTCTGTGAGGTCTGTGAAAAACTGGAAATCTAAAAACATCTGTGATAGAATAAAAGGAAATCTTTTTACTGGGAAAATGATAGAGAATGATAGCCGAAAGGGGAAATAATATGAGTCTTGCAGTGGTTACACTGAAAAAGGGAGAGGGTCGACTTCTCAAATCTGGTGGAATGTGGGTATTTGATAATGAGATTTCCAGTATCATGGGAAGCTTTGTAAACGGAGATATCGTGCTGGTGCATGATTTTGACGGATATCCGCTGGGAAGAGGCTTTATCAATACGAATTCCAAGATTACGGTACGCCTTCTAACAAGAGATGAGAATCAGAGGATTGATGAAGATTTTTTTGAAAGAAGAGTAAGAGATGCATGGGAATACAGAAAAAAGGTAACGGATACTTCGAGCTGTCGATTGATTTTTGGCGAAGCTGATTTTTTACCGGGACTTACCGTTGACAAATTTGAGGATGTGCTGGTTGTACAGTCTCTGGCACTGGGAATCGATCGCTGGAAAGAAATGATCCTGGAACTTATCAGGAGCGTACTTGCAGAGGATGGAATCAAAATCCGCGGTATTTATGAAAGAAGCGATGCCAAGGTCCGCAAGCAGGAAGGAATGAAGCTTCACAAGGGATTTATCGGACCGGAATTCCCAACTTTGGTTGAAATTGTTGAAAATGGTGTCAGATATCAGGTTGATGTCAAGGATGGACAGAAGACCGGATTTTTCCTGGATCAGAAGTATAATCGTCTTGCGATTCAGAAGTTATGTAAGGATGCAAGAGTTCTGGATTGTTTCACACATACAGGGTCCTTTGCACTGAATGCAGGAATTGCAGGAGCAAGAGAAGTTACAGGTGTGGATGCCTCAGAGCTGGCAGTTCGCCAGGCACAGGAGAACGCCAGGTTAAATGGTCTGGAGGGAAGGGTTAAATTTATCTGTGAAGATGTCTTTGAACTGCTTCCGAAGCTGGCGGAGGATGATGAGAAATATGATGTTGTGATCCTGGATCCACCGGCATTTACAAAATCCCGCAGTTCCATCAAAAATGCGGTCAAAGGTTACAGAGAAATCAATCTTCGAGGTATGAAACTGGTCAGGGACGGAGGATTTCTGGCAACTTGTTCCTGCTCACATTTCATGGATTATGAATTGTTTACCAGGACGATCGGACAGGCTGCAAGAAGTGCACATAAGAGACTGCGTCAGGTGGAATACAGGACACAGGCTCCGGATCATCCAATCCTGTGGTCATCCGACGAATCTTATTATCTTAAGTTCTACATCTTCCAGGTATGTAATGACAGATAAAAAAAGGAATCTGATGTTGGAATTATTGATGTCAGCATGAAAGAAAGAGGGATTTGCATGCGAGAAAAATTTATAAAGTTTATGGAAGGACGTTATGGTGTAGATGCATTTGCAAAATTCACGATGGGTTTTGCATTTGTGGCAATCATTCTGTCTATGTTTATACGGAATCGAGTGGGTGCAGCGTGTGATACGCTGGGACTTCTGGCAATTCTTTATACTTATTACAGAATGCTCTCCAGAGATATACAGAAACGTTATGCCGAGAATCAGAAATATCTTTCGATCACTTCCGGTATAAGACAATGGTTCTGTCGTGAAAAGAATCTTATGCAGCAGAGAAAGGAATACCATATTTATTCCTGTCCAAACTGCAAACAGAAGATCCGTATACCTAAGGGCAAGGGCAGGATAGAAATCGACTGTCCGAAATGTCACGAGAAGTTTATCAAAAAAAGCTGAATGCCTGGTGAGGGCAGAGTATGGCCGGAGGTTCTATGTTTGGTTATATAGTAATGAACAAGCCTGAAATCAAATTCAAAGATTTTGACCTGTACCGCTCGTTTTACTGCGGTCTCTGCCGGGAACTGAGAGAACGCTATGGGGTTACAGGACAGATATCCCTGACATATGATATGACGTTTGTGATTCTTCTTCTGAGTGGGCTTTATGAGCCTCCGACGAGAAAGGGAACAACACGGTGTGTCATTCATCCTGTGCGAAAGCAGCCCGTCCGCAAAAATGCTGTCACAGAATATGCAGCAGATATGAATGTTTTTCTGGCATATTATAAATGTGAGGATGACTGGAAAGATGAGAAGAAACTTTTGAGCTTTCTGTATGGAAAGCTTCTAAGAGAGAAAGAAAAAAAGGCGGAGGAGAGATGGTACAGGAAGGTTGACCGTATTGTTTCTCTTCTGCATGAGCTTTCTGAAATGGAAAAATCCGAAGAACAGGATGTTGATCGAGTTTCCGGATGCTTTGGAAAGATCATGGAAGAGATTTTTGCATACAGGGAAGATATGTGGGAACCTGTACTTCGCAGAATGGGATTTTTTCTGGGGAAATTTATTTATCTTATGGATGCTTATGATGATGTAGAAGATGATGTCAAAAAGGGAAATTACAATCCCTTTTCCACAAGGTATATAATGGAAGGGTTTGATGAGGAAGTACGACAGATGCTGATCATGATGATGGCAGAGGTCTGCCGGGAATTCGAAAAGCTTCCTATCATCAAATATACTGATATACTGCGGAATATTCTGTATTCCGGAGTCTGGTGCAGATTTGAGGCAGTATCCGGCAAAAGGAAGAAAGAGCAGGAGAAAGAACATGTTTGATCCATACAGTGTCCTTGGGGTATCCAGGGATGCATCCGATGAAGAAATCAAAAAAGCATACCGGAGACTGAGCAGGAAATATCATCCGGATGCCAATATCAATAATCCAAACAAAGAACAGGCGGAAGAGAAGTTCAAGGAAGTTCAGCAGGCCTATGAGCAGATTATGAAAGAAAAGGAATATGGCTCATCCTATGGAGGCGGATATGGTGGATTTACCGGTCGTCAGACCAGTGGATATCAGGATGAGGAGGCAATCCGTCGACAGGCGGCAGCCAATTATATCCAGAGTCGCCATTTTCAGGAGGCAATGAATGTACTGTCTTCACTGAAGAACAGAAACGGTGAATGGTATTATCTTTCAGCTATGACAAATATGGGGCTTGGCAATAATGTCAACGCACTCAATGACATCCGTACTGCTGTGAATATGGAACCGGACAATATGCAGTATCGAATGCTCCTTCAGAGAATGGAAGGCGGCGGGACCTGGTATCAGGAACAGCAGAATCCTTTTGGCGGAATGCCAATGGATGGAAGTGATTACTGCATGAAGCTCTGTCTTGCAAATATGCTCTGTGGGCTGTGCTGTCCTGGCGGAGGTGTATTCTGCTGTTGAGAAAGTTCTTTGGCAGTTTTGACCAGGTTCTTGTGAACGGAATGAACAGTAACACAGTAACAACAGTTACAAAGAAAATATAAATGAACGGATTGACATTTGAAGGCTGTGATATTATCATGTTATTGTATTGCTGTGATAAAGTATATACGGGGCAAAATCCTATCACCGAGGGTAATCTGGAATGGATTTTGACCAAGTTGCTGTGAACGGAGTGAACAGTAACGTACAACGAGAAGTACAGGAGGAAATTTTTAGATGAGTATTCGTATTGGAATTTTAGGTTATGGTAATCTTGGACGAGGCGTGGAATGTGCGATCAAACATAATCCGGATCTTGAACTTGCAGCAGTTTTTACACGCCGTGATCCTGCAACTGTCAAAATCCTTACAGAGACAGCAGCTGTTTACCATGTAGATGAAGCAGAAAAAATGAAAGACAAGATAGATGTTCTGATTCTCTGTGGAGGAAGTGCTACAGATCTTCCGGAGCAGACTCCGAAATATGCACAGTGGTTCAACGTTGTAGACAGCTTTGATACCCATGCGAAGGTACCGGAGCATTTTGCAAATGTAGACAAGGCAGCCTCTGAGAGCGGACATGTTGGAATCATTTCTGTAGGCTGGGACCCGGGAATGTTTTCTCTGAACAGACTGTATGCGAATGCAATCCTTACCAATGGAAAGGATTATACATTCTGGGGCAAGGGCGTAAGTCAGGGACATTCCGATGCAATCCGCAGAATTGATGGAGTAAAGGACGGCAAGCAGTACACAATTCCGGTGGAAGCAGCACTGGAATCTGTAAGAAACGGAGAAAATCCGGATCTTACAACAAGACAGAAGCATACAAGAGAGTGCTTTGTAGTAGCTGAGGAGGGTGCAGATCTTGCCCGTATCGAGAATGAGATTAAAACCATGCCGAACTACTTTGCTGACTATGATACAACCGTACATTTCATTTCTGAAGAAGAACTGAAACGTGATCACAGTGGTATTCCACATGGGGGATTTGTTATTCGTTCCGGTAAAACAGGCTGGAATGATGAGAACAGCCATGTGATCGAATACAGCCTGAAGCTGGACTCCAATCCGGAATTCACTTCTTCTGTCATCGTTGCCTATGCAAGAGCTGCATATCGCATGAGCCAGGAAGGACAGAAAGGCTGCAAGACAGTTTTTGATGTTGCACCGGCTTACTTAAGTGCAAAGGATGGAGCAGAACTTCGTAAACATCTTCTTTAATAAAAAGTTTAAGGGCAGGGATCGGTACCAAAGGTATTTTATGTAACAGTAACAATACTTTGGTGCAGATTCCTGCCTTTTTTTATGTATTGACGTACAGGAAATCTTGAGATATAATACCTACATGGTATTGTAATAATATTGTAAAAAAATATAACGAAAAAAGTAACAATGAATGTAATTATTCGGAGGACAGTGAACTGTATGCCGGACAGTTACCACCTAATTTTTCGGAAAGAGGATAATATATGAAGAAGGTATGTAAAAGAGCCGGGATCTGGGGCATTCTTTTGGGAATTATGCTTTTTGCAGTTGGTTTTACATTGCAGGCGACAACCGTAGAAACCCAGGCAGCAGCGATAACAGGATTTCGTACGATCAACGGCAAGACTTACTATTATAAGAATGGTAAGAGGGTCAAGGGCTGGCTTACACTTGGCAATAATAAGTATTTTCTGAATACAAAGACTGGAGTTCTTTATAAAGGCTGGCAGAAGAGCTCCAAAGGGCCGAAGAGATATTTTGATTCCAAAACAGGAGTTATGTCTAAGGGGCTTAAGAAAGTCGGAGGAAACTACTATTATTTCAAACCTTCTACAGGATATACGGTCAGTGGGTTTGTCAGATTTTCGAAGACAGTTGTGAGATATTTTTCGCCCGGTACTTATACAATGGCAACCGGCTGGATGAAGAACAGCAAAGGGCAGAAGTGGTATTTCAGACCGTCAGATGGCGTGATGTACAGAGGACTTAAGAAAATTGGTTCTTATTATTACTATTTTGATGGAAGCACTGGTGCAACCAAGAGCGGATTTCTGACAGCAGCCAATGGAAATGTGCGTTATTTTCGTGGCAAGACTTACATAATGGCGACGGGATGGCTCAAGAACAGTAAAGGCGGTCGCTATTATTTCGCAAAGAATACAGGAGTTATGTACAAGGGATTTAAGAGTGTTGATGGCAAGAAATATTACTTTAATCCCAAAACCGGACTTGTAAGTACCGGATGGATAAGCGTTGATGGCAAGAAATATTATATTGATCCAAGTACCACCACAATAACAACGGGCAAAAAGCTGATCGATGGTACGTATTATGTGTTTGATTCAAATGGAGTGCTGACAGATTCTTATAAGGAATCTTCTAATTCAGGTCCAACTACACCGACCTCTGCAAGAACGATCAAGAATTATCTTGCAGGAGCATTGCAGCCGGTAGGTCAGGCTCTGTATGTATGGGGCGGAGGCTGGAATGATTCCAACAGAAAGGGCGTAAGTCCGACATGGATTTCCTGGTATAATAGTCAGAACAGCAATTATGATTACAATAATTACAGAGATTTAAGTGATGCAAACAGAGCCAAGGGTCTGGATTGTTCCGGATTTGTAGGCTGGGCATCTTATCAGGTCATGCACACAAAATCAGGAGAGAGCGGTGGTTATACAGTTGTCTCAGGAGATATCGGTTCTTATTATCAGAATACTCTGAAATGGGGTAAGATTGTAAATCAGAACTATCTGTCACAGAGTGGCTGGAAGATGCAGCCGGGAGATATTGGCTATGATGACGGGCATACCTGGATCATTCTCGGACAGTGTCCGGATAAGAGTGCGGTAGTTATTCATTCCACACCGCAGGCTGGCTGCCAGCTTGCAGGAACCTGCACACCGAGTGGAGATTATGACAGTCAGGCAGTAGCACTTGCCAAGACTTATATGTCCAGATATAAAGGATTTACAAAGTATAATTACCATACATCCTGTGGTAACTATATCCGAAGAGGTAATTATCTGAGATGGTACAGCAGTACACTTTCTGATCCGGAGGGATATAAGAACAAGACAGCTGCACAGATTCTTGCGGATCTTTACAGTTGAAGCTAAATATTGAATATAGAAGAGAGACGTTTTTGTTACAGAAGAACGTCTCTCTTTTTTTCGTATTCTTTAATAAATGTTACAAAATTTTAAAATTTTTAATTATTTACTCTTGCGTTCCTGAGAACGATATGTTAATATGTAAAAGAAGTTCGATAAGATATTTCGGAAATGTTACAAAATAGATAGATTTAGATTATGAGGTGAAAACATGAAGAAACGAATTGTTTGCATGACGTTGGCATTAATGATGACAGCAGCACAGGTTGTCAGTGTAAGCGCGTCAAGAGAAGATGAGCTGAGAGAAGAACAGGCAGCTACCAGTGCACAGCTGGATGCTACATATGCACAGATTGATCAGCTTTATTCAGCAAAGCAGCAGTTACAGAATGAAATTAATGCTTTGGATGCAAATCTTGTAAATGTCATGGTTTCCATTCAGACCCTTGAAGGGGATATCAGCAATAAAGAAACTGACATTCAGACTACACAGACTGCTCTTGAGAAAGCACAGAATGCAAAGACAAAGCAGTACGAAGCAATGAAAGAGCGTATCCAGTATATCTATGAGAAGGGCGGCAATGCTGCATGGTTCCAGATGATGATGGATGCAGAGAATCTTTCTGATCTTCTGACAAAAGCAGAATATACACAGAAGATGTATGAGTATGACAGACAGAGCCTTGAGAAATATGCAAATACAATCGCACAGGTAACACAGCTTGGTGATCAGTATAAGCAGGAGAAGGCTGAGCTGGAAGGCATGAAGCAGGAATATGAGTCTGAGTCAGTAAACCTTCAGACACAGATTGATACTAAGAAAGCTAATTCTGCTGACTGTGACAATGAAATTGCATATGCACAGCAGATGGCGACAGAGTATTCCAACCTCATCGTTCAGCAGCAGGCAGAGATCGAGCAGCTTGAGGCAGAGCGAATTGCAGCTGAGGAAGAAGCAAGACGTCAGGCAGAGGCAGAAGCAGCTGCAGCAGCAGAAGAAGCTGCAAGACAGGAAGCCGAGGAAGAGGCTGCACAGGAGCAGGAAAATCAGGAAGATCAGTATGATGAGAATACTGATGAAGAAGATCAGGAAGAGATTTCTGAGGATGGTGAGTATACAGAAGATGATGGATACACAGAGGATGAGGATTCTGACAGTGAAGACTCTTCTGATGACGAAAATACCGACAGCAGCGATGACGAGAGTACATCTGACAGCAGTGATGGGGTAGAATATGATGAATATGGTAATGTGATCGACAGTGACAACACTGTAAATCCGGAGGATGTAGATACTTCATCCAGTTCTTCCAGCTCATCCAGTGGTTCTGGCTCTTCTATCGTAGACTATGCACTGCAGTTTGTCGGAAACCCATATGTATGGGGTGGAACAAGCCTTACAAGCGGTGCGGACTGCTCTGGATTTACACAGAGTGTATATGCACAGTTTGGTTACAGCCTTCCGAGAACATCCTACGAGCAGCAGAACTGGGGAACTGAGGTTTCTTATGCAGATGCACAGCCAGGTGATCTGATCTGCTATGGCGGTCATGTAGCTATCTACATGGGCAACGGACAGATCGTTCACGCATCCAACTCCCAGGATGGTATCAAGATCAGCAACGATGCAACTTACAGAACCATTCTTTCTGTAAGAAGACCTTCATAAAATAATTTATAAAAACGGCGGCGAGAAGCTGCCGTTTTTTTACTTATATTTTCTATATCTTTTGACAGAACAAAAAGATTGACTTTCCAACAATAAAGTATTAGAATGGCATAAAGCGCAATGGGGCACTTCGTGGTTCCGTGCGCTTTTTTTTACTTTACAGGTATATTTTAGGAGGAAACGAAAATGAGGAAGACGAAAATGTGGAGAATGTTGACGGTAGCGGCTGTAACAGCATCTATGACATGTGGAGTATTTGGAGTGCAGAGTGTAAGCGCGGCTGATAAAAAGACACTCAAGGTTGCTATGGAGTGCGGTTATGCACCATACAACTGGACTCAGCCGGATGATTCCAACGGTGCGGTACAGATTTCAGGAAGCTCTGATTATGCATATGGATATGATGTCATGATGGCAAAGAAGATTGCGGATGAGCTTGGCTATGATCTGGAGATTGTAAAGCTTGACTGGGATTCCCTTGTGCCGGCAGTACAGTCCGGACAGGTTGACTGTGTCATTGCAGGACAGTCCATCACCAAGGAACGTCAGCAGATGGTTGATTTTACAGACCCATATTATTATGCATCTATCATCACTCTTGTAAAAGAGGATGGAGATTATAAAGACGCAGCAAGTGTTGAAGACCTCAAAGGAGCAACTGTGACATCTCAGCAGAATACGATCTGGTATGATTCCTGTCTGCCGCAGATCCCGGATGCCAACATTCTTCCTGCACAGGAAAGTGCACCGGCGATGCTTGTCGCTCTGGAATCCGGCAAATGTGATGCTGTTGTAACCGATATGCCGACAGGAAAAGCAGCCTGCGTTGCTTATCCGGATTTCAAACTTCTTGATTTTAGTGATACAGAGGGAGCTTTTGAAGTATCTGATGAGGATATCAACATTGGTATTTCTCTGAAAAAAGGAAATGATGAACTCAAAGATGCCATCAACGGAGTCTTAAGCGAGATGACCGAAGATGATTACAGCAAGATGATGGATGAGGCAATTTCTGTACAGCCTCTGTCCAGCGAATCATAAAGGAGGAGCAAAATGCTGCCTGAGAGTTTTGGAGGAAGAATCATTTATCTTCTTCAGCAATACGGTCCTTCTTTTGCAAAGGGAGCCGGAGTCAGCATGTGGCTGGCTCTGGTCGGAACACTTTTTGGATGCATCATTGGATTTCTTGTAGGTATCGTGCAGACGATTCCAATAGACAGAAACGATTCCACAGCTAAGAAGATACTGGTCAAAATCGTAAAATTTATTCTTGCCTGCTATGTGGAGTTTTTCCGTGGAACACCTATGATGGCACAGGCAATGTTTATTTATTTCGGTAGTGCATATCTGTTCAATATTAATATGTCCATGTGGTTTGCCGCAATTTTTATTGTGTCCATCAACACAGGTGCATATATGGCAGAAACTGTCCGCGGCGGTATTCTCTCAATCGATCCGGGACAGACAGAGGGTGCCAAGGCAATCGGCATGACACATGTACAGACTATGATTCATGTTATTCTGCCGCAGGCACTCAGAAACATCATGCCGCAGATCGGCAATAACCTGATCATCAATATCAAAGATACCTGTGTACTTTCCATTATCGGTACGGTAGAACTTTTTTATACGACTAAGGGTGTGGCAGGTGCACTGTATACATACTTTGAGTCCTTCACAATAGCTATGGTCATTTATTTTATCATGACATTTACCTGCTCCAGAATTCTGCGTGTGATCGAGCGTAAGATGGACGGACCGGATAACTATGATCTGGCTACTGCAGATACCCTGACACATACAAGTGGTATGTATTCTTACAAGGAAAGGAAGGACAGCAGAGAATGAATGAGACAATTCTGAAAGTACAGCATCTGGGAAAATCCTTCGGAACGCATGAGATTTTGAAAGATATTGATTTCTCTGTGAAACCGAAAGATGTTACCTGCATTATCGGTCCTTCCGGCTCCGGTAAATCCACACTTCTGCGTTGTATGAACCTTCTGGAGACACCATCATCCGGTGAAATCTGTTATCATGGAACAAACATCATGGACAGACATGTGAATGTTCCGGAGTATCGTTCGAAGGTTGGTATGGTGTTTCAGAACTTTAATCTTTTTAGCAACATGACGGTTCTTAAGAACTGTACAGTCGGACAGGAAAAAGTTCTCAAAAAAAGCAAAGAAGAAGCACAAAAAAATGCAATGATGTATCTCGAAAAGGTTGGCATGGCACCGTATATCAATGCGAAGCCGAAGCAGCTTTCCGGAGGACAGAAGCAGAGGGTTGCGATTGCAAGAGCACTTGCGATGGAACCGGAAATCCTGCTTTTTGATGAGCCGACCTCTGCACTGGATCCGCAGATGGTAGGGGAAGTTCTGGAGGTTATGAGAACGCTTGCTAAGGACGGACTTACAATGATTATTGTCACACATGAAATGGCTTTTGCAAAAGATGTGGCAAAGCATGTAATCTTCATGGGTGATGGTGTTATTGTTGAGGAAGGGACTTCACAGCAGATTTTTGAAAATCCGCAGAAAGAAATGACGAAGGAATTTTTGAGTCGATTCCGAAATGCCTGAGCCGGGAACTGCCCGGCGGCCCGTCTGTTTGACAAACATAAAACCCTGAGGGGGACTATCTCAAAGTTGCGAAGGCCGAAAGTCCCCCTCAGACTCCCCCATTTTGGCCACGCAAAAACAGGAAAGTTTTTTACTTTTGTATATAAAAAAATACAATTTATAAAGAAACATTTCTGGACATGGAAAAAAATGTAAGATATTATAAAGTTGTAAATACATAACATTTGTTGGTTTTGAACCAGCCTTTGTAAGTTCTGTCTGAATATCCGTTTAGCTTGAAATGTGGATTCCGGACAGATTAAAAGAGAAACCGGTGTAAATCCGGTACGATCCCATCACTGTGATAGGGAGCTGCAAAACATAATTGACCACTGGGAAGGCGCAAGTCAGTCCGGGAAGGGGTTTTGGAGCGAGGAACTTAAGTCAGGAGACCTGCTTGCAAATGATTAGATATGATTCTTACGGTAGATAGGAAGCATTGTTTTTTCGTGTGCAAACATCCGTAGTCTATGCGGATGTTTTTTTCTGCGCTTTTACTCAAAAGCGTATTTTCCCCTGCCCTTTTTGAATCGCATCTGGTAAAAAACCGTAACTGTTCACAGGTAATATCCCGCGAGGTGTTTTGCCATGAATATGGCAAAATCCCGAGACATACGGGGCAAAATGCCATCACCGAAGGTGATTTGGAATGCATTTTGACCAAGTTACTGCGAACGGAGTGAACAGTAACAAAAAACCTCTACTAATGTAGGAAGGAGAAACAATGTCAAAAAAACAAATCGGAAAAAGGCTCCTGCAGATTCTGATCGTTCTTATCGGTGTAAGTTTTTTTACATTCGGGCTTACTTATCTTTCACCGGGAGATCCCGCAGAGATCATGCTGACTGAGTGTGGTAATCTGCCGACACCGGAACTCCTCGAACAGACGAGACATGAACTGGGCCTTGACCAGCCGTTTCTGGTACAGTACGGATCCTGGGTAAAAGGAGTACTTACCGGAGACATGGGAACTTCGTATGCGTTTAAAGTTCCTGTAACTGAAAAACTGATGAAGTGTTTCTGGCCAACGCTTCAGATGTCACTGTTCGCGCTTCTGCTGATGATCTTATTTTCCATACCCTGTGGAATTCTTTCGGCAGTGTATCAGAATAAGTGGCCGGATTATCTGATCCGTGGGATTACTTTTTTCGGAGTATCTGTCCCAAGCTTCTGGATCGGTCTGATTCTTCTGAGTATCTTTGGAGTCCAGCTTCGCTGGATCAATGTAGCCGGAGGTACGACGGATTTCAAGGCAATGATCCTGCCGGCTGTGACACTGGCTCTGTCCATGTCGGCAAAATATACCAGACAGGTAAGGAATGCAGTTCTGGAGGAACTTCGTCAGGACTATGTCATCGGAGCCAGAATGCGAGGTATCAAAGAGAGCGTGATCCTCTGGAGACATGTACTTCCAAACGCAATGCTTCCGATCGTTACCCTTCTTGGACTTTCGCTGGGATCGCTGCTTGGAGGAACGGCTGTTGTTGAGATCATCTACAACTGGCCGGGAATGGGAAGTATGGCGATCAAGGCGATTGCCTGTCGAGATTATCCGATGGTGCAGGCATATGTACTTATGATCGCAGTTATGTATATGGTCATCAACATCATTGTTGATTTATCCTATACTTATCTGGATCCAAGAATAAAGGAGGTCAAATAAAGTGAAGAAGCAGAATTTTTTCCTGGCTCATAAACAGTTTACCTTATTCTTTATTCTTGCACTTGTCATTGTCGGCGTGGCTGTTTTTGCACCATGGGTTGCACCGAAGGATCCGTTGGAAGCCGTGATGCTGGACTCTTTGAAAGCACCCTGTGCAGAATACCCGCTCGGTGCTGACAAACTGGGGCGGGATCTGCTTTCCCGTGTGATCTATGGCACCAGAACTTCTCTGGTTTCCACTCTGATCCTTGTAGCGACGATCTTTGTTGTGGGAACCTTACTTGGAATCATCGCAGGATATTTTGGCGGCTGGATCGATCAGGTGATCATGAGAATCGCAGATATGATGATCTCCTTTCCGGGAATGATCCTGGCGATCGCGATTGCAGGTATGCTCGGACCAAGCCTTCGAAACGGAGTTATCGCCATCACTGCGGTAAGCTGGACAAAATACGCCCGTCTGGCAAGAAGTATGGTTTTGAAAGTAAAACGAAACCTGTATGTGGAAGCTGCAGTTGTAAACGGTACCAGTACATTAAAAATTCTCTGGAAACACATTCTTCCGAATATGCTGACGACCATGACGGTAACGGCAGCGGCAGATATGGGAACCATGATGCTGGAACTGGCATCTCTCTCTTTCCTGGGATTTGGTGCAGTTGCACCGACACCGGAATGGGGACTGATGCTGAATGAAGGAAGAACCTATATGGCAAAGGCACCATGGCTGATGATCGCACCTGGTATTGCCATCGTAATCGTAGTAATTGTATTTAATATGCTTGGTGACAGTATCCGTGATATTCTGGACCCGAGACAAGAGAGATAAAGGAGAAAATATATGAAAAACAGAATCGCAAAAAAACTTGCCGCAGCAGCAATGGCAGCACTTATGACAATCTCACTCACATCAACAGCTCCGGTATGGGCAGCAGATGCAAAGACAATGACGATCGGTGTAACAAGCTTTGCAGATACGCTGGAGCCTACAGAGCAGTATTTCAGCTGGGTCATTTCACGTTATGGTGTCGGACAGGGACTTACCAGATTTGATGAAGAAGGAAACATGGTACCATGTCTTGCAACAGAGTGGACAAACAGTGAAGACGGAAAGACCTGGACCTTTACCATCCGTGACGGTGTAAAATTCTCAAATGGCAATGATCTTACACCGGAGCTGGTAAAAGCTTCTCTGGAACGTACGATTGAGATGTCAAACCGTGTACCGGAGTTCTTTGACATTGCAGGTATTGATGTTGATGGTCAGAATGTCATCTTCAATCTGAACAGAGCAAACGCGAATATGGCAGGCTGTCTGGCTGATCCGCTGTTTCTGATCATGGATACAAGCATTGATAATTCCAACATTGCGACAGAAGGTCCGGTATGTACAGGTCCGTACGCATTCCAGTCCTTTGATCCGGACGGAGATACCGTCGTTGTCCGCAATGAATACTACTGGGACGGAGAGGTTCCGAATGACAGCGTGACACTGCGTATCATCGGTGATCAGACCACTCGTTCCATGGCTCTGCAGTCCGGTGAGATCGATGTGGCTTATAACTTAAAGACAGAAAACGTATTTGAATTTGAAGGAAATGATAACTACACTATCCAGTCCCTGGAATCCCTTCGTTCCACTTATGCATTTATGAATGAAAACGGTGCACTTGGAGATCAGGCGCTTCGTCAGGCGCTTCTCCGCGGACTTGACAAAGAAACCTATACAAGTGTTCTGCTTGAAGGCGGCGCAACACCTGGAAAAGCACCGGTACCTCCGACACTGGATTATGGATATGATGATCTGAACGATGAGAACTCCTATGATCCAGATGGAGCAAAGAAGATTCTTGAAGATGCAGGATACAAAGATACCGACGGTGATGGCTATGTTGAAACTCCGGACGGAGAGCCGCTGGAGCTTACCTTCGTATACTATGACAGCCGTGCAGAGCTTGGTGTATATGCACAGGCAGCTCAGGCAAGTCTCAAAGAGATCGGCATCAACATCAAGCTTGACTGTGTATCCTACGAGACACTTCTTGACCGTCGTGATTCTTCACAGTATGACCTGCTGATCTGGAACGTGCTTGTTGCCAATACAGGAGATCCGGAAAACTATCTTCGTGAGAACTGGTACAGTACATCTGCAAACAACACTTCAGGTTATGCAAACAAAGATGTAGACGCATGGCTGGATGAACTGGCAGAAACTATTGACACAGATGCAAGAAAAGAACTGATCGCGAAGATCCAGCAGGCGATCATGGACGATGCAGCTACTGTATTCTTCGGATATGAAAATACCTTCCTTATCTCCAAATCAACAGTAGAAGGACTGGTAATGTATCCGATGGATTACTACTGGGTAACTGCTGATATGAAGATGGCTGAGTAATAAAGGAGTCTATGTATGCTGGAAATTAAAGATCTGGCTGTACAGTATGGAAATCAGATTCCTACGATTGAACACTTTGATCTTTCCATGAAAAAGGGTGAGATCATCAGCATCGTAGGAGAGAGTGGAAGTGGAAAGACGACAGTGATCCGTGCCGTTCTGGGAGCTCTCCCCGGAGCGGGCAGGGTTGCCAGCGGAGATATTCTCTTTCACGGCAAATCCCTCCTTAAAAACTCCCAAAGTGACTGGAGAAAACTTCGCGGAAGCAAGATTTCCATGATCTTTCAGGACTGTGGAGGAACTCTGAATCCCATTCGTAAGATTGGCAGTCAGTATGTAGAATATATCTGTACACATGAGCCTATGGCAAAAAAAGAGGCATGGCAGAAGGCGGTTTCCATGCTTTCCAAAATGCGTCTTCCGGATGCGGAGAATATCATGAACAGCTATCCTTATCAGCTGTCCGGTGGTATGCGTCAGCGTGTCGGCATTGCCATGGCAATGACATTTAATCCGGAGCTTCTTCTGGCGGACGAACCGACAAGCGCGCTGGATGTCACCACACAGGCACAGATCGTCCGTCAGATGATGGAGCTTCGGGATGATTTTGGAACAGGTATTATCATTGTTACGCACAACATCGGTGTGGCTGCCTATATGGCAGATCAGCTGATCGTCATGCGTCATGGAAAAGTAGTTGATCATGGAACCAGAGAAGAAGTTCTGAACCACCCGACCAGTGATTACACAAAGAAACTTCTGGAGTCAGTTCCGGAAATGGAGGGAAAACGATATGTCTGAAAATCATGAGATCATCATGCAGGCCAAGCATATTGTAAAACAGTTCCCTGCTTCCCACGGCAGAACCCTGACTGCCTGCAATGATGTCAACCTTACCATGTATAAGGGACGGACTCTGGGGATTGTAGGAGAAAGCGGATGCGGAAAGTCAACCTTTGTCCGTATGGTGATTTCTCTGGATCAGCCAACGAGTGGAGAAATCCTTTATCATGGCAAAAATATCACGGGACTTTCAAAGAAGGAAACCTGGGAAAACCGTCAGAATCTGCAGATGGTTTTTCAGGATCCGCTTGCATCTTTTAACCCAAAGATGAAGATCAGAGATATCCTGACAGAGCCTCTGATGAATTATAAAAGAATCAAAAGAAGTGAGAGAACTGCAAAAGCAAAGGAGCTTCTCCGTATGGTAGAGCTTCCGGAAGACTTTGTTGACCGTTATCCGCACAATATGAGTGGTGGACAGAGACAGAGGATCAGCATTGCAAGAGCTCTTTCTCTGGAACCGGAGATACTGGTCTGTGATGAGGCAACCTCTGCACTGGATGTTTCTGTACAGGAGTCCGTCATTGAACTTTTGGTACGTCTGCAGAAAGAAAAAAATATTTGTATGATCTTTATCTGTCATGATCTGGCACTGATCCGATCCTTTGCACATCAGATTGCAGTCATGTATCTGGGACATATTGTAGAAATACTTCCGGGGGAAGATGTTTCCGGTAATGCAGTGCATCCGTATACCAGAGCTTTGGTCGGAGCACAGTTTTCTGTTCATATGGATCCATCCAAAAAGCTTGAAAGCATTGAAAGCGAGGCACCAAGTCCGCTGGACGTGCCGACAGGATGTCCGTTCCAGAACCGCTGTGAGCACTGTATGGAAATATGTAAGAAAAAAATGCCGGAACTGAAAGAAATCTCAAAGGGTCATGAAGCAGCCTGTTTTTATGTAGAAAAAGCAAAAAAACAGACGGGAGGAAGCAAATAATATGAAGAAAAAAATACTCAGTCTGATACTGTGTGCGGCACTTCTGAATGGAACACAGGAGATGGCATGGGCTTCGGCAGAGACCTACAGTGAAGGAGAAATTCATACGATTGGTGTGGCAATGTATGATCCGGATTCAGCAGAGATGGAAATGTTTGCAAGTTATTACCGGGATTATATTGAAGCAGGTTTTCCGGTGAAATTTATCTTTTCCGGAAAGATCGCAGATACACAGACAGAGTGTGATTTTATTGATGAAGCGAAAGCAAACGGAGCAGAGGGAATCATTTCTTTTGCCGGATTTGCGGATGGACTTCAGGATGTCATAAAAACCTGTGAAAAAGATGAAATCTACTATGCACTCGGCTCTAACAGCGTGAGTGATGAAAACTACGAAGTGATCAGGGATAATCCCTGGTATATGGGAAGTGTCGGACCGGATCTTGAGGCGGTTTATGAAGCCGGATGCGATATGACGGAATTTTTCCTGGACAAAGGTGCCGGAAATATTGTGATCATGTCTGGTGGTGCATCCGTTGGAAATCGTCTTCATCAGGTCAGAACCTGGGGAATGCTCAACACGCTGGAAGAAAAAGCAGGACTTGTACTTCCGGAATCGGCAGAAGAACTTTCAAAAACAGATAAGACCACAGAACTCACAGATAAAGATGGAATGGTACATGTTACGATCTGTCCGGGATATACAGAAGGCGGGAACGGTCTTAAGAATCTTGAAGCGGTATTGTCCTCTGGAAACTGCAACACTCTTATGAGTGCATTCCATGTATCCACATATCTTGATAAGATTTCAGCCAAAGAAAAAGAACAGAACAGTAATATCATGGTGGGTGCGATCGACAGTTTTTCTGAGCAGAATTTTGAAATCTTCAAAGAAAAAGACTCTTTTGGAAATGCACCGATTGACTATGTACGCGGCAAATATGCTTCCATGGCAGGTCCTGCATTTGCGATGATCTATAATGCCATCACAGGAAGTGCAGATGCAGTAAAAGAGGATGGAGAGGCAGTGCGTCTGTACCAGGATCTCTGGACTGCAAAATCAGAAGAAGAATATATTGAACTGTATGGTTATGCGACAGGAATTTATGAAAATGCGTACAGCTGTGATGACCTGATGGAGGTGATCCGACAGTTCGATGCGGATACGGACCCGCAGAAATTTAAAGAACTGACGGAAGCCTCGGATCTGGAAAGTGTGAAAGAAAGAATCTTCTAATAGTTTTATGTCGTTTCTCGCTTGATCAGAATCGGCGGAATAATTTTGTGAACCGGCTCAGAAGACAGAGCCGGTTTTCTTTTATGTCGTTCTGTAATCTGCTCATGCAGGATTTCCATAGCGGATGCGGCAATTCTGTCAATCTGCTGTCCGACAGTACTGATGGGAACAATAGCTTCCCTGGAAACAGGAGAATCATCAAAACCTATGATCTTGTAGTCATCTGGAAACTGTCCATACTTTTGAATCAGATGATTGAGCATTATGTTGGCAAATGTATCGTTTGGAAGAAAAATTCCCTTTGTTTTGCCCTGATATTTAGAATCAATTGTTTCCAGCAAATCTTTGAGAATCTGAGAGCTTGCCTCATAACTGCTTCCGGTAGCTGTAAGAATAAGCTCATGTGGAATCTGATATTCCTCGCAGATATCAGAGAAGCCTTTTATACGGCCATAGGATGGAATCTGTGGAGATAATTCGGCATTGATATGGATCAGGACATCTGCTCCTGTCTTGGCAAGAAGGCTGGTTGCCTGCACCGCACCCATATAGTTGTCAGTATTGACACTGCTTACAAACTGATCTTCACGCTCGATCGTCACAATTGGAAGATTGTAGGAAGCGAGTTCTCTGGAAGGAATGGTATGACTTAAAATAATCATTCCTTCTATCTTATAAGACAGAAGTTCTTGAATATATTTTCGTTCAGTTGTTTCATGGTCATCACCGGTAAAAACAAGAAATTTGTAGCCATATGTATCATAAGTTTTCAGTATCTGGTTTAACATTTCAGAATAGTAATGTAAATAGAGGTTTGGGATGACGATCCCGATAAATTCCGTTTTGCCGTTTGCCAGGATCCGGGCTACTTTGTTCTCCTGATAGTTCAGTTTATCAAGTGCGTCCGAGATAATCTGCTGATTTTCCAGTGTCAGATAATCTGGGTTGTTGAAATATCTGGAAATGGTTGTTTTGGAGAAACCTGTATATTTGGCAATATCGCTGAAGGTTATATTTTTTTTGCCCATATTAGTGTCCTTTCGATAAAGTCTGTAATATAGATGTTATCAGTATAACAGAAAAAGAAAAACAGAACAAGGATAACCAGTAACAGAAGTGGTTAAGTAACCGGTTTCACACGAGTTCTACAAAATGGAAATATAAAAATTGTTAAAATTAATGAAAAACAATAGGATACTTGACGAATAAATGAGTGTATGATATTATTATCTTATGAAGTAACCGGTTACTTTACCGGTTGCTAAGAACGGAGAGATAGAAAAGGAGGAGAACATGAAAAAAACAAAACTGATTCTTCTTGCCGGCCTGGCAATGGCAGTCAGTCTGACGGGATGTCAGAAAAAAGAAGTGAAGCCTGGCGATGTGGCAGGTTATGATGAAGGAGAGCAGTATCTTTCAATCTGGGTACATAGTATTGAAGACACTCCGGAAGGACAGGTGTACAGAGAATCTGTAGACAGTTTTAACGAGAAATATAATGGCAAATATTTTGCAGATATTGAATTTATTCCGAGAAATGACAGCGGCGGCGGCTATTCGGATAAGGTAAATTCATCGGTGCTCTCAGGAGGCCTTCCGGATGTTCTTACACTGGACGGACCGAATGTTGCTGCATATGCAGAGAACGGTATCATCCAGCCTCTGGCAGACCTGACAGAGGAGGAGAGGGGCGAGTATCTGGAATCCATTCTGGAGCAGGGAACTTATGATGACAAGCTCTATGCACTTGGAGTCATGGAATCCAGTGTAGGCCTTTATTACAATAAAGATATTCTTGAGGAGGCCGGGATTGAAGTGCCGGATGCCGACCATCCATGGACAAGAACGGAATTTATGGATATTCTGGCAAAACTGAAGCCAATAATGGATGAGAAGAAGGGATATCCGATTGATATGACTTTCCCGGTAGGTGAAGCAAGTATTTATTATTATGCACCATTTATCTGGGCAAATGGCGGCAATCTGGTAAGTGATGATGGAATGACTGTAGATGGATATTTTAATTCAGAGAAAAACGTTGAGGTTATGAATTATTTCCATCAGATTGTAGAGAACAAATATATGTCAGAAGCTCCGGTCGAAAAGCTTTTTGAAAGCGGAAGAGCAGCCTTCAAATTTGATGGTGCATGGGAAGTCAATACCATATATGAGAACTATCCGGATATAAATCTTGGAGTTGCACCTTATGTGGTTGGTGATGACTGGGATGGTGAGAGATATACACCGACAGGATCCTGGGCATTTGCGGCTTCTTCTGCGACAGATAATATTGAAGGAGCAACAGAGTTGGTCAAATGGATGAGTGGTGTGGAAAGTGGTGTCAGAATCTGGAATGAAGCAAAATCACTCCCATCAACATATAAGGCATTTGATCAGATCGATATATTCCAGACAGACGAAAATTACAAAGCACTGTACGAGCAGCTGAGTAAATACGGACACCCAAGACCAAAAACTCCTGTATATCCACAGGTAAGTACATCCTTCCAGCAGGCACTTGAAAGTGTCGGACTTGGCGGCAAGGATGCACAGACAGAACTGGATAAATCTGTAGAAAGGATTAACGCGAAACTGGAACGTTATACGAGAGAATAATGAAGAAAAAAGAATCAATCTTAGGAATGGCTTTCTTTGGCCCGGCACTGGTACTTCTTATACTGTTTTTATTTCTGCCGATGGTGTTGACACTGGTGTTCAGTTTTACCGATTACTTTGCACTGAATCCGGATATGACACATTTTGTAGGCCTGGAAAACTACATAAATATTTTTAAAGACGAATTATTTGTAAAATCATTTTTTAACACGGTAAAATTTGTAATTATCATCGTTCCCTGCCAGTGCATCGGAGCACTTGTTCTGGCACTTGCAATCAACAAAGTTACGCATTGCAAGAAATATTTTAAAGTAGCATTTTTTATCCCTGTTGTCATGTCTCTGGCGGTTGTATCCACACTCTGGATGGATATTTACAGCCCTGAGGGAATCCTGAATACAATGCTTGCACACCTTGGAATCAGTGCACAGCCTTTTATCCACAGTGCAAAGCAGGCACTTCCGTCCATCGCAGTTATGAGTGTATGGCAGGGTGTCGGATATCAGATGATTATCTTCCTTGGCGGACTTCAGAATATCAATCCGGCACTTTATGAGGCAGCAGAGATGGATCATGCAAGTGGATGGCAGAAATTTAAAGACATCACACTTCCGGAACTGAAACCTCTTTGCGTTTTCGTATTTATCACAGTTACAATCGGAGCATTTCGTATGTTAGTACAGCCGATGGTAATGACCGGCGGTGGTCCGGACCATTCAACCTACACTTTGGTATATGATATTTATGAAACTGGTACAATGAACTGGGAGATGGGACTTGCATCTACCATGGCAATTGTCTTTACAGTCTTTGTTGTTGTACTGACTATCATACAGAATGTACTGACTAAGGGAAAGGAGGAGAAAAAACATGTTAACAAAAAAGCAAAAAACATTTAACTGGGTTCTGGCAGTTTTTCTTCTGCTGCTCTCCATATTCTTCCTGTTTCCGGTAATCTGGATGCTTGCAAACTCTTTTAAACCGGATGCAGCGATCACAGCGGATATGAATTCTGTGGCAGCATTTATTCCGCCTGCTTTAAACGGAAATTATTTTGAAAACTATATTACGATTCTTACGGACACCAATTTCCTCCGTTATATGCTTAATACTTTAGGATATGCGGCACTTTTGATCGTACTCGGCGTGATCGTCAACGGGCTTGCCGGTTATGCACTGGCAAAGATTAATTTTCCATTTCGTGACCAGTGGCTTCTGATTATTATGATGCTTCTGATCGTACCAACAGAAACAGTTATCACGATTCACTTTCTGATCATTGCAAAAGCAGGTCTTCTGAATACAGTTATCGGATATGTACTTCCAATGATTGTGAATCCATTTAATATTTTCCTTTTCCGTCAGGTGTTTGTAAGCCTTCCGGATGACGTTTACGAGGCAGCTCAGCTTGATTTCTGCAGCCCGGTAAAATACTTCTTCACAATGGTGCTGCCGATGTCAAAGACAGTTGTTGCAACAGTAAGTGTTTTTACATTCCTCGGAGTATGGAATGATTATCTCTGGCCGTCACTTGTATTCACATCCAGTGATCTTCTGACCGCACAGATCGGTCTGAACTCAATCACATCCAATGACAATACAACAATGGGTCAGACACTTGCAGTGATCACCCTGATCACAATTCCTGTTATTATCATTTATGCACTGTTCTCAAAACAGATTGTAGAAGGTGTAACTTCAACCGGTTCCAAGGAGGGTTAATGAATTATGAGTTTTATAGAATTTAAACATATCGGAAAAAAATATGCAGGAGCAGATAAGAACTCCGTAAGTGATTTCAACCTGGAAATCAATGAAAAAGAATTTATTGCATTTGTCGGACCATCTGGATGTGGAAAATCAACAACACTTCGTATGGTAGCCGGATTTGAGGAGATTACAGAAGGTGATCTGTATATTGATGGAAAAAAAGTAAACGAAACTGCTCCGAGAGACCGAGGTATTGCAATGGTATTCCAGAACTACGCACTGTACCCGCATATGACAGTAGAGAAAAATATCGGATATGGTCTGAAGAATATGAAAATGCCGGCAGATCAGATCAAGAAAAAAGTAGACTGGGCGATTGATATTCTGGGACTGCAGGAATTTCGTTACAGAAAACCGAAGAATCTTTCCGGTGGACAGAGACAGAGGGTTGCACTTGGTCGTGCCATCGTAAAAAATCAGAAAGTATTCCTGATGGATGAGCCTCTTTCCAACCTGGATGCGAAACTCCGTGTCAGTATGAGAACAGAGATCAGCAGACTTCATCGTGAGATGGGAGCAACTACAATTTATGTTACACATGATCAGGTTGAGGCAATGACAATGGCAGATCGTATCGTCATCATGAAAGAGGGCGTGATCCAGCAGGTTGGAAAACCAATGGAGCTTTATGATCATCCGGTAAATAAATTTGTAGCTGGATTTATCGGATCTCCGCAGATGAACTTCTTTGACGTGACAGTAAAAGGAAAGGAAGTTACATTTAAGGACGGAAATAAACTTACACTTCCGGAAGCTATCATCAATAAACTGAACGGCAGAGAAGGTGAAATGACACTTGGAATCCGTGGTGAGGATCTCAAGATGGATGCACAGAATCTGGAATTATATAAAGAAAATAAAATGAGAGCTGTGATCACAGATACGGAAGTTATGGGAAATGAAAATAACCTGTATTTCCAGTTTGGAGGCTGCCAGGCAGTTGCGAGAGTTTCAAAGTATGAGATCAGCCAGGTCGGAGATGAAATTGAGTTTGTATTTATGCCGTCCAAAATTCATTTCTTTGATAAGGAAACTGAGGTAAATTATTTATAGGAGTGACAGTAATGGAAGAAATCAGGATATTTTTGGGTACGATTGAGAGAGTCAAAAATTTTGTGAATGAAGTGAGTCATCTGGAATGCGATGTGGATATTGTTTCTGGAAGATATGTGATCGATGCAAAATCTATCATGGGAATTTTCAGTACAGATCTGTCCAAACCGGTCAATGTAAGAATTCATGCACAGGGAGCCGAAGCAGAAAAAGCTCTGCAGATAATTCGTAAATATACTGAAGAATAGGAAAGAGAATGTGATAATGCAGAAAATATATGTAAAACCAAAAGACTGCTGGATGAATGACCCGAATGGTTTTATTTATTTCAAAGGTCTGTATCATTTGTTCTATCAGTGCTTTCCTTATGCACCGCAGTGGGGAAGAATGCACTGGGGTCATGTTGTCAGCAAAGATCTTGTAAGCTGGGAAGATCAGGGAATAGCGCTGTATCCAAGTAAAACAGATGACAGAAGTGGGTGTTTTTCTGGAACAGCTGTTGAAAATGATGGGAAGATGCAGCTGTATTTTACCGGAGTAAATTATCTGGTTGAAAATCCTGAGAATATCAATCACTGTGTAGATGAGCAGTTTGTATCCGCACAGCTGATGATCACTTCTGAGAATGGATTTGATTTTGATAACATTGGGGATAAGAAAACAGTTCTTCCGGTCATCCATGATGCAAAAACCGGTGATGCGAGACATACCCGAGATCCGAAGGTCTGGAAAAATGGCGACAGATGGTATATGATGCTTGGAAGTACGATAGGTGACAGACAGGGAAGACTTCTGTTTTTTACCAGCGATGACGGAGAAAAGTGGAATTTTAAAAATTCTGTCAGCAAAGAGAATTTCGGCTGGATGTGGGAATGCCCGGATTACTTTGAAGTGGACGGAAAACAGATAGTAATCTTTTCACCAATGGGATTTCTGAAAGACGGAAAAGCAGATGATGCACAGGCGGTCTGTATGCAGGTGAAATTTGATGAGAAAACATGTCAGATGGAACTTCCGGATGAGTACCAGCTTATGGACTATGGAATGGATCTTTATGCACCACAGAGCACCCTCGATGAGGAGGGAAGAAGAATCCTGACTGCGTGGCTTCGCATGCCGGAGCCGGTGGATGGGAAATGGCAGGGAATGATGTGTATTCCAAGAGTTGTAGAAGCGAAAGAGAATCACATTTATTTTCGTATCCATCCGAATATTCAGGCAGCATATACAAGAGAAATCTCCGCACCGTATGAAGCAGATGAAAGCGGATATCGTGTAAGATTTTCACTGGAAGATGGTGAAAAGGTAAACATTGGCGGATACATTATTTACAGAGAAGGCAGCAGGATTTGTACTGACAGAAGCAGCCTCTACAGAAAATTTACGAATCACAGAGTACAATTTACAACACCTGAATTAAAAGAAGGATTTGAGCTTGAAGTATATGTAAACCCGAACCTGATTGAAGTCTTTGTAAATGACGGTGAAGCGGTAATTTCCAATACCGTGTATGATCTGGGCAAAGAAATAGAGACAGATGTAAAAATGAGAATAGAAACTCTGGAAAAATAAAGAACTCCGGTCACGAAGAAATTTGTGACCGGAGTAACTGTTTACAGGTAATATTCCGCAATTTTGACTATAACAAAGACTTTCATGTCACGAATCTGATATTTTCAGCTTGTATTTTGTATATTCAAAATATGATATAGGGTATAGTGTAAGAAAAATCAGGCGAAGAATAGCTGGAACAGGAGATGAGAGATATGAGATATGGATATTTTGATGAAGCAAAAAAGGAATATGTGATCACACGTCCGGATACACCGGCACCGTGGGTAAACTATCTTGGCTCACCAGAGTATGGGGCAATCGTTTCAAATAATGCAGGAGGATACAGTTTTGCAAAATCCGGAGCAAATGGAAGAATCCTGAGATATATTTTCAATCAGTTTGATCAGCCGGGACGGTATATTTACCTTCGCGATAATGAAAGTAAAGATTACTGGTCTGCATCCTGGCAGCCGGTAGGCAAAGATCTGGAGACGTACAAAAGTGAATGTCATCATGGAACAGCATACACAAAAATGATGGCAGATTACAGTGAAATTCACTCAGAAGTAAGATATTATGTGCCGCTGGAGCGGTCTTATGAAGTATGGAGTCTGGCAGTAACAAATTATTCTGAGAAAAAACGTGAACTTACAGTAACGGGATATGCGGAATTTACCAACAACAGTAACTATGAACAGGATCAGGTAAATCTTCAGTATTCTCAGTATATCACACAGACGGTTTTCAGAGGGAACCGTGTACGTCAGATGATCCACGCAAACCTGGATCGTCTGGAAGAAGGTGAAAACATTGATAACAAAAATGTATTCAACAGATTCTTCGGACTGGCAGGAGCTGACGTGAATTCCTGGTGCGGAGACAAAGAAAGCTTTCTTGGAAGATATCACGGATATAACAATCCAGAGGGCGTGATCACGGGAAAACTCAGCAATAAGGGAAATTATAATGAGAATAGCTGTGGAGCACTTTCAACAGTTTTAAGCCTTGCTCCGGGGGAAACAAAAGAAATCACTTTTCTTGTTGGAATGAAAGGTGATGCAGAAGCGGGCGAGATCGTGGAGCATTACAAAAACTGCCAGGATGTATGTAAAAGAGAACTGGAAGAACTGATCGAATACTGGCATGGTCAGCTTTCTCACTTCCAGATCAGAACCCCAAGTCCGGAATTTAATACCATGATCAATACATGGAATGCATACAACTGTTTTATGACCTTTATCTGGTCACGGGCAGCTTCTTTTACCTATTGTGGACTCCGCAATGGATATGGATATCGCGATACAGTTCAGGATATTCAGGGAGTGATTCATCTGGCACCGGAGATGGCGGTGGAAAAAATCCGATTCATGCTTTCAGCACAGGTGGATAACGGCGGTGGACTTCCGCTTGTAAAATTCACACATAACCCGGGACATGAAGATACTCCGGACGATGCTTCCTATGTACAGGAAACAGGACATCCGGCTTATCGTGCAGATGATGCACTGTGGCTTTTCCCTACAGTCTATAAATATGTTTCAGAAACAGGCAATGTGGCATTCATGGATGAAGTGATTCCGTTTGCAAACAAAGGTGAGGCAACCGTATATGAACATCTGAAACGTGCAATTGCATTTTCTGAAAACCATCTTGGAAAACATGGAATGCCGGCAGGTCTTTATGCAGACTGGAATGACTGTCTCAGACTTGGAAAAGATGGAGAGTCAACTTTTGTAGCACTGCAGTATTATTATGCAATGACGATCCTCAGAGAATTTGCAGACTACAAAGAGGATAAAGAATATATTGAATATCTTAACGAAAGTCAGAAGAAACTTGGAAAACTGATCCAGGATCTCTGCTGGAATGAAGACCGCTTTATCCGTGGATTTACAGAAGATGGAGCTGTGATTGGAAAGCGCACAGATCCGGAAGCGAACATGTGGCTGAATCCGCAGAGCTGGGCGGTGATCAGTGGTCTTGCAGACGATGCACAGGCAGATCTTGCACTGGATATGGTTTATAAGAGACTGAATACGGAATATGGAGCAATCCTGATGGATCCTCCATATCATGCTCATGCATTCGAGGGTGCACTGGCTGTGATCTATAATGCGGGAACCAAGGAAAATGCAGGGATTTTCTCACAGTCACAGGGCTGGATCATTCTTGCAGAAGCTCTGAGAGGACATGGAGAGAGAGCTTTTGGCTACTTTATGGAAAATGCGCCTGCGGCACAGAATGACAGGGCAGAGATCCGAAGGCTGGAACCATACTGCTATGGACAGTTTACAGAGGGAAAAGCAAGCCCGAATTTCGGACGCTCTCATGTACATTGGCTGACAGGAACAGCATCTACCGTTATGGTAGGGTGTGTAGAAGGTATTCTTGGTATGCGTCCTGACTTTGGCGGACTGCGAATTGCACCATCTGTTCCGAAAGAATGGGATAAATTTGAAATTGATAAAGATTTCCGCGGATGTAAACTTCATATTACAGTCCATAATCCGGGACATGTGGAATCTGGTTTCAAGAAGATGATCGTCAATGGAGAAGAACTGGGAGAAAATTATATTCCTCAGGAAAAGCTTACAGAGATTACAGAAGTAGAACTGTTCATGTCATAAAAAGGAGACAGCATGAAATATATAAAATTTCAGGATAAAAAAGGAACGTTTACCATTCAGAGTCCGGAAAACTACAGTGGTCTGTATTTTCCGCTGGCGGGTGATGGAGGACTGAAATCCAGTATCACTCCGAACCTTGGAGGAGACAGCAAGACAGATCAGAACCATTTTCTTTTGGAACCGGTAAGTATTGAAAATCTTCACAATAATCGCAGTACCAGAAATTTCTGGTGTCGTATAGAAGGTAAGGGATGCTGGTCTGCAACGGGAATTTCAGCAGAGCAGGAATTACAGAAATTTACAGAAGCTCAGGATAAAAGCATTCTGGAAGCCGGTTTTATGTGGCAGAAAGTGACCAGAACTTCTGCAAAATATGGTCTTCAGTCAGAAATCACTTCTTTTGTTGATGTGGACGGAGCAGCAGAGATTGAACTGGTCAGAATAAAAAATATATCTGAAGAAGTGACAAAAATAACTCCGATCGCTGCAATACCACTTTATGGAAGAAGCGCGGACAATATTCGAGATCATCGTCATGTGACATCGCTTCTTCACAGAATCAATACAACAGAATATGGTGTGGAAGTCACACCGGTTCTGTCTTTTGATGAAAGAGGTCATCAGAAGAATCATACCACCTATTTTGTATATGGATATTCAGAAAAAGGCGATGCGCCGGAGGCGTTTTATCCTACTGTGCAGGAGTTTATAGGAGAGGGCGGTACTTATCTGAATCCAGAAGCAGTAAGAAAGAACAAGCCAGGCAGAATGGCAGGAAGCAGAGCTGAGGGAAAAGAGGCAATGGGAGGCATCCGCTTTGCGGATGTTGAGCTAAAGCCGCAGGAAACAGCAGGTTTTATCATACTGGCAGGACTGACAGAGAAGAAAGAGAGTATTGCCAAAACTGTCGTAAAATACAGAACAGAAGAGCAGGTGGAGAACGTTCTTGAAGAGGTGAAATCCTACTGGCAGAAAAAAGTAAATGTATCTTATGAAACCGGTGATGCAGATGCTGATAACTATATGAAATGGATCAGCTTTCAGCCGGTACTGCGAAGAATCTATGGCTGTTCTTTTCTCCCATACCACGACTATGGAAAAGGCGGACGGGGCTGGAGAGATCTCTGGCAGGACTGTCTTGCACTCCTGATCATGAATCCGGCTGTAGTGCGTCAGATGATTGTTGCCAACTATGGCGGTGTCCGCATTGACGGAACAAATGCCACGATTATTGGAAATAAACAGGGAGAATTTATCGCGGACAGAAATAATATTGCCCGTGTCTGGATGGATCATGCATTCTGGCCGTTTGGAACGACGAAGCTGTATATCGACCAGACCGGCGATATGGATATTCTGTTTGAAAAAGTTCCATATTTCAAAGATCTTCAGTCAGGAAGAGGAACAACACACGATGAAGAATGGAATACAGCTTACGGAAAACAGCAGAAAGTAGAGAGCGGAGATATTTATTTCGGAACAATTCTGGAGCATATTCTTCTGCAGAATTTAACTGCTTTTTATGATGTAGGTGAGCATAATGAAATGAAACTCCATGGAGCCGACTGGAACGATGCCATGGATATGGCGTGGGACAATGGTGAGAGTGTGGCGTTTACCTGTGCCTATGCAGGAAATATGAATAACATTGCAGACTGCCTGGAAAACCTGGAACGCATAAGCGGAATTAACCGGGTTGAGATTGCCAGTGAAATGGAATGTCTGTTTTCCTGTGGAAGAGATCTATATGAGAATGCAGACAAAAAAAGAAAACTGCTGGGTTCTTACACCAAAAAGTGTGCACATAACATCAGCGGCGACACAGTGATTGTCAGAATTGATGAGATAGTCAGAAATCTGCGTGAAAAAGCAGAATGGATGATGGAAAATATCCGAAAGAATGAATGGATCACAGATGGTGGAGACGGATGGTTCAATGGTTATTATGATGACCACAAGAATCCGGTAGAGTGCTGCGAAAAAGATCGTGTACGCATGATGCTGACCAGCCAGGTATTCGCAATCATGAGCGGAACTGCAACAAAAGAGCAGACTGCCGCGATCAGCAGAAGTGCAGATAAATATCTGTTCGATGAGAAAGCAGGCGGTTATCGACTGAATACAAATTTCAGAGAAGAGAAATTTGATCTCGGCAGAATGTTCGGCTTTGCCTATGGTGAAAAAGAAAACGGAGCTGTTTTCTCTCACATGGCAGTCATGTATGCAAATGCTCTGTACAGTCAGGGATTTGTAAAAGAAGGATATAAAGTGCTCAATACACTTCTTCATGCGGCAATGAACTTTGAAAGCAGCTATATGTATCCAGGACTTCCTGAATATTTTGACAGTGATGGAAGAGGGCTGTATGCATATCTTACCGGTGCAGCAAGCTGGTATATGCTGACCATGATCACAGAAGCTTTTGGAGTAAGAGGAGAGATTGGCAATCTTGTGATCGCACCAGCACTTATGGCAGAACAGTTTGATAAAGAAGGAAATGCATCACTCTATCTGGAATTTGCAGGAAAGAAATTTGAGGTTTGCATTTCCAATCCAGACAAAAAGGAGTATGGAGAATATCAGATCGTTCAGGCGTACTGTGACGAAAAAGAAATAGAAAAAAGAGCAGACGGAAGTGCCTGTATGAAAAAAGAGACGATTGAACAGTTGTCTTCAGATGAGACACATAATATTACTATAGTATTACAATAAAAACAACCCGACATTATGTAGTAAAATGACATAATGCCGGGTTGTTTTCTGCTTTTCTCAGTGCCGGGGAGAGACAGAGGCATGTCTGCTGGTTTACCACATGGATTTGTAGTATTTGTCGCGGTATTTCTTTGGTGTCAATCCTATATAGCCTTCAAAAATCTGTATAAAGTGACTCTGTGAGGAAAAGGAAAGATACGCCGCAATATCCACGATAGACTGATCAGAATATCTGAGAAGATGAGTGGCTTTTTCTATTTTCTGTTCACGGATGTAGTCACTGATCGATACACCAAGATTCTGCTTGAATATACGGGAAAGATAATTGCAGGACAGCCCTGTATGTTCAGCCAGATCCTGAATGGTGATTCTTTCTTTTATGTGACTGTAGATATAGTTGATGCATTCAATGACAGGTTTGGACAGAACAGAACTTTTTTTATGAAGAAGCATTTTTCCGGTAAAATCTTTTGCCATAATATGGTGGAGGTCTGCAACTTCACGGACTGAAGTGCAGGAATCCATTTTTAAGATATAGAAGTCGCTGAGGCGATAGGCCTGCTCCGGTTCCAGTCCTCCGTCAATGCAATAACGGGTCAGCATGGCGGTAGTTACCACAAAATGATATTTGATATTGGTCAGAGGATTTCTTGAAAGGACACCAGTTCCTTCGAGATGAAGAAAGGAATCGTTTTTGCAGTTTGCAGTGACAGTCTCCATGTCTCCGCTTCGGACTGCATTATAAAAAGAGTATTCTACGGAGGGAGAACGGTGCAGGATCTCCATATCATCGTTTTTCATTTCAGTGTGGTACCAGTCTTTTGAAATTGCCATAAACATCACTCCTTAATGTGTTGATTTTTTATATTATGACATGAATCTGACATTTTGTTAAGATTAATAATATATTTTGAATGTCAAAAATGATATAGTATCATCATCAAAGAGAAAACAGTGAAAAATGCTTTGAACAAGGAGGAATTTTTAATGAAAAGAAAATTTGTATCTGTAATCCTGACAGCAGCAGTTGTTGCAGGAACACTCTCAGCAGCAACTGTAGTAAGTGCGGATTCCGGAGAAGGAAAAGTGATTAATATTTATTCCTGGAATGATGAATTTCGTCAGAGATTGGAAGCTGTATATCCGGAAGTAGAATCTACATCAAAGGATGGAACAGTTACAACACTGAAAGATGGAACAGAGATCCACTGGGTCATTAACCCGAATCAGGATGGCGTTTACCAGCAAAAACTGGATGAAGCATTGATGAACCAGGCGGATGCGGCAGACGATGACAAAGTAGATATTTTCCTGTCAGAGACAGACTATGTAAATAAATATACAGACAAAGATGCAGATGTGGCAATTCCGCTTAAAGACCTCGGAATTGATCCTGACAAAGATCTTGCAGATCAGTATGATTTTACAAAAACAACAGCATCTGACACTGATGGAGTACAGAGAGGTTCTACATGGCAGTGCTGCCCGGGAACTCTGGTATATCGTCGTGACATCGCAAAAGATGTATTTGGAACAGATGATCCGGAAGCAGTAGGCGAGAAATTAAAGGACTGGGATACAACAAAAGCAACAGCAGAAGAACTGAAAGCAAAAGGATACTACACATTTTCTTCTTATGCAGATACATTCCGTCTGTATGGAAACAGCATCGAAAGTTCATGGGTAGAGCCGGGAAGCACAACGATCAAAGTTGACCAGAAGATCATGGATTGGATAAGTGATTCAAAAGAATGGCTGGATGCAGGATATCTGAACAAAACTGTAAAAGGTCAGTGGAACGATGACTGGAACAAAGCTATGAGCTCTGACTCCAAAGTATTCGCATTTCTGTTCCCGGCATGGGGAATTGACTTTACCCTGAAACCAAACTGGGATGGCGAAGACGGTGCCTGGGCTGTTACAAACCCACCGCAGGAATACAACTGGGGCGGATCTTATATCCATGTAGCAACAGGAACAGACAACACGGAACATGCAAAAGATATTATCCTTGCTCTGACTGGAAACAAAGACAACCTGTTAAAGATTTCCAAAGACTATGCTGACTTTACAAATACAAAATCCGGTATGCAGGAGGCTGCTTCTGACGATGCATTCGCTTCTGATTTCCTCGGTGGACAGAATCCATTTGAATATTTTGCACCGGTTGCAGAAAACATCAAAATTGCCCCGCTTTCCCCTTATGATCAGGGCTGTGTAGAGCTGATCCAGAATGCTTTCAGCGATTATTTCCAGGGAAATGTTGAGTTTGACAAAGCAAAATCAAACTTTGAAACAGCAATCATGGAACGTTATCCGGAAATCACAGAAGTACAGTGGCCGGAATAAATGATCAGATCAGCAGGGTACAGAGTGCCCTGCTGTTTATTGGAAAGGAAAGGCATTTATGAAAAAAAAGAAAAAAAATATTGATTACGGAAAATGGGGCTTGTTATTTATTCTTCCATTTTTTATCGCGTATCTGATATTTTCTCTTATTCCTTTGATCGATACTGTAAGATACAGCTTTTTCGAATATTATCGTTCGGGTATCAAGGTAGTAGGTCCGAATTTTGTCGGCATGAAAAACTACATCAGTCTTTTGAAATCAGATATGTTCCTGTATGGAAAAAACACATTGATCCTGTGGCTGATCGGTTTTGTTCCGCAGATCGTGGTTGCACTTGTACTTGCCTGCTGGTTTACAGATCTTCGAATGAAGATCCACGGCAAACAGTTCTTTAAAGTAGTTATTTATCTGCCGAACCTGATCATGGCGTCTGCATTTGCCTTATTATTCTTTACGATGTTCTCTACCAATGGTCCGGTCAACTCTATTCTGCTGTCTCTGGGCGTTCTGAAAGCACCGATTGATTTCCTGGGTTCTGTTCTGGGAACAAGAGGACTGATCGGATTTATGAACTTTATGATGTGGTTTGGAAATACAACGATCATGCTGATGGCGGCAGTTATGGGTGTAAGTGTGGAGGTCTATGAGGCTGCTGATCTGGATGGATGCAATGGAATTCAGAGATTTTTCTATATTACACTGCCAATGATCCGTCCGATCCTTGCATACACACTGATCACATCTATCATCGGTGGTCTTCAGATGTTTGATGTTCCTCAGATTCTGACAAACGGACAGGGTAACCCGGACAGAACATCCATGACACTGATCATGTTCCTGAACAGTCATCTGAAGAGCAAGAATTATGGAATGGCAGGTGCATTATCTGTTTACCTGTTCATCATCAGTGGTATCCTCTGCTTCTTTGTTTACAGAATGACCAATGACAACGATCCAGATGGTTCAAAAAAGGCAGCTAAGAAACGTGCAAAAGAAGAAAGGAGAAGAGCAAGATCATGAAAACAAATTCAGGAAAACGTGTGATGAGCATTTTCGCACATATTGTACTCATTCTCTTATCTTTTATGTGTCTGTTTTTCTTTGCGATTCTGCTTATCAATGCAACGCATTCACATGCAGAACTGCAGAAAGGCTTTTCTATCATTCCGGGTAAACATTTTCTGGATAACCTGAGAAGTGTGGCAAATGATGGAAGCTTTCCAATGTTCAGAGGAATCATTAACAGTGTGATCGTGTCCGGATGCTCTGCAGCATTATGTACATACTTTTCTTCCCTGACTGCATATGGCATTTATGCTTATGATTTCAAGGGAAAGAAAGTTGCTTTTACTTTTATAATGGCAATCCTTGTTATGCCGACACAGGTAACTGCAATGGGATTCCTGAGACTGATCACAAAGATGGGAATGTATGATTCACTTCTTCCGCTGATTATTCCGTCCATTGCTTCACCGGCAGTATTTTACTTTATGTACAGTTATTTACAATCTTCTCTTCCGCTGTCACTGGTGGAAGCTGCCAGAATTGACGGATCTGGAGAGTTCCATACATTCAACCGTATTGTACTTCCAATCATGAAACCGGCGATCGCAGTTCAGGCAATCTTTACCTTTGTTGGATCATGGAACAACTACTTCGTACCGGCATTGGTTATCCAGTCCAAGAACAAGATGACGGTTCCGATCCTGATTGCAACATTACGAGGTGCTGATTACATGAACTTTGATATGGGTAAGATTTACATGATGATCACTGTTGCTATCGTACCGATCATTATTGTTTATCTGCTTCTGTCAAAATATATCATCGCAGGTGTTACGCTGGGTGGCGTAAAAGAGTAAAAAATAAAAGTTATCATCAGTCAGAAGAACGCGGCAGGATATTCTTGCATAAAGGATAAAGAATGCTGTCGTTCTTTTGTTGTATAAAATAAATTCAAACGTTAGCAGGAGGATTATATATGAAAGATGTATGGGGACACAGTGGAAGTATGGATCAGAGTCTGTCTGAACTTGAAATCAGGCACCGGACTCTGGCAAGAGAAGCGGCGGTGGAAGGTATTGTACTTCTGAAAAACGAAGGAGTACTTCCTCTTTCCACAGCTTCAGCTATTGCACTGCTTGGAAGTGGGGCAGAAAAGACTATTAAAGGCGGAATTGGTTCCGGTGATGTAAATAACAGAGAAAATATTTCCATTTATCAGGGAATGAAAGAAGCAGGTGTGACTATTACCAGCGAGGACTGGCTGGAGGATTATGAAGAACGTTATAAAAACGCACGAAATGTCTGGAAAGAAAAAATCCTTGAGGATGCAAAGCACGTAGATAATCCATTTGATGCATACGCAAACAACCCTTTTATTCTTCCGGAAGGACGGGCTGTTGAAGCAAGGGATATCGCAGATGCAAAAGCAGCTGTGTATGTGCTCAGCCGTATTTCCGGAGAGGGTAAAGACCGCCGCAGGGTAAAAGGAGACTATTATCTGAGTGAAAGAGAAGCAGCAGATCTTTTTTTCCTGAATGAAAAAAAGATTCCGGTCATCCTGCTTCTGAATGCGGGTGGTCCGATCGAACTGACTGACATTCTGGAAAATACAGAGAACATAAAGGCAATCCTTAATATTTCCCAGCCGGGGCAGGAGAGTGGATATGCGGTTGCAGACATCCTGCTGGGAAACTGTGTACCAAGTGCGAAACTGACGACAACCTGGGCGAGAAGATATGAAGACTGCCCCTTTGCAGAGGATTACAGTTATCTGAATGGAAATCTGGATACTGAAGAGTACAAAGAAGGGATTTTTGTCGGATACCGTTATTTTGACAGCTTTGGCAAAAAGCCACTGTTTCCGTTTGGATTCGGACTGTCCTATACAGAGTTTAAAATAGAATTCAAAGGGATTGAGACTTCGGAGAAAGAACTTACAGTTGAAATGAAAGTTACTAATATCGGAGATACTTATGCAGGAAAAGAAGTTGTGCAGATTTATGCATCTCTTCCTCAGACAGAGGTAAAGAAAGAATATCGCCGTCTCGTTGGGTATGCAAAAACAAAGCTTTTGCAGCCGGGAGAAGCTGAAACATTGAAGATCACAGTTGGACAGAAAGAACTGGCATATTTTTCTGAGGAAAAACATCAGTGGATCGTAGAAAAAGGAAACTATGGTATCTGGACCGGAAACAGTTCTGTATCTCTCGAATACAGTAGCACTGTGAAAGTAGAGCAAAGTGTATCGTTGGAGGATACCTGTGTCCTGGAAAACACAGCAGAGATAGAAGAAGAACTGTGGAAAACGTACGAATGCAGAAAAACAACGGCAGATAACAGCCATTGTATTGTTTTTACACCGCATCCAGAAGAGAAAAAAATATACAGATCAGCTTATGCCACGGAACAGATGGCAGAAGATCTGATTCCTCTTCTCTACGGAAATATTGCAGAAACAACAAGTACTCTGGGGGCAGCAGGAATCCGCGTTCCGGGAACCGCAGGTGAGACAACAGAAGGACTTCTTGACAAGTATGGTATTCCATCGCTGATCATGGCAGACGGACCGGCAGGTATCCGATTGCAGCAGCACTATGAAGTGGACAGGGCAACAGATACCGTTTATGGAATCGGTGTACTGGGGGCTCTGGAGAACGGCTTCCTGGTAGACAGAGAAGAGCATGAGGGTGCTGACCAGTATTATCAGTACTGCACTGCATTCCCAGTAGGAACTGTAATGGCTCAGACCTGGAACAGAGATCTGATGCAGAGATTTGGAGAAGCGGTTGCACTTGAGATGGAAGCATTTCACGTCAATCTGTGGCTGGCACCGGGTCTGAATATCCACAGAAATCCTCTTTGTGGACGAAATTTTGAGTATTATTCAGAAGATCCGTTCCTCTCAGGAACGCTGGCAGCATCTGTAACAAAAGGTGTGCAGTGCCATAAGGGATGCGGCGTTACAATTAAGCATTTTGCATGCAATAATCAGGAAGATAACCGTATGGGGGTGGATGTAAAGATTTCAGAGAGGACGCTCAGAGAAATTTATCTTCGTGGATTTGAAATTGCAGTGAAAGAGGGGCAGCCGACAGCAATCATGTCTTCTTACAATCTTGTCAATGGAGTGCATGCGGCGAACAGCAAAGATCTGTGTACCAGAATTGCCCGGAAAGAGTGGGGATTTGATGGAGTTATCATGTCTGACTGGAATACAACCGTACCGGAAGATGGAAGTGTTGCATGGAAATGTGCTGCGGCAGGAAATGACATTATCATGCCTGGAAATACAGAAGATGCCGAGAGTATTCGTAAAGCATACAGAAACGGAGATCTTACAGAAGAAGAAATCCGTTCCTGTGCAGGCAGGATTCTTAAACTGATCAGTCAGCTGGCATAGAATTGTTACATCTTCAATGCCAGATATAATCGCACGGCATCCCGAAATTCCCTGGGATTGCAGCCGCATTTTTTATAAATCTGGTTCAGTCTGTACTGGACAGTATTTTTGTGGAGAAATGTTTCCTCGCAGGTCTTTTTGAGGGACATGTCACAGGAAAAATAAATATGAAGCAATTTAAGGTCTTCCGAAGAAAGCTTATCCAGAGTTTTCGCAAGGAAGGCCTTTTTGCTGCGGGAATTTATGGAGGCGAGGATCAGCTCCAGATCCAGTGAGGCGGCCTCAACATAGCTGCATCCGGCGGGCATGGATTTCAGAGCAATCTCGGCAGAAAAAGCGGAATCATAAATCTCGTGGATAAAAGCAGGGTTTCCCACAGCAATCCACAATGCGTCTTTGTATTTCTGTGCAAAATCCATCAAAAACTGTTGTTTCCGTTGGAAAACAGCCTCTTCAATCACTGCAAGATATTCATCCGGATAGACAAAGGTAAAAAGCTGGCAGTCCAGCTGTTTAAAAAGCTGTGAGACAGCATTGTCCAGAGAAGCGGAGAGTACAGGTCTGTTGTCAGAATGGATTTTCAGGCGAAGAAGCTGGCAGGATTTTTTTTCATCGATATTCCATCTGGAAAGATTTTCACGAAGATACTCAGGATGGATGTCCTCATGATCGATAAGACCACGGAGAATATAACTTTTCTTTTCGGATTCTGTACGGTTGAAGGCATCCAGTTCCTTCTCGCGGATCAGAAGCCGGGTGATACGTTCAGCCAGCCTGGCATATTTTTGCACATCATCGGGATTTCCGGTGATCCCGATGACAGCGATGATCTTGTGATTGTGATAGATGGGAAGATTGACCCCCTGCTGTGTGCCGGTGAAATGGTCATTTTCACGGACTTCGATCACACTGCCGCTTGCAGCAGCTTCCCGTCCGATCTCATGAAAGGTTCCTATCCGGCTTTCATCTGTGCTTGCAAAAATTGTCCCGGAACAATCTATAAAATTAACGTTCTGTCCGCAGAGATCCCGGACGGTATCTACGATCTGCTGTGCAAGGGCTCTGGTGATATAAGGCGTCATTTGCGTTCCTCCTGGTCAATAGGCAGCAGTTTTCCGTGCTGCCTTGCGTGCTTTCTTTGCAGAGTACATCTTCTGGTCTGCATCAATAAATAAACCCATTGGCAACATTATAACGAATCCTGGGACAAAATACCAGCGGGTTCTTGTATACAAAAAACCCGCTGGTCAGGGAGAAGACGTTACTGTGAACAGTTACGAGAAGACCAACGGGTAAAAAAGGAAAAGGGCTGGTTAAATTAAAACAGACGGAATACCTGCTCAGCGGAAGCAGTCATATTTGCCTTTGCAGTAGCAGGATTCATGGCTTCTTCAAGAGTAGAGATTCCACGAACAATCGGGAAGAAAGCATCAATACCGGCTTCATTGCAGGCAACGGCTTCTTTTGTAACACTTCCTGCAAAAGCAATCGTTTTTGCACCATATTTTTTGCCGAGTTTTGCAACACCGACAGGAGCCTTGCCCATGGCAGTCTGATGATCCAGACGGCCTTCTCCGGTTACGACAACATCAGCATTTTTCATTTCATCCTCCAGATGAACCGCATTCAGGATCAGCTGGATTCCAGGAGTCAGTTCTCCGTTTAAGTAGCTTAAGAATGCAAACCCAAGTCCACCTGCTGCACCTGCACCGGAGGCATTCATATTGTCTCTGCCAATCACATCAGCAGTAATTTTTGCATAGTTTTCCATTCCTGCATCCAGAACCGGAAGCATTTCGGAGGTAACACCTTTTTGTGGACCGTAAATATAAGTTGCGCCCTGGAAACCACAGAGCGGATTGGTGACATCACAGGCAATTTTGAAATTGCACTGGGAAAGAAGCTCTGTTTTGTCAGAAAGTTTCACAGAAGCGACTTTAGCAAGTGCCTGTCCGCCTTCGCCGGTTTCATTTCCGTCTTTATCAAGGAAGGTGAAACCAAGGGCACGGAGCATTCCGATTCCACCGTCATTGGTAGCACTTCCGCCGATTCCGATAATGAAATTGCGGATTCCTCTGCCGATAGCGTCAAGAATCATTTCTCCTACACCAAAAGTAGTGGCAGTCATAGGATCTTTCTGATCGGAAATCGTGATCCCGGCAGCCGAAGCCATTTCCATGATAGCGGTATTGGTATCCTTGAGATAACCATAATAAGCATTGACAGATTCATGATACGGACCGGTAACAGTGACATCAATACGTTCTCCGTTCAGGCCTTCGATCAGGGCATCGGTGGTTCCTTCACCGCCGTCTGCCAGTGGCTTAACGATTACTTCAGCATCTTTATGCGCGGCAAGTACACCTGCTTTGACGGCCATGCCGGCTTCCATGGAAGTCATGCTTCCCTTAAAGGAATCAACTGCAACAACAACTTTCATAAACTAAAACCCCCTGTGGTAATGATAAAAAGCTGTTCAGCTGGTAAACGAGATATAAAAAACAATTTAGAGGAATTACCTACTGTGTTTGGAGTAAGCAATAACTGAACAGCTTTGATGATGTTACTATAGCATGGATAATCATAAAAAGATATGTTCCATATACCAAAAAATAAAGAATTGACACAGGGAAAATACGGTACAAATAACAAAACCCTCTGCCACACACGAATCTGCATGACAGAGAGCTTTGCTGCATATTATCTTGGCTCTTTTCCGGCGGCAAATAGCATCATCATCTCATTGGTAAGGCTGATGTCATTTCCCTGTCCGGTGATCTTATCACGGTCAAACCATTGGGCCATAGAAAGTTCTTCGTGGTCAACGGTGAGTGTATCATCACCGTCTACATCACAGAAAAATCCGAAGAGCAGTGTACCGGAGAAAGACCATGGCTGACTCTTGTAGTAGCGCAGGTTTCTGACCTTCAGACCGACTTCTTCCATGACTTCCCGGTGGACGGTTTCTTCAATGGTTTCGCCAATCTCTGCGAATCCGGCGATCAGAGCATGAAGCTTGAAATTTCTTCCTTCATATTTAGAGAGGAGAAGTTTATCTCCGTTGATGACTCCCACGATAACTGCGGGCATCAGAACCGGATATTCATGACGGCCACAGGAAGGGCAGAGCATCATTCGCTCCTTTGTGTCGTGCTTCATCGGTGTTCCGCAGCAGCCGCAGAATCGACGGCTCTGGTACCACTGGAAAATCTGGTGTCCGGTGATGCCGGCAAAGGCAAGATGACGCGGCGCGGCGGTGCGGAGTTCCCGTATGCTGTGCAGTTCATAATTGTCAGCCAGGCTGATATCCAGATTTGGAATCAGATAAAAATGATTGTCATCTATAGAGAACAGGTAAATATAATTCTCATAAAGAGAAGGAAGCTTTCCTTCCAGTTCCCGAAAACGCAGAAAGGAAATTTCCGTCTCCGGACCGGCCTGATGAAACAGTATTTTCTTATCTTCAAAGGAAAGAATAAAGCTGTCTGCCGTTGGTGGAACCGGCTTGTATTCATTGTGGTAAACATGTGGTGCGATATCCTGTATCATAATAAAACTCCTCCTGAAAATACTTTTGTATTTTTTTTACTTTAAGCGTAACAAGTCCCTCAAAGATTGAGGGATTCAGGGAGTTTGAAACGGACTTGTCCGCTTTGTTCCTGCCTGAGTAAAAAATATAAATAAGTATAGGACGGAGACTGAAAAAATGCAAGAACAGACGAAAAAATAAATTATGTCATGGCAAAACGCCTCGCGGAATATTACCGGTGAAGTAACATCCGGTTCATAAAATTGTGAAAAAAGTATCAGGCACAGTTGACAATAAACAACACTTATGTTATTATAATGTCAGTATAATTCCATATTGAACATATGAAGTGCTGGCTGTTTCCGCGTAGCAGTCAGAAGAGGGAATCAGGTGAGAATCCTGAGCGATCCGGTCACTGTAACAGAGGAGCGACCTTTCATTTATCCCATTGTACGACCGTTGTATGAGAAGGGGAGAGGAAGCGATGATCCTGAAGTCAGGAAACCTGCTTTGTATGGCGAGGTTAAACTTCCGTGTAAAGTGTAACAACCAACTGAGAGATATCCGCAGTCTCGAAGCGTTGTCTGCTTAATTGGAAGCAGGCATTTTTTTATGGAATTCGCCTGTTCGTATGAATTATACCAGCATGCTTTTGTTGCGTTGGCCACCGCAGAGCATGTAGCCCTTTAAGGGTATGATTAAATGGCAGGCGATACTACTCCGGATGCATTCGTTCCCTCCGCATATTTGAACGGATTCATTGTCTACCCCGGAGTAGCATCGCAATCCTCTTAAATAAGAATCTGAACTGACAGCATGATTTATATCATAGCTGCTTTTTTTTACTTTATATTATATCAGATGTGAGATGACTCCCACATCTCTAGGTAGCGAGCAACAAATCAGTATCAGTGGTGGGAGTCGATACTCCCATCTGATATAGCCAAAGGAGATATTAATGATGGAAAAACCATACTGGGAAGGAAAGCATTACGCTTTTTTCAGCAACAAAGAATGTGAGTATTTTCCGTGCCATAAGGGTGCGGATCCGGAGAATTTTAATTGCCTGTTCTGTTATTGCCCGTTATATGCTCTCGGCGATAAATGCGGCGGAAATTTCAGAATTACCGAAAAGGGGATCAAGGACTGCACGAACTGCCAGCTGCCACATAAAGCAAAGAATTATGGATATGTAACCGGGAAATACAGCGAGCTGGTGGAACTCATGAATAAGATAAACAATGAGATTAAATGACGCAACGGGATGTGTGCCCCGTTTGCTGGTTAGTTCATTGTTTTCCGTAATCGGGAGCACCTTATTGGATCACGGCCGCAGGCCGCGGCGATTCCCCCGGGGCGTGGTGGCACCACAAAGATGATACCATGCCAGACGAGGGCAGGATACATATATACAGCAGAAGAAAAGGCGTATAGTATACTTTTAAATGACATCTATACAGAAAAAGAAACAGCCTCCTGACAAATTTGACTTAGCAAATTTCCGCAGATTCTGACTGCGCTAATGATGACTGCGTTGCACTGTCTGAGCACCTTCAGGTGCGAGTTTGCAAAAGCAGTCATCGATAGATGCGCGGGAAGAATCCGGAAATGCCGCGTGTCAAAAAGTCAGGAGACTGTTCTCTTTTTCGTGATATAAATCTTAGGATAATAAGCGGGAATCCTCGGCAATTCAATTACCGAGATGAAAGCGCAGGATTGTGCATATCTGCACATTGAAAAAATATAATAATTCCTCCCCCACCCTGATATTAGTGCCGTAACCGGCATACAAACAATCGAAAATATGTTTGGGGTTTTGTTGCACATTTCCATTCATCATGTTATACTATATGTATGAAAGAAAATCTAATACATTATAGAACTTGTGTGTGTAATATCAACTACCATATGGTATGGTCGGTGAAATACCGGCGGAAAATATTAAACCAAGAAATTGAGGAATATCTTCAGAAACTGGTGCAGTAGATTGCAGAGGATAAGGGTTTTACTGTTCACTTATTTGAATGTGGTGAAGGTGATCATGTCCACTGTTTTGTATCAGCTCCACCAAAGCTGTCCATAACAGCAATTGTCAAGTATCTGAAGGGGATCACCGGCAGAAAACTGTTTGAACGTTTTCCAGAAATAAGAAGCCAGCTGTGGAAAGGAGAGCTGTGGAACCATTCCTATTATGTGGAAACAATCGGATCTGTATCTGAGGAAAATATTCGACGTTATATTGAGCATCAGAGCAAGTCGTATTAATTCAAGGTGGATTATAAATTTCCATCCGTAAGAGTGTATGAAGGAGGAAGAGGAATGCTGCT
>NZ_WWVR01000033.1 GCF_009883055.1 Blautia sp. BIOML-A1 | reverse complement strand
CAAACTCTGGAATATCTGCAACTACGAACGGCGTCATTATAAAGAACTGGGACTGGAAAAGTATCCTGACTGGTATTATCAGAAAAAAGCACATAAAGGAAATCTGTGGTATAAACAGCTTCCGTCACAGACAGCACAGGAGACCTGTAAGCAGCTGGATAAGGCGTGGAGATCTTTTTATGTCCTGAAAAAGACTGGAGGGATCAAAGATCCAAATCCGCCCCGTTTTAAACAGGAGAATATACCAATCACATATATGCAGATGGGGATCCGGCATGAGAAAGGTTCAGACCAGCTGCGTCTGTCTCTGTCAAAGGATCTGAAAAGCTACATGGAAGAAACATATGGGATCCATGAAAAATTTCTATATCTTGAAAATAAGATTTTCAGGAACATGGATCATATAAAACAGCTGCGGATCTATCCACCGGAAAACGGAAAATGNACTACGAACGGCGTCATTATAAAGAACTGGGACTGGAAAAGTATCCTGACTGGTATTATCAGAAAAAAGCACATAAAGGAAATCTGTGGTATAAACAGCTTCCGTCACAGACCGCACAGGAGACCTGTAAGCAGCTGGATAAGGCGTGGAGATCTTTTTATGTCCTGAAAAAGACCGGAGGGATCAAAGATCCAAATCCGCCCCGTTTTAAACAGGACAATATACCAATCACATATATGCAGATGGGAATCCGGCATGAGAAAGGATCAGACCAGCTGCGGCTGTCTCTGCCAAAGGATCTGAAAAGCTATATGGAAGAAACATATGGGATCTATGAAAAATTTCTATATCTTGAAAATAAGATTTTCAGGAACATGGATCATATAAAACAGTTGCGGATCTATCCGCCGGAAAACGGAAAATGTGACCTTATTGTTATCTATGAGATTGAAGAACCAGAACAGCTTTCCCAGAATGGACACTATTTATCTATTGATCTGGGACTTCATAATCTGATGACCTGTTATGATTCTGTAAATGGCAGGACTTTTATCCTGGGAAGGAAATATCTTTCTCTGGAAAGATATTTTCATAAAGAAATTGCCAGGGTGCAGTCTGTATGGTATGTGCAGCAATCGGAAAGAGGAATAAAATATCCCAAATCATCGAAACATATCCGGAGACTTTACAGGAAAAAGCAGAATGCAGTGAAGGATTACCTTCACAAAGTGACCAGATGGATTGCAGAATACTGCAGAAAAGAAGACATCCGCTGTGTGGTTGTGGGGGACATCCGAAATATCCGTAAAGAAAAAGATATAGGACACAAGACCAACCAGAAGTTTCACGGACTGCCATATAACAGGCTGTATATCATGCTGGAATATAAGCTGAAACTGTATGGGATTCAATTGATAAAACAGGAAGAAAGCTATACCAGCCAATGCAGCCCGTTATCACCAGAAATATCAAAAAGATATGCAGAAGCATCAAACCGAAAAGAGCGGGGTATGTATATAACTGACGGAGTAAGATTTAACGCAGATGCAGTAGGCGCGTTTAATATCCTGCGGAAATATCTTTCCGTATCCGGAAAACAGAAAACACTGTCCGTAACCGGACTAAAAAAGCCAGAAATAATAAAAGTAGCTGTATAGCCGAAAGGCAAGCAGTATTGGTGTCATGGACGCACCCTGAAAAAAGGCGGTATCCCGCCAGATTTCAGATGCTCTGGTAACTTGTTGCCGAGTAGTTCACGGCGACTATAGAAGCACCGGATGAAGAAGTATTGGATTTGGATGATAATAAACAACTAGATGCATTTTTCACTGAGGTTATCCAATGCATAGATGAAATAGAAAAAAATTGTTCTGGAAATATGCCTGTATTTGATGATAAAAATTTTCGTGCTCTTTTCTTTGATTATTATAAGCAAAAAAAGAATATCGCTGTTATTACCAGAACATTTCAGAAAGATTATGCAGGTTATACAACGCGAAGAAACAAGAAGGATAAAGAATTACAGAAGAAAATAATGAATATTACAGGCCTTGGATTTAATGAACGTCAAATCTGTGTTTCAAAAAAAGAATGTATTAAATCAACAAAACTAATATATAATGAAGAAGAGGTGATTTAATGTTAGATAAAGAATTGTTCTTTTCATTGTGCGAGAAGTATAATGTTGAATTGAGTAAAACTGCTAAAACTCCTATGATAAGAGATGCAGAGGGAGTGCATGCAATTACAGAGGAAGATGTAAAACAGATTTTGACGCCGCCTCAGAAGTATTTTGATTATTCGAATAACAACATTAATACAAGTAATGTAAAGCCAGAGTTTGATTTTATGGATGATTACGCAACTGCATGCTAGGAGAAAAAATATGGAAGTCAGATCTAAATATGAAAGTGCTCTTATTTTAGACAAAATTGAAATTATAGAAAGTAGTTTTAGAAAAAAAGATGGATCGTTAGATGATCTGGAGTTAGGAGTTCAGGTTGAGCATAGTCTGAATAAAATCGGTGATGATAAGTTTGAACTTATTCTTACAACTAAAGTTGCAGATCAAGATGAAAAAGTATGTGTTTGGGTAAAAGGAAGAGCAATATTCAATACTCAGCAGGAAAACATGAGTATTCTTGAAAGAAATGCTATTGCTATTCTGTTCCCATATATTAGAAGCTACATTTCTACCATAACAACTCAGCCGGGAATGGCACCTATTTTATTACCGGCAATGAATATTGTTGCGATGCTGAATGATCAAAAGAAAAATTAACATAAATGCTGTCGACATCAGTATATGGATTATAGTACTCTTAAAAAAGAAAGAAACGGGTTTGTTACCGTACGGCTATTGCCTATGCGGGTTTGAGTGTGGTGGTAAAAGTTCGAATCCTCTAACGCACGCTAATAAAAAATAAGACACAGCGTTAAGCTGTGTCTTATTTTTTGTTCTTAGCATCAGAAATTTTTTGTGAGAACCTATTTCCCTCCTGATGCATCTAATCAGTGTAAAAGAAAAAAGCAAACATGTGTAGTAATCCAGCTGGACAAAAGGAGAAGACAAATTATGACAAAAGATGCATTTATCAGGGAGGTTCGGGATGCAGAAGCCATGCTGTATCATATATCAAAGTCCATTCTGAAGAATGACTCTGATTGTGGGGATGCTGTGCAGGAAACAATTCTTAAGGCATATGAAAAACTTCCCACCTTAAAGAAAGAAAAATATTTCCGAACATGGATCACAAGGATTTTGATCAATGAATGCAGGGGGATTCTTCGGAAAAGAAAAAATGTTATTCCATATGAAGAATATATGGACAATATGAGGCTGACTGAGGAGGACAGCTACAGTCATTTATATATGGCGATTATGGAGCTTCCGGAGGAGTTGAGGATTTTGGTAACATTGTATTATTTAGAAGGATTTTCACAGAAAGAGATCAGTGAGGCCCTGGATATTCCAGATGGAACGATCAAAAGCAGACTTTCACGTGCAAGAGAGTTTTTGAAGGTGCAGTTATCTGAAGAAGAGAAAAGACCGGCAACTGAGAAAAACAGCAAACGATCAAAGAGAATAACAGGAAAGGGGAAAATGTCATGTTAGAGAATAAATGGGATAACATCGCACCAGAAGTACCACAGGATTTTCATAATAAATTTGAAGAGACACTGAGACAGATTGAGCAGGCGGATACGGTAGATAAAAAATACAAAAGAAAAAGAATCAGTGGCCGATTATTGATTGTTGCAGCAGTGATCTGTACAGGCATGGGAGTAACGGTGGCTGCAAAAGAGTTCTTTAAATGGAATGACCATTTGTTAAAAAGACTGGAACCATCTGAAAAGCAGCAGGAGACACTGCAGGAATCAACTTATATTCAGAATATAGACCAGTCTGTAACGCAGAATGGAGTGACTGTTACCCTGACAGATTCTGTTCAGGATCAGGGATTCCTGTATGCTTTTTTTGAAGTGAAAACAGATGACAATATTTCTATGACTGATAATACTTCTTTTGAGGAGATGACACATTTTAAGATCGATGGAAAAGAAGTCTATGCAGATGATGACAACAGATTTGGAAGCCTGAGTACAGGTGTAAGTCAGGACAATCTGCTGAACTATGATCAGGATTCGGCACATTCTAAATATTTTACAGCAGGGATTTCTTATGATAGTGATTATGATCTGAGTAATAAAACCGTAGAAATTACATTAAAGAATCTTACGGAGGAAGGAGATTATGATAAGACTGTTATTACAGATGGAACATGGGATTTTAAATGGACCTTGGGTGCAGTAAAGCCTCCGATAACTCTGGAAGTGAACCGGAAATGTGATTTTGGAGGTTATGAAATCACAGTGAAAAAAATGGAAGTAACGCCCCTTTTATGGTCATTATATCTTGATTATGATGAGGCTATGAAGGTGTATGAAGATGAGAAAAACAAATTTGAGTACGCAGGTACGGACTATGGCATGGATCTTTATGACAGAACTAATATTGACCAGGTGCGTTATAAAGATGGAACGGTTTTAACACTTGACCCGACTATGGGAGGAATCGCCGGCGGTGGAGAAAAACAGGATAAGGAAAATGGTGTCCTGATCATCAGAAACAGCTTTCCACAACTGGTAGATATAGATAACTTGCAGGCGGTACATTTTGGGAACATTGACCAGTGGCTTGAAGTGCGGGAGTAGGAATGCAGATAGGGTGGAGAAAAGTTACTGTTCGCTCCGTTCACAGCAATTTGATCAAAATCCATTCCACTTGCTGTAAATTGTCATGAATGCTATATTATTAGAAGAAATAACTGTCATACTGTACAGTTGTATCCAAAATAAACTGTATGGGAAAGACAGTGAAAAAATGATACCGCCTGTAAGAATATACGGACGGAAATGGGATTCGGAGGCATAGAGTATGTTTAAAGAAATTAGAGATGAACGGGCTTTCAACGGGATTTTAAATCAGATTATAGAGAACATTCAGAATGGCAGTCTCAAAGCGGGAGCTACCCTTCCGGCGGAGCGGACAATGGCGGAGACCATGGGAGTGTCCAGACCGGCAGTCAGAGAAGCTTTGAGAGCACTGGAATTGTTGGGAATAATCAACCTTTGCATAGGAACATGCATAATAAAATACATTCAGTGATTTCTCCGTTATTCCGGATAAAAAATGCTGATACAGAAACCGGATGGAATGTGCAGATTCTAAGGTCAGTATGGATAATATCAGCAGAAATAAGGTATCTGCTGTCGGAACAGAAAAAGTTTCAAAATAAATCAAAAAATATTGATGAAGTCTACCAATCAGTGTTTTTTCGTTGTATAATGTTTTTGTCGTACAGGGTCACTTTCCTTTGTAATGTTTTGGGTCAAATTCATTATACATCAGAAAGTCCTGTACGATATTTTTTTATGAAAAAGTTGTAAAGTGGTGTTTACTCATAATACATATCAAAATCCCGATAGGTATCTTCATATTGTTTTAAACGTTCTACTATCATATCTTTTCGCTCATCATGGATTTTAGATATAATCGCATCAAATAAGCAATACATACAAATAGGTGAACTAAATCCCATACTGTCTTTTACCGGAGCAGCAAGAATTGTATAATCGGAAATATTAAAAAAAGGAGAGGAAACACTGTCTGTAATGGAGACAAGGGTTGCACCCATTTTTTTTGCAGAATCCGCATAACGATACGTCCATTTGGTATATCTGGCAAATGCTATGCTGATGACAACAGTTTTATCTGTGATATGATTTAATAAATCAAAACGAGGATCGTAAAATTCTTGGATAATGTGAGTATTACCAAGTAAAAGGTTCAGACGATTCCCAAACCAGTTGGCAGCATGATAAGAAGAGCGTGCTCCGGTTACCAGAATATGATCTGCATTCAGAAGAGCTTCTACGGTCTTGTCCAGAAGCTCTTCATCTATATGTGAGATCCAGTCTTGCAGTGCCTGCATTTCTCTGGAAAAAACTTTCTGATAAAATGTCTGATTTTGAATTTGTCCCTCTACATTGCGCTGCGGTACAGAAAGAATTTCTTCACGAAGTTTTTGCTGCATGGCAGAAAAACTGTCAAAGCCAAGAGAATAAGCAAAACGAATAACAGTTGTTTCACTGACAGAAATATCCTTACTGAGTTTAGCTAGTGTTGCATAGCTGAATTCATCTTTATTATTTAAAATATATTCTGCAACTTTTCGTTGTCCTGCTGATAGTGAAGGGATTTTTTCATAGATTAGTTGATCCAGACTCATTGTAACCTCCATAAATAAAATATCATATGACAAGTATAGCAAAAAAATTTTTTTTATTCAATGGAGAATGTTATAATTCGAAAAAGAATCAAATGATTCATAAGTAAAAGCAAATAAATTGTTTAATTCTACCAAAACAGAACATTAATTTTTGACGATTCTATCAATTGTTTCTAGAAACAACTTGTGATAGTATAGTAGTAAATACTTCACGTGGATGTTTGAAAAGAATTTAATACAATATATTAAAAGAAGGAGCACAAAATGATAAAAAATAAACCAGAAGCCTATGGAATATCTTCAGATAATCTGTTGTGTATGGTACAGGAACTGGAGACATTTGTCGAAGATATTCATTCTATATCTGTAGTATGCGATAACGATGTGATTTTTTCAAAATGCATTCAACCATATACGGAAGAACCTATGCAGATGCTTCATTCATTTTCGAAAAGTATGAACAGTATTGCAGTAGGGATTGCAATCGACGAGGGAAAATTACATCTGGATGATCTGGTGATAGATTATTTTAAAGAGTATTTGCCGGAAGAATATGATAAACGAATCGATCAGCTGACAGTTCGTAATCTGTTAACAATGGCAGCAAATTCCTGCAGATTAAGCACCTGTTTTCGTGGAGTGACAGATTCCTGGATCACACATTATTTTACATATAAATTACCCCATGATCCGGGAACTGTCTTTCAGTATGATACAGGAGCAAGCTATATGTTGTCTTCACTGGTTACAAAAACCATGCATAAAAATGTGCTTGCACTGATGAAGGAACGTGTTTTGAAACCAATGGGTATTACCGATATCGAATGGCTGGAAAGCCCAGAAGGCAATACAGTCGGAGGATGGGGGTTGTATTTGAAAACACCTGACATCGCGAAAATTGCAATATTACTTGCCAATATGGGAAAATGGAACGGAAAAACACTTATTCCGGAAGAATATCTTAAAGAAGCAACCAGAAAACAGATTGATACTCCCGAAGAAAAATATCCAGTCTGTGGATACGGATATCAGTATTGGATCACTGCTGATCATTCCTTCGGCGTTTATGGAGCTTTCGGAAATGTGATCGTGGTTAATCCAGAGAAAAAACTGGCAGTTGCAATCACAGCAGGAGCAAGTGATAAAAATGGAAATCCGAACCGTCTGATTAGCAAAATCGTAAATGAAAAGTTGTTTATACCGACAGAGAGAGGAACATTGGAAACAGATGTAGATGGAGAGAAAAAACTGAAAAAATATCTGGATGACCTGTGTCTTCCATATCCGGAAGGAGCAAAAAATTCCTGCTTGGAAGGAAAATGGTTTGATAAAACACTCTCCTTTGAAGAAAATGACCGGAAAATTCAAAGCATAGAGATTAATAGAAAAACAGAAAATGAACTGCTGATTAATTTTCACCTGAAGGACAGGCTGGTAAGTGTAGAGGCTGGATTTGAAAACTGGATTACACAGGAAGCTGTATTTGATGATCCGCATCATTTTCTTAATAGCTTTTCTTATGCATTCAAAGATGATAAGACATTGGTGATAAAGCAGTACTGGTTAAATATGTCAGGTTACGATATCTATACGCTGCATTTCCAGGATGACAGTGTAAACGGAATGATTATCACAAGCGTAAAACTTGGCGGAGCTGTACCGATTGAACTTTCAGGAAACATACAGTAGGGGGATAAAACTATGGATATGAGTTTATTGGGAATTATTGTTGCACTTGTTGTGTTGATTATTATTTGCTATCGTAAATTTAACCCAGTTGTGGGAACATTAATATGTGTTGCAATTTTGGCAATATTCAGTGGTTTGTCTGTGTTGGATACAATTACAGATACATATTTTACAGGATTTTCTGATTTCCTGAAGAATAACTTTTTGCTTTTTGCAACCGGAACCGTATTTGCATCTTTGATGGAAGGATCCGGAGCTGCAGCAGCATTTGCAAAAATGATCTATTCTAAAGTGGGTGGACGTGGAGCAATTTATGGTTGTATGCTTGCAGTGCTGATCTTAGGATATATAGGTGTGAATGGATGGGCATTGATGTTTATCGCTTATCCGATCTTCCTGTGCGTATTTAAACAGGAAAATCTGCCAAGATGGTTGATTCCGGGTGTTATTTATACTTCTCTGGCGTATAACAGTTCTATGTTCCCGGGTTCTCCTTCTATATTGAATGTGCTTCCAACACAGTATCTTGGTACAGATACTATGGCAGCTTCCGGCCTTGGTATTGCAACTGGTATCTTCTGCAGTATTCTGTGTGTTATTTATCTGGAGTATGAATTCAGAAAAGCAAAGAAAAATAATGACGGATTTGTAATTACACCTGATATTGCAGAAAAAATGAAAGCATTTGAAGAATTGGAGACTGTAAAACCATGGAGATCTGTGGTTCCGATGATTCTGTTATTTGTTCTGTTAAATGTATTTAAGGTAAATGTAAATATTGCAATTATTTTAGCTTCTTTCTGTTGTGTGATTTTATACTGGAATACTACTCCGAAAAAACTGAATTTGATCGATGACGGTGTAAAACGTGCCAGCATGGTAATTATGAATACTGCAGCAGTTGTTGGATTTGGTTATGTTGTTAAATCAACTGTGGGATTCCAGAATCTGATAGATATGTTGTCAAACCTTGGTGGAAACCCACTGATTTCTTTTGCAAGTGCTACCACATTAATCGCTGGAGCAACTGGTTCCGGTTCTGGTGGTATCGGAATCGCTATGGAAGTATTTGCACAAAAATATATGGACTTGGGAGTAAATCCTGCAGTTTTACACCGTATAGCTGCAATTGCATGCAATGGTCTGGATACACTGCCGCATAACAGTATGGTGATTACCTGCTTGGCTGCTTGTGGTATGACACATAAAGAAAGCTACAAACCGATATTTATCACATCTGTATGTATTACATTAATTGGACTGGCATTTGCAGTATTTCTTGGAATTGCATTTTATTAAGAAGTAACAGATTACTATAGAGTATGTAAAAGAGTCATTAAAATTCCACAGAGAGTGGAAAGGTAAGATAGAGGTAGTAGCGACTGTTCCTGCGCAAATGAGGATGATTTGTCTCTTGCATATCACAACCTTATCTGAAGATACAAAAAGATGTGAAGCAGAGTTATGAACTAATCCGATGTCACAATCTCTGTCTGGTTGTAACTGATGGAAGTGTAGTGTTGGGGCTTGGAGATATCGATCCGGAATCTGTCATGGATTTATGGCAATCGATCCAGCTGCATTCGGTGATCCTCAGGCAATCCGCAGACACTTTTCAGAATACCTGGAAGCTAATCTGTGTGGATATCTCAAACTTGACTTTGATAAATATTTTGACGGATATGAGCTTCCAAAAGACAGCAAATTTTTTACCGGTAATTATTAATAGATTAGAAGATTGCTGGGACGGAGTGAACAACAACAATAGAAGAGCCGGATGATACGGTTTCACAAAATTTAAGATACCAGGGAGGACAATAAAAATGGATTATGCAAAAGAATCTTTAAGACTGCATGGAGAATGGAAAGGTAAGATCGAGGTTGTTACCAGAGTACCTGTTGAGAATAAGGATGATCTGTCACTTGCCTATACACCAGGTGTTGCACAGCCTTGTCTCGAAATCCAGAAGGATGTGGATAAATCTTATGATCTTACCAGAAGATGGAACATGTGTCTGGTAGTAACTGACGGCTCAGCAGTTCTTGGACTTGGAAACATCGGACCAGAGGCCGGAATGCCGGTAATGGAAGGAAAATGTGTACTTTTCAAAGCGTTTGGCGATGTAGATGCATTCCCTCTTTGTATCAAGAGCAATGATGTGGATGAGATCGTTAATACAATTTATCTGATCTCAGGTTCTTTTGGCGGAGTAAATCTGGAAGATATTTCTGCTCCGAGATGTTTTGAGATTGAGAAAAAACTGAAAGAAAAATGTGATATTCCGATCTTCCATGACGATCAGCATGGTACAGCAATCATCACTCTTGCTGGTCTGACCAACGCACTGAAGGTTGTAGGAAAGAAAAAAGAAAATGTTCGTATCGTTATGAACGGAGCAGGAGCTGCTGCAATCTCTATTGCACGTCTCCTTCTGACAGCAGGATTCAAAGATATCACCCTCTGCGACAGAAAGGGTGCAATCTATGAGGGACGTCCGGAAGGTATGAATCCGGTCAAGGATGAAATGGCTAAAGTTACCAATCTGGCTAAAAAATCCGGTTCTCTTGCAGATATGCTGGTTGGCGCAGATGTATTTATCGGTGTTTCCGCACCGGGTGCTGTTACAACAGAGATGGTTAAGACCATGAACAAGGATGCAGTTGTTTTTGCATGTGCAAACCCGACTCCGGAAATCTTCCCGGATGACGCAAAGGCAGGCGGAGCAAAAGTTGTTTCTACAGGAAGAAGTGACTTCCCGAACCAGATCAACAACGTACTTGCTTTCCCGGGAATCTTCCGCGGTGCATTTGATGTGAGAGCAAAAGAAATCAATGACGAAATGAAACTGGCTGCGGCTGAAGCACTTGCAGGCCTGATCACAGATGAGGAACTTTCTTCGGAGTATATCATTCCGAAGGCATTCGATAAGCGAGTAGGACCGGCTGTTGCAAAGGCTGTTGCTGAGGCAGCAAAGAGAACCGGCGTAGCCCGTATTTGAAAAATATACATACAATTTAATAATCAAGATAGACAATTTTCCCCGGCATAACTTATAATAGGGTTCCGATTATAGTAGATGCTGCATGTTGTGCAGGGGTGACACCGGAAAGTCATGAGACTGCACTGAAGGCCATGAAAGTGTGCCAGATAGATATTGTCAGATGAAATAAATAAATTGCCAAAAGATATGGAATAAGGAAAAGCAGAAGGCATACTGTATAATATGTCAAAGTCTATAAAGAAGCCGGAAAATCAGTAATGAAAAACTGATTTTCCGGCTTCTTGTAGTTTTTAAATCAATATCCAAGTGTATCGTTAACGAGGATCACGTGGATTCTGTCAGTGTGTCTGGAGAATCTGGTGATCAGGAACTGACAGCAGATGGTATCCATGGATTTGCAGTCAAAGCATTTGCCTGTTTCTCTGCATGGGATATTTAAGTCAAATCTCTGGGCATTTACAGGTGCAGCTACGTTTCTGGCACGTTTCATGGCACTGTCCAGATCGGAACAGACTTTGTTGATGCCTACAATAAATACGACTTTTCTTGGTCCCTGGGCGATGCAGGAAACGCGGTTGGAATTTCCGTCAATATTTATCAGAATACCATCGTTGGTAACGGCATTTGCACTTGAGAGAAAAATATCTGCATCGTATGCTGCCATAAGGCTTTCGCGAGGGCTCATTTTTGAACGGTCCAGATAGTTATAATTACCCTTCTCCAGAGCCTCAACAAGACCGATCTCCCTGGCACTGACGCATCCGCCCATAGCGATGGTGCTCTCTTCCGGAATCAGTTCCAAAGCCTGCTTCAGCGCATCTTCTTTGTTTGCTGCATAATAACCGGACATGTTACGGGATTCCAGTCCCTTGATCACTGTCTTTGCCAGATATTCATTTCTTTTCATTATGTTTGTATCCATGATTTGTACCTCCGATTCTGAAATTTCTACTGGTATTTTTACTGTAGCAGATGTATTTTGTACTGTCAAGAAAGCGTTATATCTTCCGAAGTATTGCACTTCCATGCAGATCACATACAGGATCCGCGAAGAGATGGTTTTTCTGACAGAATTCATCAACGGCTTTTTTGCAGCCGGAGAACTGTGTGCTGTACACATCGTGGATCAGGAGAACTCCACCTGTGGACAGACGTTCATAAAACAGTGGAAGCGCAGCGGCAGTCGGAGCGTAGAGGTCCGCATCCAGAGATACGAAACAGAAAGTCACATCTGTGACATCGGCAAAAGTATCCGGAAACCACCCTTTATGGATCACAGCACGTGCAGGATCTGGCATAATATGAAGAACAGAGTCAACATCTGTGGAGGAGAAATCTCCAGTTCTGGCACGGGACAGATCACAGGAGGTCTCAATTGCCACATCCTTTTCAGAAAATCCCTCAAACGTATCAAAAAGATGAATCCTGCGATCCGGGAAGGCTGCACTGATCAGGGCAGAAAACTCGCCCTGAAAAACACCCAGTTCAGCAACATCGCCCGGAATATTCAGCTGATAGATCTGCTCTGCTAAGAGACGCATGACAGCATTCCGTGCATCAAACATACGGAGGGCAGAGGGGTCACGAAATGGTCCGTGATAGCCTGCGTTTTCCATTTGTTTTTTCATAGAGTTCTGCCGTTCCTCATCCAGTACACCCAGGATGATCAGATCCGGAAGAAGTGCAGAAGCTTCATCCGGAGAACGGACAGGAATACCTCCAATATATTGTCCATGTTTCCGGGAATCATTATCAGCAAAGCACAAAAGTTTACAGGAGTTGCCAAGAAGTCTTGCAGTCATCTGTCCGATCTGTCCGGCACCAAATATTACAGTTCGGAATACAGGTTTTGTCATCATTTTGCAGAGGCCTTTCTGTCAGCACGGACCTTGATCATCTGTCCTGTGATGGATATGGCGATCTCGGCCGGTGTTTCTGCCTTGATCTCAAGTCCTACAGGAGAGATGATACGCTCTAAATCCCGTTCATCAATACCGTATTCTTCAACGAGGCGACGAAATACAAAGGCTTTTTTGGCACGGCTTCCAATAACGCCTATATAGCATGCTGGTGTGGCAAGAAGCTGTGCCTGCACGATCGTATCATAGGCATGACCGCGTGTCATGACGCAGCAATAATCCGCGTCTGTGATAGAAATGCTCTGATCTAGATGGTTAAAATCACAGAGGATCGTTTCTGCTGCATCCGGGAAAAGAGCGGGATCCGTAAATTCCGGGCGGTCGTCCAGAACGACACAGCGGAACTCAACACTTGCAAGTATCGGTACAAGCTTCTGTGAAACATGCCCGCCGCCAAATACATAGACAGTTCCGGAGGTCCCTATCTGTTCAGTAAACAGATCATATTCTTCACTGCGATGACGACACGGCCGTATTGACAGAGAAGATAATATAGAGGAAGGAACAGCAGCATTTCCGATCAGTCCGTATGCAGAATTGTAAAGACTGATACCGGAAACAGTACGGAGGTCACAGATCAGCCAGAAGTCCTTTCGTTCTTCATATAATTTTTCGGCAGTTACTGCAATCTCCATAATGATCGGATCCTTATGATCCAGATACTGGAAAAAGACCGTAACATCTCCACCGCAGATCATGCCGATATTCTCAACATCCTCATGATTCAGTTTGAACTCATGTTCACAGGATTCCTTTTTTTCGAGAATATCCAGTGCCATAAGTCCGGCACGGTATTCCACCGAACCGCCGCCGATGGTTCCGGCAACTCTACCATTTTGTCCGATCAGCATATGGGAACCGGCACCTCTGGGTGTGGATCCTGATGAAGCTATGATGGAAACAAGTACAAGGTCGTTTCCTTCCAGAAATTGTTGCCTTATTGTCTGAAATAATGTTCTCATATAAGAAAGCACCTCCTGTAATGTGAGTTGTCAAAGTGTTATATGACAGATGGATTCTATCATATCCTGCAGCTTAAATGCCTGTTTTAACCGGCGTTCATGAGACCTGAGTGCTTCAGGAGTCTTGCATTTATGCAGATTATCTGCGAATCGTTTTTCTATTGATACACGCTGTGTTTCTTCGACCAGCTTGTCTGCCAGAAATACAATGGCTGCTTCGTCAAGCTTCGTCTCCTTTAATTCATGATGCTGTGAGATGATCTGAGCAATCTCTGGATAGCCTAATTGTAAAAAAAGATCACCGCCTGTCCTGGTATGATGTTTCTGAAGTCTGGCAATATCATGAAGAAGTGCACCGGAGCGGATGAGCTTCTGATCAAAATGATGTCCATGAGCTTCTAAGTCATCACATAAATGGCAGGCCAGTTCAGTAACTGCATCACTGTGAACCTGCACATGAGGCGGGAGAGAGACTGCATCACGAAGTATATAACATAGTCTATCACTCAATACAGGATGAGGCAATATGTAACCCGACTCAGATAAGGCAGCATTTCCTTTCTCATCTACTCTCAGATGATAATACGAACCACATGGAAGACGGAAGTGCTGTCTGGTATTTGTTCCTGGATGAAGCATATATAGATAAGAAGAAATCACATCCGTATGAGCGATGATCGCAATGTTGCCCTCAGATGAACGCAGGATTTCCTGAACTGCCTGTGAAAAGCGCGTACCGGATGCAAAAGGAGTTTCTGCTCCTGGAATCGGATGGTCAGGATCATTTCCCCGGGCTTCATAAATATCCGGCCATTTCCTGCGTATAGTATCAAAAGAAAGTCCATCCCATTCTCCGAGATTTCTTTCTGCTAAATCAGAGACAGGCAGATGTGGGAGCCCGGCTGCTATATGCCCGGCTGTTTCGGCAGCTCTTGCCAAAGGGCTGTGGTATATCCGGGATATCCTGCTGGTCAGTTCTTCGTGAAGAAGGACAGCCTGCAAATGTCCAAGCATGGATAAAGCAAGATCAGTCTGCCCGATACAGTAGGACTGTTCATCCGGGTATTGTGGCTTTCCGTGTCGTATCAGATAAAGATCACGCATTAAAAAATCCTCTGAAACAGTTTTCAAATATTTTTTCTGAACAGTTACGAGTTTCTTCCGAAAAACGAGCATATCGTTTCAGAAATTCTTCACCGTACGGAGTCAGCTCGCTGTGACTTCCATTTACACCGCCCTGGCTTCTGCTGACCAGTGGTTTATGGAGCTGTGATTCCAAGGTACGGATCAGGTTCCAGCTGGTGGAGTAGGAAATGTGCATGTGTTCACAGGCATCACGGACAGATCCTGTTTCCTGGATCAGTGTGAGAAGCGAATAAAGCTGCTCATCAAAGAATACTTTTTCCCGTGCCAGCTGAATATGTATTTCTGAACGGATGAGACTCTGGTTATGGGCGCGAAGAAGTTCAGCATAATCCTCCGGTGTATCAGCATCGTGAATGATACCCGGATCATCTACATTCAGGAAGTACATGGGTGTTCCGCAGTTTCCTACAGCACCTTCAAGACCGAATCTGCCGTCATCACTTAAGATGGAATCAATAAGTGTGGAACGGATCAGAAGCGGATGGCCGGGATTACCGTCACAGACCGGAGTTACAAGAGGATAACCCAGCGAGAGCATCTGCGTGACTGTCCGGGCCGTAAACAGTGGAACATCTACAGGCGTAAAGAGTACCGTGTCAACTTTATCTTTCAGATATTCCAGTCCAATCCGAACAGAAGCAAACATATGAGTGGATGCATAGTCTTCATTTCGAAGAAAAATCACATTATTGGAAGCAAGGTGACGTTCCAGAACATCCGCCCTATATCCTGTCACCACAACTATTTTAGAGATTCCGGCCTGCCGGAAATTGTTGATCACGCGCTGTGCAATGGAAATAGATCCAAGCTGAAGCATGGGTTTAAAGTCTCCCATTCGCGAGGATTTCCCCGCGGCAACGATGAGTGCACCTGTCTGCATGACTGTCACCTCCTTGAATATATTGTGTAAAATTAATAATATTATACCATATAAAACGGAAAAAATAGTGAAAATTTCAAATAAAATAAAAGAAAAAACTTAAAACGGTGAGAAAATAGTCAAGTTTTAATTATTTGTAATTTGCATAATTGTGCAAAAATATGGTAGTATGAATGTATACAAAATGACGTAAACGGGAGAACTTTTCTATGGATAAGATTTTTGAAATCACCGCAAAAGAAGTTACCATACAGGTAAGAGATGAACGTACGGGAGTGGAATACAGCCGGACGCTTCCAATCGATTATTACGAGAATGCGAATGTTCTGAAGCTTAGCGGCGAGAATCTGGACGGGAGCAGTTCTTCTATTGTTTTCTATTCTGCCCGAGGAATGGAAAGACTCAAAGATCTGACAGGCAAAGGAGCGGATCATGATCCGTGCGGAACGCATAAGCCTGAAGATCAGTAACATAGAAATGGATTTTTTCTTTAGGAGGGATGCAGCATGATTAAAAAGACATTAAAGATCAATGGTGTTGAGAGAATCCTTATTCTTGATAAGGACGAGACGCTGGCACAGGTTCTCCGTAATCATCTTCTTCTTACAGGATGTAAGATCGGCTGTGGTGAAGGCCATTGCGGAGCCTGTAATGTTATTATGAACGGGAAGGTTACAAGATCCTGTATCTACAAGATGAGCCGTGTTCCGGACAATGCAGAGATCACAACAATCGAGGGTGTGGGAACAATTTCTGATATGCATCCGATCCAGGTTGCATGGATGGCATATGGATGTGCACAGTGTGGTTTCTGTTCACCAGGTTTTATTATTTCAGCAAAGGTTCTTCTCGATAATAATCCGAGCCCTACCCGTGAAGAAGTGAGGGACTGGTTTAACAAGCAGCGTAATCTCTGTCGTTGTACAGGTTACAAGCCGCTTATCGATGCGACCATGGCGGCAGCAGCAGTTATGCGTGGCGAGATGACCAAAGAAGACCTCGTATTCAAGCAGACAGGTGATTCTATTGTCGGTACAAACTATATCCGTCCATCAGCAGCACAGAAGGTAACAGGTACCTGGGATTTCGGTGCAGATGATGCATTAAAGATGCCGGAGGGAACTCTTCGTCTTGCACTTACGCAGGCCAAGGTTTCTCACGCAAATATTCTCAGTATCGATACAACAGAAGCAGAGAGTATGCCGGGAGTTGTTCGTGTTATTACAGCGAAGGACATTAAGGCAGCAGGCGGAACCAACAAGATCAATGGTCTTGTAATGCTTCCTAAACACAATAAGACAGACGGATTTGAGCGTCCTGTACTCTGCGACGAAAAGATTTTCCAGTTTGGTGATGCGATCGCGATCGTAGCTGCCGACACAGAAGAGCATGCACGTGCAGCAGCAGATGCAGTTAAGGTGGAAATCGAAGAACTTCCTGCATATATGAACGCAATGGATGCGATCGCACCGGATGCAGCAGAGATCCATCCTGGTACTCCAAACGCATTTTTTGAGACAAACTGTATCAAGGGACCGGACTTTGACTGGGACAGCGTTCCGGATTCACAGCAGGTTGAGATCGAGTCCTACTGTTCACGCCAGCCTCATCTTCACCTTGAGCCGGACTGTGGTTATGGCTACATTGATGAAGACGGCATGATAACCGTTCATTCCAAATCCATCGGTATCCATCTCCATATGCCTATGATCGCTGATGGTATCGGTGTTCCGCTGGAGAACCTGAGACTTGTTCAGAACCATGCCGGAGGAACCTTTGGCTACAAGTTCTCTCCGACAAATGAAGCTCTGATCGGTGCAGCTGTCAAGATCCTTGAGCGTCCGGTATCACTGGTATTCAATCAGTTCCAGAACATTACCTATACAGGAAAGAGATCTCCTGCATTTATGAATATCAAACTTGCAGCAGACGAAAACGGTAAACTCCTTGCACTCTGGGGTAATAACTATGTAGATCATGGTCCATACTCAGAATTTGGAGATCTGCTTACAATGAGACTTTCTCAGTTCACCGGCGCCGGTTATGGAATCAATTCTATCCGCAATAAATCAACAACAGTATTTACAAACCATGCATGGGGCTCTGCCTTCCGTGCTTACGGCTCTCCGCAGTCTTACATGGGATCTGAGATCGCGATCGATGTGCTGGCAGCCAAGATGGGAATCGATCCGTTTGATATGCGTGAGATGAACTGTTACAAGGAATCAGAAGGAACTACGATCCCGACCGGTTATCCGCCGGAAGTATACTGCGAGGAAGATCTGTTCAAGACAGCTCGTCCGCTGTATGAAGCAGCCAAGAAACGTGTTGCTGAGAAGAATGAGGCTTCTGATGGCAAGATCAAATATGGTATCGGTGTATCTCTTGGTGTATACGGATGTGGTCTCGATGGTGTGGATACATCCAATGCATTTGCAGAACTGAATCCGGATGGAACAGTTACAATGTATGCTGCATGGGAAGATCACGGTCAGGGTGCAGACATGGGCGTTCTTGTATCCTCTCATGAAACACTTCGCCAGGCCGGAATCAGACCGGAACAGATCAAACTTGTTATGAACGATACCAAGACCTGTCCGAATGCAGGTCCTGCAGGCGGATCCCGTTCACAGGTTATGTCAGGCAACGCATGCCGTCTGGCAGCAGAGAACCTTGTTGCAGCGATGAAGAAAGAAGACGGAACCTTCCGTACTTATGATGAAATGGTGGCAGAAGGACTTGAAACCAAATACGAAGGCAACTGGGTAACTACCTTCTGTGCAGATCATCCGATCGATCAGGATACCGCTCAGGGAGATCCATTTGCAACTTATATGTACACTATCTTCCTTCCGGAAGTTGCTGTCAATACAGAGACAGGTAAGGTTACAGTTGAGAAGTTCACCTGTGTGGCTGACGTAGGTACGATCATGAACAGACTTCTTGTAGAGGGTAACTTCTACGGTGGTCTTGTACAGGGTGTCGGCCTTGCTCTTACAGAAGATTTCGAGGATCTGAACCATGATACTACTCTGAAGAACTGTGGTATCCCGTATCCGAAGGATGCCCCGGATGATATTGAACTTCATTTCAATGAAACCTATCGTCCAAGCGGCCCTTACGGAGCTGCCGGCTGTGGTGAGGCTCCACTGGATGCTCCTCATCCTGCAATCCTGAATGCGATCTATAACGCAACAGGTGCACGTATTACCCGCGTTCCGGCTCGCCCTGAAAGAGTTCTTGCCGCATTGAAGGAACTTGAAAAATAAATTTCGGTGTAATTTTATCATGTGCTATAATGAGGGGAGACGGTATACTGTCTCCCCTTTTGAGACGAAAGGAGCAGGTTATGACATACATACAGGAGAGAGGTTCCACTCATGTTTATCATGTAAATCGAATGTCAAAGGAAGAGATGGATCATATGATCAGCCTCTGCGTCCATGAACAGCCGGCGTACTGTGTTGCAGCCTGTCCTTTCAAGGTAGACACAAAAGAGATGCTGTTTTATGCTGCAAAAGGAAATTTCAAGAAAGCACTGGCGATCTATGAGAAGATCACACCTTTTCCGATGATCCTCTGTGATGGTTGCACTGCACCCTGTGAAGCTGAATGCAAGCTGTGTGAGCTGGGGGATGGAGTTTCCATACGTGAAATAGAGCGTGCAATCGTCCGGTATGGGGAACCAGGCAGACGAAGCAGCGTGTTCCGCATGCGGAAGAAGAAAAAGGCAGCAATCTTTGGTTCAGGATTATTCCCCCTGTTTCTTGCAGGAGAACTGGAAAGGAAAATGTATCCTGCGACCATTTACTGTCAGGAAGAAGATTACGAGGGATATATTGCGGCGGCAGCGGCACATCTCTCAGAGGCGGACCGTAAGAACGAGGCGAAACGCCTGAAATCCATGGATCTTTCCTTTGAATTCGGCTGCAGTCTTGATTCTGTATTTATCAGAGAAAAAATGGAACAGGCAGATGTCATCTGTGCATCAGAAGAGATCGCACAGAAGCTTGCTCCGGAGGAAACAGCAGATACAGAGATCATGCTGAGAGAACAGGCGGGAATCGTAAGCGGACCGACGCAGTCAGTGATGGATGCCGCTTTTGCTGCAAAGAGAGCAGCTCTGACCGTGGATCTTCTCGTACAGAATCTGTCTCCGCACAGCAACAGAGGCAGTGAGGGGGCAGTGCCCACGAAACTTTATACAAACACAGAAGGCATCAGAGGCTCAGAAAGGATTCCCTGTGGTGCAGATGGCTATTCGAAAGAAGAGGCTGTTGAAGAAGCAAAGAGATGTATTCAGTGTCACTGTGATGAGTGCATGAAAAGCTGTGTCTATTTAAGTGAGTACAAAAAGCATCCGGGGCTTCTGGCCCGGGAGATTTATAATAATACCCAGATCATCATGGGGGATCACCAGATGAACAAGCCGATGAATTCCTGTTCTCTCTGCGGACAGTGTACAGTGACATGTCCGAATGGATTTGATATGAGTCAGGTGTGTAAATCTGCAAGAGAAAATATGGTATCTACGGACAAGATGCCGCTGGCACCTCATGAATTTGCACTAATGGATATGCTGTTTTCAAATTCGGATGCTTTCTTATGTAAACCACAGCCTGGATATGAAACCTGCAGATATGTATTTTTCCCCGGCTGTCAGGCCGGAGCAATCGCACCGGATGTTGTCATGGATGCGTATGAAGATCTATGTGCGAGAGTAGAAGGCGGTGTAGGGCTGATCCTGGGATGCTGTGGTGCGATCAGTGAATGGGCAGGCCGTTATGAGATGACAGAAAAAGTAAACGAACAGCTGAAACAGGAGCTTGCAAAACTGGGGGATCCGGTAATTATCGCAGGCTGTCCGAGTTGTATGAAACAGTTAAAAGAGAATACGGGTGCAGAGGTCAGAGGAATCTGGGAAATTTTAAAAGAGATTGGACTTCCCGGGAAAGCCAGAGGTCTCGAGATGCCGGTTGCAATACATGATGCCTGCGGTGCAAGAGGAGATGCACGGACACAGGATACGATTCGGGAACTTCTCACCGCCATGGGATGTACTGTCGAAGATACGGAATATTCCAGAGATCTGTCCCCGTGCTGCGGCTATGGTGGACTGACAGCATATGCAAATAAAGAGATGGCAGCCAAAATGACCGAAAAGTGTCTCGAACGTTCAGATGCCCCATATATAACCTACTGCATGGCCTGCAGGGATCGGTTTGCAAGAGAAGGCAGGGAATCCAGGCATATCCTGGAACTTCTGTATGGAGATAATGCCTGTAATATGCCGGATATCAGCGAGAAACGATACAACAGGCTTGTGCTGAAAGAAAAACTTCTGAAAAATATCTGGAATGAGGAACTGATGATGGAGAAAAAAGATTATACCGTTGCCTATACAGAAGATGCGATCCGAATGATGGATGAGCGCATGATCCTGAAAAGCGATGTAGAGCATGTGCTGGCAGATTACAGAGAAAGCCAGGAAGCAGTGTTTGATGAAGAAACGAAAGAACTGGTGACAAGAAGCAGACTTGGAAACGTGACATTCTGGGTACGTTTCGTAGAAACAGAAGAAGGATATCTGGTACACAGAGCATACAGTCACCGGATGAATATTATGAAGAGGGTGGGACAGTAATGGCAGTGGAGAGAACATATTATACGATTGATCCGGAGGGAAAGCTGACCTGCAACAAATGCAAGGTTCCACTGGTGAAGGGAAAAGCAAAATTCATGTATCTCGAAAACGGTTTTCCGGTTGAGATGCCGGTCTGCCCGAAATGTGGTTTTGTCTATGTTCCGGAGGAACTGGCACTGGGAAAAGTTCTGGCAGTGGAACGTGCGCTGGAGGATAAATAAATGAACAGACATCCGGGAGGTGAGGAACAGACACTTCATCTTCTGGAACCTATAGAACTGAGAAGAGGAATGAAAGCGCTTGACCTTGGAGCAGGAGAAGGAGAGACTGTACGGCTTCTGAGATCATTTGGTCTGAACGCATGCGGTGTAGATCTTTTTCCCCGGAGCAGTGACGTACAGAGAGGAGATTTTCTGAATCTTAAGTATGCATCGGACAGCGTGGATCTTTGTATCAGCCAGTGTGCATTTTTTATCAGCAGAGATCAGGCAAAAGCCATCTCAGAATGCTGGCGGGTATTAAAAAAGGGCGGCTATCTTCTGTTGTCAGACCTTGATCCGGGGAATCTTGTGGAAATTATGGAACGTACAGGTTTTACCATTCTACAGAAGGAAGACCAGACGGCACTCTGGAGAGAGTATTATCTGGAAGCACTCTGGAGGGATTCATCCTGCTGTGAGGACTATAAGCTTCTGCAGAAAGAATATAAAGGAAAAAAGATAGGCTATACTATGGTGATTGGCAGAAAGGAGTAGTATATGGATCTTTATGAAAAAATAACAGAACTTGGTACGATGGGATATCATTGTTCACAGATGATCATGATCATGACTCTGGAAACCATAGGTGAGGAAAACCCGCAGCTTGTAAAGGCTCTGGGAGGTCTTGGCGGCGGGATTGGTTACTGCGGAGATACCTGCGGATGTCTGACAGGAGGAGCCTGTGCGATCGGATATTTCCTCGGCAATCTGGCTCCAGAGGAGAAAGAAGATGAGCAGATGAAACCGGCTGTACAGGAATTATACCAGTGGTTCCATGAGAAAACAGAGGAAGAATTCGGAGCTTTTTACTGTAAAGATATCACTCATCTGGATTGGGGTGTGATCATGGAGAGATGTCCTGCACTTATCGCAGATACTTATACAAAAGTCATGGAAATACTGACAGAACGGGGGATACTGGAACTTTGATTACAATTGGCAAAACAAAAAGCGTCTGTCCGGAATGTATGAAAGTACTTCCTGCAAAAAAATGTATCGGCGAAGATGGAATTTATCTGGTAAAGGAATGTGACATTCACGGAAAATTTCAGACTCTGATCTGGGAAGGGAATGCAGCAGACTATCTCGCCTGGGGGAGGGAAAATCTGTCCGCAGAGTCTCCTGTAAATCCCAAAAGGAAAGAAAAAGCCTGTCCGAATAACTGCGGGCTCTGTGAGGAACACGAACGAAAGGGCTGCTGTATGGTTGTGGAAATCACAAAACGCTGCAATATGCACTGTCCGGTATGCTTTGCCTCAGCAGGCGAAGATGAGGAAAATGCTGATCTTCCGATCAGTGAAATAGAAAAACAATATGATTTTCTGATGGCACACGGCGGACCGTTTAATATACAGCTCTCAGGGGGAGAGCCGACCATGAGGGATGACCTCCCTGAGATCATACAGATGGGAAGAGCGAAGGGATTTACATTTTTTCAGTTGAATACGAATGGAATCCGCCTGGCAGAGGAAGAGGGATATGCGAAGAAACTGAAAAAAGCAGGACTGAATACCGTTTTTCTTCAGTTTGACGGTGTGACCGATGAAGTTTATCAGATCCTGCGAGGACGTCCTATGCTGGAACTTAAGAAGAAAGCGATCCGAAACTGTTCAGAGGCAGAACTTGGAATTGCTCTGGTGCCGGTCATTGCACCCGGAGTAAATGATATGCAGGCAGGGGATATTCTGAATTTTGCTCTGGAGCATATGCCGCTTGTGCGTGGGGTACACTTCCAGCCGATCAGTTATTTTGGCAGATGTTCGCAGAAACGTCCGCAAGATCCGATCACCATACCAAGGATGCTGAGGCTGATCGAAGAACAGACAGACGGACTTATGAAAGTGGAGGATTTCGCCGGAGGCGGAGCAGAGAATCCATACTGTTCCTTCCATGCAAGTTATCTGAGAAAAGGTGAGCGGGAACTGAAGCTTCTTGAGAAGAAATCCGGAAAAGGGTGCTGTTGTACCACCAGCGATGATTCCAGACAATATGTGGAAAGCCAGTGGAGCTACAGCACAAAGACCTATGAGGAAGAAGAAATGACACAGACGAATGCACTGGATGAGTTTTTGCTCCGGATCCATAATGAGACTTTTGCTGTATCCGGGATGATCTTTCAGGATGCCTGGAACCTGGATCTTGACCGCCTGAAACGATGCTATATCTGTGAGGTGGATTCTGAATATGGAATGGTGCCGTTCTGTGCCTACAATCTGACTGATTCGAAAGGAAAATATCTATACAGAAAGTGAAACGATCAAATATAGATGCGATGATCTGTAAGCAGGAAGGTGTTACAGAGCTTACACGCGAAATAATAAATAAAATACAGCTTGAGAAACTGAACGCTGTTTTGAAAAGAGAAAAAGAGCGGGAGGGTTTTTACAGGAATCTGCCAGCAAGCCTGGAAAGCCTTGACGATTTGAGAACTCTTCCGTTTACAACAGGAACTGATCTGGTAAGGGATGGCGGAAGAATACTTTTGTGTTCCCAGGGAGAAGTCCAGAAAGTCATCTCAGAACAGACAAGTGGAACAACGGGAGCCGGAAAACGTGTATTTTATACGGAAAGAGACTGTGAACACACGATAGAGCTTTTTATGGCAGGACTCGGTGAATTTATTTATCCGGGAAGCATAACGATGGTTGTCATGCCGTTTTCCGGTCCTTTCGGACTGGGAGAACTGATCGCGGAGGCCATTAGACGTATAGGAGCCAGACCTCTGTTAACCGGAATCGGAAGAACTTATGGTGAATTAAAAACAATCCTGGAGAGGGAAAAACCAGATACTTATGTCGGTATGCCATCGGCATTACTTGCCATGCTCAGAATGTGTGGAAAGGGAAGCATAAAGAGAGCACTGGTATCAGGAGATACCTGTCCGGACAGCGTAATGAATGCAATAGAAGAAATTCTGGAAACACGACTCTGGCCTCACTATGGATCCCGGGAGATGGGGCTTGGCGGAGCCATCTGCTGTGCTGCTCATAATGGTATGCATATGCGGGAAAACCACTGTATCATAGAAATCACAGATGAGGATGGAAATGTGCTACCTGACGGTGAATGGGGAGAACTGGCGATCACAACCATTGGAATGGAGGCACAGCCTCTGATCCGATATCGGACCGGAGACTGTACACGTATCATTCCGGGAAAATGTAGCTGCGGAAGTGAAGTAAAACGTCTGGATTTTGTGAAGCGGATCAGTCCATCAGAGAGTATACTGGAGATAGATGAAGTGCTGTTTCAGATTCCGGAACTGATCGATTACAGTGTCAGGATCACGGAAGGCAAAAAAGAGATCACAGCACTTTTTACTTCAGATAATGGAAAGGAACTGATCAGAAAAGTTTATCCGGATGAAGATATCTTTTCGCTGAACTGCAAAAAAGCAGAATGGACAGACAAAGCCCTGTATCCGGCAAAACGTGTGATCCTGCGTCAGAGCGGATAATACGGACAGTTTCTGAGGGAATGGCCACGCATCCTTATGTTCGTTTGATCTGTGTATCTCAGATTCCGAGAACTGCGGAGATTTTAATCTCTTTTTCGTTCTCGCTGAGGTCAAACTCCTCATTATCCTGTACAGTGAAGTGCACCTCATATAATATATTATCAGACAAGGTATCCGGTGTTTCGCCGTCTTCTGTCTGGATATGCCACAGTTCTGCAGGAACTTCTTTCAGGGAACCATCTGCTTCGTAGGCATAAAGCTTAAATCCGGCGGTTTCTCCGGAAATTCCCTTCATGCGCAGGGCGACAGTTGTATTCGGATGAACGTTTTCAACTGTGACAGTATTCAGCCATCCAGACACATTTCCCTGTCCGCCATCAGTCTTAAATTTTTCCTGACTTAAGATATTTCGATTTGCTTTGTCCAGATCTACTTTACGGTAAGGCATCTCAGGAAGATATACAAAGCGGTCCTGTAATCTCAGAAGTTCAAGATATCCGGTCGGGCAGTAGAGGGCATTTCCGCTGTTTCCGGCATACATACCGATCGCCATATTGTTATATCCAGGTTTATTGGAGATATCCATGGTAAATACCGTTTCGCCTGTCTCAAAGTCAAGCATAATATACTGCCACATGCCTGTTTCCATATCCTGGACGTAACCGTAGATATATCCGGTTGCAGTAGAGAGCTTCAGCATAGAAGTGTCAGACAGATCGCTTCTGCACCAGATACTCTTCATTTCATATCCGTTATCTGTCTTTACAGTATCTACGCGCTCTATACCCGGGGCGATCATTTTATTTCCCTGTCTCAGCCAGTTTACATCATAAATATTTTCGTAACTCTGGATGGAAGAGTCGCTGTCTTCTTCTCCAAGGCTGGCACTTCCGGCACCAAACCAGTTGCATACGATAGTGCTTACGGTTCCTGCTCCGTCATCATATACGATCGCTGAGTTTTCGACAGATACCTGTACATCTTCTGGAAGTTCATCAATGACCGGTGTAGCTGCAACCGTCTCGCCGGTCTTCATATCCAGTGCGATCAGATTTACCGGATTCTGGTTATCTGTAAACATAACAAGATCCTTTGTCAGAGACGGTGAGCAGCCGCTTCCCCATGCCAGACCGCCGCCGGTAGTGGAATCACCTTCCTTGCTTTCTTTTGCCCCGACACTTTCATAAGGTGTTTCCCATACTTTGTTTATTCCGTTGTTTGCCTGGAACAGATAGCAGTTTGTATTTGTCAGGATCACGGCACCGTCTTTGGAAGCAGAAATTCCATTCTCTGCACCCTCACCAGGAGTCAGTTCATATACAAATACAGCATCTGACAGGTTTGTTTCTTCTCCGTTCAGGATAGAGTCGATGGCAGATCTGGAAATGTAACCGATCGCACCCTGCTGCTTTCTGTCAGGATAAATACGGAAGCCGCCTGTTGCAAACCACAGATTTCCGTCGTAATCAAATACAACAGAAAGAAGATTCTGATCCAGTGTTTTTCCCAGCTTTTCTTCAGCAGCAGCTTTTATGTCGATATCCAGCACCTTTTCAAATTCAGGAAGAACATTGCCTTCGTCATCTGTTGCCTTGAGCATAAGGACGTGATTGTTGCTGGTAGGACATACCAGACGGTTGCTTTCATCTACAAAGGAATAAGAACTCTGTATCATATAACCGCCGCCGTCATGCTGTTTTGGTGAAAAGCAGCCTTCTGTCTGGGTTTCATCTGCATTTATATCACGAATGGCAAGTCCGCCAAGGAAGGGAACTACGGCATGTCCATAGGTGTCAAAAAAGATTGCAGGCGAAGCATTAGGATTTGTCTTCTCGTAAGAAACATTGATTTCTGAGTAGATGCCAACCGGAAGCACCTCATCGGTGGAATCGGTATTATAGCAGTCATGATGAATGTTGGAATCACTGTCTGCCATATATGGATTCTCGTCCACCACTTTGGCAGACAGTGGCTTTATCGGAAATTCTGTTGATCCGGCATCTTCTGTCGCAGCGGCTGTCTCTTCAGCATATACAGCAGTGCAATTGCCGGCAGATGTCATAGTGATCATCAATGCGGTCATGGCAAGAATTAAAGTTCTTTTCTTCATTATATATCCTCCTGAAATTGTATTATTTAAAAGATCGTTTTTCGGATCTGAACCAGGCTTTGAGTCCCTCCTGGATTTTGAGTTCATTCACCGGTTCCATAAAAAAATATTCCACACGAAGCCTGAAAGCATGAAGTGAAAAATCCAGATCACTGCACCATATGATTCCGCATTCGGGAAATAAAGAATGAAGATGTTCTGCTGCATTGAGCCCATCCACCCCGGGTAATACAAGAAGTACAATATCTGGCACATTGCTCTGTATCTCTTTAAAAAAAACTTCCTGATTCTGATAAGTTTCAAGTAATGGAAAAAGCTTTTGCGTGATGCAGTAATCTGAGATCATTTTTGCGTAAGTTTCCCCATTCTTTTTCTTATCTGTTAATACCCCAATACGATACACAAACCTCCTCCTTTCACTATAGTTTCCATATGCGTTCGACCGGATTCCTTTTGGAATATGACCTTCTGAATAGTCAAGTTGCCTTTATTATATGGAATGTGGAGGTTATTTCAATACTTCTGTCACGGAACGCGCGGAAATAACACGAATTGTAAAAATAGTCTCATGGTCTGAGAGGATAATTTGTGATATACTGTCTGTAACATAGTATTATATTATAAAGAATTTTGTCGAGGAAGCGTAATTATGAGAATTGCTATCGTTGATGATATAAAAGAAGAGCGGACATTATTGCACGGATGGCTGTGCAGTCAGCTTTCCAGAAGAAATCTTCCGGCAGATATTGTTGAATTTGAATCCGGAGAAGAATTTCTTCTGGCTGCAAAAGAACGTCCTTTCACAGTGTTGTTTCTGGATATTTATATGGGCGGAGCAAATGGAATTGAGATTGCAAAAGAACTTCGAAAGACCGATGCGGACTGTCTTCTGATCTTTACCACCACATCCACAGACCATGCACTGGAAGGATTCAGGGTACGGGCACTGCATTATCTTGTAAAGCCGTATAATGAGAGGGAAATTTCCACCTTGATGGATGAGATACTTGCCAGAATTCCAGATTCCGGAAAGTATATTGATGTAAAGGTGAATGGAAGTAACATCCAGATTCCTTTCAAGAATATTATTTATGCGGAACATTTTTCACATATGATCTATATACATACTACTGGTGGGAAGGAACTGGTCACCCGTCAGTCTTTTGAGATGTTTACGGCCTCACTGAAAATGGATACCCGTTTTTATCTGTGCAGCAGAGGAGTTGTGATCAACCTGGAACATGCGGTTGATTTTGATGGAACCATGTTTCTTATGGATGATAACAGCAATATTTCGGTCAGCCGTAAGCTGATCAAAAATGCCCGACAGGTTTTTATGGAATTTCTGTTTCAGAGAGGAAAATAAAAATGATGGAAATGATTCGTCCGATATTAGAACTCACTGTTATCATCCCCGGCATGCTTCTTGCCTATCTGCCCGTAAAAGAATGTCTGAAGCAGGCTCCCGTCAAACTTGCTTTGTGGCTTACCCCGCTGCTTTTGACACTCAGCCTGTCAGGCGGCATAGTCTGTTATATGTTTCAGTTTCCTGTCAAATTACTGTTGGTTCCTGTATTGATGCTTCTTATGCTGATCTACCACAAAACCCTTCAGATTTCCATCTGGAAATCCAGCAGTATCTTTCTGGCAGTCTGTGCCGTTTTTGCGTGTGTGAACAGTCTGTCCCGTGCAGTAAACGCTATTATGATTTTTGAACCTGACATTGCAGAAAAACAGTTATAGTTTTGCGCAGGGGCTGGTGCTTTTTATAATGTGGTCTGTCTGGTCTTTGTTTTGGCAGCATGGTATCCTGCCACGCATATGGTGAGGATTTTGATAGCAGATGAAAATTTTGCCCAGACCTGGTATATATTCTGGATCCTGCCATTGATCTTTATTGGCCTGAATCTGTTTATAGCTCCGAAATATCAGAGTACTTTATACACAGGCCGGATTCTGCAGATTTATATTGTAGTAAGTCTTGTGCTTCTGATAATTCTGACCTTTTTTTATGCGATGTTTCTTATGATGGCGATCAGCCTGAATAAAAATGCAAAGCTTCAGCTGGAAAATCATTTCCTTTCTTTGCAGCGTGCAAGATACGATAATCTCTGTGCAGCCATTGAGGAGACAAGGCAGATTCGCCATGACATCCGTCATCACTGGCTTCAATTAGCATCACTGGCAGAAAATGGCGATCTGGAAAAAATCAAAGAATATCTTTCCAGTGCAGACAGCAAAATGCCAGGCTTTGATCTTCACTTCTGTGATAATCAGGCGGTGGACAGTGTTCTTGGATATTATTCAGCTCATGCAAAACAGGAGGGGGTTCCGTTTCTTGCCAAAATCGATCTTCCGAAGCAGCTGCCAGCAGATGAGATGGATGTATGTCTGGTACTTTCAAATCTTCTGGAAAATGCAGTGGAGGCCAGTCTGAAGACAGAGCGTTCCAGGAGAAAGATTACGGTGGAAATGTATCTGCATCATACCCATCTTCTTTTGATCCAGGTAGAAAATACCTTCGATGAGAAAATTCGGCAGAAAAATGAGATCTTCCAGTCTTCAAAGCGTGCCGGAAACGGGATTGGAATCCAGTCTGTACGCCACATTGCCGAAAAAAATGGCGGCGCAGACAGTTTTACTTATAAAAATGGAATCTTTACAGCCAAAATTATGCTTCGGATATAAAAGGAAACCATTGTCTATCATATTTCCGAAGAAAAATACAAAAACAGGAGGATACAAAATGATATTTCCAGGAGATATTTCAATGATGCCATATTTGACCCGTGGAAAAAGCAGAGCAATTAATGCTGAGAACAGGACAGGAGAAAAAGGCAGGGGAGGAATGGAAAGCAGTCCGCTGGGACCTTCCAGAAAAGGAAGTCCCTGTCTGACAAATATTCAGCCAGGAGAGAAAGAAATTCTGGCCGACATAGATGGACCGGGAGTAATTCGTCATATATGGATTACTGTCGATAATAAGACGTCCGATGGAGACTGTTTTGTACTGAGAGATCTGGTCCTGAGAATGTACTGGGATGATGAAGAAAATCCGTCAGTAGAAACACCACTGGGAGATTTTTTCTGCTGTGGTTTTGGACAGGAATGTATCGTAAATTCCAGTGTGATAGCTGTTGTACCTTCACGTGGACTTAATTCATATTTTGCGATGCCTTTTCATAAGCATGCCCGTATTGTAATTGAGAATCAGCATAAGAATCCCATACCGGCATTTTTTTATCAGATTGATTACTGTTTGTATGCTTCACTTCCTGCAAATACCTCCTATTTTCATGCTCAGTGGAGAAGGCAGGCACTTACAGAGATTGGTAAAGACTATGTTATTCTGGATGGCATAAAGGGTACAGGTCAATATATAGGTACTTATCTGGGACTTTCTACTTTACAAAGATACTGGTGGGGAGAAGGTGAAGTCAAGTTCTATATAGATGGAGATGAAGAATATCCGACAATATGCGGAACGGGAATGGAGGATTACTTTGGCGGATCCTGGAGTTTTGCGGCAAATGAGAACGGCAGAATCGTAGAACAGAATTATTGTACTCCATATTTGGGATATCCCTTTTATTCGAGACACGATTCTCTTGTATGGAACCAGTATCATAACGATGATTGTCCGCCAATGCGTGGATTTTACAGATGGCATATTCCGGATCCGGTGTTTTTTGAGGAAAATCTCAAAGTGACTGTTCAGCAGATAGGAGTCAGTCATAATGGATTGTTTGAGAGACAAGATGACCTTTCGAGTGTGGCCTATTGGTATCAGACAGAACCTCATCAGAAGTTTTCAGAATTGCTGCCGCCGGAACAGAGATGGCCAAGATAAGTAAAACATTTTGAAACTACTCAGAAAAGAGAAGCGAAAAAACTATGAATAATAAATTTGAAGTATGTATACAAAAAGGCGGACAGCGAGACCAGGCAGAGTCATTTGCGAGGCGGACAGCCAGCCAGATCGTAGATAAGCCGGGCAAGAATCTCACCGTTCTTTTTGATTCCAAAGGGGTTTCCCTGACTGGGTACGGACTGACGTATCAGGGAGATTTTGAAAATATGACTCACCGCGTTACAAATGGTAGATTGCAGCACGAAATGCTGGTGCGGGCAGCAAAGTCCGAGAAGATTGGTCGCAAAGCGATTGATGCCACAGCGGGAATGGGAGAGGATGCCTTCCTTCTGGCGGCACAGGGCTATGAGGTAACATTATATGAACAGAATCCGGTGGTCGCAATCCTTCTGAAGGATGCACTACGCCGTGCGAAAAAAAATATGATACTTAAGGAAATCGCCGCCAGGATGAAGCTGGTCGAGGGTGACAGTGTAGAATGTATGTCCGGACTTCTGGATCCGGTAGATGTGATCTATCTGGATCCGATGTTTCCGGCAAGACAGAAATCAAGCCTGATCAACAAGAAACTCCAGCTGATCCAGAAACTGGAGCCGCCCTGCTCAGAGGAAACAGATCTCTTTGACGCAGCGATCAAGGCCGGTCCGGACAAGATTATTGTAAAGCGTCCGCTGAAGAGCGAATTCCTTGCAGGAAGAAAACCTTCCTATACCTTAAATGGCAAGGCAATCCGATATGACTGCTATACATTATAACCTGACTCACCATACGTAAAGAAGCTGCCCATCGGACAGCTTCCTCTGTTTTATATATAATCTTTACTGTATCGGTTCAAAATCCACAGCACCATGTTTGCACAGCGGGCAGATGTAGTCTTCCGGAAGCTCATCGCCTTCGTAGATATATCCGCAGACTTTGCATACAAAGCCTTTCTTTCCTTCTGTCTGTGGCTTCGGTTTTACATTGTTCTGGTAGTAGGTGTAGGTCATGGTCTCCTGGTCACTCATGACGCGGGCTTCGGTGACACTGCAGATGAACATTCCATGAGTGCCGAGATCCACATACTGCTCAACCTTCAGAGACATGAATGCGTTGATATATTTATCCAGGAATACCAGTCCATTGCCGGAACGGTTGATCTTCTGACCTGCAAATTTATCTGTGCTTCTGCCGGACTGGAAGCCGAACTGTTCAAAGACAGAGAACGGTGCGTCCACGGACAGACAGTTTACATTCATAATTCCCGTCTGCTGGATGATATGATGAGAGTAGTTGGCTTTATTGATGTTTACAGCTACACGGTACGGGTTATCGGTCAGCTGAGTAACTGTGTTTACGATCAGGCCGTTATCGCGTTTTCCGTCGTTGGAGGTTACGACATAGAGTCCGTAGCCGATGCGGAAAAGTGCAGACATATCATTTTTGTTTGCAAGATTATCGCTTTTTGCAATATATTCCTTGCAGAGTTCATCAGACATTGACTCAATCTGTTTACGGTTGTCTTCTTTTACTGCAGACCAGATATGGACATTGTTTTTTACCCAGTTGATTTTTTTGCACGGAGCCATCATTTCCTTCATGATCTTGGCTGCGAGAGGTGCCCAGGATCCGTTTTCGACGAGTGCCACAGTACGGTTCTGGAAATTGTGCTCTACCAGTCTTGTGATAAAGTCATTCATGAACGGATAAACACTTGCATTATAGGTGGTGGTTGCAAGAACCAGCTTGGAGTAGCGGAAAGCATCACTGATTGCCAGTGACATATCATCTCTTGCAAGGTCATAGACAAGAACTCTTGGGCAGCCTTTGGCTTTGAGCTTCTCTGCAAGGAGATAAACAGCCTCTCTGGTATGTCCATAGACAGAGGTGTAGGCGATCACGATTCCGTCTGCTTCCGGTGTATAGGAAGACCAGGTATCATAAAGTCCGATATAATGGCCAAGGTCTTCTGTAAGGACTGGTCCATGGAGCGGACAGATCTTCTGGATATCAAGGGTGCCGGCAACCTTGAGGAGTGCCTGTACCTGCTTTCCGTATTTTCCTACGATACCGATGAAGTAACGTCTTGCCTCATCGTCCCACGGCTCGTCCACATCCAGGGCACCGAATTTACCAAAGCCGTCAGCAGAGAAGAGAACTTTTTCTGTGCTGTCATATGTGACCATAACTTCCGGCCAGTGTACCATTGGTGCAAAAACAAAGGTGAGCTGATGATATCCGAGAGAAAGAGTACCACCGTTTTCTACTTCAATTTTGCGTCCGGTGAGGTCGAGATCAAAGAAATTCTGGATCATGTTAAAGGCTTTTACATTGGAAACAACGGTGGTATCCGGATAAACCTTGAGAAAGTTTGCAACATTGGCAGCGTGATCCGGCTCCATATGCTGTACAATGAGATAATCCGGTTTGCGATCGTCCAGAACCTGCTGGATATTATCCAGCCATTCATGCGTAAAGTTGGCGTCTACTGTATCCATGACAGCAACCTTTTCATCCAGGATCACATAGGAGTTGTAGGACATGCCGTTCGGAACTTTGTACTGACCTTCAAAAAGGTCAACCTGATGGTCATTAACGCCGACGTATTTGATAGTATCTGTAATCTTCATAGTGTGCATCCTCCAGTTTAGTATGATATTTATTTATATGAGGGTTTCTTATCTGTAACTTTGTTAAAAGTATAACAGGATTAAAAGAAAAAATCTGTTGCAAAAGTCACAAAACAGGCTTTTCTTGAGAAAATATATGCTATAATCAAGGAAAAGAGGGGTGAAAAAGTATGGAACACATTACACTTTTTACAGATATTCTTCCCGAAGAACAGGAAAGAATGCGGGTTTGTTTTCATGCAAGAGAAATAATTTTTAAAAACGGGGAAATGATAATGGAATATTCCAGTTCCATGAAAAAAATCGGTCTGATCCTTTATGGGCGGGCAGTGCTTTACTGTTGTGATTCAGAAGGAAATCAGGATATGATCGATGAACTGAAAAAAGATGCGGTCTTTGGGGAAGCTTTCCTTCTTCCGACAGATTCACAGCATTATTACGTCTGTGCGGCAGAGGAGACAAAGGTGATGTTTATTGACTATGAGCATGTGATCAAGCGCTGCGAACAGGCATGTGCTCATCACAGCCAGATGGTCAGCAACCTTCTGCAGCTGATTGCTGTTCAGTCGCGGCAGCAGACGGAGCGGATCTATATGTTATCAAGGTCGAGTACGCGAAAGAAGATTTTGTCTTATCTAAATGCACTTTCGGCAGAAAGACACAGCAGGATCCTTACACTTCCGATGTCCTACACAGCACTGGCACAGTATTTGAGCGTAGACAGAAGTGCTATGACAAGAGAACTGAAAAGTCTTGAGGAAGAAGAAATCCTGGAGAAGAAGGGAAAGCAGATCATTCTGCTTTCTCTTCCAGAAAATCACAGGCAAACTGTGCGTACATAGCGGCACCGCGTTTGAGGACGCTTTCATCTACCGTATAGTGATCATTGTGATTTCTGGCAGTGAATCCAAGTTCTTTATTCTGGCTTCCGACAAGACCGAAGACACCGGGGACTTTTTCCATATAGTATGCGAAGTCCTCACTGATCATCATTTTGGGAAATGGTTTCAGGGCATCAGGACCATACATTTTGGTGGCGGCATTTCTTGCGATCTGAACAAGATCTTCGTGGTCATTGATGACTGGAGCCGGAAAATATTCAAAGGAGAGAGTGGCTTTTGCACCCATGGAATCAGCCGTGTTTTCGACAATCCTGCGAAGCAGAGGCTCTGTTCTCTGGCGCATTTCGGGAGAGTGTGTACGGGTGGTTCCCTCCAGAATGACTTTATCTGCAAGAATATTAAAACGCTGTCCGCCGGTTATCCTGCCAACAGTGACGACCAGTGGATTCAGCGGGTCATTCATACGTGAGACAACAGCCTGGATTTCCGTGATGATGTAAGCGGCGGTCAGGATGGCATCAACACCCTGATGCGGAGTGGAGCCGTGGGCAGAAACCCCTTCGATTTCAATGCGGAAATTATCGCAGCTTGCCATGCGAGGGCCGGGTTCAAAATTCATAAAAGGAGCGTCGAGCTCACCCCAGATGTGCGTGCCGTAAATCGCATCGACATCATCCAGAAAACCATGCTCAATATAGTATTGGGCACCATGACAGGATTCTTCAGCGGCCTGAAAGATGATTTTTACACTGCCCTTCAGATCTTCACGGCGGGACATCAGCATGCGTATGCCGCCAAGAAGCATGGCTATGTGGCAGTCATGTCCGCAGGCATGCATAACCCCAGGTGTCTGACTGCAGAAAGAAAGTCCTGTGTGTTCTTCGACAGGAAGCGCGTCAATATCTGCACGGAGAGCGACGGTTTTAGTGCCGGTGGAAGCCTTGCCGCCCTCGATCATTGCCCAAAGACCATTATAATCCGGATAATAATGAGGGGTGAGTCCCATTTCCTCCAGAAGCTTCCCGATTTGCTGTGTCGTGTTTTTTTCTGCAAAAGAAAGCTCCGGATGTGCGTGGAAATATCGGCGCTGTTCAATGATCCAGGATTCGTTTTCTTCTGCCATAGCTTTAAAGTTCATAAGTCAGATCCTTTCTGAAAATCAGTTTGCCAGTTGGTTTTATACTAGCGGAAAAGACAGTGGATGTCAAATAAAGTCGGACTGTTGTGAACGGAGTGAACAGTAACCAGTAACTGAGAATAAAACCTGCAAACGCATTGAAAATTCTGTCGAAACTTCGTATAATATGGCATAGATAGCTATATAAAAATACCCAAAATGATAAACAGGGAAGGGAGAAAAATCCCATGGGAAAGACAACAACGATTTGTTTTACTAATAACAAAGGAGGAAGCGGAAAGTCCACGACCTGCTCAAACCTGGGAGCTGCCATGGCACGTGACGGTAAAAAAGTTCTTCTGGTTGACGGTGACATGCAGCTGAATCTGTCGCTGTCCGTATTTCCGGAGGACTGGGTCCTGGAACACGCAAAAAGCGAGAAAAATCTTTATTATGCGATTGGCAGGCAGGAAGATCTGACAGATTATATTGTACATACACCGTATGAGAATCTTGATCTGATCCCGTCGTCCACCTTGATGAGCTCTATCGAGTACGAGCTGTTTACAAAATGGCAGAGAGAACTCATTCTGAAGAAATGCCTTCAGAAGATCAAGGATTCAGAGGTATATGACTATATTCTGATCGATGCGCCTCCGACACTCGGAGGATGGGTCATGAATATCCTGTGTGCATCGGATAAGGTAATCATTCCGGTGGAGGCAAGCCCATGGGGGATGTTCGGACTTGCAAATATGTTTGAATTCCTGAATGAGGTCAGACAGATTGCCCCGGAGCTTGAGGTTGCAGGTATCGCAGTGACCAAGGTTGACACGAGAAAGAACTATTTCAAACAGACAATGGAAATTTTGCATCAGCTGGAAAATATACATGTATTCGACAACCTGATCCGTGTGGACAGTAATATTGAATGGTCTCAGGACAACAGCGTTCCGGTAGTGGAGTACAGAAAATCCAGCAGAAGTGCGAAAGAATATACAGAATTAGCCAGGGAGGTAATGGATTATGTCAGTAGGTAAGGACAGCATTCTGCGTGCTGCAAACGCAGAGGCAAAGACCACAGAAGTAAAAGCAGAGCCGGCAAAGACGACAGAAGAAGCAAAGGCTCCGGCAGAGGTCAAAGAAGCCGTAAAGGTAGAAGCCCAGGTGAAAGAACCGGAAGTAAAGAAAGCTCCGGCGAAGAAGCCAAGAACCACAAAGGCCAAAACAACGACCAGCAAAACAGCAGTCAAAAAGAATGCACCAAAGAAAACGACAACCCGCAAAAAAACAGTAAAGACTTCCGTTCTCACCCCGGAGAACTCTGAAGTACTTGAGGCGGCATTTGTCAAAGAAAAAACTCCGGAAGAAGTAAATGGACCGGTTCATGTAAATGAGGAACTTCCGGTTTATCTTCTGTAGATCATTGTAAAACAAAAGCAGATTCCCGGCAGGTAAGCTGTCTGGAATCTGCTTTTGTCTTGTAATAAGAAATTACTTTTATAAAAAATATTTCCTATTAAATAGGACTCAAACTTCCGGTGCACTCTGGCGTGCATCTTCCCTTTCCGGGAAAATATGTCTGAAAATAAAGCGGACAATCGGTCCGGCATAAATCAGCTGCCAGAAGAATGCCACAGGGAAGTTCATAGCGGTTGTCTGGATCCATACAGCAACGAACTGATTTCCAGCATTCTTAAAAAGAATGGTAGCAGCAAGGCTCATAAGCGGACACATAAAAGCAACCGATGGAACGGAGATCGCAAGTATCATACTGAACGGATGGCAGGTTCTGAAATCAACCATGCGGGCAGCACATGCAAAAGCAAGTTTGGATACGAGGAAGAAGTCAAGAATGAATGCGATTGGTCCCATTATGATCAGTTCATGAAAGGCGGCAGGAAAAACTGCGTTGGACATTCCACCCATATTAAGAGCGATGTTATAACAGATCATGGCGTATACCATGAAAAATACCATGATGATTGTAAAAATTACTTCCTGAAATTTGTTTTTTGGCATAAAAAAATCCTCCTTGAAATATTAATGATACAAGAGCATGTGTTGTTCGTTAATCATTCCGGGAGAATGTGCGTTTCCAATTAGACCATATTCAGTTCAATGGTTTTATATTATACTACATAAAAAAACAGATTACAAGAAAAAAATAAAAAAAACAATCCGAAAAAGGAGATTGATTCAAACGAAAGATTATTTGGTCTTACCAAAAGAAAGGCAGAAATAGCAAGAAAAAATGATTTTTTTATACATTCCAATAACTTTACAGACAGATATCGTTATGTTAAAATATACATGCAACTACATAAATGAGTAGAAAACGTCATGAATCAACAAAATTTATGAAATTTAACAGCATATTCTACAAAGTGAACAGCCGCAGTATAAAGGAAGAACGCAGGGGCTGTTTTTGTTCTATGCAGGAAATACTGAATATCAAGGAGGTTATGAAAAAGTGAGTTGTGAAAAGAAAACTACAGGACGACCGAGTGAAGATCGTCGCTGGATGCAGTATTATCCGGACATGATGCTTGAGTTGATCAAGAGACCGAATTGCACTGTATGGGAATATCTGGAACAGCATTGTCCGGGTCCTGATGTTGTAGCAATCCATTATTATGGAGAGGACATCACCTGGAGAACGGTCTTTGAGGAATTAGAGAAATGTGCGAGATCCCTGAGAGCTATGGGATTCGGGGAGGGAGATCAGATCCCGGTATTCTTCAGACTTGTTCCGAACTTTGTATTTCTTCTGCTGGCAGCAGAGAAGATCGGTGCTTCTATTCTGTGCAGAGATAATACACTTATTGAGAATGTTGAGGCCGTCAGCAAGGCTGATGCGAAGGCCATTTTTGCTCATGACTTTCTGTCACAGAAAGAACTGAGAACATATTGCGAAGGGGCAGGAGTCAGAAAGGTTATACTCCTCGATCCGATGTATTATGGACATGAATCCACCCTTCCAGATTACATAAAAGCATCCCTGGATGAGATTTATCCACGGGTGACAGCTTCCGGTGGGAATACCATGAGTTGGGACGAGTTCCTCTCTCTTGGCAATTACTATGTCGGCAGAGTAGAAGCCGACAGAGATCTCACCAGACCACTGTTCCGTGCTTATACAAGTGGATCCACAGGCCCGTCCAAGCAGGTTATCCACTGTGCGAACAGTATTCTCGGCACCGTATGTCAGATGAACTTTTACGGAGGATCCGACCAGATCCGTCCGACCTGGATGGTGACATGCCTTCCGCCTGCACTGGTAGCAGTTGTGGTTTCCATGGTAATGCTTCCGCTGTCATCCAATAAACTTCTGATCATGGATCCATTTGTTGATCCGGAGGATGTTGACCTTGAGATGATGCGTTACAGACCAAACGGCTGGCCGATGATCCCGATGTTTATCGAGTTGGTTATGCGTAATGGACGAGTTCCAAAGGACTATGATATGTCTCATCTTCTGGCGGCAGGAGCTGGATGCGAGGCAGTGAACAACAACCAGCTGGATCGTGTACAGAACTTCCTTGAGGAGCATAACTGTCATGTGCGTTTTACCGTAGGATATGGAAGCAGCGAGGGAGGCTCCAACCTGACCTTCCAGATGGCACCGAAGTCCATCCACAACGGAAATGTGGGAATTCCGATGCCACTGACAGATATGAGTGTTTTCAAGCCGGGAACCCAGGAAGAACTTGGATATAACGAGATGGGTGAGATTTGTGCTTCAGGTCCGGGAATCATGCTTGGCTATGACAGGAGAAGTGCCACAGCCAAGGCTCTTCAGACCCATGCAGACGGTAAGCTCTGGCTTCATACAGGAGATATCGGCTATGTGGATGAGGATGGCATCTTTTATGTACTGAACCGTGGAGCAGCATTCCGCTATGGCGGCGGTGAGCTTGCAGTTCTTCCGATGGAGAACCGCCTTGCCGATGCAAAGATCCCGGGTATCAGGGATGAATTCTTTGTACTGATCGAGGATGAGGATCACGATGGATACTTTGTTCCTTTATAGGAAACTGCTCCTACGGAGCACTCTTGAATGAAAGATGCCCTCCGGTAGGCGGGCATACTAAAAGGACGG
>NZ_WWVR01000032.1 GCF_009883055.1 Blautia sp. BIOML-A1 | reverse complement strand
ATCTCAAGGCTTATGGAGAAAGACTTGCAGGCTGACACTGAAACGTCAATGCAAATATGTACGGATACGTTAGTCCGGAATTTACGCCTATGGAGAGTACAAGAACTTGTGAGTAGATTGATATTTATATCATCAAAAACATACTCGTTGAAGTAGGAATGAAACATAGAAGTTTATAACTTTTTATAAGTTTTCAGTAACGGGATATGCAATAGATGAAAATACTTGCCATAGCAGATGAAGAATCCAAGTATCTATGGGATTATTTCGAAAAAAGCAAACTGGAGGGAATCGATCTTATCATCTCCTGCGGAGATCTGGATCCGCGTTATCTGTCCTTTCTTGCTACATTTACATCGGCTCCGGTCTTCTATGTACATGGAAATCACGATGATAAATACGAAAAGATCCCACCGGAGGGCTGCATCTGCATTGACGACAAACTTGTTGTCTACGAAGGAGTACGAATCCTGGGGCTTGGGGGATCTATGCGTTATAAACCCGGCACCCACCAGTATACAGAATGGGAAATGAACAAAAGGGTATTAAAGCTTTTTCCGAAGATATGGTTTCGCGGAGGGATTGATATCCTTGTGACACATGCACCGGCCTATCAGCTGAATGACGGACGTGATCTTCCGCACCAGGGTTTTAAAGTCTTCCGTCGCCTGATGGAAAAATACCGCCCCAAATATTTCCTCCACGGACACGTTCATATGTCATATGGAAGAAAACACAAGCGTTATGACAAATACGAAGAAACAAATGTGGTCAATGCATTTGACCGCTGCGTATTTGAATTCGAGGCAGAAGAGCCCGAGAAACAGTTCCAGTAATCTCAGGTATTTGTTAAGAAAAAACACTTGATATAAATTCCTGAGAAATGCAGGAAATACAGGACTTTGCGGAATATGGAATTTGATTCTGTGACAAATTTGTGCCAAATGGAGAAAAATCCATAGAAATACCGAGATCAGGCATATTGATTTCCGAAAAGGCATATGCTATAATTGCCGTAGGCAAAGAATGAAATACATGTCTAACACAGACAAAAGCCCTCAGTACTGGGAATACTGGGGGATTTCTTTTTGTGCTTTTACGGTGCACGAACCGAGGCCAGCTGCTGTTATTTGTCACCGTCTAACCATTTGATGATGTAGTGGCAGGCTACACCAGCCGCAACAGCGACTAAAAAAGATACGATTGCATTCAACGCAAGCACCCCCTTTCTGTTGCCAGATTGAGGGCAGCAACATACATAGTATAACATAAAGAAGAACAAATTGGAGTATATAATAGGAGAAATTTTTAAAAAGAGAAATGCTTGTTATAGTATGAAAAATGTATTATAATATACAGGAACGATTTGTTCTTTAAAATGTGGATTAAAGTTATTGACAGAAAGAAAAATGTAACTGTTCACAGTAACAGAAAAATACTATAAGGAGTGGTTAATATAGATGATTGAGGAACAAAAGCCTGTTCAGATTCTAGAATTGTTTGGGGGAATTGGAAGCCCAAGGTGTGCACTTCGTAATCTTAATATACCTACAAAAGCAATAGATTATGTGGAAATTGATGAAAAAGCAGTTCGATCATATAATTCTATATTTTCAGAAGAATTATCATATAAGACGCAAAATATTATAGGTTGGAATTTATGTCCCGATATTTTGATACATGGAAGTCCCTGCCAGGATATGAGTATTGCCGGACATCAGGGGAAAGCAACGATGGTAGATGGAAGAGTCAACAGAGGAAAAGGAGCAGATCAAGGAAGCGGAACGCGCTCAAGTCTGATGTGGGAAACAATACATATCATTCAACAGATGGGAAACTGGAAACCAAAGTGGGTGATATGGGAGAACGTGCGGAATGTTATGAGTCGTCATATGATTGCAAATTTTTCCAGATACCAGGAAGAAATGGAAGATATGGGATATACAAATAATTATGAAGTATTGGATGCGAGAGAGTTTGGACTCCCGCAGGCAAGAGAAAGAGTGTTTACGGTTTCTAGTCTTGGAAAAGAAAAGTTTTGTTTTGACGATCTGATTCGAACCCCAATGCGTAATATTAGTGAGTTTTTGGAAAATAATGAGAAAGTACCAGAAGTATATGATGTGACACAACCTTCCGTAAGAAATGTGATTGGTGTGACTGGAAGTGTAAGAAGGGCAACCGTTATACGGGATTATGCATTCACAATTACCACACGACAAGACAGAACACCTGCACAGGTGATAGATTGTGGAAATGGAAGATACAGATACTTAACGGAACGCGAATGCTGGAGATTGCAGGGATATACAGACGAAGATTTTGAACGAGCAAGACAGGCACAGCAAAAAAAAGGCAGATACTATACGGCATTATATAAACAGGCTGGCAATAGTATTGCTGTGCCAATTTTCGAAAGTATTTTCAGAAAGATAATTTTAAATGAGGTAGATGATAGAAAAAATTTATCTTTAATAAAAAATGTTCTTAAAGAAAACGCAGTAACAGATGAGTTTTTCTGCTGGTTGATATTCTAACGTGCTGATTGTAAAAATATAAACTGGGATGTATACTTATAGGTAAGTGATTCTGTATGAATTAAAAAACATCAGTGGGGTAAAGTATATGAATGGATATGCTCTTATGACGTATTATGAAAAATATCTTAAAGAGATATGCAAGGTGTCAGATTCTACAATTGATCATTAGCAAAGAGCAATGCGATACATTTCAAAATTTCTTGTCAAGAAAGAAAAAATAAGACAGTCAGTCTATGAAATCCAGAATCTTGATGAACTGAAAATAATAAAGGAATATTTATACACAAATCCAGAGTTTGTTGAGCTAAATATACGTGGACACAGGATGTACAGTGCTGGATTTAACAATTATCTGAAGTTTGCTAATGGCAAAGGTTTTGAGAATATTCATAATCAGATAGAGGTTATGGATATTGAAGTTCCAGTTGAGGATAAACGTGTTATTGCCATGGAAAACTGGAAAAGATCTTCTATAATCAAATTGCAGTCTATAGAGTCAGCAGGATATGAATGTGAACTAGATCCAAAGCATAAAACCTTTATTGCAAAGGGGACAGGGCATCCATACATGGAAGGGCATCATGCGTTACCAATGAGGTATCAGGAGATGTTTCAAAACAGTCTGGATGTTTACGCGAATGTGGTTTGTCTATGTCCGATATGTCATAGACTGCTGCATTATGGCATTGCATCTGAAAAAACAGATGCTGTGGATAAAATATATTATGACAGAGCTGACCGGCTTGCGGCAAGTGGCATAAAGATTAGTAAAGCAGAATTTGAGAAATTAGCAGAATAGTAATTATAGAATAAAAAACATCTGTCAAGAAAAAACACTTGACACCTACGCCAAAATACGATATGATACCCAAGGTGGTTACAGATGGAAAGATTTGTGGAACAGACATTGTTATATGATTTTTATGGAGAATTGCTTACGGAACGACAGCAGCAGGTATATGAGAGCGTTGTTCTGGAGGATTATTCCCTCAGTGAGGTAGCAGAGGATCTGGGGATCAGCCGACAGGGTGTCCATGATATGATCAAGCGCTGCAATCACACGCTGGAGGAGTACGAGGCGAAGCTTCATCTGGTAGAGAAATTTCTGAATATCAGAGAGCAGGTTCATCGGATCAAAGAAATTGCGGCCGATTATCAGGCACAGGAGATTACAGAAATTTCCAATGAAATTTTAGAGGAGTTATAACGCATGGCATTTGAAAGCTTGACGGAAAAATTACAAAATGTATTCAAAAAGCTGAGAAGTAAAGGCCGACTTACAGAGGAAGATGTCAAGATAGCCCTGAAAGAAGTCAAGATGGCTCTTCTTGAAGCGGATGTAAACTTTAAGGTTGTAAAGCAGTTCACGAAATCTGTGCAGGAACGTGCGGTCGGACAGGATGTCATGAACGGACTGAATCCGGGACAGATGGTGATCAAGATCGTTAATGATGAGCTTGTAAGCCTTATGGGAAGCGAGACAACAGAGCTTCCACTGAAACCGGGAAACGAGATCACAGTACTGATGATGGCAGGTCTTCAGGGTGCAGGTAAGACAACTACAGTTGCCAAGCTTGCAGGCAAACTTAAATCCAAGGGAAAACGACCGCTTCTGGTTGCATGTGACGTATATCGTCCGGCAGCGATCACACAGCTTCAGGTAAATGGAGAGAAGCAGGGTGTGGAAGTTTTTTCCATGGGAGATAAGCAGAGCCCGGTAGACATTGCGAAGGCGGCAGTTGAGCATGCCAGAGCCAATCAGCAGAATGTAGTTCTTCTTGATACCGCAGGCCGACTTCATGTGGATGAGAACATGATGCAGGAGCTTGCAGACATCAAGGCAAATATACAGGTGGATGCGACACTTCTGATCGTAGATGCGATGACAGGTCAGGATGCGGTAAACGTAGCCAAGACTTTCGTTGACAAGGTTGGAATCGATGGAGTTATCCTTACCAAGATGGATGGTGACACCCGAGGCGGTGCAGCACTTTCTATCAAGGCAGTAACCGGAAAGCCGATCCTTTATGTAGGTATGGGAGAGAAGCTTTCAGATCTGGAGCAGTTCTATCCGGAACGTATGGCTTCCAGAATCCTGGGAATGGGAGATGTGATGAGCCTTATTGAGAAAGCGGAGGCGGCACTTGACCAGGATCAGGCGGCAGAGATGCAGAAGAAGCTCAAAAAAATGGATTTTGACTTCAATGACTATCTCACCAGTATGGAACAGATGAACAAGATGGGCGGTATCGGCAGTATCCTCAACATGCTTCCGGGAATTGGCAGTAAGGCCAGGGAACTTGAAGATATGATCGATGAGAAGGCACTGGAGCGTACCAAGGCGATCATCCTTTCCATGACACCGGCAGAGCGGAGCAATCCGGGGATTATGAATGTATCCCGCAAGAACCGTATCGCGAAGGGTGCGGGTGTGGACATTGCAGAAGTCAACCGTCTTGTGAAGCAGTTTGAGCAGAGCAAGAAATTAATGAAACAGATGCCTGGAATGATGGGCGGTAAAATGGGTAAAAGAGGCGGCTTCAAGCTTCCTTTTTAATAGATAAATCAACCAAAACAATAAAAGATATCATAATGGAGGAAACAAAAATGGCAGTTAAAATCAGATTAAGAAGAATGGGACAGAAGAAAGCACCTTTTTATAGAATCGTAGTTGCAGATTCCCGCAGCAAACGTGACGGAAAATGCATCGCTGAAATCGGAACATATGATCCGAACATCGAGCCAAGTGCTTACAAAGTAAACGAAGAAGAAGCTAAAAAATGGCTTGCAGCAGGAGCTCAGCCGACAGACGTTGTAGCAAGAATCTTCAAAGAGGCCGGAATCGAGAAATAAGAGATACGATACGGAAGGTATTTCTTAAGATCCTGTCATAGACAGTACAGGGAGGTATGTAATGAAAGAATTAGTTGAAGTAATTGCAAAATCTCTTGTGGAGCATCCGGATGAGGTGGTAGTCACCGAAAACGAAAAAGAAGATGCAGTTATCATTGAACTGAAAGTGGGCCCTTCTGATATGGGAAAGGTCATCGGAAGACAGGGACGTATTGCCAAGGCAATCCGTACAGTAGTTAAAGCGGCTTCTTCAAAGAGCAGCAAAAAAGTAATTGTAGATATTCTGCAATAAAGAAAGTATCGGAGCTGTGGAAACATAGCTCCTTTTTACATCTTAAAGGGAGTTTTTTATGGAAGATTTATTAAAGGTCGGAGTGATCACCACTACACATGGTGTGAGGGGAGAGGTTAAAGTATATCCTACTACGGATGATGCAGAACGTTTTCTGGATCTGGATTATGTACTGCTGGATACAGGCAGAGAGTATCGAAGATTGGATATCAAAAATGTAAGATTTTTCAAAAACCTTGCCATCCTTAAATTTGATGGTATCGATAATATCAACGATATCGAGAAATATAAGGGGTGTGCTCTCTGGATCCCGCGGGAAGAGGGTCAGGAACTGGGTGAAGATGAGTACTATATCGCGGACCTTCTGGGAATGAAGGTAGTCCTGGAGGATGGAACGGAGTTTGGAACACTTAAGGATGTGATGGAGACGGGAGCGAATGATGTCTATATCGTTAATTCCAGGGAACACGGAGAAGTCCTTCTTCCGGCGATCAAAGAGTGTATTCTGAATGTAGATCTGGAAAGCGGTACAATGACCATACATTTGATGAAGGGACTTATATAAATGAATTTTCATGTTTTGACACTTTTTCCGGAAATGATAGAGCAGGGAATGAACACCAGTATCATCGGACGTGCGATCGCGGGAGGATATCTGTCCGTTGATGCGATCAATATCCGTGATTATGCGTTTAATAAGCATCAGAAGGTGGATGATTATCCCTACGGCGGCGGCGCCGGAATGCTGATGCAGGCAGAGCCGGTTTATCTTGCATACCAGTCTATCGAGGAAAAAATCGGCTACAGGCCGAGAGTGGTTTATCTCACACCTCAGGGAAGCGTATTTAATCAGACCATGGCGAAAGATTTTGCAAAAGAGCAGGATCTTGTTTTTCTGTGCGGACATTATGAGGGAATTGATGAGCGCGTGCTCGAGGAAGTGGTTACAGATTTTGTTTCTATCGGAGATTATGTGCTTACAGGCGGCGAACTTCCGGCGATGGTCATGATGGATGCTGTCTCAAGAATGGTTCCGGGAGTTCTGAGTAATCAGGAATCGGGAGAGACGGAGTCTTTTGCAGGAAATCTTCTTGAATATCCTCAGTACAGCAGACCGGAAGAATGGCATGGCAAAAAGGTTCCTCCTGTCCTTTTATCAGGACATCATGCCAACATCGAAGCGTGGAGAAGAGAACAGTCTATCCTGCGTACAGCAAAGAACCGGCCGGATCTTCTCAAAAAGGCAGATCTTACCAACAAAGAGTGGAATCAGATCCGCCAGTGGAAGAAACAGTGGAAAGAAGAAAAAGAAAAGAACGATAACCAATAAAAGGAGTAGTTATGAAGACATCAGATTTTTATTATGATCTTCCGAAGGAACTGATCGCACAGGATCCTCTGGAAGACCGCAGTTCTTCCAGGCTTCTTCATCTTTCTATGAAAGACGGATCCATGGAACACAGACATTTTACAGACATTCTAGATTATCTGAAAGAGGGAGACTGTCTGGTCATCAATGACACAAGGGTTATCCCTGCCCGTCTTTACGGACACAAAGAAGAAACCGGTGCACTGATCGAGATCCTGCTCTTGAAACGCCGTGAAAATGATATCTGGGAATGTCTTGTAAAACCGGGCAAGAAGGCAAGACCGGGAGCAAAGATCACATTTGGTGACGGAATCCTTAAGGGTGAGATCATCGATGTTGTAGATGAGGGAAACCGTCTGATCCAGTTCCAATATGATGGAATCTTTGAGGAAATTCTGGATCAGCTTGGAGAAATGCCGCTTCCTCCATATATTACACATAAATTAAAAGACAAGAACCGCTATCAGACCGTATATGCAAAGAATGACGGTTCCGCGGCAGCACCGACAGCAGGACTTCATTTTACAAAAGAGCTTCTGGAGCAGGTGAAGGCGAAGGGCGTCAATATTGCTCATGTGACACTTCATGTAGGACTTGGAACCTTCCGGCCGGTCAAGGTTGATGATGTGGAACAGCATCATATGCATTCTGAGTTCTATATGGTAGAGGAAGACCAGGCGAAGCTCATCAATGACACAAAGAAGCAGGGCGGCAGGGTGATCTCTGTAGGAACGACAAGCTGCCGTACTCTGGAATCTGCGACAGATGAGAATGGAATTCTGCGTGCAGGAAGCGGCTGGACAGAGATTTTTATCTATCCGGGCTACCGTTTTAAAATGATTGACGGACTGATCACAAATTTTCATCTTCCGGAGTCTACGCTTATGATGCTGGTTTCTGCTCTTGCAGGTAAAGAGCATATTATGGCAGCTTATGAAGAGGCTGTACGCCAGAAATACAGATTCTTCTCCTTTGGGGATGCGATGCTTATTCTGTAAACTGGGACTACCCTTTTTTCTCCATCTTTGCTATAATGGGCATATTGGAGGGAAGAGGGTTTTTTATTACTTTATAGAGAATGATTTCGTAATGTTGGTCTTCACCTTCAGAAATCGTGGCAGAATAGAATATCTACAGGAGGGTATATATGGATACACCAATCATTGCACAATATTATAGAGAAAAAGATCCGGCCAAGCGCAGAGAGCTTCTGGAGCAGGCAATCGCACAGGAGGGAAATACCGAGGAAAATCAGGTTCGTAAGGAAATCTGGGATGCACGTTATGGCATGGAATCTGACCTGGGAGGACGGGCAGACGGTTATCTGAAGTTCTGGATGACCATAGAGTTCAACCGTGCTTCCGGAAACAGATTATTTGGTTCCAGGAGTGCACGAAAGAGCCTTCAGAAAGAACTGGATCAGGTAAGCTTCCATGAACTTATACAGAAGAGCGAGCTGCACAGAGAACTCGTCTATCGAGAGTGTGAGCATCTTGTCAAGCTGTATATGGATCTCTGCCAGACAGACAAGAGTTATAATACGATACTTTGCGGACTTGTGACAATGAAGAAGGATGACGTCAAGTCAAAGCTTAAGAATGATATCTATGAAACAACCGTAAAAGTACCCAGAAATCTTGGCATGGAAGAAGAACTGGCTCTGCTCACAAAGGCAGCCCGCAAGGTCTTCGAGGATTATTTCCCGGGCGAGGGCGGACTTCCGGAATAAATCCGGTAAAATAAGAAATACTACATATAAAAACGGAGGCAGCAATGGATTTAAGTAAAGTGACTGCATACAAGGTCATCAAAGAAAAAAAATTAACTGACATCCGTTCTACAGGCTACCTGCTCCGGCATATCAAAACCGGAGCAAGGGTAATGCTCATTGAGAACGATGACGAAAACAAAGTGTTCAATATCGCTTTTCGTACCCCGCCGAAGAACAGCACAGGTGTTGCACATATTCTGGAACATAGTGTGCTCTGCGGATCCAGAGAGTTTCCACTCAAAGATCCGTTTGTCGAACTGGTCAAAGGCTCTTTGAACACTTTTTTGAATGCCATGACTTATCCGGACAAGACCTGTTATCCGGTGGCAAGCTGTAATGATCAGGATTTTCAGAATCTGATGCATGTTTATCTGGATGCAGTTTTTTATCCGAACATTTATGAGAAAGAAGAAATCTTCCGTCAGGAAGGCTGGAATTATCACCTGGAGAAACCAGAAGGCCCGCTGACCTATAATGGTGTTGTTTATAACGAAATGAAGGGAGCTTTTTCTTCTCCGGATGATGTTCTGGAGCGTGAGATCATGAACTCTCTGTTCCCGGATATCACTTATGGATGCGAGTCCGGCGGAGCTCCTGAGAATATTCCAGATCTTAGCTATGAAGAATTCCTTGATTTCCACAGAACGTATTATCATCCGTCCAACAGCTATATTTACCTGTACGGAAATATGGACATGACAGAGAAACTGGATTTCATCGACAGACATTATCTATCTGCTTTTGACAGCCTGGATGTGGATTCTGAGATTAGAGAACAGAAGGCGTTTGATGCAATGCAGGATCTGACAAAGGAATATCCGGTTGCAGAGAGTGAGAGTGAGGAGGATAATGCATATCTTTCTTACAATGTTGTTGTGGGAACTGCCATGGACAGTCTTACTGCCATTGCGTTTGAAGTCTTGGATTATGCACTTTTAAGCGCACCGGGGGCACCGCTTAAGAAAGCACTTCTTGATGCGGGAATCGGCAAGGATATTTATGGTGCTTATGAGGATGGAATCCGTCAGCCGTATTTTGATATTATCGCAAAGGGTGCGAATGCAGACAAAAAAGAAGAATTTGTTTCCATTATCCGAGATGTTCTTCAGAAAGTTGCAGAGACAGGAATTGACCGTAAAGCACTGGATGCCGGAATCAACAGTATGGAGTTCCGCTACAGGGAAGCCGATTTTTCTTCCTATCCGAAGGGTCTGATCTATGGCCTTGATATTCTTGGAAACTGGCTGTATGACGATGAGCATCCATTTGCACAGGTAGAACTGATTCCGGTATTTGAGAAACTGAAATCTCTCAAAAACACAGGGTATTTTGAAGAACTGATCCGTAAATATCTTCTTGACAATCCACATGGCTCGGTACTGACCCTGATGCCGTCCAGAGGACTTGCCGCAAGAAAAGCCAAGGCTCTTGAAGAGAAACTGGCCGCTTATCTTGGGGGATGCACCGAAGAAGAAAGACAGGAGATGGTAAAACGAACCAGTGCACTGGAAGCATATCAGGAAGCAGAAGAAGATCCGGAGGCTGCAAAATGTATCCCGATGCTTAAGAGGGAAGATATCCGTAAATCTGCGGATAAATTTTATAATGAAGAACTGGATGTGGATGGAAGTCTTTTCCTGTATCATGAGGTTTCAACAAATGGAATTGCCTATCTGGATCTGATGTTTGACCTCAAGAACCTTGCACCGGATAAAGTTCCATATCTGGGACTCCTTAAATCCGTGCTTGGATATGTAGATACCGCACATTACACTTATGGAGAGCTTTCCAATGAGATCAATGCCGAGACCGGTGGAATTGCCTGCGGCGTTGAAGTTTTTGACCGTGCAGATTCTGTGGATGAGTACAGAGCCTTCTTTGGTGTCAAGGGTAAGGTAATGTATCCGAAGATGGATGTGATTTTCCGTATGATCCGTGAGATTCTTAACACATCCGATGTGACAGATACCAGAAGACTTCATGAAATCATTTCGAGAGTCAAATCAAGAGCACAATCATCTCTTGTAAGTGCAGGACATTCCACAGCAGTGCTCCGTGCAGCTTCCTATGCATCTCCGATGGCAGCTTTTCAGGATGGAATGGCAGGAATCGCATACTATCAGTTTATTGAGAAACTGGACAGGGAATTTGATGACAGAAAGGAAGAGATCATTGAGAACCTCAAGTCTCTGATGGTCGAGATCCTTCGCCCGGAAAATCTCTGTATCAGTTATACAGGAGAGAGAGAGTCCCTTGACAGTGTTCAGAAACAGATCAGGGAATTAAAGAAAACGCTTCATCAGGAAGTGACAGAAAGTTCTTCTTCTGAAATGATCTGCCAGAAGAAAAATGAAGGATTTATGACTTCCGGACAGGTACAGTATGTGGCACAGGCAGGAAACTTCCGCAAAAAAGGCTACGACTATACAGGTGCACTTAATATTCTCAAGGTTGCCTTAAGCTATGATTATCTCTGGATCAATATCCGTGTTAAGGGCGGTGCTTACGGATGTATGAGCGGATTTAAATACAGTGGCGAGAGCTTCTTTGTGTCCTACCGTGATCCGCATCTGAAACGTACCTTTGATGTTTTTGCCGGAATTCCGGATTATGTACGTGGTTTCCAGGCAGATGAAAGAGAAATGACAAAATACATCATTGGAACTATCAGTGGAAAGGATGTACCGAAGACTCCGCAGATGAAAGGAAGCATTTCCAAGGCAGCATGGTTCTGCGGTCTGACAGAAGAGATGGTGCAGAAAGAACGTGATGAGATCCTGAATGCACAGGCTGAGGATATTCAGGCACTGGCTCCACTGATCGAGGCGATCTTGTCTGATGAAGAAATTTGTGTTGTAGGAAGTGAACCAGAAGTACAGAAAGAAAAAGAACTCTTCATGAATATCAGTCCGCTGATCAATGGCTGAAACGGAGAGGATTTTACAGGAGTGAAAGAATGAAAGATAATTTTAAATCCGGATTTGCAGCGATCATCGGACGTCCGAATGTTGGAAAATCAACACTGATGAATCATCTGATCGGACAGAAGATCGCGATCACATCCAAGAAACCGCAGACGACCAGAAACCGTATCCAGACGGTATATACCTGCGAAGACGGGCAGATCGTTTTTCTGGATACTCCGGGTATTCACAAGGCGAAGAATAAACTGGGCGAATACATGGTCCAGGTAGCGGAGAGGACACTCAAAGATGTAGATGTGATCCTTTGGCTGGTAGAGCCTACCACTTTTATCGGTGCAGGAGAGCGTCACATTGCAGACCAGCTTAAAGGACTTCATGTTCCGGTTATCCTTATTATCAACAAGGTCGATACCGTGGATAAGGATGAGATCCTGAAGGCGATCGACACGTACCGTAAGCTTTATGATTTTGACGAGATCATTCCGTGTTCTGCACTTCGAAACCAGAATACAGAGGATATTATTCCATGTATTTTGAAATATCTGCCATATGGACCGATGTTCTACGATGAGGATACGGTAACAGACCAGCCACAGAGACAGATTGCAGCGGAGATCATCCGTGAGAAGGCACTTCATGCATTGGATGCAGAGATTCCGCATGGTATCGCGGTCGCAATTGACTCTATGAAAGAACGTCCCGGAAAAAGGAATCTGGTTGATATTGAAGCGACGATCATCTGTGAGAGGGATTCCCACAAGGGCATTATCATTGGAAAGCAGGGTGCCATGCTCAAAAAAATCGGCAGTAACGCCCGCTATGAGCTGGAGAGAATGCTGGATGCCAGGGTTAATCTGAAAATCTGGGTCAAGGTTCGTAAGGACTGGCGCGACAGTGACTTTATGATCAAAAACTTCGGCTATAACAAGAAGGAAATCTGATAAATGAGTGATCTGATCACCGTGCAGGGAGTTGTGATCTCTGCGATGCCGATTGGCGAATACGACAAAAGAATTGTTTTGCTGACCAGAGAGAGGGGAAAGATTTCGGCTTTTGCCAAGGGGGCAAGACGACCGAACAGTCCGTTTCTGGCAGCAGCAGATCCTTTTGTTTTCGGAACCTTTACTTTGTTTGAAGGCAGAAGCAGTTATAATCTGAATCAGGTGTCAGTATCCCACCATTTTGTGGAACTGGCAGCAATGCAGCCGGGAGTTTATTATGGGTATTATTTCCTGGAACTGGCGGATTATTTCGGGCGGGAAGGGACTGACGAGAGGGAGATGATGAATCTTCTGTATGTTACGGTCAGAGCTCTTCTGAATCCTAAGATGGATAATCGTCTGATCCGCTGTATTTATGAACTGCGGACGATGACGGAGCAGGGGCTTTGCCCGGAACTGTTTCAATGTGCGTTGTGCGCAAGAGAGGAAATCCCGGAAGGCCAGACTTTCTTTTCGCAGGAACTGCATGGGATTTTGTGCGCCAAATGTGCATCCGGACAGAAGGGAAATCTTCGGATTTCACCTTCGGCACTTTATGCGATGCGTTTTATTGCCACAGCCCCGATGGGAAAGCTGTATACCTTTACGGTAAAGGATGAGGTGCTTCTGGAACTGGAGCATATCATACATAGATATACGGCTGCAAATACGGACAAAAGGTTTCGAAGTCTCCAGATTCTGGAGGTTATGAAATAAATGAGTTGAAATATATTTTAAATGAGGTATAATGAGAACACTTAGGTTTTCACTAATTAAACAATGAGGAGAGATATCATGGAAAAAACAATGGAGAAAATTGTTGCTCTGGCAAAGGCCAGAGGATTCGTTTATCCTGGTTCAGAAATTTATGGAGGTCTTGCAAATACCTGGGACTACGGTAACCTTGGCGTTGAACTTAAGAACAACGTAAAACGTGCATGGTGGCAGAAATTTATTCAGGAATCCCCGTACAATGTCGGTGTGGACTGTGCGATCCTGATGAATCCACAGACATGGGTTGCATCCGGTCATCTTGGCGGATTCTCCGATCCTCTGATGGACTGTAAGGAATGTCATGAGCGTTTCCGTGCAGACAAACTGATCGAGGATTTCTGTGCAGAGCATGACATCGCAATTGAGGGAAGTGTAGACGCATGGTCTCAGGAGCAGATGATGGATTTCATCAAGGAGCATGAAGTTCCGTGTCCGTCCTGCGGCAAGCACAACTTCACAGATATCCGTCAGTTCAACCTGATGTTCAAGACATTCCAGGGTGTAACTGAGGATGCCAAGAATACAGTTTATTTAAGACCTGAAACAGCACAGGGTATTTTTGTAAACTTCAAGAATGTACAGAGAACTTCCCGTAAGAAGATTCCGTTTGGTATCGGACAGATCGGTAAATCCTTCCGTAACGAGATCACACCGGGTAACTTCACATTCCGTACCCGTGAGTTCGAGCAGATGGAACTTGAATTCTTCTGCGAGCCGGATACAGACCTTGAGTGGTTTGCATACTGGAAGCAGTTCTGTCTTGACTGGCTGAGTTCTCTTGGTCTTAAGGATGACGAGGTACGTTATCGTGACCACGATAAAGAAGAGCTGAGCTTCTACAGCAAGGCCACCACAGACGTAGAGTTCCTGTTCCCGTTTGGATGGGGCGAACTGTGGGGAATCGCTGACAGAACAGATTATGACCTGACACAGCATCAGAATGTATCCGGACAGGATCTGACATACTTCGATGATGAGAAGAAACAGAAATATATTCCGTATGTTATTGAGCCGTCACTTGGTGCAGACCGTATGGTACTTGCTTTCCTGTGCAGTGCATATGACGAGGAAGTTCTGGATGCAGAGAAGAACGATGTTCGTACCGTGCTTCATTTCCATCCGGTTCTGGCTCCGGTTAAGATCGGTGTCCTTCCGCTGTCCAAGAAGCTGAACGAGGGTGCGGAGAAGATCTTCCACCAGCTCAGCAAGAAATATAACTGTGAATTTGATGACCGTGGAAATATCGGTAAACGTTACAGAAGACAGGATGAGATCGGAACTCCGTTCTGTATTACTTATGACTTTGAGTCTGAGAATGATGGTGCTGTAACAGTCCGTGACCGTGATACCATGGAGCAGGTTCGTGTGAAGATTGAAGAGCTTGAGGCATATTTCGCTGACAAGTTTACATTCTAAGTAAATAAAGAGATATATAAATTCACCCGTATGATATATATGATACCGGCAAACAGGCTTCGGAAATCGTCATTTCTAAGATGTGAATTGCATCGTTAAAACCGTCTGTAAAAATCATAAACTCGCTTCGCTCAAACAGTATGATTTTTACAGACAACACGATTTATTCCCATCTAAGAACTGTCAGATTTCCTGCAGAAGGTTTGCTGTATCATATAATATCTACGGGTGTTTTGCGTTTTTTATGTAATTACTTAGATGGCAGACGACTCAGCGAAGCTATGCCGGGGGTGACGCTGGCCGCGGCGGCTTCGTCCGCCGCCAATCCACTGTCAAGAAACTGTTTGTGCAGGAGAGTATGAAAAGTTTAATGAAAGCAGTTATGTAATCTCTTGTGAAATATGTAATATCAGAAACAGCGTGGTGTATGTGTTGAGGATTCTGCGAGCCTGAGATACTTCGTAAATATACTTAACAGATAGAAATATACGTTGCCGTGAGAAATGACATTGTTTGAGCGTAAGCGAGTTATGTCATTTCTCATGGCGTTTTTAGTATATTGATAGCTGTTCTAGTATATTAGAAGTCTCTCACATGAGGAGAATACCAACACATATATAGCCTGTTTCGTGAAGTAAGCATAAGAGAGAAAATCTCCAACACATATATAGCCTGTTTCATGAAGTGAAGATGAGTGAAGTGAATATAAATGGGCAGAATTACAAGTTATATTCCGAGATATTTTGTTAAATATAAACATAATTTCTATAAATATAGATATTTACGAAATTTAAACAATACATATTGCACAAAATAACTTGACTAATCAAATAACTTTTGGTAATATTATACATTATATGTAATGCATAAATGCACAAAAGGAGATGACAGCATGGCAAAAAAACGCAATATCATCGTAGGACAGTCCGGAGGTCCTACATCAGTAATCAATTCCAGTCTGGCAGGAGTATACAAGAATGCCATTGAGAGAGGCTTCGACAAAGTATACGGAATGCTGCACGGAATACAGGGACTTCTGGATGAGCAGTATATTGATCTTTCCACACAGATCCACTCAGAACTGGATATCGAACTCCTCAAGAGAACACCATCCGCTTTTCTGGGATCCTGCCGTTTTAAACTTCCTGAGATCCATGAAGATAAGACTATCTATGAGAGAATCTTTGATATACTGAACCGTCTTGACATTGATGCATTTATCTATATTGGCGGAAACGATTCCATGGACACGATCAAGAAACTTTCTGACTATGCGATCTTGACAGGACAGACACAGAAATTCCTTGGTGTGCCGAAGACAATCGATAACGACCTGGCATTGACCGACCATACACCTGGATTCGGAAGCGCAGCCAAATACATCGGAGCCTCTACCAAAGAAGTGATCCGCGACGCACAGGGACTTACCTACAAGAAGAGCATGATCACAATCATGGAGATCATGGGACGAAACGCAGGATGGCTTACAGGCGCGACTGCACTTGCCAGAACAGAAGACTGCGACGGACCAGATCTTATCTACCTCCCGGAAGTACCATTTGATATTGACAAATTCCTTGTCAAAGTCAAAGAACTCCTTAAGAAGAAATCTTCCGTAGTGATCGCAGTTTCCGAAGGTATCCGCCTTGCTGACGGCCGTTATGTCTGCGAACTCGGAAGCTCAGGAGATTATGTGGACGCATTCGGACACAAACAGCTTGCAGGAACAGCAACTTATCTTGCAAACTTCCTTGCGGCAGAGTGCGGCTGCAAGACAAGAGCCGTAGAACTTTCCACTCTTCAGAGAAGCGCTTCACATATGGCATCCCGCGTGGATATAGATGAAGCATTTATGGTAGGTGGTGCAGCCGTTAAGGCAGCTGATGAAGGCGATACCGGCAAGATGATCGTAATCGACCGTGTTTCCGATGACCCGTATATGGCTAAGACCGGAATCTACGATGTACACAGAATCGCTAATGAGGAGAAGGTTGTTCCGAGAAGCTGGATGAATAAGGATGCTACCTATGTAACCAAAGATTTTGTAGATTACATCAGCCCGCTGATCCAGGGAGATTACCAGCCGATCATGGTAAATGGTCTTCCTAGACATCTTGTACTCAACCTCAAAAAGAAACGCTAAAACAGAATCAGTGATAAAGGGAAAGTTTTTTACATATTATGACAAAAACTTTCCCCTTTTTTTGACAGTTTAACCTTGACTAATTGTATTAAAGTCTATACAATAATTATGTGCGTAAAACATAGTTTTTTATGTGAAAGAACAATTATTAGGAGGAAATGTAAAATGGCAAAATGGGTTTACATGTTTACAGAAGGTAACGCTGATATGAGAAACCTTCTGGGTGGTAAAGGTGCCAACCTTGCTGAAATGACAAACCTTGGTCTTCCGGTACCGCAGGGATTCACAATCACAACAGAAGCCTGCACACAGTACTATGAAGACGGAAGACAGATCAATGACGAGATCATGGATCAGATCATGGAAGCGATCACCAAAATGGAAGGAGTTACCGGTAAGAAATTCGGTGACAAAGAAAATCCACTGCTTGTTTCCGTTCGTTCTGGTGCCAGAGCATCCATGCCTGGTATGATGGATACTATCCTGAACCTTGGATTAAATGAAGAAGTAGTTAATACTCTTTCCGAGAAATCAAACAACCCACGTTGGGCTTGGGACTGCTACAGAAGATTCATCCAGATGTACTCTGACGTAGTTATGGAAGTTGGTAAGAAATATTTCGAAGAGCTGATCGACGAAATGAAAACTAAGAGAGGCGTTAAACAGGACGTTGAACTTACAGCTGACGACCTCAAAGAACTGGCAGAACAGTTCAAAGCTGAATATAAAGAAAAAATCGGTTCTGATTTCCCAACTGATCCGAAGGAACAGTTAATGGGCGCTATCAAAGCTGTATTCCGTTCCTGGGACAACCCGCGTGCAAACGTTTATCGTCGTGACAACGATATCCCATATTCCTGGGGAACCGCTGTTAATGTACAGATGATGGCATTCGGTAACATGGGAGATGACTGTGGTACAGGTGTTGCCTTCACACGTGACCCTGCTACAGGAGCTAACGGTCTGTTCGGTGAATTCCTGACAAACGCTCAGGGTGAGGACGTTGTTGCCGGTGTTCGTACACCTATGCACATCACCGAAATGGAACAGAAATTCCCGGAAGCATTCGTACAGTTCAAACAGGTTTGCAAAACTCTGGAAGATCACTACAGAGATATGCAGGACATGGAGTTCACTGTAGAGCACGGTAAACTTTACATGCTGCAGACACGTAATGGTAAGAGAACTGCTCAGGCTGCTCTGAAGATCGCTTGTGACCTTGTTGATGAGGGAATGAGAACAGAAGAAGAAGCTGTTGCAATGATCGACCCACGTAACCTTGACACTCTGCTTCATCCGCAGTTCGATGCAGCTGCTCTTAAAGCTGCTACACCGATGGGCAAAGGTCTTGGAGCTTCTCCAGGAGCTGCTTGCGGTAAAGTTGTATTCACAGCTGATGACGCTGTTGAATGGGCTGCAAGAGGAGAGAAAGTCGTTCTGGTTCGTCTTGAGACATCTCCGGAAGATATCACAGGTATGAAATCTGCTCAGGGTATCCTGACAGTTCGTGGTGGTATGACTTCTCACGCTGCAGTAGTTGCCCGTGGTATGGGTGAGTGCTGTGTATCCGGATGCGGTGATATCGCTATGGATGAAGAAAACAAGAAATTTACACTGGCTGGTAAAGAATTCCACGAAGGAGACTTCATCTCCATCGATGGTACAACAGGTAACATCTATGACGGAATCATCCCGACTGTAGATGCTACAATCGCTGGTGAGTTCGGCCGTATCATGGCTTGGGCTGACAAATACAGAACAATGAAAGTTCGTACAAACGCAGATACACCGGAAGATGCTAAGAAAGCAGTTGAGCTTGGTGCAGAAGGTATCGGTCTTTGCCGTACAGAGCATATGTTCTTCGGTGAGGGACGTATCGATGCATTCCGTGAAATGATCTGCTCCACAACAGTAGAAGAAAGAGAAGCAGCTCTTGCAAAAATTCTTCCATATCAGCAGGAAGACTTCGAAGGACTGTTCGAAGCTCTGGAAGGAAACCCGGTTACTATCCGTTTCCTGGATCCGCCGCTTCATGAATTCGTTCCTACAGAAGAAGCTGACATCAAGAAACTTGCTGACGCTCAGGGTAAAACTGTTGAAGAGATCAAGACAATCATTGATTCTCTCCATGAATTCAACCCAATGATGGGTCATCGTGGATGCCGTCTTGCAGTTACCTATCCGGAAATTGCTAAGATGCAGACATCAGCTGTTATCCGTGCAGCAATCAAAGTTCAGAACGCTCATCCGGATTGGACAATCAAACCGGAAATCATGATCCCGCTTGTTGGCGACATCAAAGAGCTTAAATATGTTAAGAAATTCGTAGTAGAAACTGCAGACGCTGAGATCAAAGCAGCTGGTGCTAACCTTGAATACGAAGTTGGTACTATGATCGAGATCCCGAGAGCAGCTCTTACAGCTGATGACATCGCTAAAGAAGCTGACTTCTTCTGCTTCGGTACAAATGACCTTACACAGATGACATACGGATTCTCCCGTGATGATGCTGGTAAGTTCCTTGACGCTTACTATGATGCTAAGATCTTCGAGAATGACCCATTCGCTAAACTTGACCAGGTTGGCGTTGGCAAACTCATGAAGATGGCTATCGAACTTGGAAGACCGGTTAACCCGAATCTCCATGTTGGTATCTGCGGTGAGCACGGTGGAGATCCATCTTCCGTAGAATTCTGCCATAAACTTGGCCTTAACTATGTATCCTGCTCACCGTTCCGTGTACCGATCGCTCGTCTGGCAGCAGCTCAGGCAGCAATCGCTGAGAAGAATGCATAAGAAAAACCGTTAAGAGCATATTGTTCTTGAACTATATAAATCATAGATTTATATCTTGTGTCCAAACAGAGTAATACCGAACCTCGTGGTGTGAGAAATCATACCATGGGGTTCTTTTAACGTAATTAATATTTTTATTTTTATTGTCTGGGGGAAGTGGTTTTGAAGAATAACAAATATGAGATCGATATGTGCAATGGCACAATCATGGATAAGCTGATTTCGTTTTCGATGCCTCTAATGCTTTCCGGAATTTTGCAGCTAATGTTTAATGCTGTAGATATCATTGTTGTAGGGCAGTTTTCGGGAAGTGAAGCACTGGCGGCAGTCGGATCGACCACCGCTCTGATTGCCGTATTTACAAATTTATTTATCGGAATATCTCTTGGAGCAAATGTGCTCGCTGCACGATTCTATGCTTCAGGTAAACATAAAGAAATGTCTGAAACAGTGCATACTGCGATCACACTTGCACTGATCAGTGGTGTCATCATGGCGTTTGCCGGACTGATTTTTTCTAGGCTGGCACTTGAAATTATGGGTACACCGGATAATGTTATTGATCATTCAACACTATATATGCGTATTTACTTTCTTGGAATGCCGTTCTTCATGCTGTACAATTATGGCGCAGCTATTTTAAGGGCGGTGGGAGATACCAAACGTCCTCTGTTCTATCTGATCATATCGGGACTTGCAAATGCAGGAATCAATATGCTTCTCGTTATTGTGTTTCATATGGGAGTGGCAGGTGTCGCGATCGGAACGGTAATTTCACAGGGTATTTCCTGCATACTTGTATTACGCTGCCTGCATTGCTCAGAGGGAAGCTATCAGCTCAGATTTTCAAAGCTGACCATAAAAGGCTACTATCTGCGTCAGATTTTCCAGGTAGGAATTCCGGCGGGAATCCAGAGTACAGTGATCAATATTTCCAATGCGTTGCTGCAGTCCTCCGTAAATTCTTTTGGTTCGATTGCCATGGCAGGATATACAGCTGCAAATAATATTTTTGGATTTTTGTATGTTTCGGTGAACGCTGTAACACAGTCCTGTATGAGCTTTACAAGCCAGAACTATGGTGTACGTAAGACGAAACGTATGGACAAAGTCCTTCTGGATTGTGTTATTTTGTCCTTTGCAGTTTCATTTACTTTAGGATGCGGGGCGTATTTCTTTGGTGATAAATTACTCCGCCTGTATACCAGTGATCCAAAGGTTATCCAGTGTGGCATTGAGATTCTTGCCTACACAACGATCCCGTATTTCTGCTGCGGCATCATGGATCTGATTCCGGGTGCGCTTCGTGGAATGGGACGGTCTGGCGTGCCGATGATCCTTTCTATTATTGGTACAGTAGGAACACGTATTGTGTGGATCTTTGGATTGTTTCCACATCATCGAAGCTTAAGTTTCCTCTTTATCTCCTATCCGGTATCCTGGATCATCACAATCATCCTGCAGGTAATCTGTTATTATTTTGTAAGGAAAAAAGTACACAAAATCATTCTGAATTTATGACGGACTATTTAAGTCCGTCATATTCTTTGACTTATTGTAACTATTCAGAAGGTAGTATCCCGCGAGGTGTTTTGGCATGTTTTTTGCCAAAATCCCGAGACATATAAGGCAAAATGCCATCACCGAAGGTGATTTAGAATGCATTTTGACTCGTAACTGTGAGGATACGGAACAGTTACGACTTATTTCAGGAATTTTCGCAGCAGTTTTTCGTTGCGTGGTGTATATGGCTGGTAGCGCATGGAAAGATCGATCCAGGTTTTTTTGTTTACGATGCTCTTGTAATGTGAGAAGGTCCGAAATCCTTCTTCGCCGTGATAAGCACCCATTCCACTTTCGCCAAGACCACCGAATCCCATTTCGGAAGTTGCAAGATGAATCAGAGTATCGTTGATACATCCACCTCCGAAACTGCACTGTTCCATAAATTTCCGGGCAGTTTTTCGCCGGGAAGTAAAAATATAAAGTGCGAGAGGATGAGACATGGAGTTGATCTTTGGAATAACCTCATCCATAGAATCATAAGTTATAATCGGAAGGATCGGACCAAAAATCTCCTGCTGCATCACCGGATCATCAAAGGAGACAAAGTCAAGAATCGTCGGCTCAATGCGAAGCGTATCCGGATCGGAAGCCCCGCCATAGGATACTTTTCCGGAGGTGATCAGATCACAGAGTCTGTGAAAATGCTTTTCATTGATGATTTTTCCATAATTTGGATTCTGAAGAGGTGTTTCCGAATACTGCCGGCGGATTTGCCGGATCAGATGCTTTACAAGACGATCCTTGATCTTGCGGTCACAATAGATGTAATCAGGAGCGACACAGGTCTGGCCGCAGTTAAGAAATTTTCCAAAAACAATCCTGCGGGCAGCAAGTTTCAGATTGCATTTACGATCCACGATACAGGGGCTTTTGCCACCGAGTTCCAGAGTGACAGGAGTGAGGAACTGACTTGCCTTTGCCATAACTTCTTTGCCGACGTTCTGGCTTCCGGTAAAGAAAATATAATCGAAATGCTGATTGAGCAGACAGGTGTTTTCTTCGCGACCGCCGGTGACAACTGAGACAAGTTCTGGTTCAAAGCAGTCCCTGACAAGAGTTTCAATCATTGCCGTCGTGGATGGTGAGTAGGCACTGGGCTTAAGAATCACAGTATTTCCGGCAGCCAGTGCATCGATCAGAGGGTCAAGGGAAAGGAGAAATGGATAATTCCACGGACTCATGATGAGAACCACACCATAGGGGACTGGTTTCTTATAACTGCGGGCGGCAAACTGGGAGATCGGCGTGTGGACATCCTGTTCCTCAGCGTATTCTTCGATGTGCTGGATCATGTGTGTCAGCTCACTTAAGACGAGTCCCGTTTCGCACATATAGCTCTCAAAAGAGCTTTTGCCAAGGTCTTCATGGAGGGCATCGTGTATCTCTTTTTCATGTCCCACGATATACTCCTTTAATTTTTTGAGGACTTCTATCCGACCTTTTACAGGGAGGGTTGCTCCTGTGTAAAAATAATTTCGTTGAATTTCAATTTGTTTTTTTATTTCTTCTTCTGTCATAGAATGTACTTCCTTTTTTTTGTTTCAAGAATAACAGTCGGAAGAAAAAAAGTCAACCAACAAACAAAAATCAGAGTGGTTAGATCACTGTTACCTGTGAACAAAATATATTACTGTAAAAATTCAGAATATTCACGCGAAATTGGTTGTATGGTGTCGAAAAATATGATAAGATATAATCATCTGATATATTGTTTTTTAGTAACTGTGAAAGTGTTGAACAGTTACAATTTTTTAAAGACAGGAGGGTTTCGAGTATGAATCGAGGAAGAAATATTCTTAAAAAGACTGTAGCTGTGGCAATGAGTTCTTCGATGATCCTGGCAGGAGGAAGTAATGTATGGGCTGCTGGTTCCTATCAGGAGACAGCCAGGGCATCTCTTCAGACACTTACAGAATCAGTTGCGGGGGCAATTGATGGATATGCGCAGGATGTGAACAGATCTCTGCAGGGCTCAAAGGGAACGCTGACGCTTAAGGTAGAAGATACCGGCAAGGCAATTATTGGCTCCATGCTTGGACAGGAAGATCTGACGTGGTTACAGGATCTGAAAATGGATATGGATATTTCTGTAAAAGACGGAATAGAGGCGATTGATTCGACCATTCTTCTGAATGGAGAAAAGATCTGTGATCTGAATATATATCAGGATATGGCAGAGATGACGCAGTACATTCAGGTTCCGGAGATTTCTGACGCATATATTGCAGTTAAGACGGCGGATGAAATGAATGGTGAATCACAGGAAATCATGCAGACTTATATGAATGTGTTATCAGATCTGGATTCTGCCCTGCCGGATGCGGAGACAACCAGAACGCTTCTTGACCGTTATGGAACACTTGTGATTGACAGCGTGGAAGAGGGGAGTACTGTTGAGGAGAATGTTTCTGTAGAAGGTATCGGTGAAGACTGCACGGTATACGAAGGAAAGATCACAGGGGCTGCTGCCCGGACCATGCTTGAGAATATCCTTGTATCGGCTAAGGATGACGCAGAGATCAAGGGTCTTTTTGATCACTGGACAGAGAATGGATATTCCAGTGAAGATCAGTATACGGAATATCAGTCGGCAGTCGAGAAACTGCTGGAGGATATAAAGTCTGCAGAAACGGACGGCAGTGAAACTACAGAGGATTTTTCTGAGAGAGTCTGGGTAAATGGAGAAAACAAGATTGTCGGACGTGAGATAGGGATTGTTGACGGAGCAGATTACGAACCGATATTTACTCTGAAAACACCTTCACAGGATGGAAAGACAGCACTTCTTCTGGAAGTTGGCGCAGATGACAGTCATCTGACACTTACAGGAAGCGGTGCATCGGCTGACGGACTCTTAAATGGAGATTATATCTTTGCAGTGGATGGAACAGAGACACTTGATATCAAGGTGGAAAATCTTGAGCTCAAGCCGGAAAAACCGGGATATTATAACGGAACTTTTACCGTTTCTTTCCCGGAAAGCACATCTGAAGACAGTGGAGATGCCGCTGTATCCAATATGCTGAATGGCTTCAGTGCCGTAATTAACATGAATTCTGACGCATCTGCTGAAACAAGCACACTTGATCTTTCATTAGTGACATCTGGAGTATCACTTGGAACACTTTCTCTGACAGGCGGCTATGGTCAGGGAGCAGAAATTCCGGATCTCAAGAATCTTGGAATCGTTTATACAGCAGATGATCAGGAAGCTATGACAGAATATCTCACAAATGCGGACTGGACTGTTCTTGCAGAGAATCTGAAGAAGGCTGGTGTTCCACAGGAACTGGCAGACGGACTTCTCATGACTATGGAGTCAGCGGTTGAGGACAGCGCACCAGATACAACAGCAGAGGAGCCGGCAGCATAATAAGTCGGTAATACAAAAAAGAGGCTCTCAGGCGTGAATCCTGAGAACCTCTTCTTTTTCTGTCTCTTTCTCTCTGGAAAGAACGCGTTCTTCATTGACGAGCACAAGTGCAGCACATACAGGGAGAAGTCCTGCCCATGCACCTGTGAGATGAAATCTCTGACAGAACAGGAAACATACTGCAACTCCCAGATAAAAAGAAAGAAGTACTTTTCCATAAAAAATTCCCCTTCGAAGTGCCTCGGAATCTTTGCTGTAAAGGTATTCTGCAAATCCTGTCGTGCACTGACGGAGATTGTTGGTGCAGAAGATGCAGGAACTGTTGAATCCATCTGCACCTTTGAAGGAACACCACTGAAATGCCGTGGCAAAAAAAACAGGATACAGTGCAATGAAAGGATCCATATCCTCCGGAAGAAATCCGAGAAGGAGAAAAGCCAGGGCATCAATCAGAAGACTGACGAATTTCAGAGTGGTCTTCTGCAGCTTGTGTGAGAGAAAAACGGTTGCAACCATTGCCAAAATGTAGATCAGCAATGCAGAGAAACGGAAAAACATATGCGAATCAGAGTGTCCGGTGAGATCCATAACGAATGAGATCAGGTTTCCGGTCTGTGCAGAACCAAAAACATCACAACGGTTGAAAATTGCATAACATCCCATAAAACCACCGATAAAAGTTACGGTCAAATGTAACCGGCGTTCAAGGATTGCCTTGTCCATGTAAATCATTCCTATCTTTCTTAATCTGTGCATATTATAGTATCAAAATATTATATTGTAAATTCGATATTTTATCTATATAATATAAAAAGAATTTATAAGTAGTTCACAGGTGCTGTGAACGGAATGAACAGTAACTCTACAGGTATTATTCTCGACCGAGACAACGCTCTGAGCGTATGCATATACTGTCACAAAAGGAGGAGTTTGAATTGAATTACACAGATATCCATACATTTCTCACAATTGTATCCAGTTCATCATTGTCTAAGGCAGCAGAAGTTTTGTTCGTCTCACAGCCTGCACTGAGCCATCGTCTGTCTGCTCTGGAGGAAGAACTTGGAACAGAACTTGTTATCCGCAAAAAAGGTGCCCGCACACTGGAACTCACAGATGCAGGAAAGCGTTTTGTGCCCCTTGCCCGTAAATGGGAACAGCTGTGGCTGGAAACAAGTCAGATCCAGAATGAAAAACCATCTGATATTCTGAAGATCGCAAATGTGGACAGTCTGAATTTTTATTTCATGCCGCAGATCATCGGCAGTTTCCTGGAGAAACATAAAAACTGCAGTCTTCATATTGATACCATGCGTTCCAATATATCTTATAAGGCGGTTGAGAACAAAGAAGTAGATATGGGACTGATCACAAACCCACATTTTTTTAAGAAGGTGCAGACGGTACCGCTTTTTGAGGAAAAACTGGTTCTGGTCTGTAATGAAGATGCCAGATATGAGGACGGTATTCTCCCTTCTTATCTAAGGAGTGCGGACGAGATTTATATCCCGTGGAGTAACTCTTTTATGATGTGGCATAATTACTGGTTTGGAAACAACTCAGAGGTGAAGGTATCTCTCGATAATATGGCACTTCTGCGTCAGCTTCTTGACCTTGAGAAGACCTGGGCGATCATGCCGGCAACTATTGGACAGAAGCTTTCAGAGGAAGGCGGATGCCGTCTCGTATCACTGGAAAATGGCCCGGAATACCGTACGTGCTATGCGATCATGGGCGACCAGAGAAATGCCGGGGCACTGGTTCTGGATTTTCTCCAGGAACTTCTGGATACAGTAAAAAAGATCCCGGAGATCAGAGTACTTACTGAGAATATTCAGAAAGCACCCTGAACCTCCGGGAACTGAACAGTTACCAGTTATTCTTCATAAGAATCATCATAGGAAGTATCCTCTGTATAATCGTAGGAACTGTCTTCGTCATAATCATAAGAACTGTCTTCTGTATAGTCCGAAGAATCATCGTAAGAACTATTTTCCTCATAGCCGGAATTATCATAAGAACTGTCCTCTTCATTGTCAGAAGAATCATAATCTTCGGAAGAATCAGAAGTGGAGGCAGTTCCATCGGTGATCATAGCAGTACGTTCCTGGATCTTATTGAGAATACGTGCTGCCTCGTCACCTTCGGCGGGAGTTGGCTGATAATTGTTGTAATCCGAATCAGAGGAGACAGAGCAGGGGATGATGTTGGTGACATTGTCCGCTTTTACTCCGTTTTGATCTACAGTGAAGGTCTGCTGGAAGATCATGGTGTCCATATCACTCGGATACTGGTTTCCGCCGAAGCAGAAGTTTCCAAGACTGTAAACAATATTCTTTCCTTTATATTCTTCAATTCCCTGAAGCACATGCGGATGATGCCCGCATACCAGATCAGCTCCCTCATCAATAGCAAGGTGAGCGAGAGTGGTCTGATTGCTGTCAGGGACTTCTTCTTTTTCATTTCCCCAGTGGAAGATCACGATCGTGATCTGTGCACCCTCGGCTTTTACCTTGGCGATGTTCTGTTTGAGCTGTTCCTTGCGCTCAAGGTGATCCTTTAATTCATAGATTCCGACCAGTCCGACCTTGATTCCTTTGACTTCTGTTACAACCGTCTTATCATATCCGAAATTCAGGATTCCTGCACTGTCGAGTGCGGAGATGGTATCTTCATAGCCCTGATCGCCATAATCGTGGCTGTGGTTGTTGGCAGTGTTGACAGCTTCGACGGAACCGGAGGTAAGAATGCCGGCATATTCAGCAGGGGCCTTGAAGGCATACTCCTTGTCTTCTCGTTCTTCAGAATCGGTAAGGGTTCCCTCGAAATTGGCAATGGTCAGATCATCAGCAGAAAAAATACTCTTTACATTGGAAAAGAAATAATCTGCACCATAATTGTCATAACAGGCATTAAGACTGGTATCATAGTCGAAATTTTCGTCCGTACCCAGAGTACAGTCACCGACAACGCTGACGGTGAGAGATACAGGGGCAGTTGTTGGTAAAGGTGTGACCTGCGCATCAGAAGAAGCTTCTGTCTTTGATTTGGAAGATGCACTGGCCTTGGTGGAATTTTTTTTGCCTGCAGAACAGCCTCGTACCAGAATAAAAAGCAGCAGCAGAATCAGAACTGCACCACAGCTTATGAGTATACGCTGAGTGAGCTGCTGCTTTCTGCGATAGTAGCGGGATTTCTGATGCAGACGTTTTTTGCGTTTTTTCTTTGGCGGCATGCTTGACTCCTTATTTTATGACTGGCCTAAACGGTAAAGATCCTGATAAAATTCCGGATAGGAGATGTTGACACATTCTCCGTTCAGAATTTCTACAGTGCCGTCACAGATCATTCCGGCTACAGCAAAGCTCATGGCAATACGATGATCAAGATGAGAATCGATCACTGCACCGTGGAGTGGACGTCCGCCGTGGATGATCATGCCGTCATCCGTTCCTTCAATGTCAGCCCCCATGCGTCTGAGGTTGTCAACCATAACAGCAATACGGTCAGATTCCTTGACTTTGAGTTCCTGGGCATCGCGGATAATGGTGGTACCTTCGGCAAAAGCGGCCATGACAGCGATCATCGGAATCTCATCGATCAATGTCGGGATGATGCTTCCCTCGATGGTCGTTCCTTTAAGGGAACTGGTGCGGATCAGAAGATCGGCGGTCGGTTCGCCCTCTGTACTCTCATTGAGGAGAGTGATATCAGCACCCATATCCATGCAGACCTTTATAATTCCGGCTCTGGTCGGATTGATCCCTACATTCTTAAGCAGGATCTCGCTTCCCGGAGTCAGAAGACCGGCTGCGATAAAGTAGGCGGCAGAAGAAATATCACCAGGTACCTGAATGTCTCTTCCTTCCAGAACAGGTTCCGGTCTGATGGATGCTGTGGTTCCTTCGGAAGTGATTTCTGCACCAAAATAATTCAGCATGATCTCTGTATGGTTTCGGGAAAGAAATGGTTCCGTCACGCTGGTGATCCCATCGGCATACATACCGGCAAGCAGGACGCAGGATTTGACCTGTGCGGAAGCGACCGGTGAATCATAATGAGCGGCGTGAAGTGGTCTGCCGTGGATGATAAGCGGTGCACAGCCGTTATCAAGCCTGCTTGTGATATCGGCTCCCATGGAGGCCAGAGGTGTCATGATGCGTTTCATCGGACGGGTACGGATCGAATCATCTCCGTCCAGTTCGGAGGTGAAAGTCTGTCCGGCAAGGATTCCGGAGATCAGTCGGGTCGTAGTTCCGCTGTTGCCGACGTCAAGGATTTCAGTCGGGGTTGTGAGGCCGTGAAGCCCTCTGCCGTGTACAAGAATCTCATCTTTATTGCGGTCTATCTCGATTCCCATTTTGCGGAAACAGGAGATTGTAGAAAGACAGTCAGCGCCCTCAAGAAAATGAGAGATTCTGGTTGTGCCTCGGGCAAGTGAGCCAAACATGACTGCCCGGTGAGAAATCGACTTGTCACCGGGAACAGTCAGGGTTCCTTTTAAGTTTGTCTGTTTTTTGATTTCCATTATTATGATCAACCTACCGTTCGTATACAATATAATTTCGCTTCTTAAGAAGTGCAGTTCCGCGTTTCATGGCATCTTCCTCATAGAATTCAATCTTCAGGACACCCTGCTCAAATTCACGGTTGTGGATGATGCCGATGTTCTTGATACTGATTCCCTCCATAGCAAGGATTGTGGCAATTGTGGCAATTCCACCTGCTTCATCGACAATATCAATATAAAGAACATAGGTCTTGTTGATAAGGCCGGAGGAGGTTGTGTCGATGGAGTCACGGTAATCTCTGGAATTTGCAAACATATCATAGAGAGTTTCTGCCTCCAGATTGTCAACGGAACAGCGGGCCTGGATCAGCATCTTGATGTATTCGTCAAGCACATGGGAGATATTCTCATGATTCTCGAGGCAGATCTGTTCCCACATAACCGGAGAGGAGGAGGCAATACGGGTGATATCACGAAAACCTCCTGCGGCGATCGTCTTCATGTATTCAGCGTCATTATCCAGCTCCCTGACAAGATTTACCAGTGTGGACGCGATGATATGTGGGAGATGGCTGACACCGGCGGTGATGAAATCGTGTTCCTCACAGGTGAGGACCATCGGGATCGAACCAAGAGAGTCGATCAGTTCAGAAAATTCGGTGATCTTTTCGAGAGGAACCTGTCCGCCCGGCGTCAGGATATAGTAAGCATTTTCGAGAAGATGATCTGAGGAATACTCAAATCCGGAACGTTCGGAACCAGCCATGGGATGTCCGCCGATAAAGCAGTTTTCCATGCCAAGCTCCTCGACTGCCTTGTGGATCGGTCCCTTGACGCTTCCGGCATCTGTGATGATGCATCCGTCCTTTATGATATCCTTGAGGTATTTAAGGTATTCAATATTATATTCTACCGGAGCACAGAGAAAAATATAGTCGCAGCTGCGATAACGGTCATCTTTCTCTTCCAGTACGCCGTCAATGGCACCGCAGTTCAGTGCAGTAGCCAGAGTCTCCTTGTGTTTTGCATATGCGAGGATGTGGTAATCCGGATGAAACTTGCGGATCGTTTTTGCAATAGATCCTCCGATCAGGCCAAGCCCGATAAAACCGATGGTTTTCATGATGTCTGTATCCTTTCCGAGTCTATTTATAGACAAAACTATGTACTTATTTTAAAAGATACGATGAAAAATGTCAAATAAAGCTATAAAATAGGTGAATTCGATGAATAATTGCAAAAATAGCTCAAAAAAAGTTGTTAAAATTACATAAAATACTTGAAAAGTTGAAAGAATTTTAGTAAAATATGGACATATCAGACATACAGGGAGGTATTACATATGGACGTTTATAGAACTGACCGAATTCGCAATGTGGTTCTTTTGGGTCACGGAGGATCCGGCAAGACCACATTAGCAGAGGCAATGGCATATCTGGCAGGAATGACAAGTCGTCTTGGCAGAGTAGAAGATGGAAATACCGTCAGCGATTTTGATAAGGAGGAGATCAAGAGAAAGTTTTCAATCTCCACATCTGTGATCCCGGTTCCGTGGGATAAGGTGAAGATCAATATCCTGGATACTCCTGGTTATTTTGACTTTGTAGGAGAAGTAGAGGAAGCGGTAAGTGCAGCAGATGCAGCCATCATCGTTGTCTCCGGTAAGGCCGGGGTTCAGGTCGGTACACAGAAGGCATGGAATCTCTGCGAGAAATATAAATTACCTCGTATGATTTTTGTAACAGATATGGACGTGGACGATGTCAGCTATCGTAAGGTAGTAGAGGAGCTTACCGAGCTTTACGGCAAGAAGATCGCACCTCTGCATTTCCCGATCCGTGAGGATGGCAAGTTTGTCGGTTATGTGAATGTTGTGAAGCAGGCCGGCCGAAGATATATCGACAAAGCAGGCAAGGAGCCTTGCGATGTTCCGGAATATCTGGAAGAATACCTTGAGAAATATCATGAAACTCTGATGGAATCTGTTGCTGAGACCAGTGAAGAGTTCATGGACCGTTATTTCGAGGGAGATACTTTCTCCGTAACAGAAGTTTCTGCAGCTCTTGCAACGAATGTACAGGATGCAAGCATCGTTCCGGTATGCATGGGATCCCCGATCAACCTGCGCGGTGTATCCAACCTTCTCGATGATATCTGCGGATATTTCCCGAGTCCGGACAAGCGTTCCTGCAACGGTATTTCTCAGAAGACCAACGAGATCTTTGAGGCGAACTATGACTTTGCCAAAGCGAAATCTGCATATGTATGGAAGACGATCGCAGATCCGTTCCTTGGTAAATATTCTCTTATTAAAGTTGTCTCCGGTGTTATCAAATCCGATGATACTCTTCTGAACGTTGAGAAGGGTGAAGAAGAACGTCTGAATAAATTATACGTTCTCGAGGGCTCCAAGCCGATCGAGGTTCCGGAACTTCATGCTGGTGATATCGGTGCGATCGCGAAGCTTGCAAGCGTACAGACCGGTGACAGCCTTGCAACCAAGGCAGCTCCGGTTCTCTATCCGAAGGCTATCATTTCCACTCCTTATACTTACAAGAGATATAAGGCAGTCAAGAAAGGTGATGAGGACAAGATCGCACAGGCCCTTGCCAAGATGATGAGCGAGGACAAGACTCTCCGTGCAGTCAATGACTCTGCCAACAGACAGACTTTACTCTATGGTATGGGCGATCAGCATCTTGATATAGTAGTAAGTAAACTGAAAGAACGTTATAAAGTAGACGTGGAACTTTCCAAACCGAAGGTAGCTTTCCGTGAGACTATCCGCAAGAACTCTGATGTAGAAGGCAAACATAAGAAACAGTCCGGTGGACATGGACAGTACGGACATGTCAAGATGCGTTTCGAACCATCCGGAGATCTGGAGACACCTTATGTATTTGAGCAGGTTGTTGTAGGCGGCGCTGTTCCTAAGAACTACTTCCCGGCAGTTGAGAAGGGACTTCAGGAAAGCGTTCAGAAGGGACCTCTGGCAGCTTATCCTGTAGTTGGTGTTAAGGCAACTCTTTATGATGGATCCTATCATCCGGTAGACTCTTCCGAGATGGCATTTAAGATGGCAACGATCCTGGCATTCAAGAAGGGCTTTATGGATGCATCTCCGGTACTTCTTGAGCCAATCGTAAGCATGAAGATAACGGTTCCGGATAAATATACCGGTGATGTTATGGGTGACCTCAACAAGAGACGTGGCCGTGTTCTCGGCATGAATCCGGATCACGAAGGCAACACCATTATCGAAGCGGACGTTCCGCAGCTTGAGATTTATGGATATTCCACAACACTCCGCTCCATGACCGGCGGAAGCGGTGACTTCTCCTATGAGTTCGCACGCTATGAGCAGGCTCCGAATGATATTCAGGCCAAGGAGATCGAAGCCAGAGCAAGCAAACTGGATGCAGCAGAATAATCTGAGTAACTGTTCACAGGTAATATTCCGCGAGGTGTTTTGTCATGTATATGACAAAATCCCGAGACATACGGGGCAAAATCCCATCACCGAAGGTGATATGGAATGGATTTTGACCAAGTTACTGTGAACGGAGTGAACAGTAACTAATCTGACAGCAGAATTATCGACAGAATGACCAAAGTCCTTCGCCTCATTGATCTGGGGCGAAGGATTTTTTTCCATATCGCCGCTTCAGTACTGCAACAGAGCCATTGACAAAAGCAGTTTATTGAATTAAAATTGGTTTTTAGATAACAATGTTGGAGGAACCATAGAAATGAAATACTTTTTTAAGAAAATTGAGCCCAAGTGGCAGGCGAAATGGGAAGAGAGCAAAGTCTTCGAAGCCAAGGACAATAGCGACAAACCTAAGTTCTATGGCCTGGTAGAGTTTCCATATCCAAGTGGTGCAGGTATGCATGTAGGACACATCAAAGCATATTCAAGCCTTGAAGTTATTTCCAGAAAACGTCGTATGGAAGGATACAATGTACTTTTTCCGATCGGATTTGATGCATTCGGACTTCCTACCGAGAACTATGCAGTCAAGACAGGACAGCATCCACGTGTGATCACAGATGAGAACATCAAGAGATTCTCCAACCAGTTAAAGAAAGTTGGATTTTCCTTTGACTGGAGCCGTGTGATCGATACCACAGATGAAGATTACTACAAATGGACACAGTGGATCTTCCTCAAGATGTTTGAGAAGGGTCTTGTATTCAGAGACAGAACTCTTGTAAACTACTGCCCGCATTGTAAGGTTGTTCTTTCTAATGAAGACAGCCAGGGCGGCAAATGCGATATCTGCCACAGTGATGTTGTACAGAAATCCAAGGACGTATGGTATCTGAGAATCACTCAGTATGCCGACAAGCTTCTCGAAGGACTGGATGATGTTGACTATCCTGAGAACGTAAAGCAGCAGCAGGTTCACTGGATCGGCAAGTCCAAGGGTGCTTTTGTAAACTTTGACATCGACGGAATCGATGAGAAACTGGAGATCTATACAACCAGACCGGATACCTTGTTCGGTGTTACCTTCATGGTAATCGCACCGGAGCATCCGATCATCGATAAATACAAAGACAAAGTCGCAAACATGGATGAGATCACAGCATACCGTAATGAGTGTGCCAAGAAGACAGAGTTCGAGAGAACTCAGCTTGTCAAAGACAAGACAGGTGTACGCATCCAGGGTCTTGAGGGCATCAATCCTGTAAACGGCAAGAAAATCCCGATCTACATTGCAGACTATGTAATGATGGGTTATGGTACAGGCGCGATTATGGCAGTGCCGGCACATGACCAGCGTGACTATGATTTCGCAAAGAAATTCGGCATTGATATCATTGAAGTCATCAAAGGCGGCGACATCACCAAGGAAGCCTACACAGGTGACGGCGAGATGGTCAACTCCGAATTCCTCAACGGATATACCAATAAGAAAGATTCTATCGAGCGTATGCTGGAAGAACTTGAGAAGAAAGGCATCGGTAAAGCCGGCGTCCAGTACAAGATGAAAGACTGGGCATTCAACCGTCAGAGATACTGGGGTGAGCCGATTCCGCTGATCCACTGCCCGCATTGTGGTGTTGTTGCAGTGCCGGAAGAAGAACTTCCGCTTCGTCTGCCGGATGTCAAGGACTTTGAGCCGGGTGAGGACGGACAGTCACCACTTGCCAAAATTGATTCTTTCGTAAACTGCACCTGCCCGAAATGTGGTGCCAAAGCCAAACGTGAGACAGATACCATGCCTCAGTGGGCCGGATCTTCCTGGTATTTCCTGAGATATACAGATCCGCACAATGACCATGCGCTTGCTGATATGGACAAGCTGAAATACTGGATGCCGGTTGACTGGTACAACGGTGGTATGGAGCATGTTACCAGACATATGATCTATTCTAGATTCTGGCATCATTTCCTGTATGATCTGGGTGTTGTCAACACACCGGAACCATATGCGAAGCGTTCCATCCAGGGACTGATCCTCGGACCGGATGGAGACAAAATGAGTAAATCCAAGGGTAACGTTGTAGATCCGCTTGATATCGTAGAAGAATATGGCGCAGATACTCTTCGTACCTATGTACTATTCATGGGAGATTACGGCGCAGCAACTCCGTGGAGCGACAGCTCTGTGAAAGGATGTAAGAAATTCCTTGACCGTGTTGCAGGACTGACAGACATTCTTTCTGAGGAACCTGTTTCTGATGAACTGGAGATGAAGCTTCACCGTACCATCAAGAAGGTTTCCTCTGACATTGAGAACCTGAAATTCAATACAGCGATCGCCAGCCTGATGACTCTGCTCAATGAGATCACAGCAGAAGGACGCCTCGGCAAAGAAGACCTTGCGATCTTCGTTAAGCTCTTAAGCCCGTTTGCTCCACATCTCTGCGAAGAAATCTGGGAATTCCTGGGAGGCGAGGGTCTGCTTGCAGTTGCTCCGTGGCCGGAATATGATGAGGGCAAAACCGTTGCCAAGACCATTGAGATCGGTGTGCAGGTAAACGGTAAAGTAAGAGGAACCGTAGTTCTTCCGAATGGCTGTGAGAAAGAAAAGGCGTTTGAGATTGCCAAAGCTGATGAGAGAATTGCTTCCTTCCTTGAAGGCAAGAACCTCATCAAAGAAATCTATGTACCAAATAAGATCATCAACTTTGTTGCGAAATAATCTGAAATATTTTCGGTATTTCCTGTTGAAAAATCGCATACAATAGAGTACAATAAAACAAGAAAAGAAATTCCTGGAATGTGCGATGCCCCTTTTTTTATTTGAACCTACATTTATTAATAGGGAATCCAACATCGCTGCTGTGATGTCAGGCCTCTCGTCGTGGAAGGCAGATCATCAGTTGAGGACACCCAACCTGGCGAAAGCTAGGCGTCAAATGGAAGGGAACGGCATTCCGGGGTATATTAGAAAGAATGAGCCATGTATAATGGCTCTTTTTTTGAATAACGACGTGGGAGGAAACCGACATGGTAACAGAGAAAGTTTTTGGAAATCTGCCTTCAGGTGAGGAGGCACATCTTTATCACATTGAGAACAAGTCAGGGGCTTACATAGAAGTTTCACAGTATGGTGCGATCCTGGTGAAGATCTGTGTACCGGACAAGGAAGGCAGACTGACAGATGTTGTCCTTGGTTATGATAATCTTGAGAGTTATTTCGTAAATGGCTGCTTTTTTGGAGCGTGCATCGGCAGAAGCGGAAACCGTATTGCAGACTCCAGATTTATGATCGATGGTCAGGAAGTGAAACTGACACCGAATGAAGGCAAGAATAACCTTCACAGTGGTCCGGATGGATTTGAGAAGAAATTGTGGAAGGCCTCTGTTGAGGAGACGCAGAATGCCGTTACTCTTTCCAGGATCAGTCCGGATGGTGAGAATGGATTTCCGGGAGAATTTGAGGTATCTGTTACCTATGAACTGACGGAGGAGAACGCAGTTCGAATTGTTTATTTCGGCGTAAGTGATAAGGCGACCGTTGCCAATATGACAAATCATTCCTACTTCAACTTAAGTGGAGAGGGAAGTGGAACTGCGATGGATCAGTATCTTACCATCCATGCACAGGAATACACTCCTGTCCGCGAGGATTCAATCCCGGTTGGCGAGAATGCGCCTGTGGAGGGAACTCCGATGGATTTCCGAACCGCTAAGCAGATCGGCAGAGATATCGGGGCTGACTTTGAACAGCTTAGATTTACCGGTGGTTTTGACCACAATTATGTAACAGACGGCTATAACAAGGCAAGTATCCGTGAGATCGCATCTGCATGGTCAGAAGAATCCGGAATCCAGATGGATGTTCTTTCGGATTGTCCATGCGTACAGTTCTATGCGGCAAACTTTGTGGAGGATGAACATGGTAAGAACGGACATGTTTACAATAAACGCGAGGCCTTCTGCCTGGAGACTCAGGTTGAGCCGAACGCTGTCAATGTAGAGAACTTCCATTCTCCGATTCTGGAAGCAGGGGAGAGGTATCATTCTGAAACAGTCTACAGATTCTCCGTAAGGAAATAATCATAATTGTTCACAGCTGACAGATAATTTAACAAGATATAACAAGGATTCTCCCACCTCTATAGGCGGTGAGATGAATTGCAAACAAGAAAAAACAGCTATGATTTCTGGTTTTCTTCATATAATGGATTATGAGGAAAACCAGATTTTTTTATGTGAATGTAATTTTACTTGTGGTGCTGTTGAATAAAATGTGTGTGTATGGCAGCACAGCAGCTGGAGAGATGAAAGAACACAGGTCAGAACCTGAGATTAGGGTAGTACTTACGGATTCAGATTTTCAGTCGGTATACCATGATTCAGTGACAATTTCCCTGGATGAAGAAGAGACGGTATATGAGGCAAAAATTCTGCATGGCAGAAGAGAAATTATTTCAATCCCGGAGCAGGAAAACGGCATTGGCATTCCATCGATCAACAGACAGTACGGTATGCCTGTATACAGTGGGAGAATGGAGATCCGACCGTGTGAAGAGGGACTTTTGCTGATCAATATCCTTTCTCTGGAGGAATATCTCAAAGCTGTTGTTCCAAGCGAAATGCCTTCTGCCTATGAGATGGAAGCTCTCAAAGCACAGGCGGTCTGTGCGAGGACCTATGCATGGAAACAGATGCAGGAGGGGAGGTTTTCTGAGTATGGTGCGGATGTTGATGACAGTGTGAGCTGCCAGGTTTATCAGAACATAGCGCCGCAGGAGGCTTCTTCCAGAGCCGTGGAAGAAACAAAAGGGAAGATCATCTGCCAGGATGGACAGCCGGTGGAGGCATATTATTTTTCGACCTCTGCCGGAGTGACCAGTACGGATGAAATCTGGGGAGCTCATAAAGCCGCGTCCTGGCTGCAGAGTGTCCCCTGTAAATTTGACGAAAAGGAACCCTGGAGTGCATGGGAGGTCAGAATCCCCTGGTCAAATCTGGAAGAAAAAGCCGCCTCACTTCTGAAACTGACAGGAAGGCTGAAATCTGTTTCTGTCCAGAAAAAAAGCCAGAGCGGTGCGGTGACAGAGCTTGCAGTCGCGACAGAGAGCGGAAGCCAGAACCTGAATGGGGAATACGCTATAAGAGAATTCCTTTCGCCCGGGGGATGCCGGATCACAGAAAGAAACGGCAGTACAGTGGACGGGGGCCAGCTGCTTCCCAGTGCCTATTTTGAAATTCTGAAGCAGGATGAGGAAGGGGTCACGCTGAAGGGCGGAGGCTACGGTCATGGCGTGGGAATGAGCCAGACTGCCGCAAATGAGATGGCAAAAGAAGGCTATACCTATGAGGAAATCCTGAATTATTTTTTCAGGGATATAGAACTTGAGGAGATGTTCTGATACCTGCAAAAGGAGCGGGATGTAAGATGCCGTGAACGGAGTGGAAATAAGTTGCTGTTCACTCCGTTCACAGTAACTTGGTCAAAATGCATTTCAAATCACCTTCGGTGATGGCATTTTGCCCCGTATGTCTCGGGATTTTGCCATATCCATGGCAAAACACCTCGCGGGATATTACCTGTGAACAGTTACGAAAGTAATAAAGTTGATGGAAATTATGACGAAAAACGAACCAAAACTTGTCACATTGTACAAACTATGCTAAAATAAAAGATAAACTTGTGGATTAGGAGAGAAAGAATGGAAAATAAGAAAGTCCAAGGCACGGTGCAGCTGATCCTGGGATTCATGGACAGAATCAAAACCGACCATATCGGTGCCTACGCTGCACAGGCGGCATACTTTCTGATCATGTCGTTTATCCCTTTTGTGCTGGTCCTCACCGCACTGGTTCAATATACCCCGCTGACCTACAGAATGCTCAGGCAGGCGGTCATAGGGTTTGTTCCGACAAACCTTCAGGATTTTGTCCTCAGCATCATCGCAGAGGTATTCACAAGGAGCGCGGCGGTCGTACCAATCTCAGCACTTTTTGCACTGTGGTCCTCAGGTAAGGGTATGCAGTCTCTGATCGCGGGTCTGAATGTTATTTACCATGTAAAGGAAACCCGAAACTGGCTGACGAACAGATTATACTCCATGCTGTATATGTTTCTGTTTGTAATTGCGATCATCATAAGTCTTTTGCTGCTGGTCATGGGAAACCGTATACACTCAGCTCTTGTGATCTATGCACCATTTCTGGCTAGAATATTGGGACGGTTTCTGAGTGCCAAGACCTTCCTGGTGTTTGTAGTACTGTTTCTTGTTTTTCTGGTATTGTATCGGTATCTGCCAAACAGGAAGGCTTCTCTTAAGAGTCAGGTTCCGGGAGCGTTTATCATAGCAGTCGCGTGGTCTTTGTTCTCCTACTTTTTTTCTCTGTACTTTACATTCTTCCCGAACTTCAGCAATATGTACGGAAGTCTGTCGGCGCTTATCATGGTCATGCTGTGGCTGTACTGCTGCATGAATCTTTTGCTTTATGGTGCGGAGATCAATGCCTATTTTGAGAATCAGTTCCGCCAGGCACAGCTTACGGTATGGCAGCTGACCAAAAAAAATCTTGACAGATTTTTTTCTATGTGGCATAGTAAGAAAAGATAAGCCAAAAGCTTTGAAGGCGTTTCAAGGAAATTGTTTTCTTTCAGAGAGAGGGAGTCAGCGGCTGTAAGCTCCCTTAAGTTCAGACAGTTTCTCATTTTCCCGCCGGAGCTTCATCTCTGAACTTTTTTCAGTAGGAGATGACGTTGATGCGCGTTAAGCATGACTCAAGTGCCTGCATATGCAGGAAACAGGGTGGTACCGCGGATTATGACTCCGTCCCTTTCCAGGGATGGGGCCTTTTTTTACTTTATAGGAAATTACTCCGTAATGTTCCTGTTACACAAAAGATTTTTACGAGTCAAAATATATGCCAAAACACCTTGCGGGATACTGCCATTTGAACAGTTATCAATAATACACAAAAAGGAGATAGCGAATACCATGGATATGAAGGAAAAACTTCAGGAACTGGCAGAAGCAGCCAGAAAACGGATCGAGGAATCAGATGGTCCGGAGAAACTGAATGAAGTAAAAGTTGCCTACCTTGGCAAAAAAGGTGAACTGACAGCAATTTTAAAGAGTATGAAGGATGTCGCACCGGAAGACCGTCCAAAAGTCGGACAGATGGTAAACGAGACAAGAACTAAGATCGAAGAGCATCTGGAGGCAACCAGAAAGAAATTAGAAGAAGCACTTCGCGAAGAAAAAATGAAAGCGGAAGTGATCGATGTCACACTGCCGGCAAAGAAAGCAAAGATCGGACATCGCCACCCGAACAGCATCGCGCTGGAAGAAGTAGAGCGTATTTTTATCGGAATGGGCTACGAGGTAGTAGAAGGTCCGGAAGTGGAATATGCAGACTACAACTTTACCAAACTGAATATTCCGGAGGATCATCCGGCAAGAGATGAGCAGGATACATTCTTTATCAATGATTCCATTCTTCTCCGTTCTCAGACATCTCCGGTACAGGCACGTACTATGGAGGAGGGCAAGCTGCCGATCCGTATGATCGCACCGGGACGAGTATTCCGTTCTGACGAAGTAGATGCAACACATTCTCCGTCCTTCCATCAGATCGAGGGACTGGTTATTGATAAGAACATCACATTTGCAGATCTTAAGGGAACTCTTCAGGAGTTTGCGCAGGAACTGTTCGGACCGGAGACAAAAACAAAATTCAGACCGCATCATTTCCCGTTTACAGAGCCGAGTGCAGAGGTGGATGTTTCCTGCTTTAAGTGCGGCGGCAAGGGATGCCGTTTCTGTAAGGGATCCGGATGGATTGAAATCCTCGGATGTGGAACCGTTCATCCAAACGTATTGAGAATGTGCGGAATCGACCCGGATGAATATACAGGATTTGCGTTTGGTGTAGGTCTTGAGCGTATCGCACTTCTTAAATATGAGATCGACGACATGCGTCTTCTCTACGAAAATGACGTAAGATTCTTAAAACAGTTCTAATCTGCACAGCAGAAAGGAAACATGAGCAATAATCTAAACGAACTTTATACGTAACTATTCAGAAGGTAGTATCCCGCGAGGCGTTTTGGCATGTTTTTGCCAAAATCCCGAGACATACAAGGCAAAATGCCATCACCGAAGGTGATTTGGAATGCATTTTGACTCGTAACTGTGAGGGTACTGAACAGTTA
>NZ_WWVR01000031.1 GCF_009883055.1 Blautia sp. BIOML-A1 | reverse complement strand
TTTTAAATAAAAAAGAAACCCCTTATCCCCTCATGAATGAGGGGCAGGGGAGCTGAAGTGTCGAAGACACTTTTTTATGAAAATTCTCGGAGAATCACGGAATGCATGGGAGTAATTGTTTTACTTCCAGGATTTCTGTCGAAAAATGTTTTATGAAAAGTTTATAATTTTTCATACAATGAACATTGAATAACTGTGAAAAAAATGGTATGGTACATAACATAAATGATTTCGAAGGAATACGGGAATACTGAAGATACCGGATGCTTTCGAAGATATGGAGGACAGAAGTTAAATGAAGTTTGGCAGTAAGAAACCAGAAAAGATCCCAATGTATGTCTATTACATTATTGCCGGTATCGTTATCATTCTTCTGAATATGCTTGTAGTTCCGGCAGTGCAGGAAAGAAGTATACAGAAGACAGATTATTCTACATTTATAGAGAATGTGGAGAAGGGTAATGTCACCAAGGCCACTGTGGAAGAGAATTACATTTATTATGAAACAGGGACAGAAGCTTCCGGTGACAGCGTTCTCTGCAAGACTGTTAAGATGGATGATCCTGATCTTGTGAACCGTCTGCTTGACGCAGGGGTAACAATGGATGAGGTCCTTCCGGAAAGCCCGTCAATTTTTATGACGCTTATCCTTAGCTATGTTGTACCAATCGTGATTTTTATCTTTATTGGACGCTGGCTGAGCAAGAAAATGATGTCATCTATGGGTGGTGGTCCCGGAGGAGCAATGTCCTTTGGAAAGAGCAATGCCAAGGTTTATGTCAAATCATCCACAGGGATTAAATTTTCTGATGTGGCAGGGGAAGATGAGGCCAAGGAACTTCTGACAGAAATCGTTGACTATCTCCACAATCCGCAGAAATACACGGAGATCGGAGCATCTATGCCGAAGGGAGCTCTTCTTGTAGGCCCTCCTGGAACAGGTAAAACTCTTCTTGCCAAGGCAGTAGCAGGTGAGGCTGAGGTACCGTTCTTCTCTATTTCAGGATCTGAATTTGTAGAGATGTTTGTTGGTATGGGTGCGGCCAAGGTCCGTGATCTTTTTAAGCAGGCCAATGAGAAGGCGCCGTGTATTGTCTTTATCGATGAGATTGATACGATTGGTAAGAAGCGTGACGGTGCAGGATTTACAGGCGGCAATGATGAGCGTGAACAGACACTGAACCAGCTTCTGACAGAGATGGATGGCTTTGACGGATCCAAGGGTGTCGTGATTCTTGCAGCGACAAACCGTCCGGATTCTCTTGATCCGGCACTTCTCCGTCCGGGTCGTTTTGACAGAAGAATTCCGGTAGAACTTCCTGATCTTCTGGGACGTGAGGAAATTCTCAAGGTTCATGCGAAGAAGATCAAGATTGCAGATACGGTACGATTTGATGAGATTGCCAAGGCTGCTGCCGGAGCTTCTGGTGCAGAGCTTGCCAACATTGTCAATGAGGCGGCACTGAGAGCGGTTCGTGATGGACGTAAATTTGCGACCCAGGCAGATTTTGAAGAGAGCATTGAAGTTGTAATTGCCGGCTATCAGAAAAAGAATCGTGTTCTTTCCAATAAGGAGAAGCTGATCGTTTCCTACCATGAGATCGGACATGCGCTGGTTGCGGCGAAGCAGACAGAATCCGCACCGGTACACAAGATCACGATCATTCCGCGTACTTCAGGAGCACTTGGATATACCATGCAGGTAGATGAGAAGGAACATTTCCTTATGTCCAAGGAAGAACTGGAAAACAAGATCGCTACCTTTACCGGTGGACGTGCGGCAGAGGAACTGATCTTCCATTCTATTACCACAGGTGCATCCAATGATATTGAACAGGCAACCAAAATCGCCAGAGCAATGATCTCACGCTATGGCATGAGTGAGGATTTTGACATGGTTGCGATGGAAAGTGTCAGCAATCAGTATCTGGGAGGAGACAGCAGTCTTGCCTGCTCCTTTGAAACGCAGACACTGCTCGATAAAAAAGTGGTAGAGCTTGTACGTACTCAGCATGAGAAGGCACTTCAGATCCTTAAGGACAACATAGGTAAGCTTCATGAACTGGCAAAATATCTCTATGAACATGAAACCATTACAGGAGAGGAGTTTATGAAGATTCTCGAGACTCCGTCAGAGGCTCAGGAAGTCAGCCTTGCAAAAGAATAAAAACATTTGAGTTCACACCAAAAGACAGTTCCGGTAAATTTCATTGAGAACTGTCTTTTTTTATGCTATACTACAGTGACAGAATAAAATCCGAAACAAAATCAGTGGTACAGAACAGAAACAGGAGGTGGCAGCCAGTGACGGAAATGGATTGCAGGACAGCAGAGAGCATGGTTACACGTTTTATTGACCACAGCCTGTCTATGAATGAACTTGAGGGATTCCTGGATCATATAGAACATTGTCCCTCCTGTTATGACGAACTGGAGACTTATTTTATTGTTCATGAGGCAATGCAGCAGCTGGATGAGGATAAAGATGGAAAGGTTCTCGATTTTAAGAAGCTTCTTGAGCAGGAGATCCGTAGAACCAGGAGGAACATCCATCAGAAGCGGGTTATGTATTTTGTGACAGGGCTTTTATGCGTGTGTGCTGCCATAGCCTTGTGTGTATTTGCGATTTTGGTTATATTCAGTTAACTGGATATATAACAGGAGGACAGGAAACTTGAGTGAAAAAATATTGTTGATAGATGGACACAGCATACTGAACCGTGCTTTTTACGGACTTCCGGATCTGACAAACTCAGAGGGGAAACATACAGGCGCGGTTTATGGATTTTTGAATATTCTTTTTCGTATCCTTGAGGAGGAGAAGCCGGAGTATCTGACCGTTGCATTTGATCTTCATGAGCCGACTTTCCGGCACAAGATGTATGAAGCATATAAGGGAACAAGAAAGCCAATGCCTGTGGAACTTCGGGAGCAGGTACCGTTGATCCGAGAAGTCCTCACCTCTATGGGCGTGAAGACAGTTTCCATGGCAGGTTATGAAGCGGATGACCTTCTTGGTACGCTGGCATTTCGAAGTGAAAAACAGGGCATGGAGGTCACGATCCTCTCAGGAGACAGAGATCTTCTCCAGCTTGCGACAGACAGGATCATGATCCGCCTTCCCAAGACATCCCGCGGCAAAACGACGATTGAGAATTTTCATGCAGAGCAGGTTCTGGAGAAATATCAGGTCACACCGCCTCAGATTATTGAATTGAAAGCTCTGATGGGGGATTCCGCAGATAATATCCCGGGAATTCCGGGGGTAGGAGAGAAGACTGCCACCAAATTGATCGTACAGTATGGTTCTATTGAGAATGCCCATGAACATCTTGAAGAAGTGAAACCAAACAAGGCAAGAGAATCTCTTCGTGAGCATTATGATCTGGCAGTTTTAAGTAAATCTCTGGCAACGATCAATACACAGAGTCCGATCGAGTTCTCCTATGAGGAGGCACGGATCAGAAATCTCTATACCCCGGAAGCTTATGAACTCTGTAAACGTCTGGAATTCAAGAATCTTCTGGGACGTTTTGACGTGACAAGTGTGCCGGAGCAGACCATGGCGGATGATTTTTTTACCTGTGAAGATCTGGCCGGAGCCGAGGCACTTTTTCAGAAAGCAGCATCCAAAGTCTGTGCAGGCATAGAACTGCTCTGTGACAAAGAGAATGTCTATGGAGTTGGAATCGCACTGGAGGAAAATGAGGTCTACCATATCCCGGTGGAGGGACTTGTGACAGGAGAGTATCTTTGCGGTAAGTTAGAGGAACTTTCAGAGACGACGATACTGTGCTGTATGGATGTCAAGAGTGTCCTTAAGCATGTGAAGCTTACAGAAGCCTCGAAGTTATTTGATGTGGGGATTGGAGTGTATCTTCTGAATCCGTTGAAATCCTCCTATACCTTTGATGACGTGGCGAAAGAATACCTGGACGGGAAACTGCTTCCGACCCGAGAAGACCTTTTGGGCAAAGAAACTTTCCGGACAGCCTGGGAGAAATCTTTGGAAGGACTGGGAACCTATGCCTGTTATGTGGCGTACACCGTCCTTGCGTCCAGAGTGCCGATCGAAAAAGCACTTCATGAGACAGAAATGTGGAAGGTTTATACAGAAATGGAACTCCCGCTGGTATTCACCCTGGATTCCATGGAGAAATGGGGAATTTGTGTCAGAGGCGAGGAACTGAAGAATTACGGTGAGAAACTGAGTATCCGTATTCATGAACTGGAAAAGCTGATCTGGGAGCAGGCCGGTGAGGAATTCAATATCAATTCCCCGAAACAGCTGGGTGTGATCCTGTTTGAAAAGATGGAAATCCCGGGCGGCAAGAAGACAAAGACAGGTTACTCTACAGCAGCAGATATTCTGGAGAAGCTTGCGCCGGAGTATGAGATCATCAAGAATATCCTGGAATACCGCCAGCTTGCCAAGCTTAAATCTACCTATGCAGATGGACTGAGTGCTGTGATCGAAGCAGACGGAAGGATTCATTCTACCTTTAATCAGACGATTACGGCAACCGGACGGATCAGCAGTACAGAACCGAATCTTCAGAATATTCCGGTCAGGATGGAACTTGGAAGACTGATCCGTAAGGTTTTTGTGCCGGAAGACGGATTCGTGTTCCTGGATGCGGATTATTCTCAGATCGAGCTGAGAGTCCTTGCACATATGTCCGGAGATGAGAAACTGATCCAGGCATATCGGGAGGCACAGGACATCCATCGACTGACGGCTTCTCAGGTTTTTCATGTGCCGTTTGATGAGGTTACACCGCTCCAGCGAAGAAATGCCAAGGCAGTCAACTTTGGAATTGTATACGGCATCAGTTCTTTTGGCTTAAGCCAGGATTTAAGTATTACCCGCAAAGAGGCAGCAGCCTATATCGAGAAATATTTTGAGACCTATCCCAAGATTAAGGGATTTCTCGATGAACTTGTAAAAACAGCGAAAGAAAAAGGCTATGTATCGACAATGCTCGGACGCCGCCGTCCGGTACCGGAACTTAAATCCAGCAATTTCATGCAGCGTTCCTTCGGAGAGAGGGTGGCGATGAACTCACCGATCCAGGGAAGTGCGGCAGACATTATCAAGATTGCGATGAACCGTGTATACGAAAGAATGAAACAGGAAGGATTAAAGTCAAGGCTTGTCCTTCAGGTACACGATGAGCTCCTGATCGAAACCAAAAAAGAAGAAATTGACATTGTGTCAAAGATTCTGGAAGAAGAAATGAAGGGTGCTGCACATTTGTCCGTGGAGCTTGAGATTGATATGCACCAGGGCGAAAACTGGTATGAGGCAAAATAAATGAAGATTATAGGAATTACAGGAGGGGTCGGTGCCGGTAAGAGCACCGTCCTCGATTATCTGGAGAAAGAATTCAACGCCTGTGTGCTACAGGCAGACAAAATCGGTCATCTGGTCATGGAACCGGACGGTATCTGTTATGATCAGGTTATCGCATTGTTCGGAAAAAAAATCATAAAAAACGATAAAACCATTGACCGGAAGATAGTTTCTGATGTAGTATTTGCCCATGAAGAAATGCGGCAGAAGCTGGATGATATTATTCATCCGGCTGTAAAGAGGTATATTCTGGATGAGATTGAGGTACAGCAAAGAGCAGGCTGCCCGCTCATGGTAGTGGAGGCTGCCCTTCTTCTGGAAGATCATTATGATGCATTCTGTGACAAAGTGTGGTATATTCATACAGACCGGGAAATCCGGATCGAACGTCTGATGAGCAGCCGGGGCTACACAAGAGAAAAGGCCGGAAACATCATTGCACGTCAGGCAACAGAGGAATTTTTCCGGGAACATGCAGATTATATCATACAAAATAACGGAGATCTGAAGGAAACATGGAGTCAGATCGAAGAAGGGATCAGGGCATTATGAGATTTTGCAGTATTGCAAGCGGCAGCAGTGGAAATTGCATTTACATAGGATCCGAGCAGGCGCACATGCTGGTGGATATCGGCATCAGTGGAAAGAAGATGGAGGCAGGACTCAACAGCATCGATCTTACAGGCCGTGATCTGGACGGGATCCTGATCACGCATGAGCACTCAGATCATATCAGGGGACTGGGCGTGATCGCACGCAAATACGGGATTCCGGTTTATGCAACGGAGGGTACGATAGACGCGATGGTCAAGAGTGGATCCCTTGGGAAACTTCCGGAGGGGATTTTCCGTGAGATAAAGGAGGACGAGCCTTTCGCAGTTAAGGATCTGACCATCAATCCTTTTACCATTCCTCATGACGCGGCACAGCCGGTCGGTTATCGCGTGGAATGTGGAGAAAGTTCCGTTGGTATCGCGACGGACCTTGGTAATTATAATGAATATATTGTCGAAAATCTTCAGAATCTGGATGCACTCCTTCTGGAAGCAAACCATGATATCCGGATGCTTCAGGTTGGAAAATATCCCTATTATCTGAAACAGAGGATTCTTGGAGAAAAAGGGCATCTGTCCAATGAAAATGCAGGCAGGCTTCTGTGCCGGCTTCTTCACGATAATATGAAAGCAATTTTTCTTGGACATTTAAGCAGGGAAAACAATTATGAAGAACTTGCTTACGAAACTGTATGTTCAGAGGTAACAATGGGAGACAACCCTTACAAATCAAAAGATTTCAGAATTCAGGTAGCGCACAGGGATTTTGCTTCTGAGGCAGTTACCGTATAAGAGAAAGGGAGACAGTTATGAAAAAAACAATCATTACAGTAGTAGGAAATGATACCGTGGGAATCATTGCAAAGGTATGTACTTATCTTGCAGAGAACAATGTAAATATCCTGGATATTTCTCAGACTATCGTTCAGGGGTATTTCAACATGATGATGATCACAGATACCAGCGCTTCCGAAAAAGACGCTGCAACTATTTCAAAGGATCTTTCTGAAATCGGTGACAAGATCGGTGTAGTGATCCGCTGCCAGCATGAAGATATTTTCAATGTAATGCACAGAATCTAAAATAAAAACTGATAAACCGTAACTGTGAGGGGACTGAACAGTTACGATAAACCTTAATAAAGGAGCACCGACATGTTAAATATATTTGAAGTAAATGAAACAAATAAGATGATCGAACAGGAAAATCTGGATGTGCGTACCATTACTATGGGTATCAGTCTTCTGGACTGCATTGACAGTGACCTGGAGACTATGAACCAGAAAATTTATGACAAGATCACCACAAAGGCAAAAGATCTTGTGGCTACAGGTGACAAGATTGCAACAGAATTCGGGATTCCGGTTGTAAATAAACGAGTTTCCGTAACACCGATCGCACTTGTAGGCGGTGTGGCATGTCATTCAACAGAAGATTTTGTCTCTGTTGCCAAGACGCTTGACAAAGCAGCCAAGACCATTGGCGTTAACTTCATCGGTGGATATTCTGCACTGGTAAGTAAGGGAATGACACCGGCAGAGGAGCTTCTGATCCGTTCCATTCCTCAGGCACTTGCTGTTACGGAACGTGTCTGCAGTTCTGTAAATGTCGGTTCTACCAAAACCGGTATCAATATGGATGCGGTCAAACTGATGGGAGAGATCGTTCTTGAAACAGCAGAGGCCAGCAAGGATCAGGATTCCCTTGGATGTGCGAAGCTGGTTGTATTCTGCAATGCACCGGATGATAACCCGTTTATGGCAGGTGCATTCCACGGTGTGACAGAGGCAGACTGTATCATCAACGTTGGTGTCAGCGGTCCTGGCGTTGTCAAGACAGCACTGGAGGCTGTACGTGGGGCAGATTTCCAGACACTCTGCGAGATGATCAAGAGAACAGCGTTTAAGGTAACACGTGTGGGCCAGCTGGTGGCACAGGAGGCATCCAAACGTCTTGGAGTACCGTTTGGCATCGTTGACCTTTCTTTGGCACCGACACCGGCAATCGGTGACAGTGTTGCTGAAATCCTGGAAGAGATCGGTCTTGAGAGAGTCGGAGCACCGGGAACGACAGCAGCTCTTGCTCTTTTGAACGATCAGGTCAAAAAGGGCGGTGTTATGGCGGCTCAGGCAGTCGGTGGTTTAAGTGGTGCATTTATTCCGGTCAGCGAGGATCAGGGAATGATCGATGCGGTAAATCTTGGTGCACTGACACTTGAGAAGCTGGAAGCAATGACCTGCGTCTGCTCGGTAGGTCTTGATATGATCGCAATTCCGGGAGACACAAAGGCAACTACGATCGCCGGAATCATTGCGGACGAATCTGCGATCGGTATGATCAACCAGAAGACAACCGCAGTCAGAGTGATCCCTGTTATCGGCAAGGGTGTAGGTGAGACTGTAGAATTCGGCGGACTTCTCGGCTATGCACCGATCATGCCGGTCAACCAGTTCTCCTGTGATGCGTTTGTAGAAAGAGGCGGACGTATTCCGGCCCCGATCCACAGCTTTAAGAACTGATCAATTCGCAAAAAAGTCAAAAAGTGATTGACAGATACAGTTTCGTATGGTAAAGTATAAAACAACAAAACCGATGAGGAAGAAGAGTAAATGATCCGGCAACATTCCAGAGAGCAGGTAATGGTGGAAGCCTGTATGAAGCGGATGATTGAATGGCCTTCCGAGGGCAGTCCGAAATTCGTATCTGGAGAGTAGGCACTGACGGGAACCGAACCCGTTACCAATCAGGAGTGTATGTTTGTACATGAGAAAGTGGACGATACGTCAATTTGAGTGGTACCGCGATAATAAGAAATTATTACCGTCTCAAGCATAGCTTGAGGCGGTTCTTTTTTTCTCATGGCACAGAAAATGTAGAAAGAGAGAGGAAAAAGACTATGAAAAAAAGAATGTTAGTAATCGCAGCAGCAGTAGCAACCAGTATGATGATGGCTTCACCGGTAATGGCGGATGATTTCAAGGTGGGTATCTGCAACTATGTGGATGATGCTTCTCTGAATCAGATCGTAGACAATATCCAGAGCCGTCTGGAAGAACTTGGCGAAGAAAAGGGTGTCACTTTTGATGTGTCTTATGATAACTGTAATGCAGATGCCAGTGTCATGGAACAGATTATTTCTGATTTTCAGGCTGACAACGTAGATCTGATGGTTGGTGTGGCTACACCGGTAGCAATGCGTATGCAGTCCGCAACAGAGGGAACTGAGACACCGGTTGTATTTTCAGCAGTATCTGATCCGGTCGGTTCCGGACTTGTAGATTCTCTGGATGCTCCTGGAGCAAACATCACAGGAACCAGCGATTATCTGGATACTTCTTCCATCATGAAACTGATCCAGGCACAGAACCCGGATGTAAAGAAGATTGGACTCCTCTATGACGTAGGACAGGATTCTTCCACAACAGCGATCCAGGAAGCAAAGGATTATCTGGACAAAGAAGGCATCGAATATGTTGAACGTACCGGAACTACAACAGATGAGGTTCAGCTTGCGGCAGAAGCACTGATCGCAGATGGCGTGGATGCAGTGTTCACACCTACAGACAATACGATTATGACAGCAGAGCTTTCTATCTATGAGAAATTCATCGAGGCAGGAATCCCGCACTATACAGGAGCAGACTCCTTCGCACTGAACGGTGCATTTGTAGGCTATGGTGTAGATTATGCAAATCTTGGACAGAAGACGGCGGATATGATCGCAGATATCCTGGTAGATGGAGCAAAACCATCCGAGACAGCTGTTGAAACCTTTGATAACGGAACTGCAACTGTAAACACAGAAACCTGTGAGGGTCTTGGTCTTGACCTTGAGACTGTCAAAAAAGAATTCGAACCTCTCTGCACACAGGTTAATGAGATTACCACTGCAGAAAGCTTTGAAGATATAGAAAAATAAAGTAACTGTGAGGGTACTGAACAGTTACAAAATAGAATCGAACTAACTGGAGGAATTTACCGTGACGATTGCAACCATGCTCTCCCTTGGAGAGACAGCCCTGAAGCTGGGACTGATCTGTTCTCTGACTGTCCTTGCTCTGTTTCTTAGCTACTCTATGCTGAATGTCTGCGATCTTTCCACTGACGGCTGCTTTACTTTTGGAGCAGCCGTAGGTGCTGTCGTGGCAGTCAGCGGCCATCCGTTTCTGTCTGTGATAGCGGCGATGCTCGCCGGTGTACTGTCAGGCTTTGTAACTGCGATCCTGCAGACCAAGCTTGGCGTAGACAGTCTGCTTGCCGGAATTATCGTAAATACAGCCTTGTATTCCGTGAATATTGCAGTGATGGGAGGATCTTCTCTCATCAATATGAATCGGACAGTAACTGTATTTTCCATGATGAAGGAGGCACTCTCCAGCACACCACTGAAGGGAAGAGAGGATATCATTGTTGCACTGATCGCAGTGATCCTTGTCGTTGCATTTCTGGTATTTTTCCTCAAAACAAGGCTTGGCCTTGCAATCCGGGCAACGGGAAATAACTCTGACATGGTAAAATCTTCTTCCATTAACCCGGTGTTTACCACAATCATCGGACTGTGCGTGGCAAATGCATTTACTGCACTTTCCGGATGTCTTCTGTCTCAGTCGCAAAAATCTGTAGATATCAACATCGGACAGGGAATGGTCACGATCGCACTGGCCTCTCTTCTGATCGGTGGTACGCTCCTCGGCCGTGGCGGGATCTTTGTGAGAGCCGTGGGAATGGTTCTTGGTTCCTTTATTTTCCGCCTTGTATACACCATCGCACTTCGATTCAATATGCCGGCATTTATGCTGAAGCTGGTATCCTCTGTCATCGTTGTTCTTGCAATCTCCGGACCATATCTTAAGCAGCAGTGGCCGCAGATCAGACGTCGACTGACACACAGAAAAGGAGGCAGATGAGGATGTTAAAGATCAGTCATATCGCAAAAACATTTAATCCGGGAACGGTAAATGAAAAAAAAGCAATCGAGGATCTTTCTCTGGAACTTAAGAAGGGTGACTTTGCAACGATCATCGGCTCTAACGGTGCCGGAAAATCAACTCTTTTCAATGCAGTCTGTGGTGATTTTATGACGGATGCAGGTGCGATCGAGCTGGATGGCAGGGATATTACTTTCATGCCGCAGCATGTGCGTGCAAAGGAGATCGGGCGCCTTTATCAGGATCCGATGCGCGGAACTGCACCGGGGATGACGATCGAAGAAAATCTTGCCCTTGCAGCAGGAAAGGGCGGCTGGCTTTCTCATACAAGTCGTCAGGAAAAAGAAAGATTCCGTGAAGAATTAAAGAAGCTTGACATTGGGCTGGAAGAGAGGATGAGCCATCCGGTAGGGCTTCTCTCCGGCGGACAGCGTCAGGCACTTACGCTTCTGATGGCGACCATGAATCCACCGAAGCTTCTGCTTCTGGATGAACACACAGCAGCACTTGATCCGGGAACAGCTGAGAAGGTTCTGAACCTGACGAAGCGTATTGTGGAAGAATATCAGCTTACCTGTCTGATGATCACGCATAACATGCAGTCAGCGATCGACCTCGGAAACAGGATCCTGATGATGGACTCCGGAAATATTGTGCTGGATATCGGAGAAGGAGAAAAAAAGAATATGACAGTAGATGCACTTCTTGAGAAATTCAAGACAGGAGCAGGCAAGGCTCTTGATAATGACCGTATTCTTCTGTCAGACTAAAAAATAAAAACCATCACTGATAAAGGAAATCTGTATGCTTGCAGGATTCAAAAGTCAGTGATGGTCTTTTTTATGTCAGTATTTACAGAATGACAAGCTGTTTCTGGTATTCGTGAACGAACTTTCTGCCATTTTTCCGGCAGAGCAGCTTTTCGTAGAGGTTGGATGAGAAGACGGTTTCATATAGAAACGATCTTCCGGATTCATCGAGAAGGCTGTTTGCGTCAGCAAGCTTGGTGATGAGTGGAATCGAGCTGCTGTCCTTGATCTCCTTCAGTAATGTGCTGCTTTCCCGGCGAAAACCAAGTACGCGTGCGTAAGGAACGGTGGCGGGCACTTCCCGGATTCCGAGGATGATATGGAGCAGTGCCCGCTGGATCCTGCTCTGGGTAAGTTCTTTTGTCTTCAGGAAGGAGGCAGCCTGAAGAAAACCATTGAGTTCATTCGAGCGGTTTATGATTCGTTCTGCGAGATCCCTGGAGACATCCAGGTAACTGCAAAAGCTGTCTGCATTTTCTTTTAATATACAATAGGATAGAAGCGGATCCAGGGCATCTTCTGTCAGGAATTCATTCCTTTGCAGAGAAGAGGCAAGGAGTAATGAAATCTCATCCGGAACCTGTGAGGCAATCCGGGAAATTGTTTCTGGTGTGAGTGTGGCTTTCAGTAATTCGCGGATCGCAGAAGCTGAGGCAAAGGTGTTGCCATCCGTACGGGAGAATCTGTCGGAACCGTCAGTCTCTGCAAGTGTTTCATGATAGCCCATTCCCTGACGTTTCAGGGTGACCGGTTTTATATTGCTCTTAAGGCGGAGAAGTGCCTTGCAGTATTCGATACCGAGAATGTTGTTGGGCGAATTCAGGATCTGTACGATCTGATTCAGGAGCGGAGTAAGAACACCATCAAAATCATCTCCTGTAAAATTATGGGGATTTCTGAAATATTCTGTCAGTGCCTGGCATCTAGCAGAAGGAAAAGACAGTCCGTTACTCAGAAATTCCTTCAGTAATTGCCGGTATTCTTCTGGTTCTTCTACGAGAATTTCTGCCAGTTCCATAAGAGCGGAAACTTCTCCGTACTCACTTCCGAAACAGAGGCTGTCCACAATATGTAGTCCGTCCAGCATGGAAACGCCGCCCATGGCAAAGGCTTCCGCACTGGCGGTACTTACAGACACCGGCATCTCAAGTACGAGATCCGCACCACATCGAAGTGCCATCTCAGCCCGTACATGCTTCGGAAGAAGCGCAGGAGTGCCTCTTTGTACATAATCTCCGCTCATGGCGACGATCACATAATCTGAATTCAGTTTTTTTTTGCAGTAATCTATCTGGTATTTATGTCCTTTATGAAACGGATTGTACTCCGCAATGATCCCGGTTACTTTCATAATAAAATCCTCTCTGCCCACGGCAAAAGTTATCTGGTTTTTCCTATTGTAACATACGTAAAAAGACGCGGCAAGCTGATATCATGAAGTGTATTGTAGGCAATGTCACCAAATGATATAATTTGTTTATACAGATAAATCGCAGAAAGGAAACAGACATGAAAAAAAGAACTCTGAAAAAGGCCCGCATACAGTTGCAGATCTGTATTCCTCTTTTATGCATTGGAATTCTCGCAGCAGGTGTGTTGATCGTCAAAAACTTATCCTGGGCAGAAATATCGATGGCCGCCGTTGGTATTTTGATCGGTATATACGGATTGTATGGAATTCTGGATGCCGGAAATTTCTGCATTACGTATGATGATGAAGAAATCATGGTAAGAGATTTTCGGAGAAAAACAAAAAAATTTTATTATCAGGATCTGGAAGGGTTCTGTTTTCAGAACAATTTTGAGGAGGTCATCCTCTACTTTAAAAACGGCAGGATCGTGCTTGATGATGCGACCGAGGGAAAAGAACGTTTCGTCAAGGTTGCAGAGAGAAAATATACAAAATATCATTGTGGACAAAGAATGCCGGAACTTTGGGAAAGATCCAGACATACAGTCATTCTTGTCGTGCTTGCCGTTTGGGGTATGTGCATGGCATGTATGGGGATCGCCAGTATACTTCCGCCGAGAGAAGAAATAGAATTTTATGGACAGATTCATGTGGAGCCACTCGAGCAATACGCTGAAGACATAAATTTTTATATGGATGGAAAAGAAATCTATATAGCTGCTTATGAAGATGTTCTGTTGAACAAAGAATTATTTCAGGAAGAACTTCTGGCAGGCAAAAAGTTCAAACTGGAAACAGAGCTGGCAGAAGAAAAAAAGGAGATGTATTATACGGTGCGATATCTGGAAGATGAAGATGGAAATGTGTTTATTTCTTATTATTCCAGCGGAAAAACAAATCTGTTTTATATCTCAGGGCTGGCGGCAGTGATTCTTGCGATGACAGTCTTTATGTGGAGAATAGATGTAAACAAGAAAAAATATGCGAGGATCTACAGATTTTTCTTTAAGGACTGAAAAAGTTCGTGATTTTTCCCCAAATTGCACTTCAAAAAATACCTCTCCTTGGAAGAATCTCCCTGTCAAGCACTTGAAAAGAGGCAGAACTGGGGGTATAATGAAACTAGCTGTGAGGTCATATTCAGGATTCTCACATGGTCATAAGACCGAAATAACGAAAGGAGCCATTTAATCATGGGATTTGTTGATTTACTCAAAGAAAGAGCCAAAAAAAGCATCAAAACTATCGTACTGCCAGAGACAGAGGACATGAGAACTCTGGAGGCAACTGATAAGATTCTGAAAGAGGGAGTTGCCAAGATCGTTCTCATCGGAAACGAAGAAGAAATCAATAAGAAAGCTGCTGAAGGCGGATTTGATATCTCAGGAGCAACTATCGTTGACCCGGAGACATCTGACAGAACTCAGGCATACATTGACAAATTTGTAGAGCTGAGAGCTAAGAAGGGTATGACACCTGAGAAAGCAAAAGAAATCCTCCATACTCAGTACCCATACTATGGTGTAATGATGGTAAAAATGGGTGATGCAGACGGTATGGTATCCGGTGCATGCCACTCTACAGCAGACACACTTCGTCCATGCTTACAGATCCTGAAGACAAAACCGGGAACAAAGCTTGTATCTGCATTCTTCCTGATTGTAGTTCCGGACTGCGAATACGGTGCAAACGGAGCATTTGTATTTGCTGACTCTGGTCTGAACCAGAACCCGACTCCGGAAGAGCTTTCTGCAATCGCAGCTTCTTCTGCAGAATCCTTCCAGCTTCTTGTTGAAGAAGAGCCGATCGTTGCAATGCTTTCACATTCCACAAAGGGAAGTGCAAAACATCCTGACGTAGACAAGATGGTAGAAGCTACAAGAATCGCAAAAGAAGAGCATCCGGAACTCAAACTGGACGGAGAATTCCAGCTTGACGCTGCAATCGTACCAAGCGTTGGTGCATCCAAAGCTCCGGGAAGCGAAGTTGCAGGTAAGGCAAACGTTCTTGTATTCCCTGACCTTGATGCAGGAAACATCGGATACAAACTTGCTCAGCGTCTTGGTAAAGCAGAAGCATACGGACCTGTTACACAGGGTATCGCAAAACCAGTTAACGATCTGTCCAGAGGATGCTCTGCAGACGATATCGTTGGTGTTGTTGCTATCACAGCTGTACAGTGCCAGGCTGAAGACAAATAATTTTTCCACAACAAATATTACATATTGAAACATATTGAACAGGAGAATTTAAAATGAATGTATTGGTAATTAACTGCGGAAGTTCCTCTCTGAAATATCAGCTCATCAACTCTGATACAGAGGATGTTCTGGCAAAGGGTCTTTGCGAAAGAATCGGAATCGACGGAAGACTGGTTTATCAGAAAGCCGGATCCGACAAAGAAATCACAGAGTGTGCAATGCCTACACACAAAGAAGCAATCCAGTTCGTACTGGATGCTCTCACCAACGACAAAACAGGTGCGATCAAGAGCCTCAAAGAAGTAGAAGCAATCGGACATCGTATCGTACACGGCGGCGAGAAATTTGCTTCCTCAGCAGTGATCACAGACGAGATGATCGCAACAGTAGAAGAGTGCAACGACCTTGCACCACTTCACAACCCGGCAAACCTGATCGGTATCCGTGTCTGCTCTGAACTTATGCCAGGCGTACCGCAGGTTGGCGTATTTGATACAGCTTTCCATCAGACAATGCCTGCAAAAGCATATCTGTACGGACTTCCGATCGAATACTACAAAAACTACAAAGTAAGAAGATATGGTTTCCACGGAACCTCTCACAGCTTTGTATCCAAACGTGCTGTTGAATTCCTTGGCCTTGACAAAGACAACTCCAAAGTGATTGTCTGCCATCTTGGAAACGGATCTTCCATCAGTGCTGTTGAGAACGGCAAATGCGTAGACACTACCATGGGACTTACACCACTTGAAGGGGTTGTTATGGGAACACGTTCCGGTAACATCGACCCGGCAATCGTTGAGTTCATCGCAAAGAAAGAAAACCTTGATCTTGCAGGTGTTATGAATGTGCTGAACAAGAAATCTGGTCTTCAGGGTATGTCCGGAGTCGGCAGTGACATGCGTGACATCAGAGCAGCAATCGAAGCCGGAAACGAAGATGCCAAGAATGCATACGATGTACTCTGCTATGGTATTGCCAAATTTATCGGCGGATATGTAGCAGCTATGAACGGTGTAGATGCAATTGTATTTACAGCTGGTATCGGTGAGAATGTAGGAGCACTTCGTAAAGATGTATGTAACTACCTCGGATACCTCGGAGTTGAGATCGATGACACAGCAAACAATACATTTGGTGAAGAAATCGTTATTTCTACAGCAGACTCCAAGGTTAAGGTTGCAGTTATTCCTACAAATGAAGAACTTGCAATCTGCAGAGATACAGTAGCACTGGTAAAATAATAATACCAGGGTTCAAAGCAGTTTACTGCGGAACAATCCGTATTAAAGAGAGGGAATTTACCGCTGAAGGCAGATTCCTTCTCTTTATCTGTAACTGTGAGGGTGCTGAACAGTTACCTTTATCTTAATAAAGAATATTTTTTTTCGAAAATACAATTTAATGAAAAATCAGATTGACAAACTATAGTCATCTATGTATAATTGATAAGGTGTGAGTAGGAGATAATTATGCAGATTCATTTATCAGATATTATAGAATGTGAAGGAAAGGTCGTTCAGATCACTCCGGAACTTGAACTGGATAAAATTTCATTTCAGCTGGGAGAATATCAGCTTATAGACAAGACTCCGGTAAGCCTTACCATTGCCAATACAGGCAATAAGGTTCTGGAACTTACAGGAAACGGAAGTGTTACCGTGGGTATTCCCTGTGACCGCTGTCTGGAGCAGGTGTTAGTTGAGATTCCATACAGTATTGAGCGTAAGCTGGATATGAAGCAGTCTGATGAAGACAGAGTAGAAGATCTGGATGAGAATGACTATCTCACGGGAACAGACCTGGATGTGGACCGGTTGGTCTATCTTGAGGTACTGATGAACTGGCCTTTGAAGGTTCTCTGCAGAGAGGACTGTAAGGGTATTTGCAGCCAGTGCGGTAAGAATCTGAATGACGGACCCTGCGGATGTGCAGAGGAGCCGAAGGATCCACGTATGGCGGCCATCAGTGATATATTTAGTAAATTTAAGGAGGTGTAACCTATGTCCATATGTCCAAAGAACAAATCATCCAAAGCTAGACGTGATAAAAGACGTGCTAACTGGAAAATGAGTGCTCCGAACCTGGTAAAATGCAGCAAATGCGGCGCCCTGATGATGCCTCACAGAGTTTGCAAAGAGTGCGGAAGCTACAACAAGAAAGAAATCGTGAAAGTAGAAGACTAATCACAACAATAAGAAGCAGGATCCACAGGGGTTCTGCTTTTTTTGTATTGAAAAGCAAGGAGAAATGGAGGGCAGAGATGAAAAAGAGTGACATTTTTGAAAATCTTGTGATGAATTTTTCTATAGATACGGAAGAATTATCGAAGGCAGATGAAAAGAAACGGAAAGCAGTCCCGGCCAGGCTGGAGATTCTGGCAGAGGGTCTTGCTGCAAGATGGAGTCTTGAACAGATCAATCAGAAGCTGGAGGAGAATGAGTGCGAGAAGCTTTATGCAAGAAGCTTTTATGAAGCGTGCCTGATTTATGCGTTTGAGCATCGGATGGACTACGAGGAATGGAAGGAGCTTTTTGCAGAAGGAAGAAAACTGTTCGAGAAATCCAAAGGGGACGAGAAGAGTTTTTTCAGGGGCGGAAAGATCACGTTGAAGGAACTCAAAGAATATATGGAGGCAGAATCTGTCTCCGAGGAACTGGAGACGATGTTTCTGACCAGATCCCTGGAGGAGAAAATTATAAAAAGTGATTCGGAAGAAGAATTCTTGTCTTTTGTGCAGGAAAATATCGAGAAATTTTCTTCTGTCAGAGAGCGTGCGAGATATTACTTCTGCAAATATCTTTACTTTTATATTCAGGATCGCTGTGACCGCTACTATGAAAGCTGCATAAAAGAAGAAAAACTGCGCAATCAGTATGGGAATGTGCGTGACAAAGAAGAGCGGGGAAGGGAAGAGAAATTTGCACTGGAGGAACTTGCCTTTCTGAAGCCTCTGACAAAGTTAAAAAGAGATGCCGACAAACAGAGAAACAATATGTCGCTGGAGGAAAAAAAGGAATATCTAGAGAATACAGCACTGACACCGGGCGGTATCTTTGATGAGTTTAATTATTTTTATTTTGGCTATGTCTCTGTGGACTGGATGGAGATCCTCTTTGAACTGTATGGAAATTTTGACCAGTGGCCGCAGAATATGAAGATCCGTGTGGCACATTCGCTGGGACTGTGCAGTCAGAATCCATCTCCGGAGGAATGGAAAACTGCTGCTGCAAAGCTTTTATTGATGGAAGAAGAGCAGAGAAAAAAAGAGGAGGAAAAGGATACCTGTGGAGGCAGAGAAGAGGGAGACCGCAAAAAAGCCTATCAGAGAGGACGCTCCGGAGAAGATTTTTTCCGTGAATTTATTACAGGAGGCAGGGATATCAACCGGGCGACACTGATAAGCTTTCTTCTGTTTGTCAGGATGAGAGTGTCACTGGATGATGAGAACAAGATCACAATGAACCGTCTGAACCGTATTCTGATGAACTGTGGTTTTGCCGGACTGAAGCCGGATCAGGAATTTGACTGTTTTGTGATTCGATTTCTTCGTTCGACAGAGCCCTTGGATGTTCTGGAGGAAGAGGTGGAGAAGCAGGTGGTCCAGGGAAAGAATTTCTATCTTTACAAAGTATATCGCGATTCCTACTGTCACCAGAAAGAACTCCTGGATTATCTGGTATAAAAAACAAATTTGCCGGATGATCTTATATACTGTAATTAACAAACAAAACCGGTAACTATTCAACAGTATCAGGAGAGGGAGGAAAGACAATGAAAAATTTCAGAAGATTTTTTGTAAGAACAGTCTTAGGAATTATCGCAGGATTACTTTTGAGCACGGGAGGAACAGCCACTTCGGTACAGGCAGCCGGGATCAGCCATCAGAAAGCTGTTAAAATGTACAACAGCAAACTGCGCAGCTGGGGAAAAAGCGGAACCCGTTTCAATATCAACTATGATCTGAGAAGCCGTTCCGGATGGAAATATAATGACTGCGGAAAGAAGGTTTCCATGAGAAATGTCTATTATGATGATAACCTTCGTTATATTTTCAGAGATGTGACAGGTGACAAGATCCCGGAAGCATTTTTTTACAGTGAACGGGCAAATGTCATGGTGGTACTGACTATTTACAAAGGACGGGTACAGCCGGTTGCTGTTATGCGAACCTCTTACTTTGGACCACAGAAGCTTCTCTATAACAAAAAAGAGAAAACCTTTATTGTAAAGACAGTTATTAACGGAAGGAGTGTATCCAGAAATATCTTTAAGATCAGAGGATACAAGCTTTATATCAATCTTACCATGTCTGATTATGTCGGACAACGTCAGTCAAACGGCAAAATTAAGGTAAATTACTGGATTGATGGAAGGTCTGTGTCAAAGAAAAGATATCAGAGCTACTACAAGGCATACTATCGTTATCAGGCAGCATATTCCTGGGGACCGTGAAAATGAAGGAAAAATACAAAGATCAGAAACTAAGACCGTGTCACCTTCTGAAGAATCGTTATCTGACAGGAGACCTTCTTTGTGAAGGTGCGCACAGCAGAATTTACCGGGCTTATGATACGGCACTGGATCAGGAGGTTATACTTAAAGAATTTACAGGGGCAGATTCAGATACCGAATGTGCGGATACAGAGAGATTTATTGAGGAAGCCGGAAATTTTTTTGGAAAATATGAATATCGGGGAACTGCGGAGGTGACAGATGTCTTCTGCGGTGGAGAGCATGCATATATAGCAATGGAACATCTGCCAGGGCAGAATCTCAGACAATATCTGCATTCCCGGAAAAAAGGACAGTTTACCATAGAGGAGGCATGGGAACTGCTTTTCCCTGTTCTGGAGCTTCTCTCCTGGATGCACAGCATTGGGATCGTTCATGGCGGAATTACTATGGAGAGACTGCTTTTTGATGAAAACGGAACTCTTTGTCTGACAGGGATTGGAGACTGTTTCTTAAGAAGCCGGAAACTGGAAGAGGCAGGCCCCTGGAGTGATGTGCACTCGGTGTCAGAAGTTCTCTATGAATGTCTGACAGGGAAATATCCGAGGCGGGCAGAACATTTCCTGAGGAAGGGCAGGGTAAGCTCAATCAGCCGCTGGGCCACGGTCAGCACCCGGGTAGATCATACACTCCGGCATGAAATCGAGGCAGATGCCGGCGAAGGCAGCTTCGGACTTTATGCACTGGCAGAACAGCTTGGTATGGAAAGTGAACCACTGGCCGTCTGCCTCGGAGCAGCACGGTCCGTCTGGGGCGAGAAATGGCTGGATCTGACAGAAAAAAAACAGAGAGAACCGGAAAAAAGAAGAGGAATGAATGCATTTATGACAAGAAAGCAGAGGAAAGTGACAGGAATTTTGTGTGGACTCATGCTTCTTGCCGGAGGCATTGTATTTGGCTATGTTCATACGCATGAACGGCAGATCCTGGAGTACCAGATTGATAGAGATCATATAAAATATCAGAAAGAACCTGTATTTCTTATGGCGGCAGAGACAAAAGAGGCGGAGGAAATCCTGAAGGCAGCTCAAAAAGAAGGAACTCTGGATGAGGGTTCCATTGCATCGGAGATGATCTATCATGTGGATCCCAAATTTCTGGAAGTCCGAAAACTGGCTGGAAATGAGGCACAGGGCTTTTTTATCCAGGATATCCATCTCAAAAAGCTTACAGAAGAAGTTCTGGGAATTTCCCTGAAGGAAAAAAGCAGCAGCAGAGAAAGCAGTGTTACAAGGTATGGAGAGCTGCTGACGTATCTGGAGATCCACAACCAGAAGAACGTGACTTATGCCTGTGCGGAGGAAGAAAAAAGGTTTGAGATTGTAAGCGACGGGCAGAGTGGAAGAGTAAATTCCTGTAAGGCTACACTCTCAGAGGATGAGATGAAAACATTTCTGAAAGAAATTTTACCGCAGATTGTTCCTGAAACGTATTTTACAGAACAGGAAATAGAGACAGTCTTTGCACTGGCAGAAGAGAGTATGTATGATTCAGTCAGATATGGAAGTTTTTATATGAATCTGAAGAAAGATTTAAGCTACATGGAAGAGGAAGCACAAGAGTGCTGGAGTCTGGAACTTTCAAGCTATGCCTCAGAAGCAGAGGATGAAGAGCAGGCGGCAGGAAGTTATGCCAGAACCTCGGCACAATATCAGGATTTTATGGATTTTGTAGAGCAGAATGCGGTGGAAAGTGAGAAGGATGGACTTCAGACGGTCTACTGGCTTGAAGAAGAGGATGTCCGAGAGTGGAATCAGCCGTCAAACATATTGCTTCTGAAAAAAACGAGAAAAGATGTTATGAAGATCCTGGAAAGTCAGGACAGCACTTTTGAACTTACCTCAGAATCAGAGGTGTTTAAGGTGACAGATTCCGGAATGGGTGCCGTGAAAACACAGTTTTTGCGAGAACAGCTCTTTGAGGGTCCGAAAGGCGAAAAAATCAGGATACAGTATGATATTCTTTCAGAACGAATCTATAAGATCATTCTATTTTCGGAAGGAAATAAAAATAACTGGGACTGCAATCTGGCCGCAGAGCTTACGACAGCTTTTTCAGAAGATTGCAATGTGTCGGCACAGATGATTGCAGAAGATATCTCCAAAAAACTGTCAGGTCTTCAGGGCTTATCCATACAGGGGTATAGCTTTACAGATCTTGACGGATTGATCCTGACGGATGAGGACAATGCAGCACAGTTTGTGATTTTAAGAGGCACTTTCTGGGTGAGCAGAAATTATATGTTGTCAGAAACCTGCCGGTCGCAAAATGGAGAAAACTGATATATGGAACAAAAATTAGAAAGTCGTTATCTGATCCGGGAGCAGATCGGGCAGGGAGCTTTTGGAGTGATCTATCATGCACTGGATGAGAAAAATCATCGGGAGATTGCGATAAAAGTCTGGAAGGCCGGAAGTGAGACGGAAATTTTTTCCCACGACAACAGCCCTTTTCTGAGAGAAGAGATGATCCCCGGAGTAGTAAAGATTTATGATTATTTCGAAAAAGCCGGAATGAACTTTCTGGTCATGGAATATCTGCCAGGAGGAACACTGAAGCAGAAGCTGGAAATGCTCCGAAAACAAAGTTCTCAAAGGCAGCTTCTGGAGCTGTTTCGCCCCGTGCTGGAAGGTCTGGCTTTTCTGCACAGCGAAGGTCTGGTTCACTGTGATCTGAGTCCGGATAATCTGATGTTTGACGAAGCAGGAAACCTGAAGCTGATCGATCTGGGTGCCTGTCGGGGCAAAGAGATCATCTGCGATAAGAAATTTATGAAGGAAGCGTACAGTGCCCCGGAACAGTATACGGCCCCGGACAGGATTGGACCGTGGACAGACGTTTATGGAATCTGTGCAGTTCTTTTTGAGACATTGACGGGAGAGAAACCAATATCGTTCGTACGGCGTATTCAAAAAGAGGAATTCAGACCGGTTTCTTTCTATACAAAAACAGACCGGCATATAGATCAGGCAATCTTTCAGGGACTGAATCTGGATATCCAGCAGAGATATTTCAGTATGGAACTTCTGCTTCATGCTCTGGGTTATGATACCGACAGTATAAGAATGCTGTCAGGAAGTACGCGGTATTTCTGGGGACAGAAATGGATCCAGATCAGTGGACTTGGAGTTGGCTATCATGTAGAAGGCCGAAAGCAGAACCGCCGTATCTTAAGACGGATAGGACTGGGAGCTTTGTGTACCGTTCTGGCAGCAGGAGGCTTTTGGGCAGGAGATCAGTGGCTGCAGAAACATTATCCCGTTCAGTATTTCGAGAGAAAAGCCAGGAAAGCAAAAGAGCAGGGGATTGCCAAAAATGATGAGAGGCTGATCTCCAGCCTTGATGAAGACTATGAAACCATCTTAAAAAGACTTGAAAAGTATGATCCAAAGATTGGAGAGGATCTTACAGAGGGAATGATTTCCTGCGAACTTACGGAGGAGGAACTGCTTGAGTGGAACATACCGGGAAACACGAGACGCAAAATGTATCTGGATAAGGCTTCGATTCAGAAAGTGTTGTTTTCCCAGATGGGACTGGACAGGATCAAAAATCAGATAAAAACCGAGAAGAACAGTCATCCGTCGGTTTACCGAAGGGTGGATGATTCCTATGAACTGCTCAGCAACCTGTCTTATTCAGAGGAAGCTTATCAGGTTACGACTCTGTCCGGAGACAGGGAAAATTATGAGATATTCTATGATCCGGTAGACCAGAGAGTGATCTGCCTGAGAGGTAGTACAACAGATCCACAGCGTTTTCGGACCTTTGTGGAAACGCTGCTCCCGGTCTGCTGTCCGGAAGCATATCTGACCGCAGAAGAAATTGCGGATTTACAGAAACAGATGGAAGAATCGAAAGAAGGCAGATATATTCAGGTAAATCTCCACAGCTGGCTCAGCGTTATGGGGTCGGTCAATGAAAGTCAGGAAACCATAGAATACAGTGTGGCGATCGCTGCATCCAATGATGGGATTCTTTACTGACAGGAAGGAATATAAAAAGTTGCAGATAAGAGTGATTGGAAACGGGCGTTATCGTCTGGAAAAACGTCTGGGGCAGGGCGGCTTTGGAACTACCTGGCTGGCGGCTGACCAGGAAAATCAGCAAAAGGTCGTAGTAAAAGAGCTATGTCCTCCACAGGGCGAAAAAAGAGAAAAAGAAATCCGAAACTTCCTGCGGGAGGCAAGAGTGATGGCCTCTCTGCACGCGGTGAAAGAAATTGTAAAGGTTCTGAATTACTTTGAAGAACAGGGGAATGCCTATATTGTCATGGAATACCTGCGGGTAACCAGCCTGAGGCATTATCTGGAATGCCAGGAAGAACCTCTTTCTTTTGAGAAAGCGAGAGATATGCTCCTTCCGGTTATGGAGGGGCTGGAAAAGATGCACGGAAAACACATCCTGCACAGAGATCTGACACCGGACAACCTGATGCTCAGAGAGGATGGGAGTCTCTGCATTATAGATTTCGGTTCCGCACGAGAAATTACAGAGGATGACCACACAAAGACGGTTCTTTTTAAAGAGGGATATGCGCCGCCGGAACAATATGAAAAACATGGCAAGCAGAAGGCATGGACAGATGTCTACAGTCTCTGTGCAGTGTGTTATGAGATGATCACAGGTGCAATTCCGGAAAGCTCTCTGTCAAGAAGAGAGAAGGATACCCTGTATCCACCCTCCATGTATGGTGCGGAGATTACGCTGGAGCAGGAAAAAGTACTGCTTAAAGGAATGGCACTGGATTACCGCGAACGCTATTCATCTGTCAGAGAATTAAGAGAGGCTTTTCTTGGAAAAGATGAACAGGAATCTCCAGAAGCAGAAAAAAAGAAGGGACAGGCCTTCAGAAAATTTGTACCACTGCTGTTGGGCACAGTAATTGTGGGAGTTGTTGGAACGGGAATTCTGTGGGCAGGAAGAACGGAACCAAAAGTGCAGTATGCTGGAAATTTTTACAGAGGATCCAGGGAAGCACAGGAACTTCTTACGCTGGTCAGGACAAATGCAGTCTCTTCTGAAACATCGGAGGATGGAACAGACAGTATTTTTCATCTGTCAGAGGAAACAGCCAGAGCATACGGACTTCCCTGTAACCGCTTTCGGTTTTTCAGAACAGGAGAGGAACTGGATGCTTATCTGACGCAGCAGAAGCTTTCGTATACAAAACAGGAAACGGAAACGGACTGTACGGTAACGGTTGGCGAATATGATCTGATAGAAACGGATTTTCACAAAATACCAGGTGGAAGATACCTGTACCCTTATGGTGGAAGAAGATCTGAATAATGGAGATATCCTGGATTTTTATATGAAATGTCAGAGAAATCAGGGGATTGAGCCAGGAGAGATGGCAGCAGAATTTCTGCTTTTTCTTACAGACGCAGAGGATCCGGAGAAAAAAACAGCCAGAGATCTCACAGCAGACGATAAGGATATCATGCAACAGGGAAAAGACGACGGTATGATCTATATGTATCAGTGGGAAGAGGGGATGCTGATCTTTAAAGAAAGCCAGAAAGACAGCCTGACTGTTCGGATCATTCCACGAAAGCTGCTGGAAATGTCGCAGGAAAAAGCATACTGGCCGGATTAGACAGGGAAGGGATTTTGTATATAACAGAGAGGGAGAGCAGATGGAAAAAGAAGAATATAAAAAGATATCAGAAGTGATCTATATCATTGACCGCAGCAGATCTATGTATGGAAAGGAAGAAGAAATCACAGAAAGCTTTAACAGATGGCTTGCACAGCAGAAACAAATGAAAAAAGAGGCATTGGTGACACTGGCTCTGTGCAATGAAGAATGTGAACTGCTTTATTGCAGGATGCCGCTGAAATATGTGAAGCCACTGGATACCTTTGCTTACTATACAAAAGGCTACAGTGCCTATCTGGACAGTGCAGAAGAAGTTTTGGATCTGCTGTCAAAGCTCATGCCGCAAGAGGAGAAATCCCGGCAGGATGTCAGTCTGTACCTGATCACAGACGGGCTGGATAATGTAAGCTCTGAGGAAGAGAGAGAAAGATTCAAAGAAAAGATACAGAGACTGAAGGAAAGAGGCTGGAAGATAGCTCTTTGGGATCACAGACGACAGAATTACAACTAAAAGGAGATTGGATTTATGCGAAAAATAAGCTTTAAAGCCACAGGTGCAGCGATGATTGCAGCAGTGACACTTACAGGAATGACAGCAGTTCCGTGTTATGCGGGATTTACACTTCCATTTATCGGAGGGAACAGCAGCTCTGCAGTGGAAGATCCGGAACTGGATTCCATGTTTGGAAGAAGTCTGAAAGAAATGACAGAAAAATTTGACGGGATGTCCGAGCCTTACTGGAATATGGGAATGACAAGCTCTTCCAACGGTCAGGTAACCCTGTTCAGTGCGGATTCCAGTGATGCCCAGGATGGTATTACACAGATCCAGCTGACCGGAAGCGGAAACCCGTACTGGCTGATGGGAGTAGATACCGGAATGACATACAGTGAGGCAGGAAATGAACTGGCCGGCAAAGGATTCTATTGTATGCCGTCAAGACCGGTTTATTATGACAGAAATGGAAACTATGTGGCATTAAGCGGAGAAGATAACGATCTGACAGTTACAATGTCCCATATAACACTTGGTTCCCACACGGACAAAACAGAGGTATCTCAGTATATGGGAGAGAATCTGCGCCAGCTCTTCTATGAGGGATTTGACGTGGGAGCGAGAACAGAGGGAGAGGATACGGTTGTGGAGGATGGACAGGTTATGTTCTATGCCAGAGGGCAGGCAGATGATCTTGGAAGTCTGAATGTATCCAAAATCGTAATAAAAGGAACCGGCAACAACTGCTGTCTGTACGGATATCAGCCGGGTGACGGTTGGGATAACATGTATCCGGGTATGCAGGAGGGTGGTTCCGGTGAGTGGATCGACCCGTCCGGAAATGTTCTCTCGATGTATGCTTCTACAGATTCTGCCGATCCGCAGATCGTCCTTTATGATCCTTCTCAGTGGTAGGAAACCCTATAAAAATACGTTGCTTTTCCTATTTCTCTCTGCTATACTGAAACGATAAGGATGAGATTATCTTAAAAGAGGGAGAAACGGGGGAAACAGATAATGGATGAGAGGAATCAGATTACAGAGGGTGTGATCTGGAAACAGCTTCTGATCTTCTTTTTTCCGATCATGATCGGAACATTTTTTCAGCAGATATATAACACGGCCGACAGCATTGTTGTCGGTCGTTTTGTAGGTAAGGAGGCTTTAGCAGCTGTCGGAGGTTCGGTCAATCAGATCGTCAATCTGGTAGTGGAGGTCTTTGTCGGACTGACTTCCGGTGCGTCTGTGATCGCAGCACAGTTTTATGGTGCGAAAGACAGGAAAAATCTTAATAAGACGCTGCATACCTCCTATGCGTTTGGTATTACGATCGGATGCATTGTGGGAGTTCTCGGCTTTTTTCTCACGGATACGGTTCTTACGCTTATGAAGACCCCACAGGAACTGATGGCGGATTCCAGGATATATCTTCATATTTATTTCTGTGGAATGGTCTTTAACATCATTTACAATATGGGAGCATCCATCTTACGTGCAGTGGGCGATTCCAAAAGACCATTGTATGTTCTGATGGTCACCTGTGGGCTGAATATAGTCCTTGATATCATACTTGTAGTTGTCTGCCGCCTGGGAGTTATGGGCGTTGCACTCGCGACTGTGAGTTGTCAGGGAATCAGTTCAGCGCTGGTAACGGTTCTTCTTATGAAAGAAAACCCGCTGTTTCAGCTTAAGCTTCGGGAAATCCGCTTTTATGGAGCTTCGCTTAAATCTGTTCTTCGGATCGGCATTCCGGCGGCACTGGAGGCTACTATGTATACCATTGCAAACCTGATCATCCAGGTATTTGTAAATGAACTGGGAACGGATACGGTTGCGGCATGGGGAACCTTTGCAAAGATTGATGCGGTCTACTGGATGGTCGTGAATGCCTTTGCAATTTCTATAACAACCTTTGTCGGTCAGAACTATGGGGCAGGAAAGGTGAAGAGAATGCGAAAAAGCGTGGGGATCTGTCTTGGAATGGCCTATGCAGGCGCTTTCCTTGTAAGCGGAGTCCTGTATGCACTGGCTGCTCCGCTTTACAGACTGTTTACGACAGATGCAAAGGTCGTGCAGATCGGTGTTGACATGATGCATTTCCTTCTGCCGTCGTACTTTTTGTACGTGGCGATCGGAATTCTTTCCGGTGCACTCAGAGGGGCGGGAAGAGTCCTGGTCCCGATGCTGCTTACCTGCGGCGGAGTTTGCTTTTTCCGTATTGTGTGGATGTTTGGTGTATTTCCGGGATATCCGGGAATCAATACAATTATGCTGAGTTATCCGGTATCATGGGGAATCACAGCAGTATTGTTTATTATTTATTATATCAGAAGATTTCCAAAAGTAAAAAGAATACAGGAGTGATGGACAGGGATGAATGTTTTAAATCTGGAGCATATCAGTAAAGTTTATGGAGATAAGGTGATCTTTGATGATATTTCCTGCGGGATACATCAGGGAGACAAAATAGGAATTATCGGTATCAATGGAACAGGCAAAACAACCTTTCTTAAAATCCTTGCGGGACTGGAGGAAGCGGATGAAGGTCAGGTGATCACACAGAACGGGCTTCGCATTACTTATCTTCCGCAGCATCCGGAATTTCCCAAAGACGCAACGATTCTTTCCTATGTGACACAGGGACAGAAGGATCAGAACTGGAATCCGGAGACAGAGGCGCATATGATCCTCAACAGACTGGGGATCGAGGATCATGAAGAAGAGATTGAACATCTTTCCGGCGGACAGAAAAAACGTGTGGCACTGGCAGCAGTCCTGGCAAACCCGACAGATGTTCTGATTCTGGATGAGCCGACGAACCATCTGGATAATGAGATGGCTGCATGGCTGGAGGATTATCTCAACCGTTTTAAGGGGGTTGTGATCATGGTAACACATGACAGATATTTCCTTGACCGTGTGACAAACAAGATCCTGGAGATCAGCCATGGAAAGCTTTACAGCTATGAGGCAAAATATTCCGACTTTCTGGAAATGAAAGCCCAGAGAGAAGAGATGGAGATGGCTTCTGAACGAAAGAAGCAGAGCATTCTCCGCATGGAGATTGAGTGGGCAAAACGTGGCTGCCGTGCAAGAAGTACGAAACAGAGAGCCCGTCTTGAACGTCTGGAGGAAATGAAAAATTCTACCGCTCCGGTGCGTGACAAGAGTGTGGAGATTGATTCCGTAGAAACACGAATGGGCAAAAAGACGATTGAACTCCATCATATTTCCAAGAGCTTTGGTGACAGAGTCTGCATCCGGGATTTTGACTATATTGTACTGAAAAACCAGCGCCTTGGAATCATCGGGCCAAATGGCTGCGGAAAGTCTACGCTTCTCAAGATCATAGCCGGCGTGATCGAGCCGGACAGCGGAGAAGTGGAAATCGGAGATACCATCAAACTGGGATATTTTTCTCAGGAGATCGAAGATATGAACAGCAGTCAGAGAGTGATCGATTATATCAAGGATGTGGCTGAGTTTATTCCGACCAGGGACGGGCTCATCAGTGCATCCAAGCTTCTGGAGCAGTTCCTTTTTGATCCGGCCATGCAGTATGCACCGATCGAGAAACTCTCCGGTGGAGAGAAGAAGAGACTGTACCTTCTCAAAGTACTGGCAGCAGCGCCGAACGTTCTTCTCCTGGATGAGATCACAAACGACATTGATATTCCGACCCTCACGATCCTGGAAGATTATCTGGCTTCCTTTGCAGGAATCGTGATCGCAGTATCTCATGACCGTTATTTCCTTGATAATCTGGTGGACCGTATCTTTGAATTTGACCGTGAAGGCAATCTTACGCAGTACGAAGGCGGCTACACTGATTACCTTGAGGCAAAGAAACGCAGAGAGGGAATTGAGACAGGTGACGCTGTGTCCTTTAAAGCAGACGGAAAAGATGAGGAAACACCGAAGACAGAAAAGGATTCCGTAAAAACATGGAAGCAGAACCGTCCGACAAAACTCAAATTCAGTTACAAAGAGCAGAGAGAATTTGAGACGATCGACGATGATATTGCGGCACTGGAGGCACGCATCGAGAAGCTGGATGCAGAGATCATGGCGAATGCGACAAATTCCGGCAAGCTGAATGAGCTTACACAGCAAAAAACAGAGGCAGAGGCACAGCTGGAGGAAAAAATGGATCGCTGGATGTATCTGAACGATCTCGCAGAACAGATCGAAGCTCAGAATAATAACTGATACAGGATGTTTCTTTCTATATGCGGTACAGAAAAGAATCCGTGATTTATCCGGTTTTTATTGATTTTAGGTGAATTCTTTAGTAAGATAAAGTGTGATTGTTTTATCATATTCAGAACAGAGAGATGATAGCCGTTTCGCAGACAGAGTTACAGATATAAGGAATGGTTATAATTTGATATAAAAAGCAGGAGGAAAAATAATGGCAGAATTAGTAAAAGTTGTTGTAGATGTCATGGGCGGCGATTATGCACCGGTGGAACCTGTAAAAGCAGCTGTGGAAGCAGTAAAAGAAAGAGATGATATTCAGGTGATCCTGACGGGTATAGAAGATGTGGTCCGCAGGGAGCTTGATAAATATCAGGATTATCCGAAGGACAGGATTCAGGTGGTAAATGCCACAGAGGTGATCGAGACGGCGGAGCCTCCTGTACTTTCCATCCGAAAGAAAAAAGACTCTTCCATAGTAGTAGGTCTTAAGATGGTGAAAGAAAAGAAAGCAGATGCATTTGTTTCCTCAGGAAGTACAGGAGCTGTCCTTGTCGGCGGTCAGGTACTGGTAGGAAGAAGCAAAGGTGTAGAGCGTCCGCCGCTTGCACCGTTGATCCCGACGGCGAAGGGAGTTTCTCTTCTGATTGACTGTGGAGCCAATGTAGATGCGAGACCATCCCATCTGGTACAGTTTGCCAAAATGGGATCCATTTATATGGAAAATGTAGTCGGAGTCAAAAACCCGCGTGTAGCGATTGTAAATAACGGAGCAGAGGAAGAGAAGGGAAATGCCCTGGTCAAAGAGACTTTCCCGCTTCTCAAAGAAGTGGAAGGAATCAATTTTATCGGAAGCATCGAGGCGAGAGACATCCCGGCAGGCTATGCAGACGTCATTGTCTGTGAGGCTTTTGTAGGAAATGTCATCCTCAAGCTCTATGAGGGGGTCAGCTCTGAGCTGATAGGTAAGATCAAGGAAGGCATGATGAGTACCTTAAAGAGCAAGATCGGAGCTCTTCTTGTGAAGCCGGCACTGAAGCAGACACTCAAGAGTTTTGATGCAACAGAGTATGGCGGTGCCCCTCTTCTGGGACTCAAAGGACTTGTTGTCAAGACACACGGAAGTGCGAAGGCTGTTGAGATCCGCAATGCGATCTTCCAGTGTGTACAGTTTAAACAGCAGAAAATAAATGAAAAAATTGCCGAGCGTATTCTTCCGCCTCACTATGAAGCACCAGAAACACCGGCAGTACAAAAAGAAGGACAGAACTAATGATGGAAGAATTAGAACAGATCATAGGATATACTTTTCAGAACAGGAAACTTTTGAAACAGGCACTGACCCACAGTTCCTATGCAAATGAGAAAAAACTTGGAAAGCTGGGCTGCAATGAGCGTCTGGAATTTCTGGGAGATGCGGTACTGGAGCTTGTCAGCAGTGATTTTCTGTATGCACGCTTTCCACAGATACCGGAGGGAGAACTGACCAAAAAGAGAGCCAGTCTTGTCTGCGAACCAAGCCTTGCCTACTGCGCAAGACAGTTCGGACTTCCGAAATTTCTTCTTCTTGGACGCGGAGAGAATATGACAGGAGGAAGAAACAGGGATTCGATCATATCGGATGCGACGGAAGCCCTGCTTGGCGCGATCTATCTGGATGGAGGATTTGAGCCTGCCAGAGCTTTTGTCCTGCATTTTATCCTGAATGATATTGAACGCAAACAGCTCTTTTATGACAGCAAGACCATTTTTCAGGAGATTGTTCAGGAAAAGGGACTTCAGCCCGTTGAATACGTTCTCACAGAGGAGAAGGGTCCGGATCATGACAAACAGTTTACCGTAGAGGTAAGAGTAAATGGAGAAGTGTTTGGATGTGGTACCGGTCATACCAAAAAGGCTGCTGAACAGGCAGCTGCCTATCAGGCGATCCAGGAGAAAAAGATATAATTGCAGGTGAGTTATGTATTTAAAAAATATTGAAGTATATGGCTTCAAATCCTTTGCTCAGAAGATCAATTTTGAATTCCACAACGGAATCACCGGGATTGTAGGACCGAACGGAAGTGGCAAGAGCAACGTCGGTGATGCAGTCCGCTGGGTTCTTGGTGAACAGAGTGCGAAGCAGCTTCGAGGCGGCAACATGCAGGATGTCATTTTTTCCGGCACAGAATCAAGAAAGCCTCTGAGCTTTGCGTCAGTGGCGATCACTCTGGACAACAGTGACCATAAGCTTCCGGTGGATTATAATGAGGTGACGGTTGCAAGGCGTCTGTACCGCTCCGGTGAGAGTGAATATCTGATCAATGGAAGCAGCTGCCGTCTCAAGGATATTCAGGAGATGTTTTATGATACCGGTATCGGCAAGGAAGGATATTCCATCATCGGTCAGGGGCAGATCGACAAGATCTTAAGCGGAAAGCCTGAGGACCGCAGGGAGCTTTTTGACGAGGCAGCAGGAATTGTAAAGTTCAAACGAAGAAAAAATACAACGATCAAAAAGCTGGAGGAAGAACGTCAGAACCTTGTCCGCGTTACGGATATCTTAAGCGAACTGACCAAGCAGTTAGGACCACTGGAGAAGCAGTCCGAGACAGCGAGGATCTACCTTGCCAAAAGAGAAGAACTCAAAACACTGGATGTCAATCTTTTTCTTCTTGAGTATGAACAAAGTGGTCAGAACCTGGAAGAACTGGAGAATAAACTTCAGAATGCCCAGAGAGAACTGGATGAGGCACAAAAGGCCTATGACCGGACGAAGGCTGAGTATGAACGTCTGGAACAGGAGCTGGAGGAGTTAAACAGCCGACTGGATGCACTTAAGGAAGAACAGCAGCAGAATGCACTTAAGAAACAGCAGATGGAAGGCCAGAAGCAGGTCATGGAAGAACAGATCCTGGCGGGGAAACAGAGCAGTGAGCATTTTAAGGCCCGTCTGGCTGTGCTCAGAGAGGATCTTGCACACCGCCGGGAAGAAAAGGAAAAGCTGACTGAGGAGAAGCTGACACTTCAGGAAAAATTAAGAGAAACCCAGAGAAACTTAAGAGAAGAAGAGAAGCAGCTTGAGAATATCGTTTTTAATGTAGAGGAATGTACCGGTGCTGTGGAGGATGGCAAGAACGAGATCATTGAGATCCTTAACAGCCGTGCTACTACCAAGGGTAAAGCACAGCGTTTTGATGCGATGATCGAACAGCTTGATATCCGAAAGGCAGAGATCAGTCAGAGGATTCTCCGTCTCAAGAGCGAGGAGGAGGTTCTCGGAAATGACCGCAGCAGATATCAGAAAGCCTATGATGAGATCACACAGGATATTCAGAAAGCCAACGAAGAATGCAGCCGCCTGAATGAAGAAATGCAGAAGCTTCAGGCGAGGCTGCAGCAGCAGAGCAAAACGATAGAGGAAGGTCAGACTGCCTATCACAGAGAAGCTTCCAGACTGGAATCGCTGCGTAATATCACAGAACGCTATGATGGCTATGGCAACAGTATACGAAGAGTTATGGAGCAGAAAGCAAAAGAACCGGGGATTCGTGGTGTTGTAGCAGATATCATTCATGTGCAGAAGGATTATGAGATTGCAATCGAAACTGCACTGGGCGGAAGCATCCAGAATATTGTCACAGACAATGAGCAGACAGCAAAGCGGATGATCAGTTTTCTTAAGCAGAACCGTTATGGACGTGCAACCTTCCTCCCTCTGTCAAATATCAGCGGAAGAGGCGGCTTTACACAGAGAGAGGCATTGAAGGAACCGGGAGTGATCGGAACCGCGGATACCCTGGTTAAGGCAGATGCCGAGTACAGTGATTTGGTACAATATCTTCTTGGCCGAGTTCTTGTGGTGGACCACATTGATCATGCGATCGCGATCGGAAAGAAATACCGGCACAGTCTCAGGATGGTAACGATCGAGGGTGAATCCTTAAGCCCCGGAGGCTCCATGACCGGTGGTGCCTTCCGTAACAACAGCAATCTTCTCGGCCGCCGTCGTGAGATTGAAGAACTGGAAAAAAATGTCGCACTTCGTAAGCAGGAACTGGAGGCTGCACAGCAGTCCGTTCTTACAGACCGGGAGCAGCGAAATAAATTCCGTGACAGGATAAGTGAGCTTCAGCAGAGATTACGTCAGCAGTATGTGGAACAGAATACTGCAAAGCTGAATCTGGAACAGCTTCAGAAGAAAGAGGAGGAGATCCAGAAAACCTATCATCAGATTGACCGTGATCAGGATGAACTGAGACGGCAGGCACTGGAGATCCGTGAAGATCACCAGAATATTGCAAAAGAACTCGAGGTTTCCCAGAAGGATGAAAAAGAACTGGAAACCTTCATTGAGACGAAGCAGAAAGAGCTGGATGAATGGAAAGAAGAAGAGACAGCCAGACAGAAGAAACTGGAACAGATTCGTCTGGACTGCGCTTCACTGGAGCAGCAGAAACACTTCCTTCAGGAGAACCTGAACCGTCTGGAAACAGAAATCCAGGCCTGTGAAACAGAAAGCGAAGAGCTGCTTACAGATATTTCGCAGAGCGGCGATGAGATCGTCAAGAAAGAAAACGGAATTCAGAACCTTCGAAGAGAGATGGAAGCGTGTGAAAAGAAAGACCAGGAGCTTTATACACTGAGAGAAACATGCGAGGCTGAAAAAGAAGAGCGTACCGGAAGTCATAAGGCGTTTTTTGAAAAGAGAGATCATCTTTCTGAAAAAACGACACTTCTGGACAAGGAATGCTTCCGCCTGCGCAGTCAGGCAGAAAAAGTCGAAGAACAGAGAGAAAGCCGTATTGCCTATATGTGGGAGGAATATGAGATCACTCCGAACAATGCACTTTCTTATAAGAAAGAAGAGTTGGATGACTTTCAGGAGATCAGAAAGGATGTCAGCCGCATCAAAGAAGAAATCCGTAGACTTGGTTCCGTCAATGTCAATGCGATTGAGGATTATAAGGAACTTCTGGAACGTCACACCTTTTTGACAACACAGTATACGGATCTTGTCAAAGCAGAGGAAACGCTGGAAAATATCATCCAGGAACTGGACGAGGGGATGCGCAGACAGTTTACTGAGAAATTCCGTGATATCCAGCATGAATTTGACAAAGCATTCAGAGAACTGTTCGGTGGAGGAAAGGGAACCCTGGAGCTTGCAGAGGGAGAAGATATCCTGGAAGCCGGTATCCGGATCATCTCACAGCCGCCGGGCAAGAAACTTCAGAACATGATGCAGCTTTCCGGTGGAGAGAAGGCTCTGACAGCAATCGCACTTCTGTTTGCGATCCAGAACCTGAAACCGTCACCATTCTGTCTTCTGGACGAGATTGAGGCGGCACTGGATGACTCGAATGTCGGACGGTTCGCATCTTATCTTCAGAAGTTGACGAAGAATACACAATTTATTATAATAACACATAGACGCGGTACCATGAATGCCGCAGACAGGTTATATGGCATCACCATGCAGGAGAAGGGTGTTTCCACCCTGGTTTCTGTTGATCTGGTGGAGAGCCAGTTAACCAAATAACGAGGAGGAATGAGAATGGCAGAAGAAAAAAAGGGATTTTTTAAACGTCTGGTCAGTGGTCTTACCAAAACAAGAGATAATATCGTTGCCGGATTTGATTCCATTTTCAGTGGTTATTCCAGCATCGATGATGATTTCTACGAAGAACTGGAAGAAATCCTCATCATGGGAGATATTGGAATCAATGCGACATCAGCGATCATAGAGAATCTTAAGAAACAGGTTGCAGAAAAGCACATCAAGAACCCGGCTGAGTGCAAACAGCTTCTGATTGAAGAGATCAAGGAGCAGATGCGGGTAGACAGTACAGAGTATGCATTTGAAAATCAGAAATCCGTAATCCTTGTGATCGGTGTCAACGGAGTAGGAAAGACTACTTCCGTCGGTAAGCTTGCCGGTAAACTCAAGGATCAGGGAAAGAAAGTTATCCTTGCAGCAGCGGATACCTTCCGTGCAGCAGCAGGTGAGCAGCTTGCACAGTGGGCAAACCGTGCCGGTGTGGATCTTATCGGAGGACAGGCAGGGGCTGACCCGGCATCCATCGTATATGATGCAGTGGCGGCAGCCAAGGCAAGAAATGCAGATGTCCTGCTCTGTGATACCGCAGGACGACTTCACAATAAGAAGAATCTTATGGAAGAACTTCGTAAGATATATCGGATCCTTGAAAGAGAATATCCAGAGGCATATCTGGAAACACTGGTCGTTCTTGACGGAACAACCGGTCAGAATGCACTGGCACAGGCGAAGCAGTTCGCGGAGGTTGCCAACGTAAACGGAATTATCCTCACCAAACTGGACGGTACTGCAAAGGGTGGTATTGCAGTGGCTATTCAGTCCGAACTTGACATTCCGGTCAAATACATCGGCGTTGGAGAGCAGATCGATGACCTGCAGAAGTTTGATGCAGATGCGTTTGTTAATGCCCTGTTTGATGTAGATGAGAAGGAACTGAAGACGGAATAACCGGACAAAAGACTAAAAGTGATAAAACGAGGAGGAGCAAAGATGCTTACATTAGAGAGCTTTGAAGAGGCAGCAGAGATCGTAAAACAGGTAACACAGGAAACAAAGCTTATTAAGAGTGCATATTTTTCAGAACTGACAGGAAACAAGGTTTTCCTTAAACCAGAGAATATGCAGCGTACCGGCGCGTATAAAGTCCGTGGCGCATACTACAAGATCAGCACCCTTTCTGAAGAAGAAAGAGCTAAAGGTCTGATTGCCGCATCTGCAGGAAACCATGCACAGGGTGTCGCCTATGCAGCACACAAGTTTGGTGCAAAGGCAGTCATTGTTATGCCGACGACCACACCTCTTATTAAGGTAGAGCGCACCAAGAGCTACGGCGCAGAAGTCATCCTCAAGGGAGATGTCTATGATGAGGCCTGTGCTTATGCCCTGGAACTGGCAGAAAAAGAAGGATATACCTTTATCCATCCGTTTGACGATCCGGCTGTTGCGACAGGACAGGGAACCATTGCAATGGAAATCGTACAGGAGCTTCCTCTTGTAGATTATATCCTTGTACCGATCGGAGGAGGCGGACTGGCAACAGGTGTTTCCACACTTGCCAAGCTTCTGAACCCGCATATCAAGGTCATCGGTGTAGAGCCTTCCGGAGCAGCCTGCATGAAGGCCTCCATGGAAAAAGGCGAAGTCGTTACTCTTCCTCATGTAAATACGATTGCAGATGGTACTGCGGTACAGACTCCGGGTGAGCATATCTTCCCGTATATCCAGGAAAATCTGGATGATATCATTACGATCGATGATGATGAGCTGATCGTTGCTTTCCTTGATATGGTAGAAAACCACAAGATGATCGTTGAGAACTCCGGACTTTTGACAGTCGCTGCACTCCGTCATCTGAACTTCACAGGCAAGAAAGTCGTATCCATCTTAAGTGGTGGAAATATGGATGTTATCACAATGTCATCCGTTGTACAGCATGGACTGATCCAGAGGGATCGAATCTTTACCGTTTCCGTCCTGATTCCGGACAAGCCGGGTGAACTGGTACGTGTTGCTTCTATCATTGCCGAAAATCAGGGTAATGTTATTAAGCTGGAACACAATCAGTTTATTAGTACTAACCGTAATGAGGCTGTTGAACTTAAGGTAACCCTGGAAGCGTATGGAACAGAGCACAAGAACAAAATCGTTCAGGCTCTGGAAAAAGCCGGATGCAGACCAAAGGTGATTCGGGCAAGTCTGTAATAAAAATACTGTTAAAATATCAGGGGATTCAGACCGGAACGGGTCCGGATCCCCTGTTTTGCGAAAGAGTTAAGATCCACGGAAAGGAGGTCTTTTTTATGGCATATGTATCAGAAGATTATATCAAGGCATACAAAGCAGGAAAAAGGGATTATCAGGCAAGGATGATGAGGGGAGAGATTCCAACGCTGAAGGTTCTGGATGATGTCCTTCCATCAAGAGGCAGATATTCTGAGGTACCTCTTGGCCTGGTACAGATTCCGATCGAGCAGATCGTGGGAACAAAGACAAGTGGCAGAAGCAGTGCTTTTTCCGGAAACTTCATGCCGATCCTTCGTGAAAATACGGAGTTTGCCTACAAATGGAGTGTGCTGAGCGAGAGTCATCTCAAAGAGGGAATCCGCGATCCGATCAAGGCCTATGAATATATGAACAAATTTTATATAGAAGAAGGAAATAAGCGTGTCAGCGTTCTGAAATATTATGATGCAGTTTCTGTACCGGGATATGTGACAAGAATCCTTCCTGCAAAGACAGATCAGAAAGAAAATAAAATTTATTATGAATTTGTAGATTTCTATGCGCTCTCTCAGATCAATTATGTCTGGTTTTCAAAGCTCGGAAGCTTTGCAAAACTTCAGGAGGCAGTAGGAAAAGGACCGAAAGAACTCTGGTCAGACGATGACAAGCTGAATTTCAGCTCCGTTTATTCCCGCTTTGCAGCTGAATTTGAAGCAGCAGGAGGAAAGAAACTCTCCATCACTACGGGAGATGCGTTCCTGGCTTTTGTGACAGTTTATGGGTACGAGGCACTTTGTGAGAAGACGGTGAGTGAGCTCAAGACACTGGTAGAAAAGAGCTGGGAGGAATTTAAACTGCTCGAACATGACCATGAGATCGATCTGAAAATGAATCCGAACACAGAGAAAAAACCACTTCTGAACCGGCTGCTCCCATTAAGTGCACCGAAACTCAAAATTGCGTTCCTTTATGCCAAGACACCGGGAACATCCGCGTGGACTTATGCACATGAACTGGGAAGACTTCATCTTGAGCAGACCTTCCCGGATGAGGTCACAACAGAGTGTTATGAGAATCTGACGCCGGAGCTCGCAGAAAAAGCAATCTCTGATGCAATCCAGAAGGGTTGCAATCTCATCTTTACAACGACACCGGAGTTTGTCAAAGCCAGCGTACAGGCCGCAATCGCAAATTCTGAGATAAGAATCGTGAACTGTTCGCTGAATACTTCACACCGTTATATCCGTACCTATTATGCACGTATGCATGAGGCAAAATTCCTGATGGGAGCGATCGCCGGAGCAATGGCAGAGAATGGGCAGCTTGCCTATATCGCTGACTATCCGATTTTTGGAACGATCGCAAATATCAATGCGTTTGCTCTGGGTGCCAAGATGGTGAATCCAAGAGCCAAAGTCTATCTGGAATGGTCCACACTTAAGGATGTGGATCTGGGACGTGTCATGGAAAACATCCAGAAAAAGGGTGTGACAGTGGTATCCGGTAAGGACATGGTGATCCCGGAGGAGACTTCCAGATACTTTGGATTGTATCATCTGGAAAACGGGGAACCACATAATATCGCAATGCCTCTGTGGCATTGGGGTAAATTCTACGAACAGCTGATCCGCACGATCATGGATGGAACCTGGAAATATGATGACAATGACGGAACAAAAGCCATCAACTACTGGTGGGGACTCTCGGCAGGAGTTGTAGATGTCATTCACTCCCAGAACCTGCCGATAGGAACAAGAAGGCTGGTACAGCTTCTGAAGGATAATATAACCAGAGGAGAATTTAACCCGTTCTCCGGAATCCTGTATTCACAGGAGGGAATGGTTCAGTCAGATCCAGACAGGACGCTTTCTCCGGAAGAAATCATCAGGATGGATTGGCTGGCAGAGAATGTCATCGGTTCGATCCCGGCGCAGAAAGAATTAACAGAACAGGCAAAACCGGTAACACAGCAGTCCGGCCTTAAGAATCAGTTGTAAATCACAAGGAAAACGAGTGAATAAAGCTAAGAAACTTATCCGGGAACTGATACAGGAGGAAACAGATGGTAAAAGCCATAAAAGTAATGTTGATACCAAATAATGTACAGAAAACTAAGATGTTTCAGTACGCAGGTGCTTCAAGATTTGCTTATAACTGGGCTTTGACCAGGGAAATAGAAAACTATGAAAAAGGTGAAAAATTCATTTCAGATGCAGAACTCAGAAAAGAATTTACAAAGCTTAGACATTCTGATGAATATGCATGGTTATTGAATATTTCAAATAATGTAACAAAACAGGCGATCAAAGATGCCTGTACTGCTTATAAGAACTTTTTCAGGGGTTTGCAGAAATTCCCGAGATTCAAGTCAAAAAAGAGGTCAATGCCGAAGTTCTATCAGGACAACGTTAAGATACGATTCAGTAATACCCACGTTAAATTTGAAGGCTTTTCCTCCAGCAGGAAGGCAAATAAACAAAAAATGAACTGGGTAAGACTTGCAGAATATGGAAGGATTCCGACAGATGCTAAATATATGAATCCGCGAATATCCTTTGACGGATTGAACTGGTGGATCAGTGTATGTGTAGAATTTCCTGACCGCAGGGAAACATTTAATGATGATGGAGTCGGCATAGACTTGGGAATCAAAGATCTGGCGGTCTGTTCTGATGGAGCTAAGTATAAGAACATCAATAAGAGTCAGAAAGTAAAGAAACTAGAAAAACAGAAACGCAGATTACAGCGTAGTATCTCTCGTTCTTACGAGAAAAATAAGAAAGGAGAAAGTTACTGTAAAACAAATAATGTAATCAAAAAGGAAAGACTTTT
>NZ_WWVR01000030.1 GCF_009883055.1 Blautia sp. BIOML-A1 | reverse complement strand
GGTGGAAGTACGGTAACGTATGGAGCTGACTGCTACTAATAGGGTGAGGGCTTGACCAACAAGCATGGTTAAATTGATTCGATTACTTAGTCAACATGTATGTGGTTTTGAAGATACGATAACTATCTTTATAGGGGATTGGTCAAATGGTATGATAGGGGTCTCCAAAACCTTTGGTGGGAGTTCGATTCTCTCATCCCCTGCTATTAAAAAGAACCGAGGACATTTCAGATGTCTTCGGTTCTTTTTTCACGTTCTCTTCTCAGAAATTCTCAATGAATTTGATCACTTTTTCTGTAGTTGTATTCTGATATTTTCCCTTTTTCCATATAACACCAATACGCTGCTCAATAGATGGCATGACCGGGATCCCGACAATATCCGGATGTTTTTCAACAATAGAACGGTACAAAAAAGTTCCCATATGTCCGGATTTTACCATATTGATGAGAGTTGTGATCTGACTGGTGTTCAGAATAATATGAGGATTTACTCCCACTGCTTTAAACTGTCTGGTCAGTGTCATGACCTGTACAGAATCTGTGTTAAAAAGAATCAGCGGCTCATCTGCAAGCATGGTGAGAAGAAGAGTTTTCTGACCTGCCAGAGGATGATCTGGCGCGACACAGAAAAGCAGGTCTTCCGTATCAATAATGCGTGAATTGCATTTATCAATGGAAGGCTGTTCTGCATTGACGATCGCGATATCCAGTTTCTCCTCCAGAACAAGATTACATGCCTTGATAGAACCAAATTCAAAAAGACGAAGATCTACATTTGGAAAACTTTCATTCAGAGACAGATATAATTCAGGCAGATAAATCGTTCCAAGCATGGGAGGGATACCGATTCGTATTGGGGTGACTTTTTTTCTTAATTCGTGAAATTCCGATTCTACCGAGTCTGCATGAGCGAGAAGTTCCTCGGCACTCTTATAAAAAATCTCTCCTTCTGGTGTGAGTGTCAGTTTATTATTATTTCTGAAAAACAGGTTAACGCCGAATTCTTCTTCCAGAGCCTTGATCGCATTGGAAATAGAAGGCTGGGTTACAAAAAGTTCTTTTGCGGCTTTTGTGATATTATGGTATCTGGCGGCTACACAAAAGTATTCTAACTGAGTTAATTTCATTATAAAAGGATCTCCATATTTTATAGTGTGATTTACAAAATTATCATATATAATAGCATGTCGAAATGAGATGTGCAACGAAAAGAAATGGTTATTGATACAAAAAACTCAATAACTTTTTCTTATGGGTGTATATGTTTTAATAAATGTACAATATGGAAAATCCCATATATAATAAACGCATAACAAAGCAGTAATGAAATCGGCCGAGGGATTGCTCAAAGTTACAAAATGAAAAAGTAGGAGGGTGTGGCAATGAGTCCATCAACAATTACGCTGCTGTTTCTCTTGTTCGCGGTAATCATGTTCGTACTTGAAAAGATTCCGCTGGGAGTTACATCCATGATTGTCTGTATCGGTCTTGTAGTGACGGGAGTTCTGGATGTTAAAACAGCTTTTGCAGGATTCATCGACAGTAATGTCATTTTGTTTGTCTCCATGTTCATCGTAGGTGGGGCATTATTTGAAACAGGCATGGCAAACAAGATTGGAGGTATTGTAACAAAATTTGCAAAGACAGAAAGAATGCTGATCATTGCAATTATGGTGATCGTAGGTTTCATGAGTGGTGTGTTATCCAATACAGGTACGGCCGCAGTTCTGATTCCGGTAGTCATCGGTATCGCAGCAAAGTCCGGATACAAAAGATCACGTCTTCTGATGCCGCTGGTATTTGCAGCTGCCATGGGAGGTAACCTTTCTTTGATCGGAGCACCGGGAAATCTGATTGCACAGAGTGCACTTCAGGAAATCGACATGAAGTTCGGATTTTTCGAATATGCAATTGTAGGTTTACCAATTCTGATCGCAGGTATTCTGTTCTATGCGACTATCGGATACCGCCTTCTCCCAAATCATGATGTAAAAGATGAGGGAGCCTTTAACACAGAAAAAGATTTCAGCAACGTTCCAGTATGGAAACAGTGGTTATCTCTGATCATTCTGGTTCTGACACTGCTGGCGATGATCTTTGAAGACAAAATTGGCATTAAATTATGTATTTCCGGTGGAATCGGAGCACTGCTTCTGATCATTACAGGAGTTATTTCCGAGAAAGATGCACTGAAATCCATTGATCTCAAGACAATTTTCCTTTTCGGAGGTACTCTTTCTCTGGCAGCGGCATTGCAGGAAACAGGAGCAGGAGAACTGATCGCAGGAAAAGTGATCGGCGCGCTTGGCGAAAATCCATCTCCATATGTTCTGACTTTTGTAGTATTTATTCTCTGTGCCGTACTGACAAACTTTATGTCAAACACAGCGACAACCGCTCTTATGGTTCCAATCTGTCTGTCTATCGCACAGGGAATGGGAGCTGACCCAAGAGCCGTACTGATGGCATGTGTGATCGGAGGTTCCTGTGCATATGCGACACCGATTGGAATGCCGGCAAATACAATGGTAGTTGGTGCAGGCGGATATAAGTTTATGGACTATGTAAAATCCGGATTCCCGCTTATCATCATCGCAACTGTTGTAAGTATGATCATTCTTCCGATCGCTTTTCCATTCTTCCCGTGAGAATGAGAAACGTGAAAGGAATTTGATGATAAAGAAATTTAAACGCAATTATTAACTTTAAAATTATATCAACCAGGAGGACAAACAAATGGGTAAGAAAGAACAGGTAGAGCAGCTTACCACTTATATGGCAAACTTTGTTTCCTATATTGGTAAAGTGCTGCCGGACGACATCAAAGAAAAGATCAATGAACTTGCAGAGAAAGAGGATAGCCCGCTTTCCAAAGTCATCTATCAGACCATGCAGAAAAACCAGGTTCTTGCAAAAGAACTCAACAGACCGAGCTGCCAGGATACAGGTGTATTACAGTTCTGGGTTAAATGCGGAACAAACTTCCCTCTGATCGGTGAACTGGAAGCTCTTCTCAAAGAAGCAGTTGTCAAAGCTACTTTTGAAGCACCTCTTCGTCACAACAGCGTAGAAACCTTTGATGAGTACAACACAGGTAAGAACGTTGGTAAAGGAACACCTACTGTATTCTGGGACATCGTTCCGGACAGCGACAAATGTGAAATTTACACATACATGGCTGGCGGCGGATGTACTCTTCCGGGAAAAGCTATGGTCCTGATGCCAGGTGAAGGTTATGAAGGTGTAACAAAATTTGTTATGGATGTTATGACATCTTATGGCTTAAATGCCTGCCCGCCACTTCTTGTAGGTGTTGGAGTTGCAACATCTGTAGAGACTGCCGCTCTGCTTTCCAAGAAAGCACTTATGAGACCACTTGGAAGCCACAATGAAAACGAGAGAGCTGCATCTATGGAAAAACTGCTCGAAGACGGTATCAATGCAATTGGCCTTGGACCACAGGGTATGGGTGGTAAATACTCCGTAATGGGTGTTCATATTGAAAACACAGCAAGACATCCATCCACTATCGGAGTAGCTGTAAATGTTGGATGCTGGTCCCACAGACGTGGACACATCATTTTTGATAAAGACCTTAACTACACAATCACAACACATTCGGGGGTGACTTTATAATGCTGGAAATGAAAGATGGAAAGAAAATTCTGACAACACCGATCTCAGCAGAAGATCTGAAAGATATCCATGCAGGAGATATCGTATACTTAAATGGAAGCATGACAACCTGTCGTGACGTTGCACACAGACGTCTTGTTGAAGAAGGCCGCGAACTTCCGGTAAATGTAAGAGATGCAGCTATTTTCCATGCTGGTCCGATCATTCGTCCGCTGGAAGATGACAAGTTCGAAATGGTATCTGTAGGACCGACAACCAGTATGCGTATGGAAAAATTTGAATATGAATTTGTAAGGGAGACAGGCGTTCGTGTCATCATCGGTAAAGGTGGAATGAAAGAAAACACAGAACGTGCATGTAAAGAATTCGGTGCGATCCACTGTGTATTCCCTGCTGGAAACGCTGTTGTAGCAGCCACTGAAGTTGAAGAGATCGTAGATGCTCAGTGGAGAGATCTTGGAATGCCGGAGACACTGTGGCATTGCCGTGTCAAAGAATTCGGACCGCTGATCGTATCCATTGATACAGAAGGACGTAACCTCTTTGAAGAGAATAAAGTTATTTTCAATCAGAGAAAAGACAAAGCAGTAGAAGAAATCTGCAAACATGTAAGTTTTATTAAATAAACCCTGTGAATCAAAAACATACTTAGTAAATCAAAATTTTGCCATAGTAAGGCCATACAGAAGGATTACTGCCATGATCCTTTTGTATGGCTTTCTATAGTATTATAGCGTTCAGTGAAAAGAAAAGTCGTTACAATAGTTGTTTATAACAGATCTCTGACGGCAGGATAACCGTAGGCAGTTTCTGCGCTTCTGACAGCTGCAAGAATCGCTTCTGACATGACATCAGCGGCGAGTGTGCCGACCATATCACAGTCTGCGGATACATTTCCGACAGAAAGAGCGTAGATACTGTCGCCGTCCGCAGAGGTGTGTACCGGACGGATGGAACGGGCATAACCATTGTGTGCCATCGAGGCAATCTTGCAGAGACGGCTCTTGTCAAACTGTGCATTGGTGATGATGGCACCGATCGTGGTATTTCCGGTAAATTTGTTTTCATGGACTTCAAAGGACTGATAGAGAAGTTTTGATGAATCTGCAAAAGATTTCCGGTCATCACAGAGCATGCCTGCGACGATCTGTCCGTTATGATAGTCACAGATATCGCCAAGGGCATTTACAACGACGATGGCACCGACCTTCAGTTCACCAATCTGCAGCGCATAGCTTCCGATGCCGGATTTCATGCAGAAATCCATTCCTCTGAATTTGCCGACAGTTGCTCCGGTACCTGCCCCGAAATTTCCGTCCTGATAATTGTTGAGATAGGCATTCTCACAGGCCTTATATCCCATTGCCTGATCCGGACGGCAGTGAGGATCAGCTACAGTCAGGTCAAAAATATCCGACTGACAGACAAGCGGTACTCTGGTCACACCGACATCAAAACCAATCCCTTTTTCTTCCAGAAACTGCATGACTCCACCGGCTGCATCCAGACCGAAGGCACTGCCTCCACCAAGAAGTACGGCATGGATTTCCTGGGCACTGGCAAGAGGCTTGAGAAGTTCACTCTCTCTTGAAGCAGGACCGCCGCCGCGTACATCCAGTCCGGCACACATTTCGTTTTCACTTAAGATAACGGTGCAGCCTGTCCCACCAGTGATATTCTGCGCATTTCCAATCCGGATTTCTGAAAAATCTTTTATACTGATAACTTGCATGACAATCCTCCATGATCTGTAAAATAGAATCTGAATCTGGTTTATATTTTAGCACAGATCAGTCAAAATATGGATGCCAAAAAAATTTCACAGTATAAAAAATTTTGTAATATTAAATTGCAAGAATAAGAAAGTATAGTATAATGGAAATAATGTATCGAAGGAGTTTCTGTGATGAGTTACCCGAAAGATATGATAAGGCAGAAATTGGGGGAGAGGGAAGTTATGGATTATCAGCAGCTTATTACATTTATGATGGAAATGGTCGGGACGGTCGCCTTTGCGGCATCTGGTGCAATGGTTGCGGTGGACCGGGCGATGGATATTTTTGGGGTGATCGTGCTTGGTGTTACAACAGCAGTCGGAGGAGGTGCTGTCCGTGATGTGATCCTCGGAATCGTGCCGCCGGCCATGTTCCAGCATCCGGTCTATACGATCGTGGCAATGATCACATCCTGTATTGTTTTTACGATCCTGTATCTTAAGAAGGAGCTTCTGCAGGGGCATAACAGAGAAACCTATGACAAGGTTATGCTGGTCATGGACTCGATCGGACTTGGGATTTTTACAGTTGTAGGGGTGAACACAGGAATTTCTCATGGCTACATGGAATATACGTTCCTTCTGGTGTTCCTTGGTACCGTCACAGGAGTCGGGGGAGGGCTTCTTCGCGATGTTATGGCAGGTGTCCCGCCATATATTCTGGTGCGTCACATCTATGCCTGTGCCTCGATCGTCGGTGCAATCGTCTGCGTTATCCTGTACCGGCACTCCGGTGCGGTGGCAGCAATGGTGGGAGCTTCTGCAGTGGTGGTTCTGATCCGTTATCTGGCAGCACATTACCGCTGGAACCTTCCGAAGCTTACAAGAGAAGAATAGAAAACAGGTAACTGTTCAGTACCCTCACAGTTACGAGTCAAAATGCATTCCAAATCACCTTCGGTGATGGCATTTTGCCTTATATGTCTCGGGATTTTGGCAAAAAACATGCCAAAACGCCTCGCGGGATACTACCTTCTGAATAGTTACGAAAACAGACAAAAAAACAGCTCTTCTACACAGAAAAAGAAGAGCTGTTTTTTTGAGGAAAATCAATAAATCTATTGATACGGCCAGGGGAAGTTTATTCCAGTGGCTGAGTATCCTGAAGTGCTTCAAATCCTTCTTCACCGGTACGGATCTTGACAACATTTTCGATGTCGTATACGAAGACTTTACCATCACCGTACTGACCGGTATGAAGAGTTTTCTTGGCTGTTTCGATAACGGTTCTTACCGGAACAAGACTGACTACGATTTCAATTTTGATCTTCGGCAGAAGGTTCATATCCATCTCGACACCACGGTAGTAGGAACGTGAACCCTTCTGTACACCGCATCCCATAACGTTTGTGATCGTGATACCGGTGACACCGATCTCATTCATTGCATGCATAAATTCTTCCAGCTTGCTCTGACGGGTAATGATGACAACCTTTGTCAGTTTATGTACACCTTCCTTCGGGAGCTCTGGAACAGTAGCTGCAACCTCGGCAGGAGCAACATTTGCAGAAGTATTTGCAGAAGGAGCGGTTTTTGCAACACCCATAGGAGCAGGTACAGTCATTGTGTCATGTACAACAAATCCGTCATAGGCACTTGTAAGACCATGTTCTTTGGAGTCCAGACCTTCGATCTCTTCCTCTGCAGTTACACGAAGACCAACTGTATGTTTGATCACCTGGAAGATAATTGTCATAGTAACAGCAACCCATGCGATGGTGATGATCATGCCGATAAACTGTACGCCAAATCCGTGGAAGCCGCCGCCGGCCAGAAGACCTTTCCAGTCTGTACCTGTTCCGTCAGAGAAAAGACCAACAGCGAGAGTACCAAAAGCACCGTTTAAACCATGAACACCAACGGCACCGACCGGGTCATCGACCTTGAGAACTTTGTCAATAAATTCAATACCAAATACAACAATGAAGCCTGCAATAATACCAATGATGGCTGAGGATGCAGGAGAAACGGTATCACATCCTGCTGTGATGGCAACCAGACCTGCAAGAGATCCGTTGAGGGACATGGAAACATCAGGTTTTTTGTATCTCACCCATGTGATGATAAGTACAGTTACTGTTGCAACAGCAGCAGCAAGGTTTGTAGTCACAAAAATTTTACCTGCAGTTACGATGGCATCCCCTTCCATGCTGACAGTGGAAGCACCGTTAAATCCGAACCAGCAGAACCAGAGGATAAATACACCTAAGGCACCGACAGTAAGGTTATGTCCCGGAATGGCTTTAGATTTGCCACTCTTTGAATATTTACCGATACGAGGTCCGAGGATGATCGCACCGATAAATGCTGCGACACCGCCGACCATATGTACTGCACAGGAACCTGCAAAATCGTGGAATCCCATCTGGCTGATGAAACCGCCGCCCCAGATCCAGTGACCGGACACAGGATAGACGATCAGGCTGATCAGGAAGCTGTAAATACAATAAGAAGAAAATTTAGTACGTTCTGCCATGGCTCCGGATACGATCGTAGCGGAGGTTGCACAGAATACGGTCTGGAAGATAAGAAATGCCCAGAACGGAACTCCGTCAGGAAGCATAGAAGATCCATAGTTTGCTTCTGAAGCGATTCCTCCGATTCTTCCGAAGAATCCGTTTCCGGCTCCAAACATGATTCCGAATCCGACGATCCAGAAAGTAGGAGTACCGATGCAGAAGTCCATAAGGTTTTTCATGATAATGTTACCGGCATTCTTTGCTCTGGTGAAACCAGTTTCTACCATTGCAAAACCAGCCTGCATAAAGAAAACGAGTGCGGCACCCAAAAGTACCCAGATTGTGTTTACTGATGAATAGTCCATAAAGTTACCTCTCTTTCCCTAAAAAGTTGACTAAGTTAGTATAGTATCAGTATTCAAAAAAGGCACGAGAATGAAATTTCATCATTTTCGCGCCTTTACGAATCAGTATATGTAAAACAGGGGATATCCGTATCGTGTGATTAATGGATGGATGAGGAAATCGATAATGAATTATGAAGGATTCATGTTTTATAAGATATCCCCTGGTTTTACCAGTGTGAAATTGTTATAACTGAATTCCTTTATCTCAGTCAGAGATAGAGAATAACAGTTTTCCATAAGTAGGATATGGAAGAATATCATCCGGGATCAGAGCTTCTGCTGCATCAGCGGAAACACGGACTTTTTCCATATCGTCAAGTACGACACTCTGATAGAGTTTTGCACTCTTGAGCAGATTTTTGTCGACTTCGTATTCAGCCATTGCCGTATCTTCTTTCAGTCTGTCAAGATCCTTGATCATTGCCTCAGAAAGCTCTGTCAGTTTTGTAAGAAGTTTGGCTTCTGTGGATACGGAGATATCTGGAACGACAGACTTCTTAAGGGCAGCAGTCTGAGCAAGTTTTTCCATGTATGTAGTAACTGCCGGAAGAAGATCTTTCTGGATGATCTCAACCAGAGTACCTGCCTCGATATGAAGTGTCTTTACATAGTTCTCAAGCTTGATCTCATAACGGGAATGAAGCTCTGCATGTGTAAAGATATGATGGTCGATGAGAAGCTTTTCATTCTTTTCATCAACGAAATGCGGCAGTGCATCCGGAGTGGATACCAGGTTGTAAAGCCCACGTTTTTCTGCCTCTGCGAGCCATTCATCTGTATAACCATTGCCGTTAAAGATGATACGTTTATGTTCGGAAATGGTCTTTTTGAGCAGTTCATGGACTGCTTTTTCCATTTCATCTGCAGCAACATCTTTGAGTTCATCATAGAACTGTCTTAAGACTTCAGCAACTGCAGTATTGAGAATGATATTCGGATTTGCTACGGAAGAAGATGATCCAAGCATACGGAATTCGAACTTGTTTCCGGTAAATGCAAATGGTGAAGTACGGTTTCTGTCGGTATTGTCTTTCACAAAATGAGGAAGAACCTTTGCACCGATATCCATCTGAACGGCACCATGTCCGACAAAGAATTCATCGTTTTCAATAGCCTTGAGAACCTCTGTAAGTTCATCTCCAAGGAAGATAGAAACGACTGCCGGTGGAGCTTCATTTGCACCAAGACGGTGATCATTTCCGGCACTTGCAACAGAGATACGAAGAAGATCTGCATAATCATCAACTGCTTTGATAACTGCTACAAGGAATACCAGAAACTGTGTGTTTTCGGCAGGTGTTTTGCCTGGATCGAGAAGGTTTACACCTGTGTTTGTGCTCATGGACCAGTTGTTATGTTTACCACTTCCGTTGATTCCTTCGAATGGTTTTTCATGAAGCAGGCATACCATATTGTGTTTGGCAGCTACTTTTTTCATGATTTCCATAGTAAGCTGGTTGTGGTCGACAGCCACGTTTGTTGTATCAAATACAGGAGCCAGTTCGTGCTGAGCAGGAGCAACCTCGTTGTGTTTTGTCTTTGCCGGGATGCCAAGTTTCCAGAGTTCTTCGTCCAGATCATGCATATAGGCAGATACACGAGGCTTCAGAGTTCCGAAGTAATGATCTTCCATTTCCTGTCCCTTTGGAGCCGGAGCACCGATCAGAGTACGTCCGCAGAAGATCAGGTCTTTTCTCTTATTATAGAGGTCTTTGTCCACCAGGAAGTATTCCTGTTCCGGTCCTACAGTAGTATCAATATGTTTTACATCTGTGTTTCCGAGAAGACGAAGAACCTTGAGTGCTTCTTTACTCAGACTGTCCATGGAACGAAGAAGAGGAGTCTTTTTGTCCAGTGCTTCTCCGCTGTAGGAGCAGAATGCAGTTGGAATATAAAGGGTACGATCCTTGATAAATGCCGGTGAAGTAGGATCCCATGCGGTATATCCTCTGGCTTCGAAAGTAGCACGAAGACCGCCTGACGGGAAACTGGATGCATCCGGTTCACCTTTTACAAGTTCTTTGCCGGAGAACTCCATGATCACCTGTCCGTCACCTGTCGGGGAGATGAAGCTGTCATGTTTTTCTGCGGTGAAGTTTGTCATTGGCTGGAACCAGTGAGTATAATGGGTAGCTCCATGATCAAGTGCCCATTCTTTCATGGCAACTGCAACAGAGTTGGCAACATCAAGTTCGAGATGTGTACCGTTCTCAATTGTTTTTTTCAGTGCCTTGTACATGTCTTTCGGTAATTTTTCACGCATGATCTTGTCGTTAAAAACAAGGCTGCCGTAGATTTCAGGAATGCTCTGTGCCATAATAAAATCTCCTTTCAACTCTCCATTAATCTAAATTTTTTCAAATAAAATCTTCAGATAAACAAAAAAGGCGCCTTGGAATTATCATCCAAAGCGCCGTTGCTTATGTGATGTAGTATACACAAAAAAATCAGGATGTCAATAATTTTTTTCGAAAAAAATTCAAATTTTTTGTTTGGACAGATGAATTTATTTGTATGCTTTTTTGAAAGGACAAGGGTTGACAAATCGCTTTCTTCCATTATAATTGCAGTGTAAAAAGTACTTCGGAAAGCATTTGAATATAAGAATTGGAGGAAATTCTGATGGCAGAATTAAAGGAAGCCTGCGGCGTATTCGGAATGTATGATCTGGATGGAGGTAATGTGGTTCCATCCATTTATTATGGACTTACTTCACTTCAGCACCGTGGACAGGAGTCCTGCGGACTTGCAGTTTCCCGCACGGAGGGAGAAAGAGGGAATATCCAGTTCCATAAGGATTTAGGACTGGTAAGTGAGGTCCTTCGCGAGGATACCATCCGTAATATGGAGGGAGATCTCGGCATCGGCCATGTACGATATTCAACAACAGGAGCGTCAGTGGCTGAGAATGCACAGCCTCTTGTATTGTCCTATATAAAGGGAACGCTTGCACTTGCTCATAATGGAAACCTTATCAATACCCCGGAACTGAAATGGGAGCTGATCCAGAATGGTGCGATTTTCCATACGACTACAGATTCAGAAGTAATCGCATTTCATGTAGCAAGAGAGCGTGTACATTCCAAAACTGTAGAGGAAGCAGTACTTAAAACTGCCCGTAAATTAAAGGGTGCCTATGCACTGGTGATCATGAGTCCCCGTAAACTGATCGGTGTGCGTGATCCGCTGGGACTTAAGCCGCTCTGTCTTGGAAAGAGGGGCAATGCTTATGTGCTTGCATCTGAGAGCTGTGCATTGACTTCTGTTGGTGCTGAGTTTGTAAGGGACATTGAACCGGGTGAGATGGTCACGATCTCCAGAAATGGTGTTGAATCCAACAAGGAACTTGCTGGTGGAAAGCATGCCCATTGCGTGTTTGAATATATTTATTTTGCAAGACTGGACAGCGAGATGGATGGAGTAAAGATTTATGATGCGCGTATCCGCGGCGGTAAATCTCTTGCCAGATCCTATCCGGTAGACGCAGATCTTGTCACTGGTGTACCGGAATCCGGAATCCCGGCAGCCAAGGGATTCTCTGAAGAATCCGGTATTCCGTTTGGTTTTGCTTTTTATAAGAACAGTTACATTGGAAGAACCTTCATCAAACCTACCCAGAAGGAAAGAGAATCCAGTGTCCATCTGAAGCTGAGTGTTCTGGAATCAGCAGTAAAAGGTAAGAGGATTGTTCTGGTAGATGACTCTATCGTAAGAGGAACTACGATCGCAAACCTGATCCGTATGCTCAAGAAAGCAGGAGCACTGGAGGTGCATGTACGCATCAGTTCACCACCGTTCCTTCATCCTTGTTATTTCGGAACAGATGTGCCGTCCAACGACCAGCTGATCGCATCCAGTCACAGTACGGAGGAAATCCGTGAGATGATCGGTGCAGATTCCCTCGGATATATGCAGAGCGAATTCCTGGAGGGAATGGCAGGGGGACTTCCTCTGTGCAAGGCATGTTTCGATGGAAATTATCCTCTGGATGTGGAGGCGGAACTTAATAAGAAGATTGACTGTGGCTGCTGATCTTGTGACTTTTTTGCAGAAAGTGCAAAAAAAATCGATTTATGTAAAAATTACATATTTACAAAAAGTCAAAAATAAGATATAGTAATGCACATATTTAAAGTTGTGTCTGACAAAGGCGTCAGAGGCTGATAGGGGAAAGTGCCCTTATCTGCTTCTGGCGCCTTTGATTTTTCAGATATTTTATGTGTAAGGCAGATGGAGGAGGAAATCACAATGTCAGTAAAATATGTTTTTGTTACAGGCGGTGTTGTATCAGGTCTTGGAAAAGGCATCACGGCAGCATCACTTGGAAGACTTTTAAAGGCCCGGGGTTATCAGGTGACCATGCAGAAGTTTGATCCCTATATCAATATTGATCCGGGAACAATGAATCCGATCCAGCATGGAGAAGTTTTTGTAACCGATGACGGTACGGAGACAGACCTGGATCTTGGTCATTATGAGAGATTTATCGATGAAAGTCTGGATAAAAATTCCAACGTGACAACCGGTAAGATATACTGGTCTGTACTTCAGAAAGAGCGTCATGGAGATTTTGGCGGAGGAACCGTACAGGTTATTCCTCATATTACCAATGAGATCAAGAGTCGTTTCTATCGTGCCAAATCTTCATCAGAAGAAAGAATCGCGATCATTGAGGTCGGCGGAACGGTCGGAGATATTGAGAGCCAGCCTTTCCTGGAATCCATCCGTCAGTTCCAGCATGATGTCGGACATGACAATGCGATCCTGATCCATGTTACCCTGATCCCGTATCTGAAGGCTTCCGAAGAAATGAAGACCAAGCCGACACAGGCAAGCGTCAAGGAACTGCAGGGAATGGGAATCCAGCCGGATGTTCTGGTATGCAGAAGCGAGCATCCGCTGACCGATGAGATTAAGAGTAAAATCGCACTGTTCTGCAATGTTCCGGTGAGTCATGTATTACAGAACCTTGATGTTGAATATTTATATGAAGCTCCTCTTGCCATGGAGAGAGAAAAACTGGCCGATGTGGTTCTGGAATCTTTGAGACTGGAGAACCGCAAACCGGATCTTACAGAGTGGATGGAGATGGTCAACGATCTGAGAAACCCGGAAGCCACAGTAAACATTGCCATGGTAGGAAAATACACGCAGCTGCATGACGCTTACTTAAGTGTTGTAGAAGCACTGAAGCATGGTGGCATTTCCTGCAGAGCAAAGGTAGAACTGACCTGGGTAGATTCCGAGGAATTAAATGAGAAAAATCTGGATCAGATGCTTCACAAGGTGGATGGTATCCTGGTTCCGGGAGGATTTGGAAACAGAGGTACCGAAGGAATGATCCTGGCAGCACAGTATGCCCGTGTTCACAAAATCCCGTACCTTGGCATCTGCCTTGGAATGCAGATGGCGATCGTAGAATTTGCCCGTCATGTGCTGGGATATGAGGATGCCAACAGTATAGAACTTGATCCGGCTACGAAACATCCTGTGATCGCACTGATGCCGGATCAGGAGAGTGTTGAAGATCTTGGAGGAACCTTAAGACTTGGAAGTTATCCCTGTGTTCTTGCAGATAATTCCAAAGCACTGGAGCTGTTTGGAAAGAAAGAGATCCAGGAACGTCACAGACATCGCTATGAGGTCAACAACGCATTTCGTGAAGAACTGTCTGCAAAGGGCATGATGATCGCGGGAACTTCCCCTGACGGACATATCGTAGAGATGATCGAAGTCAAAGATCATCCATTTTATGAGGGAACGCAGGGACATCCGGAGTTCAAATCAAGACCGAATCATGCACATCCTTTATTCCGTGGCTTCGTAAAAGCGGCGAAGGAATACGCGAAAGAGAAGGAAAGCAGGAATCAGTTAAATAAAGAATAGAAGTAATATTATGATAGAGAGGACGAAGATTATGCAGGAAGCAATGAGAGAAGATCAAGGTCTGTATCGCCAGGAATTTGAGCATGACAACTGTGGTATCGGTGCAGTTGTCAATATCAAAGGAAAGAAAACACATGAAACTGTTGCAAATGCTCTCAGGATCGTAGAACATCTGGAGCATCGTGCAGGTAAGGATGCGGAAGGCAAGACCGGTGACGGTGTAGGTATCCTTCTGCAGATTTCCCATAAATTTTTCAAAAAAGCCTGTAAGAAAGAGGGCTTCGATATCGGTGAGGAAAGAGAATATGGTATCGCACAGTTTTTCTTCCCGCAGCATGAGATCAAACGTGCCCAGGCCAAAAAGATGTTTGAGATCATTGTGGAAAAAGAAGGACTGGAGCTTCTTGGCTGGAGAACCGTTCCTGTGATCCCGGAGGTTCTCGGACACAAAGCAAAAGAGTGTATGCCATGCATCATGCAGGCATTTATCAAAAAACCGGAGGAAGTAGAAAAAGGACTTCCATTTGACCGTATGCTCTATATTGCCCGCCGTGAGTTTGAACAGAGTAATGATAATACCTACGTGGTTTCCATGAGCAGCCGTACCATTGTCTATAAAGGTATGTTCCTGGTAGGTCAGCTCCGTACCTTCTTTGCTGATCTTCAGAATCCGGAGTATGAATCTGCGATTGCGATGGTACATTCCAGATTCAGTACCAATACCAATCCAAGCTGGGAGAGAGCACATCCGAACCGTTTTATCGTACACAACGGTGAGATCAATACTATTCGTGGAAATGCTGACAAGATGCTTGCCAGAGAGGAAAATATGGAATCTCCGTACCTCAAAGGACAGCTTCACAAAGTCCTTCCGGTTGTAAACCGCAATGGTTCCGACTCGGCAATGCTTGACAATACCCTGGAATTCCTTGTTATGAGTGGTATGGAGCTTCCGCTTGCAGTCATGATCACTATTCCGGAGCCGTGGGCGTACAACGATACAATTTCTCAGGAGAAGAGAGATTTTTATCAGTATTATGCAACCATGATGGAGCCATGGGACGGACCGGCATCCATTCTGTTTTCGGATGGAGATGTGATGGGAGCAGTGCTTGACCGTAACGGTCTTCGTCCATCCAGATATTACATCACTTCCGATGGCTATATGATCCTTTCTTCAGAAGTTGGTGTTATGCCGGTTCCGGAGGAAAAAATTGTTCTCAAAGAGCGTCTGCATCCGGGAAAAATGCTCCTGGTGGATACCGTTCAGGGGAAAGTTATCGATGATGATGAACTGAAAGAAAAATATGCCAAAATGCAGCCGTATGGTGAGTGGCTGAACAGCAATCTCGTACAGCTTAAAGATATCAAGATCCCGAATATCCGTATGGAGGAATACACACCGGAGCACAGAGCACGTCTTCAGAAGGCATTTGGATATACTTACGAACAGTATCGTACCTCTATCCGCAACATGGCACTGAACGGGGCAGAGAGCATCGGAGCCATGGGAGTGGATACACCGCTGGCAGTGCTTTCCAAACAGCATCGCCCGCTGTTTGATTACTTTAAACAGCTGTTTGCCCAGGTAACAAACCCGCCGATCGATGCGATCCGTGAGGAGATTGTAACTTCCACAAGTGTTTATGCAGGTAAAGACGGAAATCTTCTGGTGCAGCAGCCGGAAAACTGCCATTTACTCAAGATCCTTCATCCGATCCTCACAAACACAGATATGCTGAAGATCAAAAACATGAATGCCGACGGATTTAAGGTTGCCGTTGTCTCAACTCTCTATTATAAGAGTACAAAACTCGAGAGAGCGATCGACCGTCTCTTCGTAGAGGTTGACAAGGCGTTCCGTGACGGTGCAAATATCCTTGTGCTTTCCGATCGTGGTGTAGATGAGAATCATATGCCGATCCCGTCTCTTCTGGCAGTGTCCTCAGTACATCAGCATCTCGTAAAGACCAAAAAGAGTACTTCACTGGCACTGATCGTAGAGTCCGGAGAGCCAAGAGAAGTTCATCATTTTGCAACTCTGCTCGGTTATGGTGCAAGTGCGATCAACCCATATCTTGCACTGGAGACGATCCGTGAACTGATCGACAACCATATGCTGGATAAAGATTACTATGCAGCAGTAGAAGACTATAACCATGCAGTCTTAAGCGGTATCGTCAAGATCGCATCCAAAATGGGTATCTCTACGATCCAGTCTTATCAGGGATCTCAGATCTTTGAGACAATTGGTATCTCTCAGGAAGTAATCGACAAATACTTTACCGGAACAGTAAGCCGTGTGGGTGGAATCACTCTGGAAGATATCGAAGATAACGTGGAGAAACTCCACTCAGAGGCATTTGACCCGCTTGGCTTAAATACAGATCTGACCCTTGACAGTGTCGGTGCACACAAGATGAGAAGTCAGGGAGAGGAGCATAAATACAATCCACAGACCATCCATCTGCTTCAGGAATCTACCTGGACGGGCAGTTATGACCTGTTCAAACAGTATACTGCACTGGTAGATGAGGAAAGCCACGGGGCACTTCGTGGACTGATGGAATTTAATTATCCGGAAAAAGGAATCCCGATCGAGGAAGTAGAGAGCGTCGATGAGATTGTAAAACGTTTCAAGACAGGTGCGATGTCCTACGGCTCCATCTCTCAGGAAGCACATGAAACACTTGCAATCGCGATGAACCATCTCCATGGAAAATCCAATACAGGTGAAGGTGGAGAGAGTGATGAGCGTATTGCTTCCGCAGGAAGCCAGAATGACCGCTGCTCCGCGATCAAACAGGTAGCCAGCGGACGATTCGGTGTTACCAGCAGTTATCTGGTATCAGCAAGAGAAATCCAGATCAAAATGGCACAGGGTGCGAAACCAGGTGAGGGCGGACATCTTCCGGCAAAGAAGGTTTATCCTTGGATCGCAAAGACACGTCATTCCACTCCTGGTGTAAGTCTGATCTCCCCGCCGCCTCATCACGATATCTATTCCATCGAGGATCTGGCACAGCTGATCTATGACCTTAAGAATTCAAACGTTTACGCAGATATTTCTGTAAAACTTGTATCAGAGGCAGGTGTAGGTACTGTTGCAGCCGGTGTTGCCAAGGCAGGAGCGCAGACTGTCCTGATCTCAGGCTATGACGGTGGTACCGGTGCAGCTCCGAGAAGCTCCATCCACAATGCAGGACTTCCGTGGGAGCTTGGTCTTGCAGAGACACATCAGACCCTGATCATGAACGGACTGCGTAACCGTGTCCGTATTGAGACAGATGGTAAGCTGATGAGCGGCCGTGACGTTGCAATTGCAGCACTTCTTGGTGCGGAGGAATTTGGCTTTGCGACAGCACCGCTTGTAACCATGGGCTGTGTCATGATGCGTGTCTGCAACCTGGATACCTGTCCGGTAGGTGTGGCAACACAGAATCCGGAGCTTCGCAAACGCTTCCGCGGAAAACCGGAATACGTTGAAAACTTCATGAAGTTTATTGCTCAGGAACTGAGAGAATACATGGCACGTCTTGGCGTACATACAGTGGATGAAATGGTAGGACGTACAGACCTGTTAAGACAGTCCAAAGAAGCCTCCGAGGCAGAGCCGCACAGAGGCAAGATCGATTTGAGCGCGATCCTGAACAATCCATATGCCGGAAACGGACAGAAGGTGACCTTTGATCCAAAAGCAGTCTATAATTTTGAACTGGAAAAGACACTGGATGAAAAAGTCCTTCTTAAGAAATGCGGCAAAGCGATCGCAAAGGGCGAACACATCGAACTGGATGTTGATGTGACAAATACAGACCGTACCTTTGGTACGATCCTCGGTGCAGAGATCACCAGACAGACCGGAAAGGGACTCCCGGATGATACGATCGTGATCAACTGTCATGGAGCTGGCGGACAGAGCTTCGGTGCCTTTATTCCAAAAGGTCTCACTCTGAATCTTACCGGTGACAGCAACGACTACTTCGGAAAGGGCCTCTCCGGCGGTAAACTGATCGTCAAGGTTCCGGAGAAAGCTGCCTATAAACCAGAAGACAATATCATCATCGGTAACGTTGCACTCTATGGTGCTACCAGCGGATACGCATTTATCAATGGTGTTGCAGGAGAACGTTTTGCAGTTCGAAACTCAGGCGCCAGTGCAGTAGTAGAAGGTGTAGGCGAGCATGGCTGTGAATATATGACAGGCGGACGTGTCGTAGTACTTGGACGTACCGGCAAGAACTTTGCAGCAGGTATGAGTGGTGGTATCGCCTATGTCCTTGACATTGAAAACAAACTTTACAAAAATATCAACAAATCTATGATCTCTATTGAGAAAGTAGAGAATAAATATGATGAAAAAGAACTTCGTGATTTGATCGAAGCCCATGTTGCGGCAACAGGTTCCAGACGGGGTGCAGAAGTGCTTGCTGATTTTGATGCTTACCTGCCGCACTTTAAGAAACTGATTCCGAACGAATACAAAAAGATGCTTACTCTCAGTGCCAAACTGGAAGAAAAAGGACTGACAAGTGAACAGGCACAGATGGAAGCATTTTATGAAAGCATCGGAGCAAAGCATTAAGGAGGATGAGGAAACATGGGAAAGCCAACAGGATTTTTAGATTATAACCGGGAGACAGCCAAAGTGCTGCCTCCAAAGGTTCGGATTGCAAATTTCAATGAGTTCCGGACTCCGCTCAGCAAAGAAAAACAGAGACTTCAGGGAGCTCGCTGCATGGCCTGCGGCGTTCCTTTCTGTCAGTCAGGAATGATGCTTGGTGGAATGGCTTCAGGCTGTCCGCTGCACAATCTTGTACCGGAGACAAATGATCTGGTGTATACAGGAAACTGGAAACAGGCATATTTAAGACTGTCCAAGACCCACAGTTTTCCGGAATTTACCTCCAGAGTATGCCCGGCACTGTGTGAGGCTGCCTGCACCTGCAACTTAAACGGAGAACCGGTTGCCACAAAGGAAAATGAGAGAGCGATCATTGAGACTGCTTACAAAGAAGGCTGGGTGCAGCCTCAGAAACCGAATGTACGTACCGGTAAGACGATTGCTGTAATTGGAAGCGGACCGTCCGGACTTGCTGCAGCACAGCAGCTGAACAGAAGAGGACACAGCGTCACAGTCTATGAAAGAAGTGACAGACCGGGCGGACTTCTCCGCTACGGAATCCCGAACATGAAACTGGAGAAATCTGTTATAGACAGAAGAATCCGCCTCATGGAAGAAGAGGGAGTAAAATTTGTCCTTAATACAAACGTGGGCAAAGACATCAAAGCAGAGGAACTTCTGAAACAGTATGACAGAGTCGTGCTTGCCTGCGGTGCATCAAACCCGAGAGATATCAAAGTGCCGGGAAGAGAAGCAAAAGGAATCTACTTTGCGGTGGATTTCCTGGGAATGGTCACAAAGACACTTCTGGACAGCAATTTTGACAAAGTTCCTTATGAACTGGCAAAAGGAAAAAATGTCCTTGTTATCGGCGGCGGTGACACAGGAAATGACTGTGTGGGAACTTCAGTCCGCCTGGGTGCAAAATCCGTGACTCAGCTTGAGATGATGCCGAAGCCACCGGTGGAGCGTGCGGCAAACAATCCGTGGCCGCAGTGGCCGAGAGTCTTAAAGACAGACTATGGCCAGGAGGAGGCAATCGCAGTTTTCGGGCATGATCCTCGAATCTATCAGACAACCGTCACAGAATTCATTGCCGACAAAAACGGTAACGTGTGCAAGGCAAAGATTGTAGATCTCAAAGCGCAGAAGGACGAAAAGACCGGAAGAATGATGATGGTTCCTGTTGAGGGAAGTGAAAAAGTCATCCCGGCAGATCTGGTTCTGATCGCGGCAGGATTTCTCGGAAGTCAGAAATATGTGACAGATGCCTTCCATGTGGCAGTCAATGGAAAAACAAATGTTGATACAAAGCCGGATGATTATGCAACTTCGGTACCGCGGGTATTTACAGCCGGTGATATGCACAGAGGACAGTCACTGGTCGTATGGGCGATCCGCGAGGGCCGGGAGGCTGCAAAAGCAGTAGATGAGTCCCTGATGGGATACACAAATCTCTGAGAAAAAAACGTTGACAAAGACCATGCCGGTTGCTATAATACCTGCATGAACAAAGGCGTTCTTTCGGAGGGTTACCTTCCGGAAGTACGCCCTTTTTTTTTATACTTAAATCATAAGGAGAGAATGGCATGGGGAATTATACCAGAGAAGAAATATTACAGATGGTTGAGGAGGAGGATGTAGAGTTCATCCGTCTTCAGTTTACTGATATGTTCGGTGCGATCAAAAATATTGCTGTCACTGCCCGGGAACTTCCGCGTGCATTAGATAATCAGTGTATCATCAACGCGGAACAGATTGCGGGAATGGATCCGGAGAAGGGATCCGATCTCTATCTTCGTCCGGTACCGGATACATTTGCAATCCTGCCGTGGCGTCCGCAGCAGGGAAAAGTTGCGAGAATGATCTGTGATCTTTACTGTCCAGATGGTACACCATACAAAAACAGTCCGAGATATATTCTTGAGCATGTAGCGAAAGAAGCAGAGCAGGAAGGATATACCTGCTATATCGATCCTGAGTGTGAGTTTTTCTTATTCCACACAGATGATAATGGAAATCCTACAACGGTGACACATGAAAAGGCCGGATACCTGGACATGAGTCCTCTGGATCTCGGCGAGAATGCAAGACGTGATATGGTACTGACACTGGAAGATATGGGGATGGAGGTGGAATCTTCTCACCATGAGGCAGCTCCGGCACAGCATGAGATTGATTTCAGCTATGACGAGGTGCGTGATATTGCAGACTGTATTATGACTTTCAAGATGGCAGTCCGCATCGTGGCAAAACGTCACGGCCTTCATGCAACCTTTATGCCGAAGCCGAAATCAGAAGTAAATGGTTCCGGAATGCATATCCAGTTTTCTTTATTCAAAAACGGCAGAAATCTGTTTGAGGATACAGATCATCCGGGAGAACTCAGTGAGGAGGCACGCTATTTTATAGGAGGACTTCTTGCACACAGCAGGGAGATGGCACTGATCACGAATCCGATCGTGAACTCCTATAAGCGTCTTGTGCCGGGATATGATGCACCGACAGAGCTTACCTGGACAGAGCACAATCAGAATTCTCTTGTCCGTATCCCTGTGACAAGAGGCGAAGGAACAAGGGTGGAACTGAGAAGTCCGGATGCGGCTTCGAATCCATATCTGGTATTTGCAGTATGTCTTGCAGCCGGACTGGATGGAATCCGAAATAAGATTTCTCCTGCAAAATCGTCTAATATTGCCAATCAGGATCAGGCACCTGAGCATCTTCCGGAGACACTGAAGGATGCGATTGAGCTTTTTGAAAACAGCGAATGGATCCGCGGAATACTGGGCGAGGATTTCTGCAAAACCTATCTTTCAGCCAAGAAGGATGAGTGGCTTCGTTATACCAGACAGGTGACAGACTGGGAAGTAGAGGAATACCTGTATCGCCTGTAAGCACATAAGACGAAAAAGAGTAACTGTTCACAGGTAATATCCCGCTGTGAACGGAGTGAACAGTAACGACAAAGAGGAGAGACACTTGTATGAGCAGCATCGTGATCGCATTACCCCAAATTGAAGATGCAAAAAAAATCCGTGCAGTTCTGGAACGGCATGGGTTTATCGTTGCATCTGTATGTACAACTGCATCAAATGCTCTGTCAAGTGCGTCTGAACTTGGAAGCGGTGTGCTGATCTGCAGCCACCGGCTTCCGGATATGAATTATCTGGATCTTTCGGAATGTATGCCGAGAGAATTTGAAATGCTGCTGCTTGCATCTGCGAGGGTAATCTGTGAGGTGCCGACATCGATTCTGTCGGTACAGATGCCGATTAAGGCGAGTGATCTTGTCAATACGGTAAATATGATCCTGACGCAGCAGGAGCGGAGAAGACGAAAAGAGAAACAGAAACCTAAGGCACGGTCCTGGAAGGAACAGAATTATATATCCAATGCCAAAATGATGCTGATGCAAAGGAATCATTTAAGTGAAGATGAAGCCTATCGTTATATTCAGAAATCCAGTATGGATTCCGGGACAAATATGGTAGAAACTGCACAGATGCTTTTGATGCTTTTATATGATGGATGACAGACTGAAAAACTTTTAAGAGACTTATATATATATGGAGGATGAGGAAATGGAGTTTTTGGATGGTACATGGAAAAAAGAAATCAGTTCATGGGAAGATTTACTGGGAGAATCTCTTCTGAATCAGGAAGTTGTTCTGGAAGGTGCAGTTCACAGCATCCGTAATATGGGTGATGTTGCATTTGTGATCCTCAGAAGAAGAGAGGGACTCTTTCAGACAGTTTTTGAAAATGAAAAAGTAGATATTTCAATCCATGATCTCAAAGAGGCGATGACAGTTCGTGTAAAGGGAATCCTGAATGAGGAGAAACGTGCTCCTCATGAAAGAGAGATCCGTATCCGGGAGGTTGAGATATTGTCACAGCCGGCAGAGCCGATGCCGCTCGCGATCGACAAATGGAAATTAAACACATCTCTGGAGGCCAAACTGAATCTGCGTCCGATCGCACTCCGTAACATCCAGGAACGATCCAAATTCAAGATTCAGGAAGCTCTTACCCGTGCTTTTCGTGATTACCTTTATGAAAACGGATTTACAGAGATCCATACACCGAAGATCGGAGCAAGAGGAGCCGAGGGTGGAGCGAACCTTTTTAAATTCAGCTACTTCCACAAACCGGCAGTGCTTGCACAGAGCCCACAGTTCTACAAACAGATGATGGTCGGTGTGTTTGACAGAGTGTTTGAGACAGGACCGGTATTCCGTGCTGAGAAACACAACACCAAGCGTCATCTGAATGAATACACCAGTCTTGATTTTGAGATGGGATATATCGACAGCTTTGAAGAGATCATGGCAATGGAAACAGGATTTCTTCAGTATGCAGTTGAGCTTTTGAGGAAAGACTATGCTAAGGAACTTCAGATCCTCAAAATCCAGCTTCCAAAAGTCGACAAGATCCCGGCGGTACGTTTTGACAAGGCCAAAGAGCTTGTCGCTGAGAAATATAACCGTAAGATCCGCAACCCATATGATCTGGAACCGGAGGAGGAAGCTCTGATCGGAAGATATTTCAAAGAAGAATACGATGCGGACTTTGTATTTGTAACTCACTATCCGTCCAAGAAACGTCCGTTCTATGCAATGGATGATCCAAACGATGAGAAATTTACGTTAAGCTTTGACCTTCTTTTCCACGGACTTGAGGTGACGACCGGAGGACAGAGAATCCATGACTACGACCAGCTTAAAGCCAAGATCGCAGCAAGAGGCATGGAAGAAGAAGGAATGGAACAGTATCTGGATACCTTCAAACATGGTATGCCGCCACATGGAGGACTTGGTATCGGACTGGAGCGTCTGACCATGCAGCTTCTTGGAGAAGAAAATGTCCGTGAAGCATGTCTGTTCCCGAGAGATCTGAACAGACTGGAGCCGTAACTGTGCAAAGGCAGTATTCCATAAGAGAAGGAGGAAAGGTCAGATGGCAAAAATTATAGATGACGAGACAATTGAAAATGTATGCATCCTCGCAAAGCTTTCTTTGACGGATGAAGCGAAGGAGAAGGCAAAACAGGATATGCAGAAAATGCTCGATTATGTAGAAAAACTGGACGAGTTGGATACAGATGGCGTGGAGCCGCTGTCTCATATTTTTGGTGATGAAAATGTATTTCGTGAGGATGTTGTGACAAACGGAGATAACAGGGAAGCAATGCTCATGAACGCACCGAAGGAAAAAGAAGGACAGTATCAGGTACCAAAGACCATTGGATAGAGGAGAACATATTATGGAACTGGAGACAATGACAGCCCTTGAGCTGGCCAAAAAGATCAGACAGCGTCAGGTAAAAGTCTCAGACGGTGTCAAAGAGGTTTTTGACCAGATTGAGAAAAAAGAAGGCAAAGTACACGCATATCTTGATATATATAAGAAAGATGCCCTTGCAAGAGCAAAAGAAGTAGAGAAGGGGATCATGGATGGTACTTACACAGGTCCGCTTGCCGGAGTGCCGATCGCAGTCAAAGACAACATCTGCATCAAAGGCAAAAAGACAACCTGTGCATCAAAAATTCTGGAGAATTTTGTGCCGCAGTATAATGCGGAGGTCATCGACCGTCTGGAAAAAGCCGGAATGATCATCATAGGTAAGACAAATATGGATGAATTCGCCATGGGAAGTACGACAGAAACTTCTGCCTATGGCGTAACAAGAAACCCGTGGAATCTGGAACATGTACCTGGTGGTTCATCAGGTGGCTCCTGTGCCGCTGTGGCAGCAGGAGAGGCTTATCTGGCACTTGGTTCTGATACCGGCGGTTCTATCCGTCAGCCAAGCTCTTTCTGCGGTGTGACCGGAATCAAGCCGACCTATGGTACAGTTTCCCGTTATGGACTGGTTGCCTATGCTTCTTCCCTGGATCAGATCGGACCTGTGGGAAAGGATGTGGCAGACTGTGCCGCACTTCTGGAAGTGATCGCAGGACACGATCCGAAAGACAGCACGTCTTTGGATCGTAAGGATCTTGATTTCTCAAAGAGCATCGAGGAGAAAAAACTTCTCGGAATGAAGTTCGGTGTGCCGAAGGAATTCCTTGCAAAGGGGCTTGACCCGGAAGTCAAAGAGGCATTCATGGATACACTCAAAGTCCTCACCTCACAGGGAGCGATTGTAGAATTTTTCGCTGTGGAGACTATGGAATATATGATCCCAGCCTACTATATCATCGCCAGTGCGGAGGCAAGTTCCAACCTGGAACGTTTCGATGGTGTCAAATACGGCTACCGTGCAGCTGAGTATGAGGGACTTCACGATATGTACAAAAAGACCAGGACAGAAGGCTTCGGTGAGGAAGTCAAACGTCGTATTATGCTTGGTTCGTTTGTACTGAGTTCTGGTTATTACGATGCCTATTATCTGAAGGCACTTCGTACAAAAGCTCTTATCAAACAGGAATTTGACCGTGCCTTTGACAAATATGATGTGATCCTTGCACCGGCAGCTCCTTATACTGCGCCGAAGATTGGAGAAAGCCTCAAGGATCCGCTTGCCATGTACCTTGGCGATATCTATACCGTTGCCGTAAACCTCTGTGGTCTGCCTGGAATCACAGTTCCGTGCGGTCAGGACAAAGCCGGAATGCCGATTGGTGTCCAGATGATCGGAAACTGCTTCGGAGAGCACAAGATCCTCCGTGCAGCAGCTGCGTATGAAGCAGAAAGAGGGGTATTTCCCACTCCTCTGAAAGGAGGCAGAGAGGCATGAAACAGTATGAAACCGTCATCGGTCTTGAAGTTCACGTAGAACTTGCGACAAAAACAAAGATTTTCTGCGGCTGCTCGACAGAGTTTGGTGGAGCACCGAACACACATACCTGCCCGGTCTGCACCGGAATGCCGGGTTCTCTTCCTGTACTGAACCGTCAGGTTGTTGAATTTGCACTCAAAGCCGGCATCGCGGCAAACTGTCAGATCAACCAGTACTGCAAATTTGACAGAAAGAACTATTTTTACCCGGATAACCCGCAGAACTACCAGATATCACAGCTTTATCTGCCAATCTGCCATGATGGCTGGGTAGAGATTGAAACTTCTGCCGGAAAGAAAAAAGTCCGCATTCACGAAATGCATATGGAAGAGGATGCCGGAAAGCTGATCCATGATGAGTGGGAGGACTGCTCTCTGGTAGACTATAACCGAAGTGGCGTTCCACTGATCGAGATCGTATCCGAGCCAGATATGAGAAGCTCGGAGGAAGTCATTGCCTATCTTGAGAAGCTTCGCTGTATGATGCAGTATCTTGGTGTATCTGACTGCAAGCTGCAGGAAGGTTCCATGCGTGCCGATGTCAACCTGTCCGTCCGTGAAGTCGGCAGTGAAACCTTCGGAACGAGAACAGAGATGAAGAACCTGAACTCCTTCAAGGCAATTGCAAGAGCGATTGAGGGAGAGAGAGAACGTCAGATCGAGCTGATCGAAGAGGGAAGAGCCGTTGTGCAGGAAACCCGCCGTTGGGATGACAACAAGGAATCCTCTCATGCAATGCGTTCCAAAGAGGATGCCAAGGATTATCGTTATTTCCCGGATCCGGATCTTCCGCCGATCCATATTTCAGATGCGTGGATCGATGAGATCCGCAGTTCACAGCCGGAACTTCGAGAAGAAAAACAGCTTCGTTATCAGCAGGAATTTGAGCTTCCGGCATACGATGCAGGAATCCTTACAGAATCCAGACATCTTTCCGAGCTGTTTGAGGAAGTGGCAAACCTCTGCGGCAGCCCGAAAAAAGCAGCAAACTGGTTTATGGGAGAAGTTCTCCGTCTGACCAAGGACAAAGGTCTTGATGTGGAGAAGGTTTCCTTTACACCAGAACATCTCTCAGATCTGATCCAGATGGTAGAGAAAAAAGAAGTCAGTGCACAGAATGCAAAAAAAGTATTCGAAAAAGTCTTTGACGAGGACATTGAGCCGGTATCCTATATTGAGGAGCACGGTCTTAAGATTGTGGAGGATACAGGACTCCTCAATGATACACTGCAGAAGATCATGGACGAGAATCCCGGACCGCTTGAGGAACTTCTTGGCGGCAAAGAAAAAGTTTTCGGATTTTTTGTCGGAAAAATGATGAGAGAACTCAAAGGCAAGGCAAGCCCGGATGCAGTCCGTGAGGCAATTGTCAAAGAAGTAGAAAAGAGAAAAAATCAGTGATAATCTGATAGTACAGGAGATGTAATATTATGGTAACAGTAAATAGAAATTATCTGAAACTGCCAGGCAGTTATCTTTTTTCCACTATTGCAAAAAAAGTATCTGCGTATCAGGCCGCAAATCCGGATGTTGAGATCGTGCGTCTTGGAATCGGTGATGTCACACAGCCGCTTGCACCGGCAATCATCGAGGCACTTCACAAATCTGTAGATGAGATGGCAAATGCCGAGACTTTCCATGGCTATGCACCGGATCTCGGATATGAATTCCTGAGAAGTGCGATCGCAAAAAATGACTATGAGGCACGCGGATGCCAGATCAGTGCCGATGAGATCTTTGTTTCTGACGGAGCCAAAAGTGATTCTGGAAACATTCAGGAGATTTTTGGTATAGATAACAAAGTAGCAGTCTGCGACCCTGTTTATCCTGTATATGTAGATACAAATGTTATGGCAGGACGTACCGGCGATTACAACAAAAAGAACGAGAACTTTGACGGAGTGATCTATATGCCGTGTCTGGAAGATAACGGTTTTCTTCCGGAACTTCCGGTGAAAACTCCGGATATTATCTATCTCTGCTTCCCGAATAACCCAAGCGGTGCAGCGATCACGAAGGACAAGCTCCAGGAATGGGTAGACTATGCAAACAAGAATGGTGCTGTGATCATCTACGATGCCGCCTATGAGGCTTATATCACAGAGGAAAATGTGCCGCACAGTATCTATGAGTGTGAGGGCGCACGTACCTGTGCGATTGAGCTTAGAAGCTTTTCCAAGAATGCAGGATTTACCGGTGTACGTCTTGGTTTTACAGTTGTTCCGAAAGATCTTGTCCGTGAAGATGTTGCCATTCATGACCTCTGGGCACGACGCCACGGAACCAAGTTTAATGGTGCTCCATATATCGTACAGAGAGCAGGTGAGGCTGTTTATTCTCCGGAAGGAAAGGCACAGCTGAAAGAACAGGTTGCCTACTATATGAGAAATGCACATACCATCTATCATGGACTGAAAGAGGCAGGATATTCTGTATCCGGTGGTGTGAATGCTCCGTATATCTGGCTCAAAACACCGAATAACATGAGCTCCTGGGATTTCTTCGACTATCTTCTGGAGACAGCCCACGTTGTCGGCACTCCGGGATCAGGATTTGGTGCACACGGAGAAGGATTTTTCCGTCTGACGGCATTTGGAACCTATGAGAATACGTTAGAGGCAATTCGCAGGATCAAAGCTTTATAATAAAAAAATGGCAGCAGGGTGTCGGGACGGCACCCTGTTTTTCCGTCTGTGAAGGTGAGATTGGCATTGTCAGGAGCAAAATAATAACGTATAATCAAGGGCAGAACAGACAGATGAGGAGTTTGATGAGATATGTATTATGAAACAACAAAAGAACTGCTTGATTTTATTAAAAAAAGCCCTACCGCATTCCATGCAGTAGAAGAGATGCAGAACAGACTGACAGAAAAAGGCTTCCAGGTGCTTTCCGAGAAGGAACACTGGAAACTGGTTCCGGGAGGAAACTATGTGGTCACACGGAATCATTCGGCACTGATCGCCTTTTCCATACCGGAGAAGGAATCCTGGAAGTTCCATATCATAGCTAGCCACAGTGATTCACCGTCTTTCAAGATCAAAGAAAATCCAGAGATCGTAGTAGAGAAGAAGTATGTGAAGCTGAATGTGGAGAAATATGGCGGTATGCTGATGGCACCATGGTTTGACCGTCCGCTGTCCATCGCCGGTAGAGTGATCGTTCGAAAAGACGGAAAATTAGAAGAAAGACTGGTCAATTTTGACCGTGATCTGGTGATGATCCCGAATCTTGCGATCCATATGAACCGTGAGGCAAACAGCGGAATCTCCTATAATGCACAGAAAGATATGCTTCCGTTATTCAGTATGGGCGGAAAGGATGTGTCTTTGCAGAAGCTTCTTGGAGAACAGCTTGGCGTAGATGGAAAAGACATCCTGAGCCATGATCTTTTCCTTTATGATCGCATGGAAGGCTCCATATGGGGTGCAGAACGCGAATTTGCCTCCTGTGGCAGACTGGATGACCTGCAGTGTGCATTTGCTTCCATGGAGGGCTTTGTGCGTGCAAAGAAGGCGGACTGCATCGCTGTTCACTGTGTTCTTGATAATGAAGAAGTTGGAAGCGGTACAAAGCAGGGTGCGGCATCTACCTTCTTAAAGGATACACTGCTTCGCATTCATAATGGTTTGGGCAGAACCTATGAAGAATATCTGATGACGCTTGCAGACAGCTTCATGATCTCGGCGGACAATGCACATGCCCTGCATCCGAACTATGCAGATATGACAGATCCGGTCAATCATCCGCTTTTGAATGAGGGAATCGTCATCAAATACAACGCAAATCAGAAATACTGTACAGACGCGGTTTCTGCGGCATTCTTCAAAGATCTCTGTGACAGGGCAGAAGTTCCGTATCAGACCTTTGTGAACCGTTCTGATATGGCGGGAGGATCTACACTTGGAAATATTTCCAATACACAGGTTCCGATGAACACGGTAGATATCGGTCTTCCACAGCTTTCCATGCATTCACCGTATGAGACTGCCGGAGTAAAGGATACCAGTTATTTCATAAAAGTGGCAGAGGAATTTTTTGCATAAATTTACATAAAGAGGAAAGAGCATGAATACGGAAAAGAAAGCAGTATTTTTTGATGCGGACGGCACCATCTGTGACATGGAAAAGGGTGTTCCGGACAGTGCACTGGAAGCGATCCGCAAACTGAGAGAAAACGGACATGAGGCATGGCTGTGCACCGGAAGAAGCAGGGCTTTTGTGCCGGGATATCTGGAGCAGATCCCGTTTACCGGCATGATCAGTGCCTGCGGAGCGACGATCGAGAAGGATGGTGTCCGGCTGTATAATAATGAGATGACGCCGGAAGTGGCGAAGCTTTCTGTTGAGGTCCTTCGTAAATATGGTCTGGTCCCGGTTATGGAGGGAGCAGATTTCATGTATTATGATAAGGACGAATATACGCTGGAGATCAACTGGTACCGTGATCTCATTACTGAGGCACTTGGACCAAAATGGAGACCGATCCGAGGATATGAGGATACTATGCATATCAACAAGATCAGTGCCAAGATGACAGCGGGCTGCAATGACAGACAGGCATGTCTGGAACTGTCACAGTATTATGATGTGATCCGTCATGAAAACAATGATTTTGTAGGAACGACAATCGAGCTTGTTCCGAAGGGCTGTAATAAGGCTGTCGGAATCGCAGCGGTATGCCGGATTTTTGATATCCCATGGGAAAATACAGTAGTATTTGGGGACAGCAACAACGATCTGTCCATGTTTGAATATGCGGCAACAAAGGTGGCTATGGGCAATGCCTCAAAGAAGATCCGGGAACTGGCAGACTATGTGACCACAGATATGTTTCACTATGGAATCCGGAACGGACTCACAAAACTCGGCCTGATCTGAGAAAGGCAGGAGAAAGATATGAAATTTGGAAAAATAAGAATCGAGGACGGAAATTTTATCTTCGCAAAAAGAATGCTGATCAATTATCTTCCATGTAAAGATATCCTGTGGGCATATATGAGACGCGAAGGTGTCGAGGGTGGAATGCACAAGCAGTTCAGCACCAGCTCGCTGGTGATCATTACCAGACGCCGGAAGCGTTATGAATTTGAGATGACAGACAAAGAGATCAAAGACTGTATCCAGCTTCTTAAGGTCCTGAATCCGGAACTTGCGACAGGATTTCCCAAAGGAGCCAGGATTCCACTTAAAAGTCTTCCAAATACCCGCGATCTCGGTGCACTTATAGCAAGGGACGGAAGGCATATTCTTCCTCACAGGCTTCTGCGCAGCGGCTGTCTCTATCATATATCTCTCCAGGATGAGGATACCCTGCTTGACGAATATCATTTGTCAACTGTTGTTGATTTTCGTACCAGAATGGAAATTCTGCAAAAACCGGACAGTATTCTGGAGGGAGTGGAGTACCATGAGATTCCGATCGTGGACGAAGAGACCCTGGGAATCACAAGATCAAAAGGTCTTCTGGAGATGCTGCTTGGATTTGACCAGCCAATCGATGAATTTATGCAGAAACAGTACATTTCTTTTGTGCGGGATGATTTTTCCGTAAAAGAGTATGCGCGTTTTCTGGATGTCCTTCTGCATCAGGAAGATGGGGCCGTACTGTGGCACTGCAGCATGGGAAAAGACAGAGTGGGTGTCGGAACTGCACTTCTTCTCTGTGCACTGGGAATTCCGAGAGAAACGATCATGGAAGATTATCTTCGGACAAACCGTTATCTGGAGGAAGATTTACAGCATATGATCCGGCTTCTGGAGACCAAGATGATCGTGGACAATGAAACCATGGATAAGATCAAAGCTCTGTATCGTGTAAAAGAAGAATATCTGGAAGCCGTTTTTGAGACGATCGAGCAGGATTATGGAAGTGAGGAAGTGTTCATGAGAAAGGCTCTTTATCTGACTCCGAAGGCAATAGAGGCACTCCGCAGAAAATATCTTGTATAAAAATACAGAAAAATGGCGAAATGTATGCGTTAGTATACAAATACAGCAAAATTTGACGTTGACAAACGAATTAATATTGCTATAATGTAAAACATGCAGACAATTTTACAATGGAATTGTTTAAAAGATTAAAGTGGTGAAAGCAGGTGGGTTATGCAAAAGAGAATTTTGTCCCTGTTAGTAGATAACACCGCAGGTGTTTTGAGCCGTATTTCCGGACTTTTCAGCCGTCGCGGTTATAATATTGACAGCCTGACAGTTGGTGTGACTGCAGATGAGCGTTATTCCAGAATGACAGTTGTATGCAGTGGAGATTCCATGATTCTGGAACAGATCACCAAACAGCTTGCCAAGCTGGTAGATGTAAGAGATATCAAGGTTCTTGAGCCGGATAACAGTGTGAGTAGAGAACTGGTTCTTGTGAAGGTCGCAGCGAGACCGGAGCAGAGAGAGGGAATCATTTCCATCGCAAATATTTTCCGTGCCAACGTCATTGATGTCGGCAAGACTTCCCTGGTCATTGAAATGACAGGAAGCAAGAGTAAGTTAAGTGCTCTGATTGACCTTCTGGGAGAGTATGAGATACTGGAACTTGCAAGAACTGGTATTACCGGACTTTCCAGAGGTGCCAGTGATGTGAAATTCTTATAGGAGTTTTACATAATAACAGTGTTTGCTAAGGGTAACAGCCCTTAACGATAAATTATGAAAAAATTTACAAATAGCTTAGGAGGAAACAAAGATGGCAAACAGGATTTTTTACCAGGAAGACTGTAATTTAGGATTACTGGATGGTAAGACCATTGCGATTATCGGTTATGGCAGCCAGGGACATGCACATGCACTGAACTTAAAGGAATCAGGATGTAATGTCATTGTGGGTCTGTATGAGGGAAGCAAGTCCTGGAAGAAAGCCGAAGAGCAGGGCTTTAAAGTATATACAGCAGCAGAAGCAGCAAAACAGGCTGACATCATCATGATCCTGATCAATGATGAGAAACAGGCTAAACTTTACAAAGATGACATCGAGCCAAACCTTGAAGAAGGTAACATGCTGATGTTTGCTCATGGTTTCAACATTCATTTCGGATGCATCGTTCCACCAAAGAACGTAGATGTTACTATGATCGCACCAAAAGCACCGGGACATACAGTAAGAAGCGAATATCAGGCTGGAAAAGGAACTCCATGTCTGGTAGCTGTAGAGCAGGATTACACAGGCAAAGCTCTTGACAAAGCACTTGCTTATGGTCTTGCAATCGGCGGAGCAAGAGCTGGTCTTCTTGAGACAACATTCCGTACAGAGACAGAGACAGACCTCTTCGGAGAGCAGGCAGTTCTCTGTGGTGGAGTTGTTGCACTGATGCAGGCAGGTTTCGAAACTCTCTGCGAAGCTGGATATGACCCGAGAAATGCATACTTTGAATGCATCCATGAGATGAAACTGATCGTTGACCTGATCTATCAGTCAGGATTCGCAGGAATGAGATATTCCATCTCCAACACTGCTGAATATGGCGATTACATCACAGGACCGAAGATCGTTACAGCAGAAACAAAGAAAGCTATGAAACAGATTCTTACAGACATCCAGGATGGTACTTTTGCAAAAGAATTCCTGCTTGATATGTCTGACGCCGGAAAACAGGTTCACTTCAAAGCAATGAGAAAGCTTGCTTCCGAGCATCCGTCAGAAAAAGTTGGCGAGGAAATCCGTAAACTGTACAGCTGGAATGGCGAAGACAAACTTATCAACAACTAAATAAATCTGTTGTATTTTAGTGGGCGCACCCTTTTGGGTGCGTCTTTTTTTGCCGAAATAAGAGGAACGAATCTGATTGACTTTCAAGGTATCGCAGAGTATGATAAGACCATCTTACACAAGGCAGACCTCTCTGCCGGGACTCTTCTTCTAAAGAGTTTCTTCGAAAATCCATTTTTGGTTTAAATTCATGAATTTTGACAGACTGAAAATTTTATATAAAAAAGAAAGGCAGATCTATGAAAACAGCAGAAAAGGCAGGGCGTTTTTTTCTAACCCTGTTTGGAATTGCAGGCCTGCTGTTTTTGATTCTTTCAAGGACAGGAATTTCCACAGATGTGGTCCTGTCGGGTTCTATGGAACCGGGGATCAGGACAGGAGGTCTGGTGTTTACAGATACCAGAAGACGAGATCCGCAAACAGGAGATATTATCACTTACCGCCTGCGTGATGTACGGATAACGCATCGTGTCGTGAGAAGAGAAGGAACAGTTCTGATCACAAAAGGAGATGCAAACGAAGGCGAAGATCCGCTGCCGGTAGAGGTAGAGCAGGTGCTGGGAACAGTGATATTTAGCATACCGTTTGTCGGATATCTGGTGACTTTTATGAAGCAGAGAACAATTCTGGCCATACTGACAGTAATGATCGGTCAGGAAATTTTTTTCTTTATCCAAAATGAACTGACAGAAAGGAGAATTCAATATGAAAGAAGACAAGAAGAGAAATCTTAAAAAAGCAGGACTTGCGGCGGGCATTTTATGCCTGGCATCCGTTGGCGGAATATCCGCGTATCTGACGGATTTTGATAAGGCGGATAATCAGTTTACAGTGGGAAAAGTTTCTATCGATCTGGAAGAACCGGGATTTGATCAGGAAGAGCAGACGAAGATTGAACCTGGTAAAGAAGTAAAAAAAGATCCTCAGATCAAAAACACAGGAGTAAATGATGCATTCGTGTATCTGGAAGTGGCCGTTCCAATGGCAGATGTGGAGACCGCAGCGGAAGATGGCACAAGACTGGATCTGAAAAATCAGGAGCTGTTTTCTTTTCAGGCTTCGTCGTCCTGGACGAAATTAAGTTCCAGAAAGGCTGGAGAGGATCAGATTTATGTCTATGCATATAATCAGATTCTGAAACCGGAACAGACAACAGATGCTTTGTTCGATTCCGTGAAATTTATCAATCTCATTGAGGGACAGTTGGATGAACAGAAACTGAACATACCGATCAGAGCATATGCGATCCAGACTTCTTATACCGGAGGTGATTCGGGAAGTGTGACCGATCAGGCCAAAGCAGCTTATGAGAAATATGTAAATCAGAACAAGGATAAAGAAGGTGGTGTCACACCATAAAATGACAAAAAAGAAAGCAGGTAAAGGGCATGAAAAACAGGAAGAGACTGGCAATGGCAGGAGCAGTATTACTGGGATTTGTTTTGGGGATTGGAGGTACAAATGCGTATCTGACCTCACATGACCAGATGGTAAATACGATTGGGATCGGAAAGAATACCACGACAATCGAGGAAGATTTCCCTATACCGTCACCAATTCCGGAAGACGAAAATTCTGATATTCCAAAAGAGGTAAGGATTGTAAACGGACAGGGAGAAGCCGCTCTTGTCGACTGTTATGTAAGAGTTTCTGTCGGTTATTCCAATTCGGATATAGGAAGGGCGGCAGTACTGAAACAGCTAGACAGGACGAATTGGCTGGAGGCGGAGGATGGATTTTATTATTATAAAAAAATCCTCAGAGAAGGCGAAAAGACGACACCACTTTTTTCCGGGATCTTTATAGATGCATCAAAATTGGAAAAGACCTATCTGGATCAGATTGACACCTTTGAAGTACAGATTTATGAAGAATCGGTGCAGGCAGCCGGATTCGGAGATTACAAAAGTGCATGGGAATATTACTGTACATAAAGGAGAGAGAAGCGATGAGAAAAAGAATAAAGACAGCAGCAGGAATTCTCTTTCTGGGTCTTCTGTGTGTGTCAGGGACATATGGGTATTTCTCGGACACTTTACAGGTCGTGAATCATATTTCAGTGGGAGATATTAAGATCAGCATGGAAGAATATGAAAAAAAGGGGACAAAGGAAGTTCCTTACAGCAACACCGGCGAGATCCTTCCGGGTGCCGTGATATCCAAAATTCCCAGAATTACAAATCATGCACTTCCATGCTGGGTGCGTGCCAGGATTTTGTATACAAATTCGGTGAAGGAACTGGAAGGTCTGAATGACACAAACCTTTCAGGTTTTCCTGCCAAATGGATCCGACGTGGTGAATACTACTATTATACAAGTATTCTGAAGAAGAGAGAATCTGTCGACCTGTTTCAGAGTGTACACATTCCAGCTTCCTGGGAAAAGGAGCATGAGCTTCAGAAGCTGGGAATGATCATTCAGGCAGAGGCAATTCAGGCAGCAAATTTCACACCGGATTTTGCGGCAATGTCACCCTGGGGAAATCAGCTGATCCGGCAGTGTATTCACGAAGAAAACGGAATAATGACCTGTAAGAAACCGCAGACAAAGCTGACGGTAGAATTTAATGGAAAAGCACATAAACTATTGGCTGTGCCGGGAGATTTTTTTACAAATCTCGGAACTGCAATGCCGGGAGATGTTCTTACAGATACGATCACCCTGTCGAATACTACGGATGATCCGGCAGAGCTTCTGTTTCGCACCAGCGTGAAGGGCAGAAACGAAGAGAAGAGGGCTATGCTTAAGGACGTGAAGCTTACGGTGGCAATGGGAAATGAGATTCTGTACAGAGGAAATCTGGAATCAGCAGGACTTGAAAAAAACAGATCACTTGGAAGGTTCTCATCCGGGCAAACCGGAAATATGAAATTTCGTCTGGAAGTTCCCACGGAGTGGGATAACAGAATGGCACAGAAATCAGCAGACGTTACCTGGATCTTCACGGTCAATGAGAAGGCAAAGGAAGTCGTCCCCGACACAGGAGAAACTTCCGGAAAAAAAGAAGACTCTGGCAGAACAACAGCAGCAAAAGATGTCGAAGGCCGAAAAACAGCTCATGTTAAAACCGGTGATTTATCAAGACCAGGAGTTCTTTTCGCACTTCTTATAGCTTCCGGTGGTCTGCTGCTCATGGTCAAAACATGGAAAGGAGGCAGGCGAACATGAAAAAAAGGGTGATTTCCGGCGTTTTTGCTGTGCTGCTCGCAGTTTCTGCCGTGACAGGAATCTCTGCCGCTTCGGATATGGAACTTTCAGGAGAGCAGCAGGAAACATTTCAGGATGAGACAGAAGAGGAAGAAATCCCAATAGAAGAGCAGGAACCAGAATTTTCAGAAGGCGACAGCAGTGAATTTGAGGAATCTCCGGAGACAGATTTTGAACAGGATTCTGCGGAGGATTATTTTGAGGTAATAACCAGTGCTGATCAGGGTGTGATCGTGTTTGAAGCGGATCTTCTTAATCTGGAGAAAAACAGTAAAACAGATCTGAGTGAAGAAGGATTGCAGCAGCTACAGGAGCAGGAGCATACTTTTCAGGCAGGAGAAATCGTAGGATTTTATATTCAGCCTTTTGACGGGTATGAATGCAGAGAAGTAATGGCAGAAAGTGAAGGAGAAAATATTTCTGTAACTCTGGGAGAAAATCAGAAATATGAGTTTTTTATGCCCCAGGGACAGGTTCTTCTGCGGGCTGAATTTGAAAAGGATCATGAGGAAACAGCAGAAGAAGCAGATATTTTTACAGATGGCAAAGAGACAGAAGATGTCGCGGCAGCCGCAAGAACCGTAGCCGTAAAGGCAGTGGCGGAAAACTACAAAATGCGGGCGGAATATGCATTTGCATATGCGTTTCGCAAAGGAGTGACAAAGCTGACGGAAGTGCGCGGAGCTTCTGCGAATCTTCCATCTAAACTGGATGCACAGTTTGGCTGGTCCCAAAAAGGAATGACGAATTATAAAAATACATTTTCTGCATGCAGCATTCAGAATGCAGATCAGAAGGGCAAAATTTCTGTAAAATATACAAATGTAGGAGAATATAAAGGAAAGATCGTGGATCTTCGAATCACTGTACCGGAATGGGGAGCGGTGAGCTATTCTCATATAGGCGTGGATGATACGGTGATTTCTCCCTGCATTTTATTTTATAATGACAGAATTGCCTTTTCGACGGTCTCTGCAGGAAGCGTGCGCTTTAAATTTGAGTTCTTTGACCATGCAACAGGAAATCAGATTTATCCGAAGGGACATGTGACAATGATGGACCTCGACGGTGGACAGGGATTTCGTGTATATGATGGCTGGGGAGTGGATGCCATGTATATCCGAAGTGGATATAAGCATCTGCAGGCTACGACAGGAACTACAAGTAATGGTGGTGCATACACAGAAGTGCGTGCACCGGAAGGGGTGGCAACAGAGATTGATGATGTCAAAGGATGGTGCCATGTGGATTTTAACAAATCTTTCACCTTAAACTGGCTTGCAGGAGAGGCTGGACTGAATGGTGTTAATCCTTATACTGCATTTTTTATGTCAGGAGCACAGACAGTCGGAACGTATGAGCCAAATGAAAAACCGGAGAAAAAAGTCGGCAATACGAATGCCGCTTACAGTGATATGACACGTCATGAATCAGAATCAGATACAGCGGAGGAAAAACCCTATCATATTCCAAAGAACAGAGAATTTGATTATGTGATAGCACAGACAGTCCTTCCGGGAGATTATAAAAAATTTGAGCTTACAGATAAACTGGATTCCTGTCTGGAATACAGGAGTGCTTCTGTAAAGACCGCACTCGGAAATGATGTTACACAGCGGTTTACGGTCAGCAATGCACAGAATACAGTAAAATTTACAGCTGTGGACAGTTTCCTTAAGTCAGATGCGGTGTGCAACAATGTGACATATTATTTCAGGATTCATGTCAAGGTGAAAGCTGACAGAGTAGTTGCCGGTCATGGACATTATAAAGACGGAATGTATTATCATATTTCAAATCAGGCTGAGAGGCGGCTGGAATCTTCCAGGATGACAGATGTCCAAAAAACGAATGTATCGTGGGTGAGAGGCAGCATCGAAAGAAATTGCAGTATTCAAAAGACAGACGCAGCCGATGCAAACATAATCCTGTCAGATGCAGTGTTTGAAGTGTATGAATGGAACGAACAGAAGAAGAATTATACATCTGCAGGACAGAGGCTTTCATATTCGAAGAAAACAAAAACATATAGCAAAAAATTGCAGTATACCGGACAGAACAAAGGTAAATTCAGACTTGTTGAGACACAGGCACCTGCAGGATATATAGGTGGATGGAAAAAAGATATTTCCATTTTGGATATGGAACAGGATTTTACACTAAAAGCAGAGAATACACTTGCCCGACTTCCATATGGTGAGATTACAGTGACAAAGAAGATTCTGGAAAAGGATATTATCTGGGCACATGGAAATCCGGTTTTTCGTTTTATAATAACCGGAAAAGATCAGAGAGGGATGGAACATAGTTATGAAAATTATGTAGAATTTGAGAAGGGAAATTATAATAAACAAGATGACTATGCGATTCTGAGCTGTACGATTTCCAGGATTCCACTTGGCAGATATACGATCAGTGAAAAAGAGACATTGCGCTATAGATTCCAGGATGTTACTGCCGATACCTCAAATGTGCAGATTACAGGAAAAGACGGAATTGCAGTCCTGGACAGAGAAAACAAAACGGCGAAGCTTACCTTTACCAATATAAAAACGCGTTATGACGGATACAGCCATACAGATATAGTAAGAAACATAATACCAGTGAAAAAAACAGAATAAAAAACTGTAAAGAAAGAGCATTCTGAAAACGAGTGCTCTTTTATTGTGTAAAAAACATTTTGTAAAATCTGGAATTCAGGAGTATTCCAAAACTTAAAAGTTATAATTTCAAAGTAGTGTCTTCAAAATCAGCAGTCACATATAACGGAAAAGCACAGAAACCGGCTGTAACAGTCTACGCAGGAAACAAAAAGATTTCCGGCAAATATTATACAGTATCCTATAAAAACAATACGGCTGTAGGAACTGCAATGATTACCATTCAGGGCAAGGGTAATTATAAAAAGTATTCCGGCAAAACAACTTTCCGCATTAATTTACAGAAAACAACCCTTTCTTCAGCCAAGAGTTCTCGAAAAGGACAACTTCAGGTAACGTGGAAAAAAACGGCGGGCAATGCAGGATATCAGATTCAGTATGCGACAAATGCGAAATTTTCTGGTGCCAAAACAAAAAATACAAAAGTAACACGCTATACCTTCAAAGGACTTAAGAGTAAAAGAAAATACTATGTGAGAGTCCGGACCTACAAAAAGGTAGGCAGTAATTACTGGTACTCCAAATGGAGCAATGTCAGAAATGTCAAAATAAAATAAGCTGATTAAGGAGTGCTAAAAGACTTTCTGAAAATTTCTATGACATTAGCAGAAATATTTGAGTAAATGTAAAATAAAAATATTGAATTAGGTTTCAAAAAAGGTAATAAAGGTAATAAAAAATCCCGGAGTCATCAGACTCCGGGATTTTTGCTTCTGCAATATCAAATCGGGGCAACAGGATTTGAACCTGCGACCTCACGGCCCCCAGCCGTGCGCGCTACCAAGCTACGCCATACCCCGACGAATCTGTGTAGTATTATAACAAGTTAAAAATACTTTTGCAACCGCTTTTTATTTTTATAAGGTAATTGATTGAAATTAATAATGGAATATATTATAATATAAAACACTGAGAAGGAGAGGAGAAGGTGAAATTGAAAAGGAAAAAGTGGGCCGGTAAGACGATGTTTGCGGTACTCATTTGCATATTAGCCATTTCGTGTGGCACATGGAGGGTTCAGGCGGCATCAGATAGCAGTTCAAAGATATCTGCTTCCGATAAAAAGAACAGTATTTCTATTAAGAAAGGGCTTGTCAAGGAGAAGGGCAGATATCGTTATTATGTGAATAATAAACCCATCCGAAATAAATGGAAGAAGATAAAAGGACAATATTACTGGTTTTGTGCAAATGGTGTGGCAGCCAGGGGTGGCTCTTACGATATAAAAGGTACACGTTATATCTTTGATATGAAGTCTCACAGAGTATTACCTGGAAAGACGAAGGTTGTAAAGATAAACAAAAACTGGTTTATTGTTGACAAATATGGCAGAGCTGTCAGTGGATGGCAGGAAGTAAACGGAAAGATATATTACGCATACAAAAGTGGAAGATGCGTTGTAAACAAAACGATAGGCGGTCTCAGGCTTGGCAGGAATGGCTATGCTGCAGATTCTACACAGGCACGCTGTAAGATAGCCGCGAGGAGATTTATTGCAAATCATACAAATTCAGGCATGACTAATTATCAAAAACTGCGAGCATGTTTTAATTACATTATAGCCTATAACAGATTTGTGGGAAATATGGATCCCAGCCCGGCTGAATTCAGAAGCCGCAAATGGGTATATAAATATGCACTTCAGATGTTTCAGAATGGTCTGACCGGCAATTGCTATGGAATAGCAAGTTCCGTAGCAGCAGTGGCAAAGGAACTGGGATATCAGCCATATGTAATCACATTGGCAGAGGGACACAGTTTTGTAATGATCAATGGTCGTTATTATGATAATATGTACGGAGCTCTGTTTAATGCAGCTTCTCGTCCGGCTTATGTAGCACAATATAAAATTAAATTTTAAATAAAAGGAGGATGATATAAGCAACTAAATATATTGCAAAAAGATGCTAAATGTGTTTAAATATACTTATGGAGGTATATTATGAACACATCAAAAATCACAAATTATAAACCAAAAGATTTTG
>NZ_WWVR01000002.1 GCF_009883055.1 Blautia sp. BIOML-A1 | reverse complement strand
CGGACTAACGTATCCGTACATATTTGCATTGACGTTTCAGTGTCAGCCTGCAAATCTTTCTCCATAAGCCTTGAGATTTATAGCTGCCTGGAAATCTCTATCCATTATATTCCCACACTCACATCTATAAATTCTGTCAGATAACTTCAAATTTCTTTTGATGTTTCCACAACAGCTGCAAAGTTTTGATGATGGATAAAACCAATCAGCCACAATAAGCTGGATTCCTTTATCGCTGCACTTATATTCAAGCTGTTTTCTAAACCTAAAAAATTTCTGTTCCTGAACTGCTTTGGATAAATGTCTGTTTTTCATCATTCCGCTAACATTCAGATCTTCAATACATATAAATCTTGGTTTTCGATTTACGATCTCAGATATGGTCTGATTCAAATAGTTTTTACGAATATTTGTTAATCTGTGATTTAGCTTTAATAAAAGTCTTTCCTTTTTGATTACATTATTTGTTTTACAGTAACTTTCTCCTTTCTTATTTTTCTCGTAAGAACGAGATATACTACGCTGTAATCTGCGTTTCTGTTTTTCTAATTTCCTTACTTTCTGACTCTTATTGATGTTCTTATACTTAACGCCATCAGAGCAGACAGCAAAATCTTTGATTCCTAAGTCTATGCCGACTCCGTCATCATGAAGTGTTTCCCTGCAGTCAGGAAATTCCACACATACACTGATCCACCAGTTCAATCCGTCAAAGGATATCCTCGGATTCATATATTTAGCATCTGTCGGAATACGTCCATGTTCTGCAAGTCTTACCCAGTTTATTTTTTGTTTATTTGCTTTCCTGCTGGAGGAAAAGCCTTCAAATTTAATGTGGGTACTACTGAATCGTATCTTCACGTTGTCCTGATAGAACTTCGGCATTGATCTCTTTTTTGACTTGAATCTTGGGAATTTCTGCAAACCTTTGAAAAAATTCTTATAAGCAGTACAGGCATCTTTGATCGCCTGTTTAGTTACATTATTTGAAATATTCAATAACCATGCATATTCATCAGAATGTCTAAGCTTTGTAAATTCTTTTCTGAGTTCTGAATCTGAAATGAATCTGCCGCCTTTTTCATAGTTCTCTTTTTCCCTGGCCAAAGCCCAGTTATAAGCGAATCTTGAAGCACCTGCGTACTGAAACATCTTAGTTTTCTGTACATTGTTTGGTAGCAGCATTACTTTTATGGCTTTTACCATCTGTTTCCTCCTGTATCAGTTCCCGGATAAGTTTCTTAGCTTTATTCGCTCGTTTTCCTTTTAATTTGCAACTGAATACTGTGATTATTTGAACCAGATCTTCGACAAGTTCCTGCTGTTCAGATTTTTCAGTATGATCAATAATCTCAATCTCACAATTATAAAGTGAAGCGATATATTCTATCAAATCAAAACCAAATCGCAATAGCCGGTCTTTATATAAAACAACAACCTTTTCAACCTGATTTTGAGATATTCGTCTGAGCAATTCCTGAAGCCCTTTTTTCTTATAATCAATCCCGGAACCGATATCACTTATTATCTCAAATGGCTGTCCTTTTGCCAGAAGATATGTTTTAACATTATCAATCTGTCCTTCCAGATCATCTTTCTGTTTATAGCTGGAAACGCGACAATATCCAATTATAATGCGGTTTTTAGGCTTTACATTTATTACCTGGTTAAGTTGCTCATCAGAATAATATCTATAGCCACTTACTGTAGTATGATGCGGATGGAGTTTTCCATTGGCATCCCAATTTCGTAATGTCTGGGCAGATACGCCTATAATTTTTGAAAATTCATGTATAGAATAATATTTACTCAAAGTATCAACTCCTTTCAATATTATTCTATTCTAATTTCTTATAAATCTCAACATGTACTTATATGATTTTATAATTTATATTTAACTGTTGATAACCTCCATTTTCCTGCGCCTCTTCTTTACGTGTTTATAAGTCTTTTACAAATTCCACTGCATTTTGAATATCTTTATCATCTGGATGTCCCTTCGCAATACCTCCGACCAGTTTGAACGGGCCAAATGTATCGTATCCTTTGCATCCAAATTTTCCCACTACGCTGACATGTTTTTTATCCAAAACCTGCTCTATGGATTTATAATTCGCACTTCCACCATAAGTACAGATCAGGAATACCTTTTTGTCATCTGGTAAATTCTTTTCAGCAAATTTCAATATCGACTGATGAAACTTTGAAAAATAGATTCCTGATGCAAACCCGATCATATCATACCTGCTCAGATCTGTATCTGACTGTTTTACTGCATCAATCAAATCGACCTGACACTCTTCTGCTATGCTTTTTACTAATTTTTCTGTATTTCCATGATGCACAGATGCATATACGATTGCTTTTCTCATATCGATACCCTTTCTATCAGCTCAACAATAAAATTATAACATCATATACTCATTATAAATTTCTCCTTGTGAATTGCTCTAAGTTATCGAGATGACGCCACTTTATCAGTCGACCATGATCTCCTGAGAGCCACATAGGATATTAAAAAGTTTGCAAACCAACCGGCTGGTACAGCAATCCAGACAAATACAATGCCAAAACGCGGTGCAAAAATCAAAGCAACAGACAGACGAATCGCAAGGTTCACCATGTTTGCAATGAGGAACGGGCGCATGATTCCTAGACCCCTAAGGACTCCATCGGTTGCCATTTTGATTCCCATAAAGATAAAGAAGTAACCGAGCCATCTCATATAATCCTCGGATACCTGATAAGCCAGGACGGTTCCGTCTTTACCAAGGAACAGCGAGGAAATTTGAGTATGCAGTGTTTCTATGACTATAAAAGCAAGAACTGCAAAACATATATCTAACACCAGCGCAGCGTGATACCCCTTTTTGATACGTTCAATTTTCTTTGCACCAAGGTTCTGGGAAACATATGGCGAAACTGCATTACCAATGGATACAAAAATCAATGAAAAAACATTCTCTACCCGCATCGTCGCCGCATACCCCGCGAGTGCCTGTGTGCCAAAAGGATTTACAACTGCCTGTACGATCATCATACCGATGGACACTGTAGACTGCTGAAGAATCGAAGGTACAGCAATTTGAAGCATGGCATGTAACTCCCGCCTGTCAAACCAGTCAAAATGACTTTTATATTGCCGCATCCGACTAAGGAAAATCAAAAGTGAAAACACTGCCGAAATCCCCTGTGCTATGAGAGTCGCAAGAGCTGCACCAAACACACCGAGACCAAGGCCAGCAACCATCCAAAGATCCATAATAATATTTAAGATTGACGAGAATATCAGGAGTCCTAGTGGAATTTTTGATTCACCAATGGAAGTGAACATGGTAGAAAGAATATTATACATAAACAGAAACGGAAAGCCCACAAAATAGACCCGCAAATACAGCACTGCGTCATCCAGTATATCAACGGGTGTTTGTAAAACACTCATCATCGAGTGAGAAAAGCAAAAGCCAAAAACACCAAGGGCTATGCTTAAAATTAGAAAACTAAGCAAAGACGTTGACACGATGGTTTTCATTTTTCCGTACTCCCTGGCACCGAAATAGCGGCTCACGAGCACACCGGCTCCGACACCGGCTCCCAGTGCCACACAAATAAAAACATTGGTCAACGCTGCACAGGCACCGACAGCTGCCAGTGCAGAGGAACCAACAAATTGACCGACAATGATGGAGTCAGCCATATTGTATATTTGCTGAAAAAAGCTGCCGAGAATCATTGGCATTGCAAAAACCGTCAGCGCTTTAAGAGGCGCATCTGTGATTAAATACTCATCTTTTGACATTATCAATAACCTCCACTGTTTTCTGCTTTTTGTCCGAAGCATTCGTGACAAAACAAGCAAGATACTATTCGTATTTTCATCTATTCTTCCCTTCATCAGAATTTATTTTGTACCTTCGAAACATAAGCATTAAGTTACATTACGGAACAAATTATATGCAGATACAACTAATAAATCAAGTCATTGCTTACTTTTGGCAATATATTTATCAGGTATTTGCGACTCCCGGAACTGTTCCTTTGTCATCTTGTAAAATGGAGATTCTTTAAGTCTGTGCCATTATATACATTCAGTTCAAAATGATTTCGATTTGTTTTTATAAAGCCTTCTTTTTGTAACTTTGATATCTCCGTAGACATTGCCGCACGGTCTATGCAGAGATAATCCGCCAGCTGCTGCCGGTCAAAAGGAATGTCAAAAGATAACGATGAATGTCTGATGGATTCTGCTGACAGATATGACAATAGTTTATCCCTTGTCGTTCGCTTGCCAACATGTGTAATCTTATCGTTCAGAATCAGTATCTTATTTGCAAGGACACTGACCAGGTTACGAATCAACTTCTGATGATGCTCGCATGCAGTTGAACAAGTAACCAGCAACCTCTGGACATTTAGAAAAACAATTTCACAATCTTCATCTGCTACCACACTGATATTCAGAACAGCCCCTGGGCTTGCCGCATATGGTTCTCCAAAAAAATCTCCGGCATGACATTTCGACAGAATATTCCGATGTCCCCAGATATCTTCCTGAATAACAAGAACACAGCCTGACACCACAAGTCCCATTACTTCAGTAGAATCTCCTGCTCTGAAAATATAAGAATCTCGTTCTTTTGAAATTGTTGTTGCTTCTACACAGTGGAGTATAGATAATATCTCGTTATCCGTAAGACCTTTAAAAAATGGACTTTTTCTTAGAATGGGTAAATATTTTTTCAAAATCATTCCTCCTGTTGGAAATCAAACATACAAGTTGTAGTTATCATACTATAATTCCAACAGAAACAAAAGGTAAATACTATTGACGGAGGTAAAAATGATAAGAAAGATTATCCGGATTGATAAAGAAAAATGTAACGGCTGCGGTGCCTGCGCAGATGCCTGCCACGAAGGTGCTATTGATATCATTAACGGAAAAGCCGAACTGGTAAGAGAACATTTCTGTGACGGACTAGGCGATTGTCTCCCGGAATGTCCCACAGGTGCCATTTCTTTTGAAGAAAGAGAAGCACCTGAATATGATGAAGAAGCCGTGAAAGAAGCACAGAAAAAAACACTTCAGAACTGGCCGGTACAGATTAAGCTGGCTCCAGTCAGTGCACCATATTTTAATGGTGCAAAGCTTTTAATCGCAGCTGATTGTACTGCTTACGCATATGCAAGCTTTCATCAGGATTTTATTCGAAATAAGGTAACTTTAATTGGTTGTCCAAAATTAGATCAGGTGGATTATAGTGAGAAACTGACCAAGATTATTCAAAACAACAACATTCAAAGTGTGACAATTGTAAGAATGGAAGTTCCATGCTGTGGTGGTCTGGAGATGGCAGCAAAAAAAGCACTTCAAAATAGTGAAAAATTTATCCCATGGCAGGTTATAACGATAAGTATTGATGGGAAAAATATAGAATAAAAAAGGAGAATACAATAATGGATAAAAAAATGTTTTGCTTTCAGTGTGAACAGACAGTCGGATGTACCGGCTGTACAGGAAATGCCGGTGTCTGTGGAAAAAAGGCAGATACAGCTAAATTACAGGATGAACTGACAGGTGCGTTGATCAGTCTTGCAAGAGCTGTCGATGGCGCAGAAACTATTTCCAAAAGTACCTGGCAGGTAATGATCGAAGGGCTGTTTACTACAGTTACAAATGTAAGTTTTGATGATGCGTCAATCAAAAATATGATACAAAAAGTCAGAGCAGAAAGAGAAAGACTGGTTCCTGACTGCGGCAAATGTCAGTCACCGTGCGGTAAAACAGACGAATACGATATGCAGCAGCTGTGGAATGCCGATGAAGATATCCGTTCTTTGAAGTCTCTTATTCTTTTCGGGATTCGCGGAATGGCAGCCTATGCCTATCACGCAAGTGTTCTGAATTATGAAGATGCTGAAATCAATCGTTTCTTCTGCGAGGCATTATTTAAGATTGGATATGAAGAAAGTGCGGAGACTCTGCTCCCTACAGTACTGAAAGTAGGAGAAATCAACCTGAAGTGTATGGCACTTCTTGATAAGGCAAATACAGAAACCTATGGAACGCCAGAACCAACTGATGTTACACTTACGATAGAAAAAGGACCTTTTATTGTCGTGACCGGTCATGATCTGAAAGACCTGCAGCTTTTGCTTGAACAGACAGAGGGGAAAGGCATCAACATCTATACTCATGGTGAAATGCTTCCTGCCCATGCCTATCCACTTTTAAAGAAATTCTCTCACTTAAAAGGAAATTTCGGAACCGCATGGCAGAATCAGCAGAAAGAATTTGATCATCTTCCGGCTCCGATTCTCTACACCACCAACTGTCTGATGCCCCCAAGAAGCAGTTATGCTGACAGAGTATTTACAACAGAAGTAGTTGCTTTCCCAGGTGCCGTTCATATTGATGAAAAAAAAGATTTTACGCCGGTTATTGAAAAAGCACTGGAACTGGGTGGTTACAAAGAAGATCAGATACTCACAGGCATCAATGGCGGAACAAAAGTGACAACCGGTTTTGGTCATGCTGCTATCCTGTCCCATGCAAATACTGTAGTAGAAGCTGTAAAATCAGGTGCGATCCGCCATTTCTTCCTGGTTGCCGGCTGTGATGGTGCTAAACCGGGACGAAACTATTACACCGAATTTGTGAAACAGACACCTTCTGACAGTATCGTTCTCACCCTGGCATGTGGTAAATTCCGTTTCAACGACCTCGATCTGGGAGAAATCAGTGGTCTGCCACGACTGATGGATATGGGACAGTGTAATGATGCTTATGGTGCGATCCAGGTTGCCGTGGCACTTGCGAATGCATTTGGATGTTCCGTAAATGAGCTTCCGCTTTCCTTCGTTCTCTCCTGGTACGAACAGAAAGCAGTCTGCATCCTGTTAACGCTCCTGCATCTTGGCATTAAAAATATCCGTCTTGGTCCTTCACTTCCGGCGTTTTTGTCTCCTAATATTCTGAACTTTCTGGTGGAAAATTATGGTATTGCACCGATCACCACACCGGAAGAAGACATCAAAATGCTGATGAACCACAGCAAATAAATTTTTCAAAACCTTTATAAAATCAACAAAGCCGATACCGGATTTCCAAATCCCGCATCGGCTTTATTGAGTGATTCTATTACTTCGGTTTCTTTCTTTTTCCTGTCATTTTTTCTACCTCCAAAACGTATACAAGTGTTCTGGAAATTGCTTCCGGATTAAAATAAGCATCTTTTCCCATATGATAATGATCCATAAGTTTCTTTAGTGCATCCATTTTTTCTTCTTCATCAAGAATTTTAATGCGTCCTCTGCCAATCACACTTTCATATGCCATTGTACAGTAACCTTTTTCCTCAAAATACTGAAGCTGATGTTTGCAATCCATTTCAAATGACGCTCTGTTATCTTTTTTAATAAGGTCTGCTTTATAACCTTCAAGAGCACTGTGAAAATACAGATTAACTTTTCCATCAACTATTTCCATTCCAAAATTCAATGGTAAAATATATGGATAGTCATCATCGTTAAGTGCCAGTCTGCACACATCACAGTTTTTCATAACTTCTATGATTTCATTAAACTCTTTTATTTCTCTATTTTCCTGTCTCATATTTCTGATCTTCCTCTTTTCTTTTGTGCGAATCCCATACAATGGAATATTGATTCAAAGCATATCCATGCAGCAAACCTGAATTATCTGTAATGTATACCGCTCCAGTAAATATTGTCTTTCACGACTGTTTCAGGTGGAATCTCTACACCATCCAACGCCCATTTTTTATATTCCGCAAAACCCACACGGTCAATAATATACCCCACATGTTCCTTACCGCCAGGCGCATTTGGATCAATATATTCTTTCACAAATTTATAGGTATTCAGGATAACTTTGATGATGGTGTCTTCATCTGCCCAGATCAGAAAATCTTCTCCCAGACGTGGATTTTTCTTTCCTGTTCGTCCCATAAGTGTCAGACGATAGTATTTTTTTGCACTTCTGGTCCATGCTCTGGTCGGACATTTTGTCACGCAGACTCCACATCCCACACATTTTTCCTCATTGCGCACGATCCGGTAGTTTTCCATCTTTAATGCATCCACCGAAAGCTTATCACAGCCTTTTACACATGCACCACAGGAAACGCAACGGTTAGGGTCATATTGTGGCTCTGTCATACCAATAATTCCAAAATCATGCATTCTCGCCTTGATACAGTCATTAGCACAACCTGTAAGTGCAATTTTAAAATGAAGATCATTAGGAAATATAGCTTTTTCAATTCTCTTTGCAAAGACTGCTGTATTATAATTTCCAAAAGGACAGACTCTGTTTCCGATACATGCACAGACATTTCTGGTTCCTGATGCCGGATACCCGGTACCTGCTTCATTTTGATTGATCTGAAGATTATCAATGATCGGTTGAAGCATCTCATTAACTTTATCCATATCTTCCATATGGATTCCTTCAATTTCAAATCCCTGACGGGTGGTAAGATGAATCTGGCCATTTCCATATTTTCTGGCAATATCTACTACCTGCTGCATGACATCCGCATTACAGCAGCCTCCCGGAACACGCACTCTGGAAGCCGTAAGCCCACGGACTTTTGATACACGGAAGGCATTTTTCTTCAGTTTCTTTGTATTGATATCCATTATAATTTCCTCCCTAATCAAACAATTTTTTACCTTCTGAATAACAGAATACCGGACCATCCAGACAAATATATGTGTCATTCATTCGACAATGCCCACATTTACCAAATCCACAGCACATTTTTCGTTCCTGCGAGATCCAGATTTGTTCTTCCTGCATTCCCATCTTTAAAAGCTCTGCTACTGCAAATTTCATCATAATCGGCGGTCCGACAACAATAGCTGCAGTTTCATGAATATTATCAAGTTCAAGTTCTGGAATATATTTTGTAACAAGCCCCGTTCTATAGAAAGGGACATCGGATGAGTCCACCGTCAGAATCAGATCCATCTGCTGTTCCCAGTTCTTCAAATCATCACGGAATAAAATATCTGCCGGAGATTTAAACCCAAGTATTGTATGTAATTTTTTTACTTCATCCGGATGCTCACCGAAGTAACTGATCACGCCTCTCACAGGAGATACTCCTGTTCCACCTGCTACTACGATCAGCTCTTTTCCCTGATAATTTTCTTTTTCAAAACCCTTTCCATAAGGACCACGCATAAAAAAGCTGCTTTCCTCATTCAGTTCAAAAATTTCTCCGGTTACCTTACCAACCTTACGTATTGTCAGATCAACATAATCTTCTCCTATGCCACTGACAGAAATCGGTGCCTCACCATATTTAGGAATAGAAACTTCAAAGAACTGTCCTGGTTTTACTTCACCCACATATGTCATACGAAATGTATATTCTGTCTCTGTATGCTTCACAATTTCTTTTATCTTAGATAAGAAAGGAATATATTCATTTGTCATCTTATTTCCCCTCCTTTTCATTCAGTTTCTGAAGGCATGCAACATAGGAAATATATTCCGGACACACATTTTCACAACGTCCGCATCCAACACACATGTGGTATCCAAATCTTTTCTTATAATCCGAAATTTTATGTAATACCTTAAAGCGCATTCTTTCACCCTGACTCTGACGGAAGCTGTGTCCTCCTGCAATGTCAGAATATCCATTCACCTGACAGGAAGCCCATACACGGCGCCGCTCTCCTGCCTTTGGATTATCTTTATAAAAAATATCCTGCATAGTAAAACAGGTACATGTCGGACAGACAAAATTGCAGCGGCCACAGCCAATACAGCGGCTGCCATATTCCTGCCACATAGGATCCTGATGAATTGCATCTGGGAGTTTCTCCGGAATCTCTACATGTATCTCATTCTTTTCCACAAAAGTCAGTTTCTCCTGTGCATTCTGTCCATAATCCCATAATAATTCTTCCAGTTCTCTGTATCTCAGTTCCATATAACAGCCCTTTTCATCCTGGAAAATATACATATCATATTCTTCACAACGATTTGTCCCCATACTTACACAGAAACAATTTTTTCCAGATTCTTTACAACCCATCACAGCAAAAACTGTATTTTCCCGCATTCTTCTGTAATAATAATCTTCTGCACCGTTTTTCATGTATATCTCATCCAGACGTTTCAGAGCATGAAAATCACAGCTTTTCACAAAAACCAATCGCTGTCTTGCCGCTTCATCTGCGGTTTTTGTCTCGTTTTCCGTAAAATAAAGAATTGTCTCCGAAACCGGAAGCAGCACTTCCTTAAAACTGTAATCTGACTTCTGATTCCAGACAAGTTCTTCCCAACTGTTCAGCAAACCATAACGAACTATATCTGTATCTGAAAAGCAGCCTGCTCCCCGGTAAATTTTCGGTCCAAAGATATCGTACGATTTCTGCAGAATTTCAAAAATCTTCTGCATCTCATCACTGTTGAGTCGTTTTCCCATCAGATACCCCTTTCTCATAATCACATTTTATAAAAGTCTGCAAGACCATCAGAATCTGTCAGTGTAAACCTCTTATTACCATAACGAATCAAACCTCTGTCCGTAAGAACTTTACAGGCACGGGAAACATTTTCCCTTGGTGCACCAACTAAGTCCGCCATCAGGGTAATAGTAAGATCAATATCTATCATCACCCCATCTTCCGTATCCACACCAAAATCACGACCTAGCTTCCATAATTTTGCAGCTATTTTTCGCTCCATCTGCATGTTTCCGGTCGTATTTTTTAACTGGTGACCCATTCGCCAGAGATTTCTTTCATATTCTCTCAGAACAGCTCTTGTTAAAGCATGGCTCTGCTCCATAAGCTGAAGGAATTGTTCTTCTGCAATTTCTATTACCTTCACTGGACAGGTAGCCTCACAAAAAAGTGCATTTGGCTTTTTGCTTACAATACTCTGATTTAAAAGCTGTCCTTTTCCCAGGATAAAAATCACCTTTCTATTTCCGTGCTTGGTCAGATTGTAAAGCATCACTTCCCCAGAATACACGAAATATACTGTTTTCGTTCTGCTGCGTGAATGAAAAATCACTTCCTTTTTCTTATATGAAACAACCTTACTTTCATTAAGCAGATTCTGCAGAATATCCTTTGGTATTTCTTTAAAAAAATCCATATTCTCCAGTTCTCTGATCGTTATATATCCCATTTTATCAACCTCGCTGGCATAACTTTTACAGTCATTGATAATAAACTGCTTCTGTCTTGCTTTCCTTTTGTATTATAATTAAAAAGTTTATCATTTTCCGTGATGTATGTCACATTAAAAAAAGACGTAAGTTTCCCTACGTCTTAATTCTGCCAGTTTCATCACTCAATTACATCCTCTTATCATATTCTTCCACTTCTGTCCGCGTTACTCGTTTTATATTCTGTTTTTTCAGACGCAAATAGACATATTCGCGAAAAATAGTATAAAACACCGATACAGTAGGAATAAAAATGAGCATACCTACTATTCCCATAAGATTTCCACCGATTGTCACTGCCGCCAGCACCCAAATCGACGGAAGGCCAACAGATCCGCCAACAACATGCGGGTAGATCAGATTACTTTCAATCTGCTGTAAGAGTAAAAATATAATAATAAATAAAACTGCTTGTTCTGGACTTACCATGAAGATCAAAAAACTACCCACTGCACATCCAATAAAAGCTCCAAAGATAGGAATCAATGCCGTAAATGCAACCAAAATTCCAATCAAAAGTGCATATGGCATTTTTAATATACTCAATGTAACAACAAACATGGAGCCCAGAATTATGGCTTCGAGACACTGTCCGGCAAGAAATAGTGAGTGCACTCTCATCAACCTTGAGGCTTGCATTTTCAATCAATCTTCCATCCGCCGGGATCATATCTCCAGCTTCGAGCAGTATCACAGCTCCAATGACCAGTTCCCTGGCTGGAATCTGAACAGCAGATCCATCACGCAGTACCTTTGCCTCCGGACCAGAAAGCTTCTTTAAACTCTGTAGGGATTGTTCCGCTTTTACCGTCTGTACTGTTCCCAAAAAATCTGCAGGATATTTTTCTTCTTTCCTTCTGCAAGTTCATTCCATCCGCATTTTTCTCTGGAAGATTTCACCTGTTCACTCGTAAGGCCTGATATATTGCCTTTCACTCGCTCAAATACTTCTTCTACTGTCTGTTGATAAATTTCTTTCATCACTTATGCCTCCTCTTTTCATAAATGTCTATTGGATTTTTATGCAATGAAAGATCTTTTCGATAAAAATGTATAAAAAAAGAAACCTTTATTGCATAACAAAAATGCAATAAAAGTCTCACCATTTTCTTGCGGCACCGGATGTTTCCACCGTACTGACGATACCTCAAACGCAGATTTTAAAAGCGTAGGTTACTCCCCTTTATTTGGTACAATCATATATCAAATCAATATCACTGTCAAGAAGTTCCTAAGCCTTGTAAATCAGACATTCTTCAAAAGAGTTCTTATATAATTATTTTTCTATGAATTATACGCATTTGCAAGTCTTTCCCACACAAAAAACAACTTTCATAACCCAAATCAGTATATCGTGGTTCATGTAATACAGGCACTTGTAGATCAATCATTGCCAGTGTTATTTCTATAACATCCTCATCCGTCCTTGTTTCAAGAATAATTTGTTTTGTTTCCATTCGTATTTTCATCTCTTTTCTGTAGACCAATTTTGAAAAGTTATCTGGACTTTATCTTATCAAAAAATAAGAGTCCGATTACCATTACCACGGGAAAGATCAGGCCGACCAACATGCCGCTCCTTATATTATCTCCCGCCATCTGGGTTACTCGTCCAACAATACCAGGACCGATGCTTCCTCCCAGATCTCCAGCCATGGCAAGAAGTGCAAACATTGCAGTACCACCTGCCGGAAACTTCTTAGATGAGATACTTAATGTACCCGGCCACATGATTCCAACAGAAAAGCCACACAGGATACATCCTGTAAGTCCGACTACAGGATTTGAAAAGAGTGATGCAAGAACATAACATACTACGCATAACGCACCTGAACCAAGCATGAACTTTGACAGATCTACTTTTTCTCCGTATTTTCCATATAGTATTCTGCTGATTCCCATGGAGACAGCAAATAAACATGGTCCCAGAAGATCTCCCATTGTTTTACTTAAGCCAAGCGCTGCCTCAGCATATGCAGAGGCCCATTGTGCCATAGATAATTCAGAAGCACCTGAACATACCATCAAAATAATAGCAATCCAGAATAATGGTATTTTAAAAAGTGCTGATATGCTCATTCCCTCGTTCTCATCTACAAGATATTCAATAGGACAGGTTGCAAAATTATAGATATTTACTGTCGGAATCAGGGCTAACAGAACTGCCAGCCATTTCCAGCTGTCGATTCCAAATACTGCAAAGAAAATTGTTGAAACAAGAATTGTTCCTACTGCTCCCCAGCAATAAAAAGAATGAAGCAAGCTCATAGTTGCTTCTTTATTGTCAAATGGACATGCCTCAATGATCGGGCTGCAAAGCACTTCAATAAGCCCGCTGCCTATTGCATATATAATTACACTTATTATAATTCCCGCAAAAGGATTCGGGAGAATTCCCGGAAGAAAAGCCAGTCCTATAAGCCCCAGGGCCGAGCAGGCTTCCGAAGCTACAATGCAGATTCTGTACCCTATTTTATCAACAAATTTGGCACAAAATAAATCAACTATAAGCTGGGTAAAGAAAAAACAGGTGGAAATAAGTGCAATATTTCCAAGTGTAATATTGTATTCCGCATGAAACTTCAAATATAAAAGCGGTGCGAAATTAGCAGCGATCGCCTGTGTTATAAATCCAAGATAACAGGCCAATTTGGTTTTTTTATAATTCTTCATGTAAGATGCTCCTTGAATAATATTTGTTTGTATTATATAATATGTAGATACTAATTTCATTGTAATTTTTTCATATTTTATTGTAATATATCGCATTGTTCAATTATATGAGGTATTAATAGCCATGAGTTTTCAAAATCAATTCACCAAAATAACAACGGATGCCAACTTAATGGAAACCGTCCATCATGGAAGCGCCGAGTATCCTTTTCGCTACTATTATGAAAATATAGCTCTGTTTGATTTTAAGTGCATCGACTGGCACTGGCACAGTGAGCTGGAATTTATATATATCGAAAGCGGAAATGTGGTTTTTGATATTGGTACGGTTCACTTTGAACTTAATGAGGGTAACGGCATAATGATCAATTCCAAAATTCTCCATCGATTACAGTCCTCAAGCGATGCCATCATTCCCAATTTTCTGTTTCAGCCTTCATTTATTGCACCACAGGACAGTCTCATTTATAAAAAATATATCAATCCTGTAATTTCATCTTCTCTTGAATATCTCGTTTTTCAACCAGATATTCCCTGGCAGAAAAAAGTTCTTGAAATCATAAAAACAATAATTGCAGTACAGGAAACAGAATTTAACCGTGAGATTATTGTATCTATGTCAGTTCAGCAACTCTGGATATTACTTTTAGAAAATCTGACTTTTGATCAATTTGAAAACATGGGCGCTGTAATTTCCAGAACACGGCTTCAGCTGATGATGCAATACGTTCATGCACATTATTCGGAAAATATAACACTTGAGGATATTGCCAGAACTGCAAATATCAGCAAGAGTACTGCCCTTCATCTTTTTCAGAATAATCTTAAACTGACACCGGTTAAGTATCTTATCAACTATCGCCTTAAACAAGCAGCACTTCTTCTGATAAATACAGAAGAAAAAATAGCCACAATCTCTAATAACACCGGATTTAACAACGTGGATCATTTTTGCCGAACGTTCAAGAAAGCATATAAGATGACTCCCACTGACTATCGAAATAAAGAAAGAGCACCAGTTTGATATCTCACGTCAGTTATGATAAGCTGCGCATCCATTTGCGTTTTCTGAAAATAATGAGTGATATGATCAACCTAAAAATTTCTTCAGTGGTAAACAATGCATATACGCCTACAATTCCCCACTGAAAAACATACGCAGCAATAATACACAACGGAATCCCAATACACCAGGTTCCAATAATATCTATGATCATAATAATTTTTGTATTACCACCACTTCTTATAATGCCTCCACCAAGAATCATATTTTCAACTTTAACTGGAGCATACAGAGCAAAAACGATAAGCAGCATTTTTCCAGTTTCTTTAACACTTTGATCCACACGATAAAATCCTGCATACGTTCCTGCAAACAATATAAGTAACAATAATACCAAAAATGAGCCGAATAACCCTGCATACATGATTTTTCTGGATTCCGTATAAGCATCATCATACTGTTTCTTTCCCAGGCGCTTTCCTATCATAACTCCAGATGCCGCAGACAAACCGCTCAATGCCCCGATAATAAGACTCTGTATCGGACACGTAATAGTATAGGCAGCAAGGCTTGTTGTCCCTAAATGACCATATACTGCAGACTCTACATTCTGCCCCAGACTCCACAGAAACTCACTGATTAAAATCGGCATAATCATTATAAAATATTCCCAAATGGTAATCTTTCTGAAATGCAATGACATCACTGGCTTATTTTCATCATTCTTTATACAAATAATAAAGCCAATAAGGATAAGAAACATATTTAACAACTGTGAAACGAGAGTTGCCGTCGCCGCACCTTTTATTCCCATAGATGCAAATCCGGCCTTTCCAAATATTAATACGTAATTGAGTCCAGTATTAACTGCCACAGCTCCAAGCCTTGCCAGAAATGGTATTGTGCAGAGCATTGCAAAGGAACTGCCAGAACCTCCAGTCATGTCGTATTTCCTTTGTGACTGCTGGTATGTTTCTGAAAAATTAATTAACACATTTGTACAGAAGGGGTTCCATACCATTGGAGCTTTAAAAACAAACCGCCTGCTGTACCCGTCAGGAATGAAAAAGAAGCTCAGCGAACTTGCTGCTGAATTATCGGTAACAGAGAAGGGATCCAAAGATACTGGCTGCTGATGTCAATGGCACATTATATCTGTGTTATAGGCACTGGACGATATCAGTCTTTCCAGGAAGGATATCAACTGATTCGCAGTACCATTCAGCAGGAAAAGTATCAATATCTGTTTCAATGTGCAAAATCCAGTATTAATTTTGAAGCGTTTATGAAATTAGCAGGATAGTTTTGTGCATTTTTTCAAATTTGCTCATTTATAGTTCTATAGAAAACCAATGTCAGCACTGTAGCGGCAATCCAGCCAAATGGCCATGCCATCCAGATTCCGGTACTTCCAAATTTTCTGCTGAACAGTAGTGCAAACAGAATTCTGAAGATCAGATCAGGTACTGTCGCAGCTACAAAATACATCATTGCGCCGGCACCTCTGATAATTCCATCTGTCATCAGTTTTACCACGATCATAAGATACCAGGGTGCAACAATCTGAAGAAATTCCATTCCAGCTCTGATCGCCTCTTCACTTTCTGCATTTAGAAACAGCCCCATCATCAGTCTGCTGAAACCAACATACAGAACAACAAACGGTACAGCTGCCACCGCTGAAAGTTTCAAACCAGTCCGAAATCCCAACGGTATCCTTTCTGCTTTACCAGCACCAATATTCTGGGCGGTATAACTTGAAAGACAGGATCCCAGCGTCATAAAAATATTTATGGCAAAAGTGTTCAGCTTAATAGCACCTGAATATCCTGCAACAACTGCCGATCCATAGCGATTTACAATATCCTGAATAAAAAGATTTCCGACACTCAGGACACTCTGCTGCATAATACTTGGTACTGCGATCGCAAATATCTGTTTAAAATATTTACTGTCAAAAAAAGGCTGTTTTTCTTCTCCCGCAAAAGCCTTAAGTCTGGAAAACAATGTAAGCAGTGCAAGCACCGCTGAAATTCCCTGTGCAATAAAAGTAGCCCAGGCAACACCACTGACACCCCAGTGAAACTGAGCCACAAATATCAGATCCAGGACAATATTACCGGCAGATGATCCCAACAGAAAATACAATGGTGTTTTGGAATCTCCCAATGCTGTAAACACACCAGTACATACATTATAAAGCATCAGGAAAATCAGTCCGAACACATAGATTTTCAGATACAGAACTCCATCTGCCATAATATTCTGCGGGGTATGTATCCATTCCATCATATTTCTACAGAAAAAATATCCCCAGACAGTAAGTACTGCTGCAAGTCCCAGTGACGAAGCAAATGCCGTCGTTACCGCACGCTTCACACCTTTTCGATCACCTGCACCAAATAATCTGGATACTATTACCGATGCACCAAGGTTCATTCCCACGGCAAAGGCCATAAAAATAACTGTGATCGGATAGGAGGCTCCTACTGCCGCCAGCGCATCTTCCCCGGCGAATTTTCCTGCGATCATACTGTCCGCAATATTGTATATCTGCTGAAACATCACGCTGAACATCATTGGAAGCCAGAATTTCCATAATGTTCGGTCAGGATGCTCTTTTGTAAAATCTGTGACCATTATTTTATATCCCCCCTCATCCCTTCAAAGTACAGAATCTGTTTGTATTGATAGAGTCAATGTATCAAATCCTCCAAAATTAATCAAGTGTCCTCTATCTATTTTACCAAAAATAAAATGCCCCACTGGTTTTCCAATGAGGCATCCTTGACCTTATAAATATGCTGAATTTTCAGTCTTCAACTTTTGAGAACTGATCCTTTCCAACAGAGCATAATGGACATTCGAAATCATCCGGAACATCTTCCCATTTTGTTCCTGGTGCAATACCACCTTCCGGATATCCTTCTTCTTCATCATATTCCCAACCACAAACATCGCATACATATTTCATTATAAGTTCCTCCTTTACTATCTTTGCAAAATTTATACATAGAATATTTGTAATTTCTGTCTTCTATAGCTGACGCTAAGTTTGCTTTTGTTATAAGTTATTGTCTGATAAGATTATATATCTATTTGAAATAGATGTCAATATAATATTAGTAATTATTACTATTTTTCTTTCATAACTTGCTTATTGCCTGGAGTTATTCATTTTTTTCTATACGCAAAGAATTCGGAACGCTTTTTATTTTTCAAACTGATCCAGATATTCTGCTGCCGATCTGCTCATTTCTTTTGAAAAGTCGGAATTATACTTGCGTTTGCAGAATGCACTGCACCATTCCTCATAGGTATGATTTTTATGCTTATACGCAAACATTTCCCTCAGTTCATCTCCATCCATACTGCGGTATCCGTTTTCGTGCACGATATGTTTCCGCTCGCATCGTTCCGGCTTCTGCCGCCGTACCTGCTGCTCAGTCGGCCAGCCAAATACCAGCATGACTGCCGGAAATACATATCCGGGAAGCTGCAAAAGTCTCCTCTGTTCTTCGTAATTTTCCATAATATCACCGATATAACAAGAACCAATCCCAAGACTTTCTGCCGCCACCACAGCATTCTGTGCTGCAATGGCAGTATCCGTCACTGCAAGCATCAGATCACCCACACCTGGCTTTCTCGGTTCACAGCCGGCTTCCCGATAAGTATCGTACCATTTCTTACAATCCGCACAAAATACCAGAACCATCTGTGCGTTTGCGATAAACGGCTGATGATCACAGCTTTCTGCCAGTGCTTCTTTTAACTCCTGATCTGTAATATCCAGAATTGTATATAACTGCTGACATCCTGCTGTCGGAGCCTGCATTGCAGCTTCCAGTATCATATCCTTCATTTCTTCCGGAATTACTCTGTCTTCATATACCCTCACTGACTTTCTGCGATATAAACTCTCTATAATTTCATTCATTTCAGATTTTTTCTCCTTTACATGCTTCTTTATCAGCATTCCACTGCCACTTTGATCACACCATCTCTCTTATTTTCAAAAAGATCATATCCCTCTTCAATTCTGCTGAGTGGATAGGTATGTGTGATCAGTGGTTCTGTATTGATTCTGCCTTCTGCGATCAGCTTTAATGTTTCTTCGCAGTCGCAGCCATCCACGCCGCCTGTTTTGAATGTAAGATTCTTGCCATACATTTCCGGAAGAGGTAAGGTCTGTGCTTTATCATAAAGTGCAACCACTGTTACGACCGCATTTGGTCTTGCACATTCCCAGGCCAGACGAAATGTGGATTCTGCACCCGCAACTTCAAGAACCACATCTGCTCCTCCATGATCACTGTTATCCCGAACAAACTCCTCGCATTTTTCCGGAGAAACTGTAAGAATCTCCGGATAATGTTCCCTAATAAAACAGATACGGTTTTCATCCTTTTCACATACAATAATACGCTTCGGATTCTTCAGCATAGCACAAAGCAAGGTACAGATACCTGTAGGACCTGCACCGATAACCAGTACCGTATCTTCCTCTGTGATCTCAGAAATACGTGCAGCCCAGTAGCCGGTAGCGAGAACATCCCCTACCAGCAACGCCTGTCTGTCCGTAACCTCTTCCGGGATCTTATTCAGCCCCTGATCTGCAAAAGGCACTCGCACATATTCCGCCTGTCCCCCATCAATACGACAGCCCAGCGCCCAGCCACCATTCTTATCTGTGCAGTTATTTACATAGCCTTTTTTACAGAAAAAACATTCTCCACAAAAAGTTTCTACATTTACCGTCACTCGATCTCCCGGTTTTACTTTAGTTACAGCACTGCCAACTGACTCCACGATTCCTACCATCTCATGTCCAACTGTTATACCCGGAACCGCACGAGGAACACTCCCATGTTTGATGTGCAGATCACTTGAGCAGATACTGGCAAGTGTTACTTTTACGATTGCATCTCTTTCATGCATAAGCACTGGTTTTGGTTTTTCTCTTAATTCAAATTTTCCTTCTGAAACATATGTGTAAGCCTGCATTATTTCCCCCATCTCTTTCTCCATCATTTTTATTTTAATTGTACCAGAAAACACATAAACTTTGTATATTTTCATTTTTTTACCCAAAGAAAAAAGATGGCTAATGATAACCATCTTTTTCTTATTATATATTTGATTTTTCTTTTAGATCTGATACCACTTAATTTCATTTGCTTCCAGATGAAGTTCAAAACTACTTCCGTCGCCTCTGTAAACAGTCGTATCCTGTGGCTCATAAGTATTATTAACCACACAGTACTTACCATTCTTCACATAAGCATGTACTTCCACATTATAGTTCGTGGAGTACCAGCAATGAAGTTCTTTCTCAGCAGACGCAGACCAGAGAACCGCACGATAGAGTACACGGCTGTTTTTGAAACTGTATGGAAGGCCGCTGATATATACGCCTCTTCCTTTTCCAAAACTCTTCACAGCCATCTGCACTTCCTGATCTTTCTGGATCAGAATGTCTGTTTCCGGCAATGCATAGATGTTCTTCTTGCCTTCGCCGAAGTCAACATCTCCGTCAGTATCCTGCAGGATAAAATGCTCTCTGTGTTCTTCCCAGTTATATTTATCCGTATTAAGATTAAATCCTCGCTCTTCTTCCACACCAAGGATATCATCCAACTGGAAGAATTTACCCTGCCACTGATGAGCTGCCGGTTCACCTACTCCAATAAAACCTCCGCCATTATATACAAATTCTCTGACCGCAGTGATGACCGTTTCATCGATCCAGTTTTCACCACCTGACTGTGCGGTATCTGCATCTCCGACATTGATGATAACATCAAAATTCTTCAGCAGATCTCTGTTCTCACGGATATCATCAAAGTTGATAAAGGATACTTCAAACGGTGCCCCGCTCAATGCTTCTATAATTCCGAAATAAGAATAATTCTGCTTATAATAGATCGCATGATGCACCATATGATTTCCCCAAGAGCGCATTTTTCCCCAGCAGTTCAAAACCGCTACTCTCTTCACGCAATAAGGAGTTGTTCCCTGAATGTTGTCATATAAGGTACGGAATTCATCACAAACTTCCTTGATATACTGTACAAAATCCGGAAATTCCAGTGCGAGCTTCAGATATCCACCGTAGCCGATTCTCTGGATCGGGCTTCTCAGAATTGCTCTTCTTGCGGTTACCCAGTTTACTTTTGCCTCTTTTACAGGATCTCCCCCTTCATGGAAAGTATCCGGGAAGAAATACGGAAGAAATCTTCCTTCTGTATATTTCACATTCTTAATATCGCTGAACAGACGTAAGGTTGCACCGTTTCCAACACTTCCTACTACTGCATCCAGTCCGATAGATGCAAATTCATCCATGAAAGGTTCCATACCGATCCAATGATCTCCCATGAACATCATTGCTTCTTTTCCGTACTCGTGAACAATGTCTACCATTTCTTTGGCAAGCTTCGCTACTTCCCGTCTCTGGAATGCCTGGAAATCTTTGAATTCTGCTGATGGAATTCTGTATGTGTTGTTCATATATCCCTGATCAATGATATATTCCGGTCTGAAAGGATAACCCACTTCTTTCTCAAACTGCTCCAGGATATATGGGCTTACAGATGCAGAATATCCAAACCAGTCTACATATTTTTCTCTTGCCAGTTCATCAAATATAAGGGTAAACTGATGGAAAAAAGTAGTAAATCGTACGACATCTACATACTCATGTGTGTCCAGAAATCTGCGCAGACGCTCCATAGAATATGCTCTTGTTTTCGGCTGACGCACATCAAATGTGATCTGTGGTTCCACATCCTTCCATTCATTTACTACTGCATTGTACATATGTACCGGATCCCACATAATATATGCCAGGAAACTTACCGTATATTCATGAAATGGCTTTGCAGCTCTGAGTACTACATTACCTGTTTCTTCGACATAGCTCCACTGAGTTGTCGGCACTGCTTCTCCGGTGGTTCGATCCATAACTTCCCACCATCTGTAAATATCGTCTCTCGTATTTACTGCCAGCATATCCGGATACAGATGATCCATCAGATGGATCTCCAGTTTATCCGATGTAGCTGTATGGAAAGATGTCATGATATACATCTGCTGGATTTCCTCCGGATTTGCCTTTGCCCAGGCATTATCCTTACGGGTTGTATAATAAGTTGCATATATCTTGGCACCAGTTTCTTTTAATTCCTGTGGAAACTCTGTTCCATCACAGTCGCGGATCGCGTCCGCTCCCCACTCATCGAGCATTTCCAGTGTCTGCGGTACTACATCTAAATTAGTTGGTATTGTTACACGACCTTTTTTCATTTTATCTCCTCCTGGAAAATTAAGTAGAACTTTCTGTTTCTTTTCACTGTTTATAGAATACGTTCTTTACCTTCCTTTTTCAATTCACTTTTTGCTTTGTTTTTTAGAAATCTTGCTCTTCGAACAAGATTATGATATTATATCCAAAAACGTTATTATTATTTTTATAAGCAATCTATTTTTAGCCATAATAGCCTATTATATTTTTATCTTTTTATATTTTTTGTGCATTTACCTCAATTTTTTCATCTGAACACGAAATATGTTATTATCATTATATTTTTATTTGTATTTTTATTTCGAACAAAATTACTAAATTGTCAACGAGCACAATAAACTGGGAAATCAGCATAAGATTTTTGATGAAAGGAGGAACCTTTTATGAGCTCACACTCTCTTCGTTTCAGCCCTGAGGATACCGATTCACAGGATGTCACACTTCTGAATGCATCTTCTTCCCGCTACGAAGGTGACTGGCCAAGCATTCCCCATTCTCATGCATTTACTGAATTGTTTTATGTACGAGATGGACGAGGTGAATTTCTGCTTGAGGACAAGATCTATCCTATTTCCAAAGATGATCTGATCATTGTCAATCCTCACATCAACCACACGGAGATTTCCAAAGGGACACCGCCTCTCAGCTATTTCACCGTAGGAGTAGAAGGGGTATGCTTCTCTTTTAATGATCAGAAAGAATATCGCATTTTCAACTGCAGAAAAAAAGAGGCAGATCTGCTTTTTTACTTTAACTCCCTGTTTCAGGAACTGGATAAGCAGTCCGAAGGATACGAAAAAATCTGCAACTACCTGCTGCACATTCTGATTCTGCAGCTTCAGCGAATTACAGATTCTCCTTTTGAACTGATCACCGCACAACACCCCAGTAAGGAATGTGCTTATATCAAACGTTATCTTGATTCTAATTATAGTGAGAATATTAACCTTGATCATCTGTCTGCACTCAGTCATCTGAACAAGTACTATCTAAGTCATGAATTCACAAAATATTACGGAATCTCTCCCATAAATTATCTGAGTCGAAAACGAATTGACGTGTGTAAAGAACTCCTGGAAAATACCGATTACGGAATTTCAGACATTGCACATCTTGTAGGATTCTCTTCCCAGAGTTATCTGTCCCAGAGTTTTCGTAAATCCTGCGGCATGACTGCCGGAACTTACCGCAAGCTTAAGAAAAAAAGAAAGGAATAGATTTAATCTGCCTTCATCAGAACATTGTAGACTAATTTCTAAAGCAAAAAAATATCCGGTTCATAACGTATATGTTCTGCACCGGATATTTTAATTATGACTCTTAATTTACTTTGTATATACTGTTTTGCCTCTGGCTATTACCTCAACAAGCTGCAGGCTCTGGTCCAGAATACACAGATCCGCATCGTATCCTTCCTCAATTTTACCTTTGCCATTGAGATGAAGGATTTCTGCCGGATTTGATGTGATCGTGGAAAGTGCGATTTCCAGTGGGATTTCTGCCTTAAATACACATTCTTTTACTTCCTTCAGAAGACAGCTGGATTGACCCACTCCCATTCCAAGGAATTCTCCATCTTTACTGTACATTGGCAGACTTCCCTGTCCATCAGAAGAAATCGTCATTCGTTTTGGATCAACGCCGGCCTCCAGCATACGCTTCATGCCCTTGCATACACGCACCTCATCACAGATTGTCTCCCAGTAATCAATATCCTCGTTCCCGGTAAAGTCGACTGCTCCACCCTTCAACGCATACTCGATTGCCTTACAGAAAAGCATTTCATTTCGATTGATATGTGTCGGAAGAAACTGGGATGCCGGTATTTCTGTCTCATCGATCACACGATCAATAAGATCCATACATCTCCTGCTGTCACCGAGATGAACATTTACTATACCGGCTTTCCCGGAAAGGACACCACCAAGCCGCGTATCTGCAACTACACGTGTAAATTCCTCAAATGTCGGCTGTGAAGAACGATGATCCGAAATAGCGATTTCTCCTGTTCCGATGATTTCCTGGATCATCATGATATCCTTCGTTATGCTGTCTGTCAGTGTGTGAACCGGAATCTGATAGCTTCCTGTATAGCAGTAAGCTGACATTCCCTGTTCATTCAATCCCTTTGTCTTTGCGACAAGAGCACACATATCCCGGCCGATTCCATCTGTACCCAGACAACCAACAACTGTTGTTACGCCAAATTTCGTAAGCCCTTCAAGAGTTGCTTCCGGAGTACGATTTGCGAATCCACCTTCTCCACCACCTCCAAGTACATGAACGTGACTGTCAATAAAACCTGGTGTCAAAAGCAGATTACTTCCGTCGATCACCTCTGCGTCAGCAAGAAATCCCTCTGCCAGTATCGTACCTGCATCTGCAATTTTTACGATTTTGTCATTGATCACAAGTACATCCTTTGTTCCCAGATGCTGCGGAGCATATACATCAATATTCTGAATTAGTTTCATCATAATCTCACTCTCAATTAAAATCCGATTGCAACGGCAATCAGTATTGTTATAACAGCACCGATCATCAATACACCAAGGAATTTCCACATAAATTTGATCCAGTTGGACCATTCAATCTTTGCAATTGCCAGGGAACCGATCAGACATCCTGATGTCGGAACGATCAGGTTTGTAAATGCATCACCGAGCTGGAACGCAAGTACGGAAGTCTGACGTGTAACGCCTAACAGGTCAGACAGCGGTGCCATGATCGGCATTGTGATAGCAGCCTGTCCTGTTCCGGAAACAACGAAGAAGTTAAATACAGACTGGAACAGATACATAAGTACTGCTGCAACTGCTCCGGAAACACCTGCCAGTGCATTGGAAATATTATACATGATCGTATTGATAACAGTTGGTGTTGTCGGATCAGAACCACCGAGAACCTGCATGATACCCTGTGCCATAGCAACAACAAGAGCCGCACCGATCAGGTCTTTGGCACCGTCCTTAAAGGAACTTGCAATGTCATTCATCCTCATGTCATTTAATTTAAAGATGACTCCGATCACACCGGAAACGATTCCCATAATAAAGAACTGTGTGGCAATTTCAGGCATATAATAACCCTGGGTCATAACGCCCCAGATTACCCAGATTACCGTAGCAGCCAGTGTCAGAAGAACCAGGATATGTCCGATACCAAAAGAATGGCCCTCATCAATACCAGTTTTTTCGTTCTGATCACGGAAGTACTGATCAGATTCATACGCAACAGAAATTTTCGGATTCTTTTTTACTTTGGCTGCATAAAAGATTGTCATTCCGCATCCAAGTCCTGTGAAAACAACCCACATCACCATACGGAAGCCTGCGCCGGAAAATACATCGATACCAGCAATACCCTGTGCAATACCTACAGAAAATGGATTCATCCAGGATGAACCGAAACCGATCTGTGTTGCAACGTAAGTAACCAGTACTGCAATTACTGTATCATATCCGACTGCGACAAACAACGGACAAAGAATCATAGTAAATGGAAGAGCCTCTTCGCCCATTCCAAAAACAGCACCGCCAAGAGAAAACAGTACAAAAAGTACTGGAATCAGCAGTTTTTCTGCTCCCTTTGCCTTACGTATCAGTCCGATCAGACCTGCTTCGATCGCACCTGTACGGATCATAATACCAAACGCACCACCAACAATCATAAGAAATGCAATGATCTCAATAGCAGAACTGTTTACAATTCCATTGTACATGTAATTGAAAAATCCTGTTCCGCCATCTCCACTGAAAAGCGCAACACCCTCAGTCACTACATTTCCCGCATCATCCTTCAGATACTGAAAACTTCCGTCTTTGATTACGGTACGGGTCTTCTCAACCCCGTTGATCATGTACGAAACATCCTGTGTTTCGTAGTAGCCCTTCGGCACAAGGAATGTCATAACTGCCGCGATAACAACTACAAAAAAGATAATAATGTAGGTATCCGGAACCTGAAATCCCTTGTTGAATGATTTCAAACCTTCTCCTTGTTTTTTACTCATACTCGAGTTTCCCTCCACTCTTTTTTAATATACATTGACAGTCTAACATAAAACCCTGAAAAAGTAACCCAAAAATTAACATGAGAGAGACTTCTTGAGGTTTATCCACAAATTGCCTTATAAAATCATTCTGACCATAAAGTTATTCTTTTATCTGCTGATTCTGCCTCTCCAGATATTTCTTCACCACCTCAAATCCACCACTCGGCACGCAGAATTTGTCTCTGTTTTTTCTGCATCCCTCACATGTTTCTTCAAAATCAAACCATTCTACAGCTTCTACCTCTTCTTTCTGCAAAACCAGCTTGCTGATATCTACCGGCTGATCATAGATATATACAAATGCAATTTCTTCATCGCGAAACATTTTTCCATGAAATTCTTTTTCGAAGGAGATTGGAAAAGTTCCCGCAAATTCCAGCTGATCCGGTGAAGCCTGGATTCCCAGTTCCTCATGCAGTTCACGGATTGCAGATTCCTGCGGCTCATCACCGACCTGTATATGCCCCGCAGATGAGGTATCAAATTTACCTGGGAAGGAATCTTTATTCATGGAACGTTTCTGAAGCAAAACCTGTACTCTGCCGTCTTTTTTACGGATGATCCAGATATGGGCTGTTCTGTGTGGAATTCCATCTGTATGGGCTTTTTCGCGGGTTACTGTTTTGCCTGTGGGATTTCCGTTTTCGTCTATGATATCAAATATTTCCATTATCTTTGCCTTTCTCTGCCTGTTTTCTATGTCTTACTTCGAGTTCATTCTGCATCTGTGCACGGGCTTTTCGTGCAATACCTGAATTGCTGTTCATAATGCTCGCACGGGTGATTTTGTCATTACCGTACTTCTGGCGGATACTGTCCAGTGCTGCATCTAATTTTCTGTGACGTTCTTTATTTTCCGTATTTTCGAACAATGATAGCTGCTCGTACCCATCATCAAAAAGATTCGTCAATGCTACTCCGATCAATCGAAGTGGTTCACCCTTCCAGAACTCTCTGAATAATTTTTTTGCCATCCTGTAGATTTCATCTGTCACATCGGTTGCATTCTGAAAGGTAGCCTGATGTGATCTCTTTTTGAAGTCCAATGTACGGAAAGTAACAGCTACAGACAGACATTTTTTCTGTTGCCTGCGCATTCTTGTTGTTACAATATCGCACTGCTCCAGAAGAATCGGAAACACCTGTTCCAATGAGATAATATCTTCGTTAAATGTCGTCTCTGCACTGAAACCCTTTGCCTCATCAGCCTGTTCCCTGACCGGTGAATCATCAATTCCGCGAGCATACTGGTAAAGCTGATGTCCGTTTTTATTGCCCAGCAATATCTGGATATCTGATTCTTTTACGCGAGCCAGATCTCCAATCGTATGGATTCCGACTTCGTTCAGTTTCTTCTCTGAAGCTTTCCCAAGAAAAAGCAGATTTCTCACCGGAAGCGGCCACATCCTGGACTCAATCTCCTCCGGAAACAGAGTGTGGACTTTGTCTGGTTTTTCAAAATCAGAGGCCATTTTGGCCAGTAATTTATTTGTGGAAATTCCCACATTTACAGTAAATCCCAGTTCTCTGTGTATCCTGTCTTTGATTTCATGAGCAGCCGCGATCGGATCCGGATAAAGCAATGACATTCCTGTCATATCCAGAAAAACCTCATCAATAGAAAATGATTCCATGATTGGTGTGTAAGATGCACAGATTTCTTTGAAAGCTCTGGAGCATTTTACATAGAGTTCAAAATCGCTCTGCACGATCACAAGCTCCGGACACTTGCGGAGGGCCATTGCCATCGGCTCTCCCGTCTGAATCCCATATTTCTTTGCCGGAATTGATTTTGCCACTACGATTCCTGTCCGTTTCTTTGGATCTCCTCCGATGCAAGCCGGAATATCCCTCAGATCCGGCAAACCTTCTTTTACTCTCCGCGCAGATTCCCATGAAAGGAATGCACTGTTTACATCTATATGAAAAATCAAACGACTCATATTTCATCTTCCTTTCAGTATTCTGAATATGTCTCTCTTAATTATATCATCTTATCATCAGACAATCTGCTTATTTTATATTTCTTATTCTTTTTTCTGATATTTTGTCCTGAGCAGCCATTTCTGGTCGATCACTTTGAGTTCTTCTCCAAAACAGATATGAAGACTTACAGAACCTGTTCCCTGTTCAAAATCTCCTTTTTCTTTATATCCTCTTCCACATAATCCTTTATTGTATTTTCCAGTTTTTTCACTTCACCACAAATATCCATCATATGTGTATCTGCTCTTCTTGAAGCATTTTTCTTTCTGAAATTATCCAATGCTAAATTTCTAGTTATTTTTCCCAGAAAGGCAGCTAATTTTGTTGGCGTTTTGGGCGGAATCTTATTCCACGTTATCAGCCACGTATCATTTACGCATTCTTCTGAATCTTCTGTGTTATATAAAATATTCCATGCAATCTTAAAGCAAAATTTTTCGTACTTTACTTCTACCTGGCGAATTGCATCTTCTGATCTTTCTAAAAATAAATTTATAATATGTGTATCTTCCATATCACATTTCTCCCCTGTATATTAGTGTTTTTATGCAGGTAAATTATTTGCAGTGAGCCATATTAATGTTTTCTATGTATATATAACGTATTTTTTTCTGTTTGGTTGCATTTTTTTCTGTTTTTTATAATTTTTTTGTTATCATGATTCCATTTAATCGCAGTTTAATTTCCATGTCTACTGACGCTTCTTATTCTTCCATCTGCAAAAGCTGCATTAAAAGTTACGAAAAACCTACTACCCGGATTATTATGAGACCATCAAAGAACTTCTCTCAGACGAAAAGCAACAGATTTTTTATTCACTTTATATTGCGGTCTGTATGATTGTTAGCACTTCTTATGAAGCTACATTACCCATCCGCTTAGTACCCTGTATTACTACAACGCACCGGATTTGACTATATGGCTCACTGGTGATTACCATAGTCGGACTTTCACCGACTGGTGTGCCCCAGCTTTACTGGGCACGCTTCCACAATACAAAAAGCATTTTTTCCTCTTACTTTTTTTGTGTACTCTCTTTACAAAGTCCAGATACTGGGGTATCTTAAAGACAGATGAGAAAATCAATATTGAGGTTTGTGTTATGTGTGATAATTCAAAGAAAAAAGCCCGTTCCATTACTATGACGACGGGCTCTTTGTGGCGTAATCTTTTTCTTTTCAGCATCCCGCTGATGTGCTCTCAACTTCTCGAAGTCATGTTCAATTTAAGTGATGTGGCTGTCGTTGGAAGATTCGCTGATTATAGGGCACTTGGTGCCGTCGGTTCTACTACCCTGCTGGTAACTTTATTTGTCGGATTTCTGATCGGTATGGGAAGTGGTGTCAATGTCTGTGTTGCACACACACTTGGTGCCAGAGATGAGCAGCGCACCATAGAAAACGTACATACGTCCCTTTTGCTCTGTGCATTGATGGGACTGCTGATGGGAACTGTCTGTTTCTTCTTTTCAGAATGGATGCTCATGCTTTTGCACACCAAGGATGATCTGCTCCAACAGGCAACGCTTTATCTTAAGATCTATGCGTTCGGACTTCCTGCAATGGGAATCTATAACTTCGGCAACGGCATTTTAAGTGCCCGGGGAGAAACCCGGCGTCCGCTTTATTATCTCGCATTTGCAGGTGTTCTGAATGTTATTCTGAACCTGTTTTTTGTCATTGTTCTTCATATGGCTGCTGCCGGAGTTGCGGCCGCCAGTGCCATTGCACAATATGTTTCTGCTGCCCTGATCATGAACCATCTTTTTCGACGCAGGGATGAATGTCATGTCAGTTTAAAGAATATCCGGTTACACAAAAACATTGCGGTTTCAATTCTGATGATCGGAATTCCGGCGGGGATCCAGAATGCGATTTTTGCGATTGCCAATCTGTTTGTACAGGTCGGCGTCAACTCTTTTGATACCGTTATGGTCTCCGGAAGTGCGGCCGCTACAAATGCAGACACACTGATTTTTAATGTCATGTATGCCTTTTACACCGGATGCTCCAGTTTCATCAGTCAGAACTTCGGTGCAGGTAATAAAAAAAGAATACTTCAGAGTTATTTTATAAGTCTGTTTTATGCTTTTACTGCCGGTGCCATACTTGGTCTTCTGCTGTTTCTTTTTGGGCATCAGTTCCTTTCTCTGTTTGCCACCGATGAAGCAGTCATCGAAGCGGGGATGCAGAGGATCCGCATCATGTCTTTTTCTTATGCTGTGTCCGCTTTTATGGATGCTTCACTTGCAGCATCACGCGGAATCGGAAAGACCATCGTACCGACGATCATTATCATTCTTGGTTCCTGTGTTTTTCGAATTGTATGGGTCTATACAGTTTTTGTTTATTTCCATACTATCCCGGGATTATATCTTCTTTACTTTTTTTCTTGGGTCATCACGGCCATCGCGGAAATCATTTACTTTGCTGTCAGCTACCGGAAACTTACCATCCGGTAGCTGCTTTTTTATTTTCTGCTTCCATAAGCTGTCACAAACTGTTAAATTATTATCATTTTTCAAAATTTAATTGTTTTTTTATTGCTTTTATTGATGAATTATGTATAATAATCTCTATGAGAAGTCGGAGTGTTCCACTTCTTAGAGGTTAAAGTAGCCAGCATATAGATGGCTCCAATAAAGAAGAGAGGTAAATGTAAGATGGCAAAAATCGATTTAACTAAGTATGGCATCACAGGTACAACAGAAGTTGTATACAATCCTTCTTATGAAGTATTATTCGAGGAAGAGACTAAAGCAGGTCTTGAAGGCTTCGAAGTAGGACAGGAAACAGAACTTGGCGCTGTTAACGTTATGACAGGTATCTATACAGGACGTTCTCCTAAAGATAAATTCATCGTTATGGATGAGAACTCCAAAGATACCGTTTGGTGGACTTCTGATGAATACAAGAATGACAACCATCCTGCAACACAGGAAGCTTGGGCAGCTTGTAAAGCACTTGCTCAGAAAGAACTTTCCAACAAGAAACTTTTCGTAGTTGACGCATTCTGCGGTGCTAACGCTGATACTCGTATGGCTATCCGTTTCATCGTTGAAGTTGCATGGCAGGCACACTTTGTTACAAACATGTTCATCCAGCCAACAGCTGAAGAACTTGAGACATTTGAGCCAGATTTCGTTGTATACAATGCTTCCAAAGCAAAAGTTGAAAACTACAAAGAACTTGGCCTCAACTCTGAAACAGCTGTAATGTTCAACATTACATCCAAAGAGCAGGTTATCATCAACACATGGTACGGCGGAGAAATGAAGAAAGGTATGTTCTCTATGATGAACTACTTCCTTCCACTGAAAGGCATCGCAGCTATGCACTGCTCTGCTAACACAGACATGAATGGCGAAAACACAGCTATCTTCTTCGGACTTTCCGGAACAGGTAAAACAACTCTTTCCACAGACCCGAAACGTCTCCTGATCGGTGATGACGAGCACGGCTGGGATGACAACGGTGTATTCAACTTTGAAGGCGGATGCTATGCTAAGGTTATCAACCTTGACAAAGACTCTGAGCCGGACATCTACAATGCAATCAAACGTAACGCTCTTCTTGAGAACGTAACAGTTGATGCAAACGGAAAGATTGACTTCAACGATAAGAGCGTAACAGAGAACACTCGTGTTTCCTATCCGATCGACCACATCGAAAAAATCGTTCGCCCGATCTCTTCTGCACCGGCAGCTAAGAACGTAATCTTCCTGTCCGCAGATGCATTCGGCGTACTTCCTCCAGTATCTATCCTGACAGAAGCTCAGACACAGTACTACTTCCTGTCCGGATTCACAGCAAAACTTGCTGGTACAGAGCGTGGAATCACAGAGCCTACACCTACATTCTCAGCTTGCTTCGGCCAGGCATTCCTGGAACTGCACCCAACAAAATATGCAGAAGAGCTTGTTAAGAAAATGGAACAGAGCGGAGCAAAAGCTTACCTCGTTAACACAGGATGGAATGGAACAGGCAAACGTATCTCCATTAAAGACACTCGTGGTATCATCGATGCTATCCTCAACGGAGATATCAACAACGCTCCTACCAAGACAATTCCATACTTCAACTTTGAAGTTCCTACAGAACTTACAGGCGTTGATACAGGAATCCTTGACCCACGTGACACATACGCAGATGCTGCTCAGTGGGAAGAAAAAGCAAAAGATCTTGCTGCAAGATTCATCAAGAACTTCGCTAAATATGAAGGAAATGAAGCTGGCAAAGCACTTGTTGCTGCTGGTCCTCAGTTATAATTTCATAACCATTAGCAAAACCCAGGGGCTGCCGTTTATCGACAGCCCCATGCTTTTTTTTATCATAAATACTATGAAACGAGATGATTAGACATGAGTTGGTATAACGAAGCTATTTTTTATCATATTTATCCTTTAGGCCTTGCGGGTGCTCCAAAGCAGAATGATTACAGCGAACCTGTGCACCGTCTGAATACTCTTCTTCCCTGGATTGATCACATCAAAGAAATCGGATGTACTGCTCTGTACATTGGTCCACTTTTTGAAAGTGTCGGACACGGATATGAAACCACAGATTATAAGAAACTGGATTCCCGTCTTGGAACCAACGAAGATCTGACTGCCTTTGTAAAGGCATGTCATGAAAAAAACATTAAGGTTATTTTTGACGGCGTATTCAACCACACCGGCCGTGATTTCTTCGCTTTCAAAGATATCCAGCAGAATCGTGAACATTCCAGATATCTTAACTGGTACTGTAACGTTAATTTCTGGGGAAACAACGAATATAATGACGGATTTTCCTATGATAACTGGGGAGGATATAATCTTCTTGTCAAGTTAAATCAGAGAAATCCTGAAGTACAGAATTATATCTGTAATGTGATCCGCTACTGGGTTTCTGAGTTTGATGTCGATGGAATCCGTCTCGATGCTGCCGATGTCCTTGACTTTGATTTCATGCGTGCCCTTCGCCGTACTGCCGAGGAAGTCAAACCTGACTTCTGGCTGATGGGTGAAGTTATTCATGGTGATTACAGCCGCTGGGTAAATGGAGAGACTCTTCACAGTGTTACAAACTACGCGCTTCACAAAGCTCTTTACAGCGGACATAATGACCACAACTATTTTGAGATCGCTCATACCGTGAAATATCTCCAGAATATGGGAAATCTCGATCTTTACAACTTCGTAGACAATCATGATGTAGAACGAATCTATACCAAGCTGTCCAATAAAGCGCATTTCAACCCAGTTCATGTACTTCTTTATACTCTTCCCGGAGTTCCAAGTATCTATTATGGCTCTGAGTTCGGAATTGAAGGACGCAAGGAACGATCTTCTGATGATAGTCTGAGACCTGCCCTGGAGCTTAAGGACTATGCAGATGCAGTAAAGACTAATTCCTGCACGGCCCTGATTTCTGCACTTGGAAAGATCAGACAGAACACTCCTGCCTTAAGTTACGGAAGCTATGCAGAACTTATGCTTACAAACCGTCAGTTTGCATTTGCACGTGATCTTGATGGCATCCGCGTGATCGTCACCGTAAATAACGATGACAATGATGCCGGAATGAATCTTCCTGCCGGAAATGCAGCCGAATATGTCGGAACACTTACCGGACAGAAAGTTTCTGTAGAAAATGGCCGAATCAATGTGACACTTCATGGAAACAGCGGCGAAATCTGGGTGCCTGCCTGTGAGATGCCTGAATATACCCCTGTACAGATTAAAGAGACTGCTTCCAGACCAGTTATTCCAATTTCCGAACCGACATCTGAACAGGCAGAAGCTGAGGAAACTGTAACTGATATTTCTTCTGCTGAAGAAGTATCTTCCGTTGAAGAAACTGTACAGGAAGCATCAGAAACTGTTGCGGTCTCTGCATCCGATGAAAATGCCGAAGAAAAAGAACCTGTAAAGGTTGATCCGAACAAATCTCCGGAAGACATGACTGTAGAAGAATTGCAGGCGTCCATTCTTTCCAGAATGGCAAACAATGGACCTGTTACCGATCAGATGAAAAAAACTGTCTATGATAATGTCTGGCACGATTCTCTTGTAAACTGGCTCAAGAGCTTCCACTGATCCATCCCGGGAATTACAGGCATCAGAACAAAACAAACATATTACACTAAAGCAAAAAACAGGGTATTGTGTATTCTTCTTTACACATCCCCTGTTTTTTATGTTACTGTATTATCTACTCAAATAATTTCTTTACCATCTCAGCATCGAAAGTTACGGATGCCACCTTATTTACCTCTATCTGATACAGTGCATGTGCTGCGATATGCTCTGCCGCCTGCTCCAGATCACGGATTCCTGTCGTATCCGCAAACTGTTCGATCACTGCCTCCAGTCCGTCCGGTGCAATCACACACTCTTCTTCTTTAAGATTCATCCTCTTTAAAACTTTCGGAAGAGCAAATCTTGAGAATATCACCTTTTTCTCTTCTGCTGTATAATCCGGAAGTTCAATGACCGCAAAGCGGGACATCAGCGGTGCACTGATCTGTGCCTTATCATTCGCTGTTGCAATTGGATAGACACCAACTGTCGGAACCATACATTCCATATAGTTGTCTGTAAATCCCAGATTATCCAGAAGTGTGAGAAGTACATCTGCCGGATTTCCATTTCCCTTTCCATTCGTTGCTTTATCCAGTTCGTTAATGATGAATACCAGATTAGATTCACCAGCCATGGAAAATGCCTCCATGATAATTCCCGGTTTTGCATTGGCATATACACGAGAACTTCCTGTCAGCTGTTCCGGATCATTGATGGAACTCATATCCAGAGTTGTCCACGGAAGTTTCAGAATACGTGCCACGGCATATGCGATCTGAGATTTACCGGTTCCAGCCGGGCCTACAAGAAGAAGGCCATAAGCTGGCAGTGTATGAGTACGGTTGATCTGAATGATCGTCTCAATGATTCTCTGTTTTACTTTCTCCATTCCGTAAAGTTCTTCATCCAGGATACGGCGTGTCTCCACAGGATCAATCGATTCAAAATAATCATTCTTCCACTGAATGTTCATCATGATAGACAACGCTCGCTGTGCATGTCGCCTTTCTTCCTGAGATACCTCATGAGAACGGGCTACTGCAAGATTTCTTCTCGCCCAGAGCCGAATATTGTCCGGCATGGTTCTTCCTGCGCAGGTCATAAAGTCTGTAATGCTCTGGATGCTGGTGAGCTTCATATTATCTCCATCTTCACCTTCATCTTCATTTTCGGGAAGTTCTGTCGGCGCATTGCTTGCAAGAAGACGTTCGATCATAAACTGCAGAAATCCATCCTCTGCCGAGAGCTTGGTTCCGCCACCGAAGGCTGTCTCTCGAATCTTATAGACTGCATATCCATCCTCTGTATTCTGTCCGGATAATCGTACATTTATATGGTTTTCTCCAAGCCATTTCACAAGACTTACAAAACGGGCATCTATCTTGAGAATGTCTGCCGGAAATACGCCATCCTCTTCTTTAAATTCAAAAGAAGATTTCTGATTCGGATTTGAAAACACGCCACAGGAATGATGCTTCCACCGGCGGCTGGTGTTATCCAGTACAAGGATTGGCTTCTGTGGTGACGGGTTTGTTTCATTGGAGCGGAATACTGTATAAGTACATTCCGGATCTTTTTTCTCTGTTGTTGTGTTGCTGAAATCAAATACAGGCATACTGTTGTCCCCCTTTATCTCGCTGATAGTATCTTGTCTCAGTCAAGCTTAAGCCCTGCCAGAGCCTGGGCAAATGCATTGTTTACCGGTTCATTTGCTTCTTTTTGCTGCTGTTTCAGATATCTCTGAACATCTCGTTTTTTTACACCTGCGCCCTCTTTCTCGCGTCTTGCCTGGAAAGAAGACAGTTTTTCTTTATATCCGCAGGCACATACAAAGGTTTCTTCTTTTCCTTTGACCAGCATTTCCATACGCTTATGACACTTCGGGCAGCGTGCATTTGTAGTTCGGGAAATTGTTTCCCGGTATCCACATTCTCTGTCCTGACACACAAGCATCTTGCTATTCTTTCCATTGACTGCGAGAAGACGTTTTCCGCAGTTCGGGCAGACTTTATTCGTCAGATTATCATGTCGGAAGGTTCCCTGTCCTGTTTTTATCTCGCTGACAATCTCATTCGTATATTCACGGATATCACTTAAAAACGTATCCTGTCTTAATTTTCCTTTCGAAATATCAGAAAGCTTCTTTTCCCAGTCTGCTGTCAGCTCCGGTTTCTTTAAGTCCTCCGGCACTAATTCCAGAAGCTGTTTTGCCTTGGAAGTCAGATAAATCTCATTTCCCTTCTTTTCCATCATGAAACTGTGGAACAGCTTCTCTATGATGTCTGCTCTGGTAGCCACCGTTCCAAGTCCGCCTGTCTCTCCCAGAGTCTTTGCGGCCTGCTTATCCTTTGTGGACAGATATTTCACCGGATTCTCCATTGCTGCAAGGAGCGTTGCTTCGGTAAAACGCGCCGGTGCCTTTGTCTTTCCGGAATTCATGTGTACCTGTGTAATACGAAGTTTCTGGCCTTTTTCAAAGACCGGAAGCTTCTGATCCTTAAGTTTCTCCTCTTCTGTCTCTTCATCTTCCTGGAAATTATCTTCGTAAACTTCTTTCCAGCCTGCACGCAGAACCGTCTTTCCATTTGCGGCAAAGGTATATCCCTCTGCCTGTCCTTCCATTGCAGTCTGTTCATATTCAAACGGAGGATAGAGAACACTTAAGAAACGTCTCACTACCATATCATAAATCTTGCGTTCTTCGTTTGTCATATGATCCAGCTGCACAAACTGCTCTGTCGGAATGATCGCATGATGGTCACTGACCTTCTTATCGTCCACAAAACTTCCATTTGTATGAATTGGCTTACTGAGCAATGCACCTGCCAGTTTGCGGTATGGCCCTGTTCCGCAGGCTTTGAGTCTTTCTTTAATAGTCGGAACCACATCTTTTCCGATATAGCGGGAATCAGTTCTTGGATAAGTCAGAACCTTGTGGTTCTCATAAAGTCTCTGCATAATATTCAGTGTTTCCTTGGCAGAGAATCCATATTTCTGGTTGGCCTCCCTCTGAAGGGTCGTCAGATCATAAAGTCCCGGTGCCATTGTCTTCTTTGGCTTTTTGACAACTGAAGTGATCTCCATCTGTCCGTTCTGCACTGTTCTTTGGATTTCTTCTGCCTTTTCTTTCTGAAAGGTGCGGAAGCTTCCGCTTCTGGTATCTTTCCAGGTCCACTGAACTTCCCCTGCCTGCACAGAGATTCCAAAATAATCCTTTGGTTTAAAGTTTCGGATTTCTTCTTCTCTCATTGCTATGATTGCAAGTGTCGGGGTCTGCACACGTCCGCAGGAAAGCTGTGCATTATATTTACAGGTAAGTGCCCGTGTTCCGTTGATTCCCACCAGCCAGTCTGCTTCCGCTCTCGCAACCGCAGCTCTATACAGATTGTTGTACTCTTTTCCATCCTTAAGATTCTGGAATCCGTCCCTGATCGCCTTATCCGTTACAGAGGAAATCCACAGTCGTCGGATTGGTTTGCGGCATCCTGCTTTGTCCAGTATCCATCTCGCAACAAGTTCTCCCTCTCTCCCTGCATCTGTCGCTATGATGATGTCTCCGATATCTTTTCGGAAAAGCTGTGTCTTTACAGCCTGATACTGTTTGGATGTCTGACGGATGACGACCAGTTTCATTTTGTCCGGCATCACAGGAAGGGTCTGCATCTCCCATTTCATATACTTCTTGTCGTACTCTTCAGGATCAGCCAGTGTGATCAGATGTCCCAGTGCCCAGGTCACTGCGTAATCCTTTCCTTCCAGAACTCCGTTTCCCTTTTGATTACAATGGAGAACCCTTGCAATATCTCTTGCAACAGACGGTTTCTCCGCGATTACCAATGATTTCATTTATTCAAAATCCTCTCAGAAGTTTTTTCTGGTATTGAGTATAGCATATAAATTCTGTTTTGAACAAGAAAAAAGGAAGATTTTCATCCTCCCTTTCCATTCTGCTGTTCATTTCATTTGCCTATTTTGTATCCTACCCCTCGAACCGTTTCGATCAGATCCCCCGCACTCCCAAGTTTCTGCCGTAAGGTTCGGATATGTACATCCACAGTCCTGCTTTCACCATCAAACTCATATCCCCAGATCTGATTCAGAAGCTGTGTCCTGGAAAGTACCATTCCACTGTTTTTCAATAACAGACACAGCATCTCGTACTCCTTCAAAGTCAGACTGACCGGTTCCTGATCCACCATCACAACATGCTTCATCGGAGATACATAGAGATTTTCCAGGCGATATTCCTCTGCTCCTTTATCTTCGGCACGCCTCAGTGCTGCCTTTATCCTGGAGATCAGTTCCATCATTCGAAACGGTTTTGGAATATAATCATCAGCTCCACTGTCCAGTCCCATCACAACATCATACTCACTGCCCTTTGCAGTCAGCATAATAATTGGAAGCTTTCTGGTGTCAGGTCTTGTACGGAGCTTCTTGAGTATGGAAATTCCATCCTCCTCCGGAAGCATGACATCCAGCAATATCAGCGAAGGGATCTCTTTATCCAGTTCCTTCCAGAATTGAGACGGACGTTCAAAGCCCTTTGCCTCCATCCCCTGACTCTTTAATGTATATACTACAAGTTCACGGATACTCTCGTCATCCTCTACTAAATAAATCATCCTTTTTTACCTCTCTGTTTTCAATCTTTCCCAAGTATACGTGGACTTCGTAAAATTTTTAGTCTTTTCACTGTTAAATCTTTGTAAAGGTAAAACCGGATTGTAAAATTCCAGAAACAATGCTATCATAAAAAAAGAATCATTTTGGAGGATATTATGTACTATTTTATCGTTAATCCCAATTCTCGTTCGGGGAAAGGTGAACTTATATGGAAAGAGCTTCGACAGGTTCTCAGGCAGAAACACATTTCTTACAAAGTAGTTTTTACCAAATATCGCGGTCATGCTGTGAAACTTGCCGCAGCCCTTACAGAAAAGACTTCTCCGGATCGTCCTCTCTGTCTGATCGCCGTGGGTGGTGATGGTACGATCCAGGAGGTTCTTTCCGGTGTCAAAGATCTGACAAATATCTATTTCGGCTATATTCCCACAGGTTCCGGAAACGATTTCTGCCGCAGCATGAAGCTTCCCCAGGATCCTCATGAGGCATTGGATTGTATTCTTAAGAAAAAGCACATCGCATTCGTAGATGTCCCTGTAATCTCTATTAAGGGGCACAAAAGCCGCTTTGCGATCAGCTGTGGGATCGGATTTGATGCAGCAGTATGTCACGAGGTCAGTGTGACCCCTATGAAAAAGGTTCTCAATCATATTGGTCTCGGCAAACTTGTATATCTCTTTGTCGCTCTGAAACAACTGTTGTTTATGAGACCGGTTCCTGTGACACTTCGAATGGATGAAGAACGAATTTATCCTTTTCAGAAGGTATATTTTGCTGCGATCATGAATCAGAAATACGAGGGCGGTGGATTCAAATTCTGTCCCTCTGCCGATCCATCCGACGGATATCTTGATGTGATCGTGGTTGACGGGCTTAGTAAACTTAAGGTTCTATGCTGTCTTCCAACTGCTTTTTTTGGTAAACATACGCAATTCACCGGAATTCATATTTTCCGCTGCAAGAATGTTGAAGTTTTCAGTTCTGTCCCTCTTGCTGTACATAAAGACGGTGAATCCGCCGGAATCCAGAAAACATTTTCTGTTTCTGTCAATAAAGAACCCGTAAAGATCATTCTTCCATAATAATGAAATAACGAAAGGCTTCCGGCAAAATTTTCTCTCATTCTGCCGAAAGCCTTTCTTATATATTGCTTGTTTCAGTTAAATCCATAGAATTTCTGACATACCTTATAGGCAGCCACGAACATTTTTCTTCCGCTTTTTCCCGGAAGGTTTGCAGCACGTCCCAGAATGCTGTAACGAAGTTTGTGATACAGCCAGCGATCCTGTTCCCGGATATATTCCATAAGTTCTTTTTTCTTGTCCAGTGCTTCCTGGGTTCCGGCACGCACCAGCATGATGGAAGAAACGGTTGTAATGATATCCAGATAGCTGAGCATATATTTCTTCAGATGTTTATTATTGAACTGACATCTGTGGAATGCATCTGCCATCAGCTTGTTTACTCTGATCTGCTGATCGATTCTTCTGATCATGACTTTTTCGTTTACTGACTGATCATCTCTTCCGATAAAATAACGATAAAAATTCACATCCAGATAATACATATTTTTGACATATGGAAGTGGCTCAAATGCAAACAGATTATCTACATAGAATGTATGTTTCGGAAGCTCCAGTCCACATTCGTGAAGTAATTTGGTTCGGTAAATCATCGAATGCATCAGGAGATATTTTCCCCTTGACATATGCACACTGTTCCATTCAAAAATTTCATTTACAGGAAGACAATGTCTGTACTGCATAACTTTCTTTCTGTCTGCTCCCTGCTTTTCATATACAAAATTGCTGATCAGAAGATCTACTGTCTTTGGTCCGCGGATCAGCTCTTCCAGCGTTTTAAGAATCTGGTGATATGCCTCCTCATTTACCCAGTCATCACTGTCTACCACTTTAAAATAGAGTCCTGTGGCATTTCGGATACCTGCATTGACCGCCTCTCCATGACCGCCGTTCTCCTGATGGATTGCTTTGACAATTGTCGGATATTTCTCTGCATAGGCATCTGCAATCTCTGCAGTGCGGTCAGAGGATCCGTCATTCACAACCAGGATCTCAACATCTTCTCCTCCTACAAGAAGAGATTCTATACATTTCTCCATATATGCTTCTGAATTATAACACGGAATTGCAATACTTAAAATTTTCATCGGTATTCCTCCTTTGTGGTTTTCCACGGCTTTTATTCGATATATCTCGTGTATGCACTGAATGCTGATGGAATCGCATATTGCCTGTCTGACTGCTTCCTGCTGACAAAAAGCAGGTTTGCACGGTTATTGTCTTCCAGTGAAGAAACCCTGACTCTGTAGGCTGTCATCCTCCATTCAATATGTGAAAATATATGCTTCGCATCCGGAAGAGGTTCAATATACAGTGGATCCAGATTCATTTCTCTGATCATTTCCAGTGTTTCCTCTTTTGACAGATGTCCGCTGACATTCGGAAATTCATACAATCCTGCCAGGAGTCCCCTCGATGGGCGTCTGCGGATTGCCGTCTTCTCTCCATCCTGAATCACCAGAATTGTTCTGTCTTCCAGTTTTCTGTCTTTCTTCTGGGTCTTTACAGGAAAATGATCGATCGTCCCATGTCTCATAGCTTTACAGGCAAATGACACCGGACATATCTCACAGTTCGCTTCTCCATTCGGCACGCAGACAACCGCTCCCAGTTCCATAAGAGCCTGGTTGAAATCACCCGGAGATTCCTCTGGCATGATTTCTTTAAGCTGCTCTTCAATCTTGTGTTTCACGGACTGCTTAAGAATGTCCCCATCGTTCTCTGTAATTCTGGTTATCACACGAAGTACATTTCCGTCCACCGCCGGAACCGGAATATCGTATGCGATGGATGCGATCGCACCCGCTGTATAGCTTCCAATTCCCTTAAGTGAAAGAAGTGCCTCGTATGAAGCCGGCAATACTCCAAGATATTCCTGCATAACAGTCTGTGCTGCAAGCTGCATATTTCGGACACGGTTGTAATATCCAAGTCCTTCCCACAATTTCAAAAGCTTCTCCTCCGGACATTCAGCCAGTGCTTCCACATCCGGAAGTTCTTCAATAAATCTTTGAAAATACGGCTTTACTGCCTCTACCCTGGTCTGCTGCAGCATGATTTCAGACACCCAGGTATAATAGGCATTATGTCTGTCTCTCCACGGAAGGCTTCTCTTATTCTGTCTGTACCATTGCGTCAATGGAATTACAATATCATTCAGCATTTTTTCATCCTGTCTGGTCTTTTCTTATATGCCGTATTAGTATAACATAAATCCAGCCAAAAGACAGTTGATTTTTTGAATTTTACCATATAGAATAGAAGTCAGCTTAACAATAACTATATTTCATTTTTCCTGAAAGGACTCTATTATGGACAGTATTATTTTTGATGTTGACGGAACCTTATGGAATTCTACAGCAATCATAGCAAAAACATGGAAACGTTATCTCAGCGAAGAAGAACATTTGGATATTCCTCTGACTGCTGAGCTTCTTTCTTCTATGTTCGGGCGGCCACTCCCTGATATTGCCCGTCAGATTTTTCCGAATGTTTCCGAGACGGAACAGCTTCGTCTGATAGACAGCTGCTGTCAGGCAGAACATATAGCACTTCTTGCAGAATGCGCTCCTCTTTACGAGGATCTGGAAAAGACCCTGCAGCTTCTGTCTGAAAAATATTCTCTGTATATAGTAAGCAACTGTGAAGCCGGTTATATTGAGGTCTTTCTTAAGACCACCGGTTTCAGTAAATATTTCAAGGGGCATCTGTGCAATGGTGATAATGGACTGGACAAGGGATCTAATATTGCCCTGATCGCACAGACTTATCATATGAATTCTCCTGTCTATGTCGGTGACACCATGGGTGATTTTCTTTCCTGCCGCAAGGCCGGTGTTCCTTTTGTTTTTGCATCTTACGGTTTTGGCGAGGTTCCTGACCCAGATGCAGTCATTCAGAAACCAATGGACCTTGTTTCTCTTTATTATTAAAACAAATTTTTCTGAAGTAATAACAAGAGCGTGGAAAACTGCCTTCCACGCTCTTGTTCTGTTTATTTATTCTTTTTTGAAATTTTGTCTTTGGTTTCCGGTGTTTTTGTACATTTAAGCTTCACATAGAAGCCCAGACCTACCATGATCACTATCAAAAGTGCGACATAAATAAGTTTCGCCGCCAGGGTCTCTGTGTAAGAATCAATAAATGTCATAATACCAATCAGAATGAGTGCCACTCCGGATCCCTTTGACATCTTGTCTTCGTCATACTTTGCTTTGCGAAGCTGTGTATTTCCACCCTTCAGAAAAATCTCTCCATGTCCTGTCAGAAGCAGAATTCCTACGATCAGGGCAGCTCCCGCAAGTAAAAAATCAAATGATCTTCCCATTATTTTCTCCTGTCATTTTTAATAAAAACATACGATCGGAACATCGTACTGAATCAAATCATACAGCACTGCTGCATTCTCCGGAGGAAGATTTATACATCCATGAGAACCGCTTGTCAGATAAATATCACCGCCAAAATCATCTCTCCAGTTCGCATCATGGAATCCGATACCTCCATCAAATGGCATCCAGTATTGTACCGGCTGTTCATAATAATTCGCCGTTCCCTTCTGTCCACCTCTCAGAACGTCCGGACTCTTCTTATAATATAAAGTAAAGATTCCCGCATGTGTCTGACGGTCTGCATAACTCATATTTCCGGAAACAAAATCAGATTCAAAAATATCTGCACCATCCTGATAATAGTACATATGCTGTTCGCTTAAATCTACCTCAATGTACGTATTTCCAAGATCATTTACCCCATATGCATTTGCTGTCTGAGCATAAATCGGTTCTCTGGTCGTCTGTGTTCCTGATTGGATTTCCTGACTGAGCTGAGCAGCCTCTGCTGCCTGATCGATCTTCCATCCATATATCGAACTGGAAACATATACAGTTCTTCCACTCGTTGCCTGGAATTCTCTCTCTGTTCCTACTGTGTCATAAGTTGCTGCAAGCTGTGCAACATATTCTGCAACATGCTGCTGGAAAGAATTATCATCCCATATCAGCTGACCCTTCTCATCAAACTGCAGCCAGTCTTTGATCGTATTTCCGTCAAGTGTCGTGCTCTGATCTCCAAATGTATAAGTAATACTTGCCTTCGTGTAGTTGTTACACGCCTCCAGTGCCGCCTGAAGTTCCGGATCATCCTTGGTCACAGATGCTGATACATATACCTCAGGTGTATTACTGAAATCTATAGCAGGCTCATTGGCCTCCACCGCTGCATTAAGGACCTTGTATGCCTCTTTGATATTAAGCTTGCTGCCCTCTGTTTCCGGCACGATCACAAACGCATTGTTCTGAAATGCCACATACGCATTCTCAGGTTCTGTCTGATTCTCAGCCTGTGCACAGTTCAGAGATTTCAGCTGTTCCTGAAGAAGAGTCTTATTGTAGCCTACGTTCTCATCTACCGTATAACTCTTCTGTTCATAAAGTCCCTTAATCCACTCATACGGTTTCTGTTTCCTGAGCAGCTGCAAGATTTCCCCTGTGGACATATATTTGTAATCAATATCCTCACCTTTGATCGTCTGCGCAGCCACATCTCTGGATGAAACCTCGATGGAATACTCACTGAGCTTTTCCTTCATAAGCTCTTCTACTTCATAAGCAGTCTTCTGTGAGCAGTCTATCCCATTGATCCAGGTTCCTTCAAAGAAACGATTTGAAAAATAATAGCTGATTCCACCATAGGCACATCCGCCCAGAACTGCTATCATCAGTACTAAAAGTCCAAAAATTCTGAGTCCCTTGTATCCGTGTTTTTTGTTTTGCTTTACATTCTCAGGAACAGGCACCTCCTGATCAATGTCATCCACAGGAACATAAATTACCGGAGCCGGTCTTGCGGATTTGTGTTTGTTTCGGACTATCGGCTTTTCCTCTTCTTCCTCAGGCTCCTCATATATTTCTTCTTCGGAATCCTGTTCGGAAGGACCATTCCATACTATTGTTTTTTCATAGTCTTCCTGGAATTCACCATTATCCTTGCTAACCTCAATAGTTTTGTCAAGATTATCAACGTCTTCTTCTGCTTCTCCAGAATCCTCATAATCAACTACTATGTCATCAAGCTCATCGTCCTCATCATCCAGAATTTTGTCCAATGTTGCATTGATTCTGTCTTCAAAGTTTGTGGTCTCTTCTGCGGTACCTACATCATCTTCCGACAATCTCCCCTTTTTTTCTTCGCTACTCATTTCTATACTCCTCAAATCAACAATGATTTCTGTCATTTCTCACTGCTTCCGTTTTTCGGTAGCGTTTTTATTATAACATACTTCTGCCTTTTTGCATCCTAAATTCTATCTTTTTTTAAGAATTTTCGTAACTCTTCGCAGTAACAAATTTTCCGGTTAACATATATTCCCGGAAATCACAGAGACGCCGGATACCTGATTGGTACCCTGCGTCTCTGTTTTTACATATTCAACAAATTTTTGTCTGAACTTGCATATATTTATCTATTATTTCACTATTTCTCAACCAGAAGGCTTTCTCCTGTCATATCTGCCGGCTGTTCCATTCCCATTAACTGAATCAGTGTAGGAATGATATCTGCCAGACATCCGTTCTCTTTTAGAGTGTATTTCGGATCTGCGTTTACAAGAATAAATGGAACCGGGTTTGTTGTATGTGCTGTCCATGGCTCACCTGTCTCATAATCAATAAGCTGTTCAGCATTTCCGTGGTCTGCACAGATAAACATCTGTCCATCTACTTCTTTGAGTGCTTCTACTGCTCTTCCAACACATCCGTCTACTGTCTCAATTGCTTTGACAGCAGCTGCCTGAACGCCAGTATGTCCTACCATATCCGGGTTTGCAAAGTTGATGATGATCACATCATATTTATCGGACTTGATCGCATCTACCAGTTTGTCACATACTTCCGGTGCACTCATCTCCGGCTGGAGATCATAGGTGGCAACCTTTGGAGATTTCACAAGGATTCTGTCCTCACCTTTGTTCGGTTCCTCAACACCACCGTTAAAGAAGAAGGTCACATGTGCATATTTCTCAGTTTCAGCAATACGAACCTGAGTCATATCATGTGCTGCAAGATACTCACCAAATGTGTTCTTGAGCTGAACCTTATGGAATGCAACCAGCTTGTTCTGAATAGTTTCATCATAATCTGTGAAGCATACATAAGTCAGATCCAGTTTCTTAGCTCTCTCAAATCCCTTGAATTCATCATCACAGAATGCTCTGGTGATCTCACGAGCACGGTCAGGACGGAAGTTAAAGAATACTACAGAATCCTTGTCCTGAATAGTTGCAACTGGTTTGCCGTCTTTCTCAATGACTGTCGGAAGAACAAATTCATCTGTCTTGTCATTATCATAAGAAGTCTGGACTGCTGCAGCTGCATCTGTGCCCTTGACTCCCTCACCTGCTGTCAGTGCTTTGTATGCCAGTTCTACACGATCCCAGCGGTTATCTCTGTCCATTGCATAATAACGTCCGGAAACAACACCAATCTCACCAACACCGATTTCTTTCATCTTGGCTTCCAGCTGCTCGATAAATTCTTTACCGGATGCCGGAGGTGTGTCACGTCCGTCAAGGAAACAGTGTACATAAACTTTTGTAAGACCCTCTCTCTTGGCCATCTCAAGCAGTGCATAGAGATGAGTGTTGTGGCTGTGTACACCGCCGTCGGAAAGAAGTCCCATAAAGTGGATTGCAGAATTGCTTTCTTTTGCATTCTTCATTGCTGTAAGAAGTGCTTCATTTTTGAAGAAATCTCCATCATTGATTTCTTTGGTGATTCTGGTAAGTTCCTGATATACGATGCGTCCCGCACCCATATTCATATGTCCTACCTCAGAGTTACCCATCTGTCCATCCGGCAGACCTACTGCAAGTCCACTGGCATTTCCTTTAACAAATGGATATTCCTCCATTAATTTATCCATAACAGGAGTTTTTGCTTCGTAGATTGCATTTCCCTCATGTCTGTCATTCAGACCATAACCATCCAGGATCATTAAAACGGTTGGTTTCTTGCTCATAATATTCTCCTTTATTGTATAAATTTCTCTGTATTCCTGCAGAATACATCTATGTGTTTCTTCCTATTATATAGTACCAAAAATCCAGATTTTTTCAAGGATTTTATCGGAAAATACTATCTATTCACCGTAAACACGAAGCATACTGCTGATCTTGCGTACAGACTTTCTTTCACTCAGTTCTTCCATTGCAGTACGGAAATCTCCCTCACGGACTTTCGCTGTAATTACAACAACCTCGGCACTGCCCGCTTCGCGTGCTGCTTTCTGGATGATCTGTGCCACACTGACTCCATATTTTGCAAATACTGCTGTCATCTCAGCCAGCACACCACAGCGATCCTCTACGATCAGACGCATGAAATAACGATTGTGAGTGTCTGCCATTTTCTTTACAGGGATTTCTTTGTAGCAGGTACATCCGATTCGTCCACAACAGCCAGCACTGATATTTCTGGCAATATCAAACAGATCTCCTACAACAGCACTTGCAGTCGGCAGTTCTCCTGCTCCACGACCATAGAACATTGCGTTTTCGACTGCATCGCCATTTACAAAAACAGCATTGTAAGAATCATTCACGCTGGCAAGCGGATGATTACTCGGAATCAGCATCGGGCAGACATATGCCTCGATTCCATCTTCGGTATTCTTTGCCATTCCAAGAAGCTTGATATCACAGCCCATTTCTTTTGCATATTTAATATCTTTGGATGTGATCTTAGTGATTCCCTCCGTATATACATCGTCAAAAACAACTCTGGAGTTAAATGCCACAGAGGAAAGGATTGCTACCTTACGTCCAGCATCAAGACCCTCAATATCTGCAGTCGGATCTGCCTCTGCATAGCCAAGCTCTGTTGCCAGATCCAGTGCATCCTTAAATTCCATACCATCCTGGGTCATCTTAGTAAGAATAAAGTTTGTGGTTCCATTGACGATTCCCATGACTTCAGCCATATGATTGCCGGCCAGACATTCTTTGAGCGGACGGATGATCGGAATTCCACCTGCAACCGCTGCCTCAAAAAGGAAATCTACATGATGTGCTTCCGCTGCATCCAGAAGTTCCTTGCCATGAACAGCGATCAGATCCTTGTTTGCAGAAACTACATGCTTTCCTGCATTCAAAGCGGATAAGATATAGGTTCTTGCTGGCTCAATGCCTCCGATCAGTTCAATCACAATATCAATCTCTGGATCATTTACAATATCATCCCAGTTGTTTGTCAGAATCTTTGGATCCTCAACCTTTGATGCTGCTTTTTCCAGATTACGCACCAGGACTTTACTGATCTCTATTTCACTTCCCAGCTTTGGAATCATTTCTTCTTTCTGGCTTTTCAGCACTTTATAAACACCTGTTCCTACCGTACCCAGACCCAGAAGGGCTGCTCGAATCACTTTTTTTTCCATTGGAATGGACTCCTTTCTCCTCGTCCCTGTTTTAAGGGAATATTGTAACACTATTTTTTAATAGTATGGCAGAAAATGGAATTTGTCAAGCACGGACATTTGTACGCGTCAAAAAAGCCGGATATTTCTTCCCTTACGGTAAGAAATATCCGGCTTTGTAAGCTTATTGTTGATTATTTGTAGCAAACAATCTTTCCGAAGTCTGGTTTGAGGGATGCTCCACCAACAAGACCTCCGTCGATGTCAGCCATAGCAAACAGTTCTGCTGCATTTCCTGCGTTTACAGATCCGCCGTACTGGATACGGATAGCTTCTGCTGTATCTGTATCATAGATCTCAGCTACGCACTCACGGATACCCTTGCAGATTTCCTGAGCCTGCTCGCTTGTAGCTGTTTTACCTGTTCCGATAGCCCAGATTGGCTCATAAGCGATAACCATAGTTTTAGCCTGGTCTGCTGTTACATTCTGAAGGCCAACTTTAACCTGCTGACGGATCCAGTCCATTGTGATTCCCTGTTCTCTCTGCTCAAGAGATTCTCCACAGCACATGATCGGTGTGATGCCATGCTCAAATGCTTTGAGGACTTTCTTGTTAACGTCTTCGTTTGTTTCTCCGAAGTAATCTCTTCTCTCAGAATGTCCAAGGATAACATATTTAACACCAGCGTCTACCAGCATAGCCGGAGCGATCTCGCCTGTGTATGCACCTTTTTCTTCGAAGTACATGTTCTCTGCTGCTACTTCAATGTTTGTTCCTTTGCATGCTTCAACAACCGGAACGATGTCGATAGCCGGAACACCGAATACTACGTCAACTTCTTCGTTAGCTACGAGTGGTTTCAGAGTTTCTACTAATTTAACTGCTTCGCTTGGAGTCATGTTCATTTTCCAGTTTCCAGCGATGATTTTCTTTCTTGCCATTTTTATTATCTCCTTTTTTATTTATAAGGAAGTTCGATGAAGTTGTACTCAAATTCACCGAACTTTGTAACTGCTCAGTACCCTCACAATTACGAGTCAAAATGTATATTTTCATCCACAAGAAACTGCGGATATGATTTCAGACACAAGGCAGATGCGGCAAAGTCGTACAAAAGCTGGTACGTCGAGCCGCATCTAACACAGTGTCTGGATTATATACGCTGTTTCTTACTTATCGTTAGCTGCTGCTACGCCCGGTAACTCCTTACCTTCCAGGAATTCCAGAGATGCTCCGCCACCTGTAGAGATGTGAGTCATCTTGTCACCATAACCAAGGATATTAACAGCTGCTGCGGAATCACCACCACCGATGATAGTTGTAGCCTCTGTTTCAGCAAGAGCTTTTGCAACTGCTTCTGTACCATGAGCAAAGTTCGGCATTTCGAAGCAACCCATCGGTCCGTTCCATACAACAGTCTTGGCATCTTTTACAGCATCGCAGAAAATCTGTTCTGTTTTTGGTCCGATGTCCATTCCTTCCCAGCCATCCGGGATGCATCCACGGTCTACAACCTGGATATTGCAATCGTTGGAGAAGGCATCTCCGATTCTGTTGTCAACAGGAAGAAGAAGTTTAACGCCTTTTTCTTCTGCTTTCTTAAGCATATCTAATGCATACTGAAGATAATCATCCTCGCAGAGGGAATTACCAATGTGTCCGCCAAGAGCTTTGGAGAATGTATAGGACATTCCACCACCGATGATCAGAGTATCAACCTTGTCAAGAAGGTTATTGATAACAGAAATCTTGCTGGAAACTTTAGCTCCACCAAGGATAGCTACGAATGGTCTCTCCGGATTTTCTACTGCATTTCCAAGGAATGCAATTTCTTTTTCCATCAGATATCCAACTACAGCTGTATCTACATATTTGGTAACACCAACGTTGGAGCAGTGTGCTCTGTGAGCTGTACCAAATGCATCATTTACGAATACATCACAAAGGGAAGCAAGTTCTTTGCTGAACTCTTCGCCATTCTTTGTTTCTTCTGCACGGTAACGTGTATTCTCAAGAAGAATAACATCTCCGTCTTTCATATCAGCTACTGCTGCTCTTACAGTGTCATCAACAACAACCGGACTCGGAACGAATTTAACTTCCTGTCCAAGAAGCTCTGTGAGACGTTTTGCAACTGGTGCAAGAGATAATTCCGGTTTTGGTTCTCCCTTCGGTTTGCCAAGATGAGAGCAAAGAATGATCTTTCCGCCATCTGCGATCAGTTTCTTAATTGTAGGAAGAGCTGCTACCAGACGGTTCTCATCTGTGATCCTGCCGTCCTGAAGCGGTACGTTAAAGTCGCATCTTACCAGAACTCTCTGGCCTTTTACATTGATATCATCAACGGATTTTTTGTTTAATCCCATGCTAATGTTCCTCCGAATTCATAAAAAATGGGCCCGGTCCAAATCAGACCGGACCCTGACTGAGTCTATAACGTTATTGCTTGGTCACAATAACCTGCTCCATACTCTGACTTATTGGATCAATTATGCTCCAAGAAGTTTGCCAAAGTGTTTGATTGTACGAACCATCTGGCTTGTGTAGGAGTTTTCGTTGTCATACCATGAAACAACCTGTACTTCTGTTGTGCCGTTCTCAAGTGGCAGAACCATTGTCTGAGTAGCATCGAACAGAGAACCAAATCTCATACCAACGATATCGCTGGATACGATCTCATCTTCGTTGTATCCGAAGGATTCATTAGAAGCTGCTTTCATAGCTGCGTTGATCTGCTCTTTTGTAACGTTTCCTTCAACTACTGCTGTAAGGATTGTTGTAGAACCTGTTGGGGTTGGTACACGCTGAGCGGATCCGATAAGTTTACCGTTCAGTTCCGGAATAACCAGACCGATTGCTTTAGCAGCACCTGTGCTGTTCGGAACGATGTTAACTGCAGCTGCACGGGATCTTCTCAGATCACCTTTTCTCTGCGGTCCGTCAAGTGTCATCTGATCGCCTGTGTAAGCGTGGATTGTGCACATGATACCGGATTTGATCGGTGCAAGATCGTTAAGAGCCTTAGCCATTGGTGCAAGGCAGTTTGTTGTACAGGATGCTGCGGAGATGATTTTATCTTCGTTTGTAAGACCTTCATGGTTTACATTGTAAACGATTGTCTTAAGGTCGTTTCCAGCCGGAGCGGAAATAACAACGTGTTTAGCACCTGCATCGATATGAGCCTGAGCTTTGTCTTTGGAAGTATAGAAACCTGTGCACTCGAGAACTACGTCTACACCGATTTCTCCCCAAGGAAGTTCTGCAGCGTTAGCTTTTGCATAGATTTTGATTTCTTTTCCGTCAACTGTGATGGAATCTTCACCAGCTTCTACTTTGTCGCACAGTTCATATCTTCCCTGTGTTGAATCATATTTTAATAAGTGAGCCAGCATTTTCGGGGATGTAAGGTCGTTGATAGCAACGATTTCAAATCCTTCTGCTCCAAACATCTGACGGAAAGCCAGACGACCGATACGGCCAAATCCATTAATTGCAACTTTTACTGCCATGATAAATTCCTCCTATGAATTAAATGGTTGATTTATGGCGTTTGTTAAAGAAACGTCAACCTATTGCATATTGTATCGAATCTCGTACAAAAATTCAAGTGCATTTTAGAAAAAACATGATAAAAAATGTATTTAATTGGAAATCAAACCATGGCACGAACTCTTTTCTCATGCTATAATAGGTGCAGTCCATATAAAGGAGGCCAAAAAATGTCAAATCAAATCTTATGGGACTGTCATATGCACTCTTCTTTTTCTGCCGATTCTGACACATCCATGGAAGATATGATCCTGGAAGCGATCCGGCGGGGGCTTCATGGCATCTGTTTTACGGAGCATCTGGATCCGGATTACCCACCAACGCCGGATAACGAAACTTTTGAGCTGGATCTTGCCGGTTATCAGAATACGCTCTATGCACTGAGGGATAAATATCGTTCAGAACTGGAGATTCATTATGGGATCGAGCTGGGGCTCCAGCCTCATCTGGAAGCTTCTTTCAGAGAACTTCTGGAAACGGTTCCTTTTGATTTCGTGATCGGGTCTTCTCATGTAGTTCACGGGTATGATCCTTATTATAAGGAATTTTTTAAGAACCGCAGAGAATCCGAATGTTATATGGAATATTTCGAATCCATCCTGGAAAATCTGGCTGTATTTTCCGAAATGGATGTTTACGGTCACATCGACTATGTGGTAAGATATGGTCCGAATCAGAACCGAGAGTATTCTTACGGCCGATACCAGGATATCCTGGACGAGATCCTGCGAACGATCATTTCCAGGGGCTGCGGAATCGAGCTGAATACCGGTGGATTCCATTATGGACTTGGCGAACCTAATCCCTGCCGTGCGATCATTCGCCGCTACCGTCAGCTTGGCGGAGAGATCATCACGATCGGTGCTGACGCACACAGTCCGGACAAAATTTCCTACGCCTTCGACAAGGCTGCCGATATTCTTGTCGACTGTGGATTTACATATTATACTGTATTCAAAGACCGTAAGCCGGAATTTATCAAATTATGATTCCGACTTTCAGATAAGAAGTTTTTAAGGAGGAATAATCATGGCAAAAAAACGCCTTCAGAAAAAACGTGAGGCAACCAAAACTGCTGCACCAAAAACTACCACACCTGTAACAGAAGCTGTTACGACTGAGCCGGCTAAAGTTGAAACAAAAAAGATGGAGCCAGCTAAGGTCGAAACTGCAAAGACGGAAGCACCAAAAGTTGAAACTAAGAAAGTGGCGCCTGTTAAGGTTGAGACCACAAAGACGGAAGCACCAAAAGTTGAAACTAAAAAAGTGGAGCCAGTCAAAGTCGAAACTAAAAAGACTGACGCGCCAAAGATTGAGTCTCATAAAGAGGACACTGTCAAAGTTGAAACCACAAAGACTGACGCACCGAAAGTTTCTTCCCAGAAACCGGCTGCCGAAATCCCTGTAAGAGACGATGATGCCATCTACTGTGAGCGTCTTTCCAGACATCTCGATGAGCTGAAATGGCTCTACTGCGAGTTATATCAGGATAATCCATATGTTACCATGCATCTCAATGACCTTCTTACCGTACTCAAGAAATTCTATGATATGAGAAGCAATGACCTCAAAGAGTCCGATATCCGCCGTGCCAAAGACCCGAAATGGTACAAACGCAATGATCTTACCGGAATGATGATGTATGTCAATGCTTTTGCAGGTACGCTCTCCAATCTGGAAAAGAAGCTGGATTATGTACAAGAATGCAATGTAAATTATCTCCATCTTATGCCTCTTCTTGAGTCCCCTAAAGGACGCAGCGATGGCGGATATGCAGTTGCTGACTTCCGTAAGGTACAGGAAGAGCTCGGAAACATGGATGATTTTGCACATCTGACTTCCGAATGCCACAAACGTGGAATCAGTGTCTGCCTGGACTTTGTTATGAACCACACTTCTGAGGATCATGAATGGGCAAAACGTGCACGCGCCGGTGAAAGAGAATATCAGGACCGCTACTTCTTCTTTGACAGCTATGATATTCCGTCTCTGTACGAGCAGACCTGCCCACAGGTATTCCCGACCACTGCACCTGGAAACTTCACATGGCTGGATGATATCCATAAACATGTTATGACTACATTCTACCCTTATCAGTGGGATCTGAATTATCGCAATCCGATCGTTCTCAATGAAATGATCTTTAACATGCTGTATCTTGCAAACCAGGGTGTGGACATTGTTCGTCTCGATGCCGTACCGTATATCTGGAAACAGCTTGGAACCAACTGCCGTAACCTGCCGCAGGTACACACTATCGTTCGTATGATGCGTATGATCTGCGAGATCGTCTGCCCGGGTGTCCTTCTTCTCGGAGAAGTCGTTATGGCTCCTGAAAAGGTGGTTCCATATTTCGGGACTGTAGATAAACCGGAATGCCATCTTCTCTACAACGTAACAACCATGGCGAGCACCTGGCATACCGTCGCAACCAGAGATGTTTCTCTGCTCCGCCGTCAGCTTGATATTGTAGCAGGACTTCCGAGAGATTACGTATTCCAGAACTATCTCCGCTGCCATGATGATATCGGCTGGGGGCTGGATTATGACTACCTTGAGAACTTCGGAATCCAGGAAATTCCTCATAAGAAATATCTGAATGATTTCCTTACCGGAAAGTACCCGGATTCTTTCGCAAGAGGTGAACTGTACAATGACGATCCGCGTCTTGGCGATGCAAGACTCTGCGGTACCACCGCTTCCCTCTGCGGAATTGAACGTTTTGGATTTGAACAGAATGAAGAAGGCGTTGACCGTGCGATCCGCTATGACATCACCCTGCACGCTTTCATGCTTTCACAGTCCGGTATTCCGGTCATTTACAGCGGTGATGAGATTGCACAGCTCAACGATTACTCCTACAAGGATGATCCGGACAAAGCTGCCGATTCCCGTTACCTCCACAGAGGAAACTTCCGATGGGATCTCGCCGAGAACCGTAATCGTCCGGAAACTGTACAGGGCAAACTCTTCCCTGTACTTGACAAGCTGGAACATCTCCGTATGGAACACAGCGTATTCAACAGTGATGTACCGATCCGCACTATTGATACCTGGGATGATTCTATCCTTGCTCTCGTGCGTGAAAACGATGATGAGAAATTCATCGGTATCTATAATTTCAGTGAATTTGACAAGGTTGCATGGATCAATGAGGACGACGGCATGTACACCGACCTGATCTCCGGCCGCGAACTCGAAGCCAAAGGAGTGCAGATCCCTGCATTCGGATGCTTCTGGCTGTGCAGACGGAAGAAATAAAATACACCAGAATCTACTGTAGAATAGAAAAGGCAGGTCTGAGAATCGATACAAATTATGATTCTCAAACCTGCCTGTTTTAATATCTTTTTAATCTTATGACCACATTACCTTCATAAATTTCGGGTAGCACTCGTCTATAATCTTCATTGTGCGAATAAAGATCTCACATGCCTGTGCCCCAATACAGCAGTCATCTGATCTGACCGGCATATCATACTCAACATTAATGTCACGTTCATTATCTAATACGAATTTCAGATAGCGGAATTTATTATTACACTCATTAATAACCCGCAGCATTGCTTCTTCTTTATCTTCCGACACGTCATTGACAATGCCAAACAACCGAACTGCAACATCATTATCATCATCCTGCGAAATAAACTGAACTCTGGCATTTGGGCCATTCTTAATACAAAAACCTGCCACGATAAATGATGAAGTATCACTCTCCTGAACACTGTACTTCAGTTCCTGTCTATCCATTTCTTCTTTGATAAGTTTTGTAGCCTTATAAATCATTCCCATCACTCCTTCTGAATTGATACTTTTTTGTAACAATTGCTATTCTTTATCTGTAAATATAGTTTAACACAACGATTATGCAATTTTGTTCTTTTTTAGCTGATTATTTGCAATTTACGTAAAAAATTTCATAAGCAATAAATTTGCTTCCGCTTGTCTACTGCATTTTCGTATTATCCATTTTCTTTTGAAAGCATTTTTAATGTCCGCCCATCTTTATGTCCATTATAAAATTTTTCCAGTACCTTCTCAAAAACAGCATTTTCCGGATCTGCACAGGCAAATAAGGTCATGGAAGATTTCAGTTTCATGTCATCCGGTCTTCCCATGATCTGAGTTGCATTGTCATTGTCCAGATTTAATAATGCTTCTGAAATTTCCTGTAAATGCTTTCCCAGATATGGATCCTGCAAAAATGCCTTTGCCTCATCCAAATCCACTACGCCATAAAAATCTGAAGTATAGCTTCGTCCCAAACCTTTCAACTGCGGAAAAATATACCACATCCAATGACTTTCTTTTCTTCCATTTTTAATTTCTTTAAGAGCTTGTTCATAATCACGATACTGTGCTTCTGTAAATCTTTTTAAATTATTCATACTACTTCCTGTTCCTTTCATCAAACCTTTGACATAGGCTGCTATCTTTTGTCACAATCACAAGCTTACTATTGATTCTCTGATCAGTTTCATTCCTACATCAAAGATAATTAACCAGATAATCAATCCAAGTACAGAACCACCAATCATCCCTGGCATTCCCTTTAAAATGCCAATATACAAAGCCAGACTCATAGCATTGATTCCATAAGATTTTATCATACCGCCCACAAGCATTCCTGTCAGTCTCCACAAAAATGCTTTTAACATAGATACGCCAGATTTTATCAATGGAATAAGCGATACCGCAAACACCCCCACTACTGAAGCAACCGCAACGATTACAGAACTGATGTTGCCCAGATTATTTTTAATGTATTCTATAATCATCGTTGTAAGATACGCTGCCAACAACGCCAGTATCGGGGCTGAAATCACATTAACAGCCAGTTCTTTCATTTTGTAGACTGTGCCTTCCATGTATTCTTCCCGTTCTTTATAATTACTCGGTACTTTAAGAAAAAGACCTGTCAGGGCAGTTCCGGCGAACGGCTGAAGGAATGCCATAATCGCCAATTTCAATATATCTTCCAATATTGTTACATTTGAAAATACCGGAATATTATTCTGATATTTCAATATTTTACATACTATATCTGTAATCTGCTTTGCAAATGGCAATGTTCCCATAAGACCGCCAAATGCTGTGTAAAACTCTTTATCCGACATCATTTCTCTAAAAGAAGATGCCAATAATACTATGACAATAACTGCAACAATTTTTCTGATTCCTTTGTTAATAATATTAGACATGTAAATCCAAGAACCTTTCTATACTGTCACCATTATCAGTATAACGGCTTTTCAAAATGCTGAAAATCTTTTATTCCGTTACTCCAGTCACCACCCCAGGAAAATCCGAGGTTTGTAAATACCTGGTAACAGATATCCTCATGTGTTATTACATGATCCAGCCCACTTGTTCTGTCCAGATATTGCTGTGCATTCTCATGATAACAGCTTCCATTTCCATCATATGTCACATACGGATTCTGCTGCGAGTTGATATCAATCGCACAGCCATACGCATGATTTGAAAGTTTACTGCTCCCCGTTGCGGTTCTGTAACAAAACGCGGATGTATTATTCACTTCAATGGATGCATTGTCACTGGTGGCGCCATCTCCTGTCCAATAATTGTCAATAAGATACATACTCTGGATTTCATAATGTTCTTCATATAATGATTTAAATGCACTGAGAAAATCTTCGGCAAGCTGTGCGTTGACAATCACTTCTCCTACCTGCACATTTCCATTAAAATTATAATGCAGAACTTTCAAGTATCTGAGATCTGCCAATCCTATATCGTTATTTTCTCTGTATGATTTTCCGATAATTCTGTTGTAAACTGCATCTCCCTCTACAATTTCATACGCCTGAAAATAACTGTCCAGGCTTGACCAGCTTATCTTGGAAGCATCTACAATGCTCCCCACTTCCAGATCTGTAATTCCACTTTGTCCACTCTGTGTGATCTGTCCGTCAACTGATTCATTTTGTTCCTGATCCTCTACTGTGGTCTTTTCTATACTTTCTCTGTTTTTATCTTCTTCCTGTTTCTTCTCGAGTTCTGTGATTCTTTTCTCCAGATTATCATTGGCCTTATTCACTTCTTCGATCTGTGTTGCAATTGTCTCTATCTGCTGCTGTATGATTTCCAGAGAATTTTGGCTTTTCTGATATTCTCTTACTACCACAGTACTCATTACCGCCAGAGCAACAATGCAGATTACCCACATAAAAATTTCCAGAATCTTTTTTTTCATTTTCACGCGCCTCCCTCTTATATTCCAAAAGCCCTGACATCTGTAATCGGAGTATCGTCCCAACTAGTTCCTGCATGAACCCCCTCGATCGTCAGGCTCAGATATTCTGTCTCATATGGGTAACTCAGTTCCACCCAAAATTCCTGATATTTATCTGGAAAATTAATTTCTGTACTGAAATCTTCCATTTGAATTCTAAGACAAGATGGTCTGTTATTTCCATAAAAATACCTGTCTGTTTTCCAGTTTCCCAGACGGAACATCAAATATTTAACCTTACAGCTTTCAGAAAAGTATCCTACAATAGATTCTCCGATTCCAGATCCTACCACACCTTCCTGCCAACTCGTCTGTATATCATCATCAAATGCATAAATCGGATCATTACTTACTTTCTCCTGTTGAATTACAGACGATGCAAGTGCAGAATTAAAAAATTTCTCATTAAATCCTTCCAGATTCACTTCACTGGCGTCTATAAGCCTGGCTGTTATTTCAGGCATCGGAGTTGGTGTAGCTGTTGGTTCAGGTGTCGGAGTTGGCGTATCCGTTGGTTCAGGTGTTGGAGTAACTACTTCTTCTTTTTCTGGCGGCATAGTTACTTCTGTGTTTGCATTATTATCTTCCTGAACTTTTTCACCGCTTTCTTCCTTCTCTGTATTTGAGACAAGTGCCTTTGCCTGCTGTTTTTCAGTCTTGTTCCCCCCATTTAATGCCATTAGGACTGAGCATACCACTACCGCCACTCCTACACATATTGCGGCAGGAACAAAAATACTGTTTCTTTTTGCCGGTTCAGCAGATTCGTCATCATGTTTACTGTTATTAAACTTTTTGTTTGCATTCCCTGACTCATGTATGTTTACCTTTTTGTAAGGATCCTCATATGTCTGCCAGTTGTTATAAGAAGGCCAGGAAAACGAAGAATCTTCTTCCTCCTGAGGAATATCTGCCGATTGCTCTTCTGCGCTACCTTGTTCCTGCGGATTTTCTTCAGTACCCTCTTTTATATTTTCTTCATTTGAATTCACACTGTCATCATTATAAAATCCATCCTGATTATACGGATCTGTTTCCGGAAATTCCGGCCAGACTGCATCTGTATTTTCTTCTTTGAGTTTATTTCCGCATTGAGGACAATATGCAAATTTATCATTTACCTCGCAGCCACATATACTGCACTTTTTCATTTGAAACTCCTCTGCTGACTATATTTATTTCACGACTCAGAAAGACCTTATACCGATATCACCAATTCCGCCCTGACTCATGGTCATTACAGTTTTCTCAATTGTGGTTATCATCAGCCCAAACAGTACTGACATCAAGAGACGGGCAAAAAATTCACTTAGAATCAGATTTAGACCAATTTCCATAACCATGGCTCCTGCCACAATTCCGATAATTGAGGAAATGCAGATCATTTTTACATTGGTTGTATCATCTGTAGCTGCAAGTTTAATTCCCAGAAATCCTGCACCCAGAATAATCAGAAATACAATTCTCATAAGTGCATACAGCCAGTTATGATCCGTCCTTGCCCTTGATGACAGAAGATTTCTGCTACTGTCAGTCACCCACACTGCAGATGCCATTGCTTTCTCCAGTTCATCTACATTATCTGTTGTTACACTGATTCCACCGGTTTTTCCGGAAATATTATTCAGTAACTTTTCATCTACATATCCCAGACCTACCGTGCTGATACTGATTTTTTTCTTATTGAATTTCTTCAACGTTTTATTTAATTCAAAATTTAAAAAGCTGGTATCTGTAGCATATCCGTCCGTGAGAAGGATTACCTGGCATCCCTCATCATATGGCAGAGTTCCAGATTCCATATCTTCCATAATTTTGCTCAAAACACCTACGATCGGAGTTCCTCCTGAAGGTGACGTTGCAAAATCATCTATTCCATTGGAAATCGGATTCAGTTCACGTATACATTGAATCACATCTCCAAATGAATACACTGCAAACTGTGCATTGTCTTCACGATTAGCCAGAAGCTTCTTAATTGCCGCCACTCTTTCCTGATTTGGGTCATTATCCTGCATAGACCCAGAATTATCAATCGCAAAAATATATTTATCTGTCTGAACCATTGTAGAACCAAAGTTCAGTTCATAAATAAATTCAAAAAAAATCCCCAATACCAGAAGCATAAGAATGCAGATCCCTGAAACCAGAATTTTCTTTGAGGTGATATCCAAACCAATCACTCTGGATACAATAAAAAATGCAGATGACAAAATCAGTCCGAACACAGCAAAGTAAACTCCCATAAAAAACACAGAGTTCACATCTGTAATAAGTGTTCTGTAAATAACCTCTCCCAGAAGAAAAAAAATCACTGATGCTATGATAGAAACAATCAAAAAGATTTTTGAAAAATGCGTTTCTGTTTTTTGCTGGAGCGACGGCCTTCCACCAGTCATATTATAATTAACCGTACCAAATCCATCATTCCCGCCAAAACTTCCAGTTCCGCCAAATGGTGAACCACCAAAGTTATCCGCCCCGTTTCCATAATTATTCCCAAATGGATTTCCATTTGTATTTCCATAATCATTTCCAAAATTTCCCCAGTTCGCATTCTCTGGCTGATTCTGGAAGGAAGAAGCTGTTCCAAATCCGTTTTGTGTATCTGCCTTTTTGTTTTTTCCTAAAAGTGCCATAATATCCCCTCGTTTTGCCGTCCGTTATTCTTTCTATTCTGGTTTTACCTGTTTTTCTAAGTCCTCAACTTCTGCTTTCAAATTGTTGTATCTCTCCTCTGCAGCAGTCAGTTCTGGATTATTTTCAATGCTGTTTGATACTTTCTGCAGATTATTATTTACTTTTTTGTCTGCCACGGCCAGCCCTGCTGTACCAGCCAGGAGCAGAACACAAAGAACCAGACCCAGGATAATTCTGATTCTGCTTTTTTTCTTTTTTGTCATAACAAAGTTACCTTTCCTTTTAATTTTCAGATGTCGTTCCTTTCAGCCACAGGCTATTTCCTGCCTTATGGATTCTCAGAATCTGTTGTCTCTGTGTCATCAGAATTTGCTTCTTCTGTGTTCTCAGGATCTGTTGCCTCCCCGGATTCATCTGTGTAAAAATAATTATAGACTTCTGAAGACAGCCTCTGAATAACAACCGGCGCAGCTTCCTTATTTACATCCTGAGACATAATACATATAATATAGTCTGGTCCATGTTCATTGAATACAATTGCCACTTCATTTTCTACCCCGTCAAGATCTCCGGTCTTATTTGCAAATCCTCCTTCTTGTTCAAGTCCTTCATGGATTTTGCCTGATGTTGCCTGATTTCTGAGGTCTGCCATCATTTTGTCAGGTATATTTTCCGATGCAGAATCCCCTGCTTTTCCGTCACTTTCACTATTGTTATAAACGTTTTCCAGAAACTTTCCACAATCTGTCACAGATGTAGTGCTGCCGTCTCCAAACTGATCCTCCAGTATAGTTTCTTCATAACCATTCTCTTTTATATATTGGTTTACATACTCTATACCACCAATCTGACTCAGTATCTGATTTGCGTCTTCATTATCAGCTTTTCCAATCATTGTATGTATCGACTCCACAAATTTCTCATCTGCCTGGATAGAATCATTCTGGTTCTGAGTGTAGGCATAGGCAGCTCCCATAACATAAAGCTTCAAAAGCCCTGCCCCCTTCATCTGTGCATCGTTATACTTCTCAGGTTGTCCATTCTCCAGGTTCTTCACATATACAGACCATGTTCCTGCCTGTCCTTCTAATACTGAAGTTATTTTGTCCCGCAGTCCCGGTAATCCCTCCTGATCTTTCTGCTGAGCTTTCTGCTGCTCTTCCTCAGCTGCTTTTTTCTGTTGTTCTTGTAATTTTGAATTTAACTTTTCTTTTTCCTTTTCCAGTCCAGCTATCTCCTTATTTTTATTTTCAATCTGCTTCTGAATTTCACTTTCTGAATCTTTTTTTGCCGTCAGATCCGTCGACTGTCTTACAAAAACCTGAAGCAGAATTCCGATTCCTGTAAATGCCAGAACCAGAAAAAATATCAGGAGAATTTTTCCTATGGGCTTTCCTTTTGTTTCCGTATTCACTTTACCTTTCCCCCTTTTTCAGATTTGCCAGCACGTAGGCTGCTTCATTTGTCACACATGGAGCTGATGTTTCCTGTTTTCCATCTATTGTCAGTGCTGCCATAATGAACACTTCATCTCCATTTTCAACCAGACCGACTTCATTATATCGTGTCTGCGTAACACCATTCAGATTCAGCAGATTGCCTGCATTTGTACATGCCGGATACATTCCCTTGTTGGCAGTATCACTTGCTGATATTCTGAAGTACAGTCTTAAAAAGTTACTGTCAATTTCATCGAAATTATCCTGATAGATGGCATTCAGCATCATTGCAGCATCCCTTGCACTGATATAATTCTCCTGTGATGATGTACCATTCATAATTGCCCGCTGAAGATCTACACTGTCATATCCATATTGATAACATATCGTATTAATCTGCTCACGGGTCAGATAATCCATCAGGGAATTCCAGGCATTATTATCACTGGATGTCAGGCCTGCCACCAGCAGTTCTCTTATCGTCAGCATCTGTCCATTTTGCTGTGCTGTATATCCACCCCGTCCATTTTGAAACGTATACGAAAATCTGATGAGCGTATCCATACTGTAGCCCCCTCGGTCTATTCCCTCTGCAATCGTATACATAATTGGAATTCCAATCAATGCAGATGCCGGAAGCGGAGTATCTGCCTCTCCAATCGCATAATTGGTATAATTGGTAAGATCCATCACATAGACACCATATCTTGCTCCACTTGCATCCATCAGGCTGGTCATATAATTTCGATCCAGCCATGTACCTTCTTTCATCTGTGCTTCCTGCTCTTCATCCGTAACTGCTGAATGCCAGTCCGGTGCAGGCGTTGCGGTTGGTTCCGGCGTCGCTGTCGGCTCTGGCGTCGCTGTTGGTTCCGGTGTCGCTGTTGGTTCTGACGCTGCAGTCTGACTCGGTGCCCTGGCCTGTTTTACTGTATTTGCTGTTTTGCCGGTCTGTAACCTTTGGTTTAATAATTCGCTCCCGTTTCCACTGATAAACAGATATCCGCCAACGCCCAGCATAATACCAAGTACTATGCCAAGTATCCATCCGCTTTTTCTGTTTTTTTCCGGTTTTTGTTTTTCAGCAGGCTGCTTCGTCTTTTTTTTCTTAGAACCGTCCGCCAGATTTTTGTAGGGATCTTTTTCATAGATTTTGTCCAGTCCCACATAAGGGTTTACATAATCTATATCTTTTGGAAATTCTTTCTTTTCTGTGTTGTTTTCTTCCTTCACAGCAGTTTTTCCTCCCTGCTTCATCCGTCTTTCTATCGATTAAGTGAAATCAGCATACAGATAAGAACTACAATTGCTCCTACTATACCTGCTGCACTCAACAGGATGCCTGTCAGAACCGCAATGTTTATGTTTATATGATTATAAAAAATAAAAAACAGAACCTCTGCTGCAATTCCAGCCAAAACAAAAACACCGCTCAAAATTCCTGTAAGAAGCCATCCTGATTTATTTCTTTCGCTTCGGACAGCATAGTCCTGCTGCCACTCTTTTGGCAGTTCCTGCAGACACTGCATGATTCCGGACTGTTCCATAAGAATTTTGTTTGTACGATTCAGTTTTCGATATTCATTTACCAGCTGTTTATCCTCAAATACCTCGATTTTATTCTGAGCTATCGCAAACAATTCCCGTAAAATACTTTCTTTTACATATTCACCATCGTATACACCATAGTCTTTCTGATTTCCATAACACAGAATAATTTCCAGTAACTGAAATGCAGTAAGTATCTTTTCTTTCTCTATTCTGGTTCTCCAGACAGCCATTGTCACACTTTCAAGAACCGACCTCTCTGTGCCTTTCAGATCCTGACGAATCTGCTCCTCCAGAAGAGCAACATTATATGTAATTTCTTTTTTTATGTTATCTCTCAGGAGCATCTCACGCTTTTCTGTCAAAGCCGACAGATATATTTTTTTTATTATATCATTATGTTCAAGAACAATTTTATTTCGAATCTGCAGGAATTCTTCTGACTGATAATTCGGATCAGCATCATATAAAGTGCCAACCACATCCAGAAATCCCCAGTTTGCTCCCAGAGGCAGAATTTTTTTCTCTTTCAAGAACAGAATATCACCTATACTCAGAGCCTCTGCTGACTCCTGTGATGTCGCTGCCATTCTCTGACGGAACAGCTTGATAACATACGCATTAAAACTTATATTCTTTGAAATAGTTTCTATTTCATGAATTTCATTTCTGCAAACCCAGCACCACGCATCCAGTGCATCTGCATTTTTGTTATTTTCTCTGATATACTTCTCACATAATTCAAAATAAATGTCTGCTGTTTTCTTTAACTGTTCTTTGTCAATCAGTTCCAGTTTTTTCGCAACACTGAAGAATTCTTTTCGCATACCTGCAAATTCTTCTTTTACTTTACTCAACAGTTCATCTTTATTATCGGAAAATTCATTGCTAAAGAGCAGCATCCACTGTTCTTCCCTGTTCAATTCATTGATAAAGAAAGATTTTTTCTGTTCCATTTCTTCCAGAACACTATAACGTCTGTAAAGCAGATTTGTTGCTGACTGATATCTTCCATTATTTTCCAAGAACTTCATTATCGAACGCAGTTTCTGCATAGTTGGACAATATTCCGGATATCCATAAAGCAGATTATTGGCTTCCGTTACCGCAACCGCACTGCATATCAGCGGAAGTTTCTTCTCATCACTGTTAGATATCCATCCTCTAAAATCTTTATAGATTTCCTCAAAAATTTCTCTTTTATATATGTTTCTGTATTTAACAACAAGATCTTTGTGAAGTGGTCTCCAGTGTTCATGTAAATAAACCTCATCTCCGGACACAGCAAGATAAGTCAACTGCCAGATTATTCCGTCGCCTATACTGATTCCGTCTTCACGGACTTTCTTTTCAAAGCACTCACGGAACAGTTTCAGATTTCGCGGATATACAGTAAATTTCCGTTCTTCCTGTTTCAGAATATCCGAAATCTGTTTTTCACTTTCTTTCTCTCCGGAAAGCAGTACATCCAGAAGATTTTCATATATTTCTTTTCTGTTTTCTTCTCTCAGTTCCGGATTTTCCAGCTGTGCCGCAAGAATGCTCATAATTGTGGCACAGTTCTGCCAGTCTCCTTTAATAAATAACTGTATATGCCAGTCTGTCAGAATTGACAAAATCTCACTTTTTACACCTTCATCTGCCCCAAGTTCTGAATTTTTGCAGATTTCCATATACAGCTTCAGGAGTGATTTTTTTTCGTACCATATAATACTGTCTTCATTCTGCAGCACATACTGGTTTGCTTCTCTGAGTTTGCTCACAACCATATCGTTCTGTATTTCCCGGCAGATCCACTGAATGCTTTCTTCCCTGCCATTACCATTCAGAATATTCTGCAGAAGAACGGTTACAATAAACGGTTTTAACTCTGACGGACACGTTTCCTGCTCTGCCAGTTCCAGAAGAGCATTCTCCAGTCTGGTATCATACTGTGGCTCCCGAATTTCCAGTTTCAATATTTCAGCTGCAACATATGTACTTCTCTCCGTCCAGCCTTCTTCGTTATAATCTAACAGATCAAATAACAGGCGGTGTCTCTTGTGGATATCAGCAAATCCATCCGTTTCCTGGCAGTGCAGATCCAGAAGAAAACTGAATTTCTCCGGTGCCTGATCCTGTTCCTCACTTTTCCCTTCATTGAACAGACTTTCATATTCTTTCTCAAACTTCTCTCTGACTTCCGGAGCATTCAGATAATTCCAGAGAAATTCTCCATACGATGTATCCAGATCTTTAGAAATCCAGCTTTCCTGCTGATCCAGATCAATAACAGAATATTCACTCAGTTTCCAGCTCTTTGTATTACATGGCTCCATAAATACAAGCTGATATCCATCCAGTACAGGAGCCGTTGGATCTTCTCTTCCACCGGTTGTTGCATTCAGCTGTTCTTCCACACATGTCGGGAGAAGTTTCATTGTTGCCACCAGTATTTCTTCTGCATAGGCATTTCCACCGCTTCTTTCCCATCCCTGGTTATACGCCCGCGGCAGAATTATAAGAACCTTATCATTCTCATGTCCTGAATAATGTGAAAGAGAAACCCTCTGAATAATACTGGAAATATATTCTACAAAAAGCTCTTTTGTAAAACCTGCTTTCTGAAAAATATCTGTTGAAATTTCCAGAGCATTACTGCGAAACAGAGAATATTCTTCGTTTGCCTCAATTTTTCCTCCGTTTCCCTGCATTCTGGATTCCTGAATTCGCTGCATAACTGAAGGATATGCCTCAAAATCCTGAATATTCAGTACATATTCCGGTGATTCCAGGAAATGTTCCTTATCATCTCCTGCAAGGATATAACTGCTTCCATATGTAAAATCTCTGCTTTCACCGCTTCCTGTGGAATGAAGGCGATAAGAACGGCACACCACTGTAATCTGCTGGTTTAATCTTCGGATTTTGAGTACTCCCCGATATGCTCCCTGTATTTCCTGCGGAACAGGACGGATATCTTCCAGAGTACTTATTTTTTCACATTCTTTTGCAACCAGCTTTGCCTGTTCCACTCTCGCAAACATATTCATGCTGATCGTCACAGTTGTACTGTCGGCATTCAGACCAGATTTTGAGAAATATCCTTCCAGGCATCTGGAATATATATGCTGACCTATCATGGCAAGTCCCTCCTATTTTTTACCTTTGTTCCAAAAATTTTTTTTTGGCAAATGTTTTTTTGGCTGATCCATTGCTTCTTTTTCTGCCCAGTTTTCTGCAAAAGTCTTTCCCCACTCATTCATGACTCCCTGTGGATCCGCATAATATTCATCACTGCAGAACTTTGGAAGGAAATTAAAATCCATCAGTAATTTAAGAATTGGTTCTTCTACACGAACTGGTCGTATCTTTGCAACATTATCCAATTTATTTCCACTTATATTTACAAAGCTTCCCAATGCAGAAAGTGATACAAAATACGGTTCCTTAAAAGTAGTTTCCAGAAACGATGTAAAACTTCCCGAAAGATGTGAAATACAGGCTCGGGTTGATTTGCTCATCGGCTCATAGTAAGATGCCTTAAGATTTGTACCTTTGACTGGTCTGAAATTTGGTGCAATTACCGGCTGGTTAAGCGGGATTCCAAGCTGCTGGTAATTTCTGCAAAGAATATCCTGCTTTGCAAGTGCCACTACACTTGGTTTTTCAATACATCCCATCTCTGCTGTGATACAGTTTATGATCGTCTGTCTCATTGACCCAAGAGTCTCATCCAGCTGTTCAATGCTTCTTCCCCCAAAATACTGTTCCGGAAGATGGTTATAGACGCCCTCCAGAGTCTCCGGATCAACCATCATGATAAATCCATTCGCTTCTTTAAACTGTGGAAGGTTAAAATCCATCAGATCATCATCATGATCCCCATGAAGCATCTCACCTCGCATATCTATCAGCCCGATAAGACACTGTTTATTCACTTCCTGAGAATTATCATCTGCAATATAATTCACACGCAGAAGATATGGATCTTTACGGTTTTCTGTTGTTGTACTTGGCAGAGTTCCTGTTCTGTTAAGAGCAAGAGCAAATTTACGGAACTCATTACTCATCTCTCCAAAATTATCGAATGACAGATGTCCCTGCGGCAGCGGATAATTTATTCCACCCAGAAGCTTATGAAGTACTGTAAGATATACCGTTTTTCCGGCAGAACTCGGTCCCATAATACTGATCAGATACATTGGCAGCTTGCCTGCCATTGAAATAATCTCATTATGACAGTATGGACAATAAAATTTGCGAATCGTACCGCTCATCTTTGTTCCATCAATTTCCAGATCCTTCACATCAATCGACTGAACAAAATCTTTTCTACATTCTTCAATGTTCTGATACTCCCCGGAAATCTTAATTGGATGAATTTCCTCATGTTCGATAACATGACTGTTTCGAAGTTCTCTCAGACTTTTGTACTCAATCTGCTTGTTTTTCTTATTATTATTTAAGACTACTATCGGCTGTGATCCGTCGAGTCTTGAATTGAACGTTTTAACTTCTTCCGGTACCATTTTTACGCATCTTTCATCCATCGCTACAGAACGCATACAATGGACACACTTAATCGGATAATATCCCATCGCTTTCTCTCCTTGTTCCTCTTATTTTCTGAACATATCTGCAAATTTTTCAAAAATTCCCCTGCTTCCGGGTTTTTCTTTCCCAACCGAGAGCATAATATTCGGTTCTCTGGACTTTAATACCGGTGGTTCCTGTAAAGCCGGAAAATAAATACCTTTATAACTGTTTTCACCGTAATTTATTTCTCCCGGTATTTCAAATTGAAATGTTTTATTTCCATATCTATATTCATAATACAGAATATTTTCCGGTATTTTTTTGTTGCTATTCATGAAAAGGGTCATTCCTGCAGGTTCCTGTAACCATCTCCATTTTACCTCCCCGGTCCCGCAGCATACTTCGCAGATATATCCCGAATCCTGATACAGGCTGGCAAGATCTTCTCTTGAAGGAGCTCTCTGATCTTCCGACAGAAAAACCAGAAAACGGATTTTTCGTATCTCCTGCATAGGAATATTGTTGTATTGAAATGCCACCTGTATACGATTATCTATACACTGTGCATACGAAAACATCCTTGGATTGTTTAGCTCATCTTCTTTGTATATCCAGATGAAATGAACTCTGGAATCATTTCCGGCAGAATCCCAGGAAAATTGAAATCTTGTAAAATCCGCCTGCATCTGTATTCCTCTTAATCCTTTCAGCGGTTTATAATTCAACTTTCTCACTCTCCTGTTCTTTTGTTATAATCTGTCCTTCTGTCATTCTGTCAGAAACCCTTACAATTTCCAGACGATCATCCAATGGGCACTCTTTAAATGCGATCTGATAGTGCCCCTCCTGCTCCCGTATTCTTCTGCACAGGTAATTGTCCCTGTTTCCCATAACATACAGTTTCTGTTCTTTGTTCTGATCTACGCTTCCGATCATACGGAGAGGATACCGCCAGTTCTGCTCCAGCTTTGTGAGCAGCTGTTCCATATCAGATGCTGCCAGATTCGTCAGATTCTTTTTCATGTAAGCTTCCCGGCTTTCAATACTTCCGGAAACAATCTTGCTGTAATTTTCCAGAAGATTTCCGCTCATAGTTCCGGTATGATTCTCATTTGACTGGAACATCCTGCACAATATTGTCTGATAATCTTTGTAAACTTCTTTTACTTTCGTCGGTACAGTGTTCTTATAGTCCTGAAACCAATGTTCTGCCTCATCCTGTGCATTTGAAATATGACCACCACCGGTATTCAGCAATAATTCTGTCTGTTGTAGACGTTTTATCTCTCGCTGCATCGCATCTTCCATCTTCTGAAAAATATCCTGCAGAAATTCTTTATTCTGACGAAACGCTCTTACATAAATACCTTCTGGTTTCATTGCCTCCTCAACCATCTTTTGTGGAAAGACTCTGAGTTCATTGATCAGCCAGGCCTCACAGCTCTTTCTCATGTCATTTATAAACTTGTTCTGTGGACTATTTATATTCAGCTTCGGTACTTTATCTATAATTTTTTCCCGGTTCTCTTCAATTTTGTCCAGACTCTCCATAGAGCCTGCCAAATGCAAAAAAAATTCTTCCAGAAATGATTTCCACCATTTCTTTAATAATTGCTCTCTCTCCTCCGAAAGAGGTTCAAAATAATATTTCTGGCAGAATTTTCTTAACATCTGCTCATACATTCTGTTATCTGCAAGCGGTATATTGCTGTAAATAGACTCTGTCAGAACTGTATAATTCTGATCATGAGCAACTTTATCCAGTTGTTCCTTCCATTCTTTCCCTTCAAAAAAAGAATGTTCCAGATTGTCGAACAGTTTCTGCTGCGGAAACAGACCATTCTGGAAGCATCTGTGAACTGCCAGCAGACGATTCAGCATCAATGATTTCACTGGTTCGCAGATGGAAACTGCTCTCGCAGAAAAGAAATATTCCTTTTCATATTCCTGAACCGGCATCATAATTGATGCCAGAGTATCTTCATTTTCACAGCTTGTATTTCTGAATACGGTAAGCATCACTATAATTTTGGCTGCCTGCTCTATGGAAATTGCCTGCCCTATTTCATTCACATCAGAAATCACACATGCCGGACAACAGCAGTCCAGAAAAGCCTTTCTGCCTTCTTCCATGATTCTTTCCATAAACTGAACAGAAAACTGAATCTGATTTCTTGTCATATCAATGTCTTCATCGCTTGTCAGAACAAAAGGACTCCATTCAATGTAACGATGTCTCTTTTTCATTTCTTCCTGCACATAAACAGCTGCCTGTGTAAAATGCTCTGCATTTTCTTTCTGTTCAAAACAGCCTTTAAGAAGGATCGGGCAGACCATCAGATGATCCATATCTACCCCAAGATAATTTGTTGATGCACATTCTATTCCTTCATAGATTTTGTGATAAATATCTTTATCTGTTATATCGGATGGATCACTGTGTATGATCCAGATGGAGCGTCTGTCTTCAACAATGCTCTGAATTTCTGATTTTAAATACTGCACTATCTGATTATCGTTGCCAACAATCCACAAAAAAACAAGTTTTCGCATAAAAACATAGTTTTTCTTACTGAATGGATGCTGTGCTTCTGCAGATTCAAGAATCAGATCTAATTTTTCTTTAACTTCTGTTCTGTTTCTTCCTGTCTGTGCATTGTTACTGCCCATGAAAGTTTCCTCCCAAATTGTTTCTGAAAACGAAGCATAACGCTGTGTTCTATGACAGCGTTATGCTTCACCGGTGTTACCTTCCGGTATTTAAAATATATTTTTTTTACTGCTGGTTATTCTCATCGCCGCCTGGCATTCCCGGATAACCTCCCTGAGTCGGCTGCTGTGGTGCCATTCCCGGATAGCCTCCCTGTACCGGCTGCTGTGGTGCCATTCCCGGATAGCCTCCCTGCACTGGCTGCTGACCCGGCATTCCCGGATAGCCTCCCTGCACTGGCTGCTGATATGGATTGTAATAAATCATCTGATTTATCTGTGTATCAAATACTGGCTGTCCTGGCTGTGGATTCTCAATTGGCTGCCATGTCTGCGGATTCAGATATCTCGGTACTCTCGGTGCCTCCGGTGTATATACGATCATCTGTCCCAGCTTTGTATCAAACACCTGCTGACCCGGCTGTGGATTCTCAATTGGCTGCCATGTCTGCGGATTCAGATATCTCGGTGCCTCCGGTGTATATGCAATCATCTGTCCCAGCTTTGTATCAAACACCTGCTGACCCGGCTGTGGATTCTCAATTGGCTGCCATGTCTGTGGATTCAGATATCTCGGTGCTTTCGGTGCCTCCGGTGTATATGTGACCATTTGACTCAGTTTTGTGTCAAATACCTGCTGACCCGGCTGTGGATTCTCAATTGGCTGCCATGTCTGTGGATTTAAGTATCTTGGTGGAGTTTGCGGTTCTGGTGCCGGAGTTGGTGCTGGTGATGGTGCTGGAGTTGGTGCTGGGTCCGGTTCTGGAGTTGGAACTGGGTCTGGTTCTGGTGTTGGAACTGGGTCCGGTTCTGGGTCTATGTCTATAGGAAGCATACGTTTTAATTCTTCAATGCAGCCCTGATAAAATTCAATTTTCTCAAGGAATGCCGGTCTTTCTTCCTTTCCGGCGTTGTACATCTCATTGCGAGCCTTTTCTGTCTGTTTCTCGTAGGTCTGAATATATTTTCGAATTTCCTCAATATATTCCTCCAGTGCACTCGGACTCATTTCAATACGTTTCTTAAGGTTGTCATACTGGAGTTCAATTTCTTCCTTCATATCTTTATTCAGACTTCTGCAAAAACTCTGATAAATCTGATATTCTTTATAATCCGGATGCATTTCATGGCCTTCTGTCAGTTTGACTGGAAACGGATCTGTATCTGTTTTCTTATAAGAAGTATCTCCCGTATACTTATTTACCCGGATCATATGATTCATATTTGCCATTGAGAAATATTTCGGATAATGCAATTCTTCCTCAATTGTCTCAATTCTGTCTGCCAGCTCGCTTTCTTTTTCCAGAATATCCAGGATAAGTGGAAAACGAAGCATATTTTCTTTTACGTTCTGCATTTCTCCATCTGGCTTGCCTATCATATAAGTACCACAGGTAAATAATTTTATGCCGTTTTTGTCATCCCACAGTTTTGACTTAATTTTTTCAAACTGCTCCATCTTTTCAAGAATTGTAGGAGCTGTCAGATTTGCTCTGCTCACTTTTTTTGCAACTTCTGGATTTGATCTTCTCAGGAAGAAACAGTCTGTTCTTCTGTCAATGATCTTATTTGCGTAACATTTGTCAAACAGGGCTTTGTATTTCTCATTTCTTTCTTTTGTTCTTCGACATTCATACGGATATTTCCAGGCCAACTGGATGCATGGAGACGGCAGCTGATCTCTCCATTCCGGTTTCAGATGTTTTCCGCTGGTAGTACTCTGATTTCCCATTTGTTTTTCATATTCTTTTTCCATTTCCTGAAGGTAATCATTAGAGTATAATGGATAGCCGCTTGTAATCTTGATGATATACATACGGCTTTCTTCCTTGCTCTTCTTTACCTTTATCTTGTCAAGATTTTTGGATTCAATATGCTCTTTTACTACTTTATAGATTATCGGACAGTTGCTCGGCACGGAAATCATGGAAAACTCTGCTACTTCACCTAAAATTCCGGTAGATTCTTTATACATTGGATAAGAGGATTTCAAAAGATCCTCTACGCGGTTCCTTATGTAATTTTCCAGACTTTCTCCATTTTTCAGTTTGCTGTTCATGACAGATTGCATGTTTATTGTCAGCAACGCCTGGAAGTTTTCGGATACAAAGTTAGAAATAAACCCGGAAATATCCATACCCGTCCCAATATTTGCATCAACACCATCAATATCTCTGCCTATCCATTTGCGAATATTTGTAGAAAGACTTTCCAGGAAATTATTCTCAGCCTGTACCACTGCTGCTTCAAACATATTCTTTCTGGTCTGTTCAAACTCGAGTGGATTGATCAGAATATCTGTGCCTTCATCCACTTTACTGGAATTTACTCTGATATATTCCACATTTCTGTCAAAAATATCCGGCAATTCCATTAAAATATCTGTCAGCGGTTTTAAGATATTGTTATAGTACAGTTCTAATCTGCTTTGTACAGTCTCCAATACTTCTACAATCTTCTCATTCAGGAATCCATGTTCCTCATTTCTGTACCAGGCATTTAACGCCTTCAAATATCTCTCTACAGCCTTAGTTTTACTATCCCAAGCTCCCAGATTGCTTCCTGCCGCAAAAGCCTGATTCATGTTATCCCGCAGCTCTTTTGATTTTGACTCACACTGTGTCTGCAGCTCGGAACAATATTTACGAAATCCCTCGAGCATATGATACAGACAATAATTTTGCTGTGATTTCATGTAATATCTGAGGTAAACTGGTCCTGTCTTCTTATCTTTGAGATTTCGTTTTATAAATTCTTTTAATTTTCCCTCTAAGTACGCCGGAAGATTTGCTGCCTGTGGCACAACAGATCTCTGGAACATAGCAATCCAGTTGTGGACTGCCTGATATGGGGCATTGTTTGGCCAAATATCTGCATATTTATAATTTTTTACTTCAAGAAGAGGTCTCTGAGCAGTCACATTTTTATAAAGCGTGCTTCGAATACACTCTTCCGTCATCTCAAGATCCTTAAATACACTTACATTAAACTGATTTTCTGTCGGTCTGTTTTTGAACATTCCTGCATTAAGCCGCTGAAATACTCTGGCAGCAACCAATGTTGAAATTTCAGTATATGGAATTTCTATTTTGGAGGCTCCCAGTGAGAGAAACTTGTAGCCTGCCGGATATTTTGCAGATGCAGTAAGTGTTGTAATATATCCCTGAATATTATCATACAGAGAAGCCATCGTGCTTGTGGAAGTATCGCCGCCTGCCTCGCCTGCAATATAGGCAAATACATTTTCTGCTACAGATCTTAAAATTTTGTCATAGTTGAAATTATGTCCGCCAACATCAGATGCATCCAGCAAATGACAGAAATCAAATGGGCAATCGTGCTCATTTAATTCAAAACCATTTGGAAATTTCTGATAATAGCGGTCTTCATGCTCTCCTGAATTCATCCAGTAATCCAGTTCTTTCAGACAGGAAAATCCATTGGTTCTCAAAGCCTCTTTTTTACCGCCATTCAGTTCATTCACATCTGTCATTAACAGATATCCCATAATATTTACATTTGGATTTTTGGCTTTGGCTATCTTTCTCAGAATATATGCCATATCCAGAAATGTACCTGCACCAGTTCCGCCTGAGATACCTGAAAATACATAAACCAGCAATCTCTCAATATCCGGGTTATTCTGAGTCAGAAGATCAATCTTTCCTGAAACAGAATTAATCACCTTTGCAATATTGTTCATCAGAAGCATTCTACCAATCTGGCGTATTCCACCGGCTCCTTTGGAACCTGCAACCTGATTTACATCATCATCAAACCACTGCCAGCATTCCTCACCTGCGGCTTTTGCTTTTTTGATGTCTGCGATTACATCTGGTGTTGATTTTACTGAAATATCACAGAATTCTTTTCCAAACTGATCAAAATGAGCAGTTCCATAAGTGGCTGCCTGACCACTGTTGTCTGTATCGATTTCCAAATATCCAATATTTTTTGGCTGATCTGCAACCGGAGCACCTGTCTTATCTGCCGGAAGGATCATTCTGGTTTTTACCTGATCTTTAATACGAAGCAGAGCATCCGCGCCACTTCCTCCAAGACCAACAAACAAAACCGCTGTCCGTTCGTCAGCCTCTACTCGTGCCCCTCCATAATAGATGCCACCATTTTTTGAAAGACTTAATGACTTTTCTAATAAGCTTACCTTTACTTCTTCTGCCATGTCCTTACTTTCCTTTCTTGTCTTTTTATCGTAATTGTAATTATTTTTTTATTTTCCAGATCTGTCTGTTCCGATATCATCATCGAACAGGATATCTTTGCGCTCTGGCTGCAAATCAATTCCAACTGAAACAGCTGTTGCTTTTATTTCTTCAATTCTTCTTTTCAAGAAATTTTTGTGACATCATAGAGTTTCCCCACAGATGCAGGAACATACAATATAACAGCCTTCCTATCGTAACTATAGTTCCTGGAACTATATATCAAAGATGCTTCTTTCAATAAACTTTGAAGTAGATTTTCTGTATCCTTTTCAGGCGATGTTTGCTTCATATTCTGATTAGAGTCTCCCTTTAGGGAGGGGGATTTTAGATGAATCCCCCGAAACCATTATCAGAACTGTCGCCACCGAAATCGAAGTTATTGTTTTCTTCGGCATTATCGTTTGCACTGCCGAAGTCATCCTGTGATGAATTTCCAAAATCATTCGGATTTCCCGCCATATTTCCTGTGCCAAAATCATCTGCACTGTTGTTTCCCGGCTGGTTTCCGTCAAATCCACCCATGCCGTTGTTTCCTGGCTGACCTCCATCAAATCCACCCATGTTGCTGCCTCCTGGCTGACTTCCATAAGATCCTCCGGCACCGCCGAATGGATTTCCGAAATTTCCAGTGTTTCCACCAAATGGATCACCAAAATTGCCTGCACCACCGCCACCAAACGGGCTTCCAAAATCATTATTTCCAAATGGATTTCCACTCTGACCACCACCAAATATGTCACCGCCAGGTTCAAAGTTGCCATCCCATCCACCTTCTCCGCCAAGCTGTAATGTTACTGTACTGATTGAATTTCCATCTGTTGAGAATTGAATTGCAATTCTGTCTCCCTTGTTCATTGGATAAGAAATTCCTTTTGCATTGTCCACATTCTGGTTGTTGATCATGATCATTCCCGGTGTTTTCGGTAAGATTTTTACTGTAACTGCGTCTCCTTTGCATGCAACCAGTTTGATCTTATTTACAAGTGTTGTCAGTCCTGCCTGCATGATCGGATTTCCCAGGGTGCTCTGTGCAAATGTATCACCCTGAATCAGTTTTCCGAGAATTACCTCTGATTTCTTAGCCGGCATTGCCAGTGTTGCCGGTGACGGTGTAAGATTTGCAAGCATCGGCGGTAAAGAAAGTTCTACGGTTACCGAATCCTTAAGCACCGGTTTTGTTGCTTTCATAATACCAGCAATCAGTGCCACAATCACTGCCAGAATTACGATTGCTGCAACAAACCAGATCCAGGATGGTTTTACAGTGACGAATACCGTAAGCTCTGCACTCTGACCATATGCATCAGAAAAAATCAACTTCAGATATCCTGTGCCGGTTCTCAGTGGCGTGATATTAAGCATTCCTGTGTCTTTGTTGTAATCTGCTGTTACAATATTATTTCCATTATCCTCTATACTGCAGTTCAGTTCTGCAAGAGACTCGCTCTTTACATGCTGGCTGATATCAACCGAGGCCTTTGTTTTGATTGGATTGCACCACATGCTGACATCTGGTCTTCCAGATACGGTCAGTTTGGCTCTTCCTATGGATAACTGATACTGTGCAGCTTCTTTCGAGAAGCTTCCATCTTTGCCTTCCAGATGTGCTGTCACATAGTAGTTTCCTGATTTTTCAAGATTCGTTTTACAAATGAAGACATGTTTTTCTTCATTGTAAGTCATCGGAAGATTCTCTCCGACAATATTTCCCTTGTTATCCATAATAGTACAGATTGCCATAGCTCCCGAAAGCAGGTTTGAATCTGTGATATTTTCATCTCCACGTACAAGCTTTCCGTAAATATTGATATCATTTCCTGCAATCGGATCCCTGCTGTTGAGAAGTTTAAAAGAAATATCATATGTAGTCAGAAGGTTTACCTGTACTGCATCGTCGGCTTCACCCTTTACACTGACTTTCCATGCTCCCTGTACAGGATACATGATTTTGAGGATCGTATACGTCGATACTTTATTCTCATCCGAAGTATCCGTCGAAACAATCACTCCATGGTCTGCATCCAGAGGAACCACCGCTCCGGTTGGATCTATAAGCTGCGGATCACTTACGCCTTTATCTGTAAGAATAACAATATTGGCCATCAGTACACTGCCATTGTCAATCACAAAATCTGTTACAAATCTTCCATCTATATACGCTGGATTCAGACCTGTCAGATCACCATCTGCAACATTTCCAAAAATATCTGTCATATATTTGTTGAAATCTGTTGCGGTAGTGATATTATAAAAGGCTCCACCTGTCTGATTGGCAATATTCTGCATGTAATCTACATCCAGTTTTCCATCATAGTTAAGGCCAATAGAATAAATCGGAACACCAAGAGAAGCTGCCTCACTAAGAGTTCCTGTCAATTCTGCATTGGATTCCTCTACGGTTCTCGGTCCATTTGGAAGGTCTGTGTTTCCATCACTGAGAAGAATAATCATAGGATTTCTGTCTCCATTGAAGGAATCACCCTCTTTTAACAGATTTAAAGCCTGTGTCAGTCCCAGAGAAATATCTGTATCCCAGCTTCCTTTTACAGAATCCTGCAGTCCTGACAGGCGGTCTCTGAATGAAGCTTTACTGTCTTCTGTAGACAGGTCTGTCAGTCCCTGGCTATCCATAATAATATTAGTGAACTGCACAAATCCAGCTCTTGATGTGTTAGAATATGTCATTTCCGTGAACAGCCGTCCTGCTGTCAGCCTCAATTTCAACGCATCTGACTTTTTCATGGAGCCACTTCCATCAATGGCAAAAATAACATCAAAACTCATGTTATCCGCAGTCGTCTGCTGCGCCACTTCTTCACCTTCTGCCCAAACTGCACTTACTGACATACAGATAAGCATCACTGCTGCCAGTAAAACAGTCAGAATTTTTTTCATGTGTCTCATACTCTTTTCCCCTTTTTTGTAAATTTTATATTGAAACCTCTGTACAGAGGAATTTCGTTATTATATTTTATCTTCTCCGACCCGGCAAAAACATTTTGATAAGCACAGCCGCTATGATTACTGTAAAAATTACCGACTGATAGGTTTTTACCACTCCGAAAATCCCAATTACCAGAACACAGATTATACCAATAACCACATAGGTAATCAGAACCCCTGCTGCAAAACTTAATACTGCCATTAAACAGTATTTCTGAATGGTATCCATATCTCCTCCGGTTTTGCGCTGATACAGCACCAGTGCCGCAATTCCAACAGCCCCCGGAAGTATTCCATCAAAGGAAAGTCTCGCACATCCTTCACCTGCCACCTGTGAAATATTCTCGTAAATAAAAATCAGGAGATATCTGTTCAGCAGATTTTTCATAATAAAAAGCATCAAAACGCCTATAACCACAAGAATTATCAATTGTGTTACTCCTGACGTTGATCCTGATGTCGAAACCGGCGGCTTCGAAAAGTCCGGAATATCTGGATTATTAACAGGCGGAATCCCCGTATCCTGTTTCTTTTCCGGGACAATGTCCATATCCGGTCCATAAAAGGTATATCCGACAAATTTGCCTTTTTCATCTGTCAGTAATTCAATTGGTCTCTCAAATCCTGTAGAACCATTTCTGGTTATCAGGTTATAAATTTCTGCTTTTTTGGTCTCTGATTTATCTCTCAGCAGCTTTGCCCATAAGTTTCTTTCACCGGCAATAAGATATCTGATACCATCTATATCCTTTTTTCTGGTTTTATCTACCAGCTGATATTGTCGGTAATTTCCCTGAACTACTTTCATTCGTCTTTCCCCACTTATTCCGGTCTTGTGTCTGCCAGAATACTTTCTGCGTTTGTAAAAAACTTCTCTGTTTCTTCCAGTGCTGTTTCCAGTTCATCCAGTGCTTTCAGCATTTCTGTCAGTGCAACATCCTCAAACTTCTTACCCACACCGTCTGTCCAATTGCACTTGTCAAAATCATCTTTTACTTTTTTTCTCACATAATAAGAAACTGTTGTGTCCATATCTTATTTTCTCATTTCTTTCCTCAGTGTCTGTGCCCGCCGCTTCCAGTATGCACTTCGGAGCATCTGAAAGCTGGAACGGTTAATTCCAGATGGTATATCTGACGTATTAATATGTAATGTTTTATGATTCTCTCTGTGCATGCTCCCTGAAATTTCTACGACACTGCCGCTCTCGGACTGAATCAGATGGTGCAGTTCTATCGGATCACCATCGTATCCTATCGGGGCTCTTCCCTTTTCCATTCGCTTCAGATTATCTTCTGTTGGTGCATAAGCACTTCCACTGCAGTAAAATGTAGTTCCTCGAAACTGCATTACTCCGTATTTTCCCGGTGTTCCACTATATCCACATTCCCTCATTCTGGTCATTACATTATATTCTTCTACCATCTTGAGATAGGCATTCAGAATTCTTTTGGATTTTGTAAATGAACGTCCAGTTCTCCTTTGTGCGTTTGTAAGCAGATCCACATAGTCAGGAATTTTTTTTATGATGGATATGATTTCTTCATCCTGTATATCCAGCTTTCTTATCCTGGCTTTGGCTTCTTCTATTTTTTTCCTGTAATCTTCCTGTTTTTTCGGATCCTGCTCAGATTCGCTTTCATCTGCATAAAAACGAATCTGATTTTCCCACTCTGATCTCTTATCTGCAATAGAAGACCGTTTCTGGTTCAGCCGCTGCAGCAGAGATTCCAGTGCATCTTTTGCACCTTTGACAGCTTCATCAACGTATTCCTTATTCTCATTTAATGAAACCACATAATTCCAGACTGCATCCGGATCTGACTTTAAAACTCCATCACTCATTTTGTATCAGCCTGCTATCTGTATGTATTTTCAGGGTTTCCCATGTGACTCAAGAAATTCTGCATATTCCTCAAGAGCCCCACTCACATCCTCCAGAGGTTCTTTGCCCAGTTCTACTACTTTCTTTGTATACTCTACAATCTCTTTTGCCTGCTCATAGAGTTTATCAGACTCAGCACCTTCAATCGTTGACAACAGTGTACTTCCTCTGTTATTGTTTTCTGAAATTGCATCCATGCACATCTTTGTGATTTTCGCCAGGCTTCTTACTTCTGAAGCATTTCCAAATACCTTTCCAGCCATGTCAATTCTCTCCTATCTGATTCGACCTTCTATACGTTCTTTTTCATCAAGTTCTCTTTGAGCTCTCTTTTTCAGTTCCAAAATCCGTTCCTCACCTGTTTGTGTGGCTTTATACAATGCATCTGCAATCATTTCAAGCTTCACAGAAGACTTGGTTGCCATTTCCGTTCCTTTAAGAGTTTCTGTTACACTTGATGCAGCAACCTTTAATCTTTGTGCGTTTTGATGCAGAATTTCCAGATATTCTTTTTCGAATTTATCACAAAAGTTGATGACGGTCTCAAGATCAATATCTACCATTTTGTTTCCCCTTCCTCTTCTGTTTATAATTTGTATGGAACGAATCGGTTTCCGGCTCTTCCATTATGATAGTATGCAAGCTGTCCGGAAAGTTCTCTTATCAGTCTTGGCTGATCAAGAAATTCTCCCGCTTCATAATCACTCATCGGAAATGCAATTTTGTGATTGAAATCCAGTGTCTTTACTTCTCTGAAATCTCTCAGTGCGGAAGCTGAATCGTAGATCACCAGATTAAATACATTACATGTAGGTCCCAGATGTATAATTCTGGCTATATCATTTCTGGCATCATATAAATAAGAAGTCTGTGCTTCTTTCCCGGTTTCCGGCTCTTCTTCATTAATATCTTCTTCTCCAAACAGATCCATATCACCAAACAGAGCACTGAATTCGTCCAGTGCCGAGTCATTAAAATCTGTTTTTTCTGATTCTTCCTCAGAAACGCTCTCCGATACTTCCGACTGCGTTGCTTTCTCTTCTGCTTTTTTTAGTACAGGTGTTCTTTTGTTTCTTTCATCTGCCAGAATGTCTGCCATAGAATCCAGCCCAAGCCATACGATCAGTTGTTTTCTGGTATTACTCCTGTCTTTTATGATTTCTAATGTTTCAACGATTTTGTAACAGATATCTTCCAGATCATCATGCACCCTTATCTCCGGATAATTTTTTTCAAATTCCAGAATTTCCGGTTTGTATTCACGATATACACTTGCATAACTGTCTGCCATAATATCAACTGAAAAGTCGGACTGTCGTGCGAAGCTTGAAATAATTGCTCTCAGAATACGCATCTGCTGTTCTTCCGTTCCAGAAGCACACATGATATTATTTCCCTTCCGCTGAAGCAGTGGAAAATGAAGTGCAAATCCGAGATTCACAGGTCGTCCCAGATAAATATGAAAATCTTTGCTGCCATCTCTGTGAGAAATCACATTTTCCTTCTCCCACTGATCGATCTCTTCGATTTTCATAGGATCCACAACACGATCATCAAAAACATCTGCCACATAGTCCTCTGCATGATAAATTGTTCTTGCCTTCTCATTCACATTATAACGACACGTTCCATTAATATAAATTGCCATGGCACGTTCGATTGTCGGAACCTCTTCACGATCTTCATTTTCCTGAATCGTCTGGACCGCAACCTCTCCGACTTTCATATGTATGAAAGAACGAATTTTATCTGCTTCTTTTTCATTCAGAGTTTCTTCTAGTTCATCCTTGTAATTAGAGAGTGCGATTCTAGCTTTTATCTGTTTCTTTCCCTTATCCGAAAGTCCTCTCAGGCCATCTACGATTGCCTGATCTGAAAGCAGCAGGATAATTCCAAGAGCTCTCGCCTCTGACAGAATATTCTCCAGCTTTGTCTTGTATTCTGTTTCCAGCTGTGCATGCTGACTCATCACATGAAATTCATCTACAATGATGAGCAGTCTTGTCATGGAGTTCTTGCCATATACTTTCCTGTAATCACCAAATGAAGTAATATTGCTTTTACCGCCTCCGGCTTTGTAATCGTAATCTGCCTGTGCAATGATTGTCTGTCTGCGGTTCATCTCGTCTATGATCTTATCCAGAAAAGCGTATGAAAAATCAGATGTCTTTGACAATCCAATAAACCGTATATGTGGAGGTGTATTGGTCTTGTAAGAATAAAATTCTGTAATCTTATAGTCAGACAGCCAGATTTCCACGTCTTCCGGAGTATAATTCATCACAATAGAACTGATCAGCATATGTAAAAGCGAACTCTTACCAGATCCGGTACCACCGCAGATCAGACCATGCGCATTCAATGCCTGTCCAAGTGAATATGAAATAATATCTCCTCTCTGGTTGATTGCAAATGGAATATGAAGACCATTTGTGGAATCCATCTGTCCGAAAGGAGCATTTATGTCAAAAATACGCTGAAATTCATTGTCCAGCTTCTTTTCTGCCACAAGCTGCTCTACGATATTTTCGATAAATTCCAGATGAGAACCACCGGTCTGCCAGTGTCGGAAATCACTTTCGACTCCCCTCACACATGTTGACGAAATATCTGTCCCTACATCAATCCGAAAAAGATTCTGTATTGCCTCTGCTGAAAAACAGCTCTCAAGATCTTGTTTTCTGCTGTGTGTGGATTCGTTTTCCCAACGGTCTACATTATTTAATATAACTACAAAGACACCCAGATTTCTTCCATTTTCGATCAGATACTGGATATTCTTAAAATCACTGTCAGAATATCCTTCGTGAAGATTCTGCACGATTATCATCTGATATGGAATCCATGCGTCCATTCCCTGTTCCGCATTGTATTCCGTTACAGTTGTATAGGCGGCCTTTTCATTAATAACCGCTGTCATCCTCTGCACCAGTGCTGTCAGTCCCCGGCTGATATCCTCACTTTTAAGGTAAGACTGTGCAAGATGATAGGAACCACCTGTTACCTTTCTGTTCAGCATAACAATATCGTTCTTTTTTACCTGCTGTAAACGGATAAAATCTCTGAAATCATTTCCGGATGTAACTGCATCCATAAAATGAAATTCCATATAGTACTGCGGTATACTGCGCAATGTCTGATAAATGATTGACTGAAGGATCTGTCTTGCCCTGTCTGTGGTCCTTGTTCCATAGTCAATGCTAAGCTGTATCGGTGCTGACAATAAAAATCCCCACGGTACAGCAATTTTCTCACCATCCCTGCACAGATTAAATAAAATCTTTCCATCACCAGACAGTTCCCGCTGTTCTTCTTCTGTCATAAAAGGTTTCAGGAGATCTCCCAGAAAAATTCTTGGATTCTCGAGAGTTTCTGGTATAACATAACTGGTCCAGTCAGAATCACTGGTACATCCTCCATAACACATGGCACTTTTATATGCCTGTGTATATTCCTCGGATATCTGCTGAAGCTTATACCAGATTGCATCAGCCTCACTTCGACAGTCCCGAATCTGGTCTTCCATAAAGTTAAGAAGCCCCGTCAGTTTCCCCATTAACTCCCGGTAAACCTCTCTCTGACTTTTCCCAAATCCAAGCATACTCTTAATAAGAGGCCATAATCCTGCACTGTTCGCCAGTTCAAGTCTTAACTGTGTTAATTCCTGCTCTGTATAGATTCTGGCTTCACTGTCTGCAACATTTCCATATCTATTTCCAAAACGTGCAAAAAGTTCTGCTTTCTGATGGTTATAGATTTCTCTTTCATCAAATAATTCCGTTGCTCTTCTCTTTATTGCACGATAATTTCTTATTAATTCTTGAATTTTCTGATAATTATTGTTGAAGTCAAACATTTCTCTTTTTCACTCCTTATTTGTAAAAGGATTTTTGTAATACAATTCGGAAGACACATTGCCCGATTTCGATCTTTTGGACAAGCAATAGATATGTTTCTCTTTTTTGTTTATTATACAATTTTAGTGCGTTTAAATCAACCTTATAGTAACTATTTCATATTACTAACAGTAATATTATTAAACAAACATGACATTTCATTTTTTTGGTTAAATAAAAAGACTTCTGATATATTACTTATACTTTGAATTTTTCCCACCAATTCAACTATTAGTAATTTTTTTCTATTACCGACGGTAAATTGTTTGTCAATTATATTCCTTTTACAATATTAAGAATAATCATCTTATAATTATTTCAAAGGAGGGATTCCTGCTGAAAAAAGACTTAAACGTTCAAATTGGGCAGCGGGTCAGATTCGCACGAAAACAGGCTCATCTTTCCCGGGAAGCCCTTGCCGAAAAGCTGGACATATCCACTCTTTTTCTTGGGTATATTGAATGCGGTCAAAAAGGGATGTCTTTATCCACACTCCAGAAACTCTGCCAAGTTTTGGGAGTGTCTTCCGATTTTATTCTTATGGGTATTGATGATGATTCTGTCCATAAAAATAATTTTATGTTGCTTATGGATTCTGTCGATCCCAAGTATCATCCACTGCTTGAATCTAATCTGCGATGTACGATTGATGCAATCAATGAAACCAAAAAAATGAAGTGATACATTAAATAGAAACAGCTTTTTACTTTCGGCATCTTTTTTTGTATCAGGTCTGTTTTCATGGATTTCAACTGGGTTTCCGCAAAATACAATTGTAGAAACCCAGATTAAATTCCAGTAATCGTCTTTCGTCCTATCTTCCTCAAAAATCCCTCTGTTCTTTCCACCTCCTTTTCTTTGATATTCAGCATCTTAGCATAGGTTTTACACAAATTTGTTTTTTCAAAAGCTATTCTGCCGAAATTTTGCAAAAAAAACAGCATCATAGCTTCACGCTGCAATGCTGTTTTCTCACTTATCGTTATTTATTTTTTTCTGCTGAGTTTATTCACAAATCCTGTAAACTTTCCCGGTTTTTCCTGATCCAGAGACTTTGCATAAATCCCTTTGAGCCAGCTTGTGATCACATCGATCAGAACCGGTGCAAATGTCATCAGGATAAATACCAGTATGATCAGTCCGAAGTCCAGGGAACCAAGGGCCAGCAGTTTCTGAAATATGACTGCCGCGGCAAAGAAAATAAACTGCATTCCATAAATGATTACCTTACGGTAGGTATTCAATGGTGCATAAACCGTTTTTAATGCTGCCATATAGTTCCATCCTGTGACCAGTACACAGGCCGTACTCAGCATGGCATTGGAATGATATACATTCTGGCAGACAAGCATGATTGCAAACACACAGGATGAAATAGTGATTGCTGCCGGAAACGCATTCAGGAACACATGTCGGAGAAACGTATGATCGATCTTGTCATAATTGTTTTCCTGTGCAAGAAGGAAGGTTGGAATCCCGACTGCGCAGGCACTGATCAGTGACATCTGGATCGGTTCGAACGGATACGTGTTTCCAAAAAAGATTGTCAGAAGTGACAGCATGACAGAAAACATAGTCTTGATCAGAAACATGGATGCCGCTGTACGGATATTGTTCACGACTCTTCGTCCCTGATTCACGATATGTGGCATGGATGCAAAATTTGAATCCAGAAGAACTACGTTGGCAATATTCTTTGCCGCATCACTTCCCTGTGCCATGGCAATACTGCAGTCTGCTTCTTTGAGAGCAAGAACATCGTTGACGCCATCTCCTGTCATGGCAACGGTATGTCCCTGTTTCTGAAGAGCCTGTACCATTTCTTTTTTCTGCTGCGGTGTCACTCGACCAAAAACACTGTATTTCGAAACAGCCTCTTCTAAATCTTCCTCTGTTTCCAGTGTTGTCGCATCCACATAGCTTTCTGCATTCTTAAGACCTGCCCGCTTCGCGATCGCAGAAACGGTGACAGGATCATCTCCCGAGATCACCTTGAGGTCAACTTCCTGGCTGTCAAAGAATTTCAGTGTGTCCGGAGCTTCTTCTCGGATCACATCTGTCAGAAGAAGAAGTGCCACCGGTTCAAGATCGGCCGGAAGTTCTGTACCTTCTGCCATCTGACTGCTGTGTGCCAGTGTAAGGACTCGAAGTCCTTCCTGTGCATATTTCTGGCAGACATCCAGGATTTCTTCTCTTCCCTCTGGAAAAAGAAACTGTGCCGCTCCCATAAGATAAGTTCCTCTATCCTCAAATACAGCTCCACTGTATTTTCTGTCGGAAGAAAACGGAATAATATGCTCCGGCGTCATAGATGTTTTGGTTGGAAAGCGTTTACGCAGGGCATCAATCGTCGCATTCTGATCTTTAAGAACATACATGAGATTTCCCATCATGTCCTCAATTTCATGAATATCCTGCAGAGCTGCCGTTTCGTCTATGGTTTCTGCCTGATCCGCTTCCGTTTGCGAACCGGTATCTGGATTCTGTGTTTCAGCATTTTCCGGCTGTATTTCCTGATCCTGGAGCATTCTGCCTTCGTCCGGCTCTTCTTTGTCTTCTGTCAGATTTCTGAGAAGACTCTCACACCACGACTCCACACGCTCTACACACATGGTTCCTTCAGTGATTGTTCCGGTCTTGTCCAGACAGAGTGTATCAACTCTTGCCAGAGTCTCAATACAGTATAACTCCTGTACAAGAGTCTTCTTATTGGCCAGAACCAGTGCTCCCAGTGTCAATGCCACACTGGTGAGGAGTACCAGACCTTCCGGAATCATTCCCAGAACACCTGCGACCATACTCACAACAGAAGCCTTGAACGTATTTCCTACAATATAGTACTGTTTATAAAACAGCAGTGCTCCCAGCGGCACGATAATGATACTGATCACTTTCAGAATCGCATTCAGAGAATTCTTAAGTTCTGAATTGTGACGCTTGAATTCCTTTGCTTCGCTGGTGATCTGTGCCGCATAGTTATCCTTGCCGACATGAATGATCTGACAGCAGGCCTCTCCTGCTGTTACAAAGCTTCCTGAAAAAAGTTCATCTCCTACATTCTTTGGAAGGTTATCTGATTCACCTGTCAGAAGTGATTCGTTTACCTCTACACTGCCTTCCAGTACCTTTGCATCTGCCGGAACCTGATCACCGGTCTTAAGACAGACCAGATCATCAAGAACCAGTTCCTCTGTCGGGACAGTCCACTTCTTTCCCTCACGAATGACAATTGATTTCTTCGCGGTCAGAATCGCCAGCTTGTCAATGGTCTTCTTTGCACGGATTTCCTGTGCAATTCCAATCAGTGTATTGATAATAATGATACATACAAAAAATGCATTCTTATATGAACCGACCAGCAGTACAAGTACCAGAAGTACCAGGTTCAAAAAGTTAAAGAAGGTCAGCGTATTCTCTCTGACGATCTGTTTATATGTCCTGGTGTTTGGATTTTCATCCGCATTAACCTTGCCCTGCTCGATCCGCTCATTTACCTGTTCGTCTGTAAGTCCTGTCAACATTTCACCTCACAATTTATCTGCATACAAAAACACCTCTTGGGACATTTCCTGCAGACAGCAGCCTCAAATTTATGTTTCCCCCTCACAGCCGTTGTTTCTTAGTACTCTTCTTCTTCCTCGCCTTCGCTGATGTCTGACTTTGGTTTATCCAGACCTTCGATCACAATACCATGTTTCTCAGCGTAATCCCACAGTGCTGCGTGAATTGCTTCCTCTGCAAGAAGAGAACAGTGTACTTTGACCGGCGGAAGTCCGTCAAGTGCTTCCATAACGGCTTTGTTTGTGATCTGCATTGCTTCTTCAATAGTTTTGCCTTTGACCATTTCTGTTGCCATACTGCTGGTTGCAACTGCCGCACCACAGCCAAATGTTTTAAATTTGCATTCTTTGATGATATGTGTCTCATCATCGATATCAAGGAACATTCTCATGATATCACCGCATTTTGCGTTACCGACAGTTCCTACACCGCTTGCGCCCTCAATTTCTCCTACATTTCTTGGATGCTGAAAATGATCCATAACTTTTTCGCTGTACATAATATTTATTCCTCCTGTTTCTGTTTTTCATTAATTATTATTTCTGATTTTTGATAAAATCTTCATACAGTGGAGACATACTTCTCAGATTCTGTACGATTTCTTTCAGTTTATCTACTGTGAAGTCAAGATCTTCTTTTGTTGTCTCCTCACTCAGGGTAAGTCTCAGAGAACCGTGTGCGATCTCATGAGGCAGTCCGATAGCAAGAAGTACATGAGATGGATCCAGAGAACCTGATGTACATGCAGACCCACTTGAACCGCAGATACCGTTCTGATCAAGCATCAGGAGCATGGACTCACCTTCGATAAACTGGAAGCTTACATTTACGTTATTCGGAAGACGTCTTACTCTGTCACCATTCAGTCTTACATATGGGATTTCACTGGTGATACGTCCGATCAGATAATCTCTCAGTTCGATTTCTCTGTCTGTACGCTCTTTCATGTTTTTCATTGCCCGCTCTGCTGCTGCACCGTATCCTACGATTCCCGGAACATTCTCTGTACCTGCACGGCGTTTACGCTCCTGTGCTCCGCCATGTACAAAGGATCTGATCTTAACGCCCTTACGGATATAAAGGAAGCCGATTCCCTTTGGTCCGTTGATCTTGTGACCACTGGAACTTAACATATCAATATTACACTCTTCTACATCGATCGGAACCTGACAGAATGCCTGAACTGCATCTGTGTGGAACAGGATGCCATGTTCTCTGGCAATGCGGCCGATTTCTTTGATCGGCTGAATAGAACCGATCTCGTTGTTTGCAAACATAACAGAAATCAGAATTGTCTCCGGTGTGATCGCTTTCTCCAGTTCATCAAGACGTACAATACCATTTTCATCTACATCGAGATAGGTGATCTTTGCTCCTCTTTCCTTCTCAAGATATTCACAGGTGTGCAGGATCGCATGATGCTCGATCTTGGTTGTGATGATATGATTTCCTTTGGATTTATATGCTTCAAAGGTTGCCTTGAGTGCCCAGTTGTCAGCCTCGCTTCCGCCTGCTGTAAAGTAGATGTCTTCTTTCCTTGCATTCAGGACATCCGCTATCTGCTGTCTTCCTCTTGTCACTGCCTCTTTGCTCTTCTGTCCAAAATCATAAATACTGGACGGGTTTCCATAGTACTCGGAAAAATACGGAAGCATTGCCTCAAGAACTTCCGGTGCAGTTTTGGTTGTTGCCGCATTATCCAGATATATTAATTTATTCATGTTTTTTCCTCCTGATAAAAAATGAATTTTAGATCTTTTCCTTTTGTTTTTTCCGGCTTTCATCTATCAACTGATCCAGCATCATGGTATCCACTGCCTGTGTGATACTGTCATTGATCCGTTTCCACACATATTTCGTCACGCAGATGTCATGATTCTCACAGGTGCTCTCATCTTCCATTCCGGAACACTGTGCTGCCTCCAGACTTCCCTCCAGCACTCTCAGGACATCACCCACAGAAATCTCTGCTGCCGGACGTCCAAGCCTGTAGCCTCCGCCAGCTCCCCTGGTGCTCTCTACCAGACCTGCCTTCTTGAGTTTCGCCATAAGCTGCTCAAGATAACTGTCGGAGATATTCTGTCTGACCGCAATACTCTGAATGGAAACGGCTTCTGTTTCACAATGCAGACCCAGATCAATCAAAGCTTTGAGACCGTATCTTGCTCTTGTTGACAGTTTCATCCACTCACCTCTTCATAATTCCCAGTGTTTTAGTCGGATTTATTTCAAAACCTACTTTAACAGAATACATTTGTTCTGTCAAGGTAGTTTTACGCATATACTGACAAAAAAGCTCCAGGTATTCTGTATGTCGAAAAAAACTTTTTTCAGGGGAACTTTTCTTCTCACCTGCGCCGGACTTTTAAGCCGCATTATGGGCTTTTTTTATAGGATATTCCTGTCTCATACAATTGGTGCAGAGGGAATTGGCCTGTTTCAGCTTGTTCTCCCTCTCCAGACTCTCCTGCTCGCCATAACCTCTTCTGGTATACAGACCGCCCTTTCGCGTCTGATCGCCGCTCACTTTGCAACCGGAGAACACAAAAAAGCCCGTGATTTCTTCTGTCTTGGAACGCTTCTTGCTTTTTTATTCTCCTGTGTGGCTTCTTCCCTGTTGTTTCTGAAAGCCGATTTTTTTGCTGTACAGATTCTCAGAGAAGTACGTACAGAAGAGCTCCTGCGCATTCTTGCTTTCAGCCTGCCTTTGGCTGTTCTTCATTCCTGTATCAACAGTTATTATTTTGCCCGCAAAAAAGCCGCTTTTCCATCCGGCATGCAGTTTGTTGAGCAGCTTGTGCGTGTCGGTTCTTCTTTCCTTCTGTATCTGATCTGTGTTTCCAATAATCTTCCCGTGACCGCCATGATTGCTGTCGGCGGCACACTTGCTTCAGAGCTCGCCGCCTCTATCCTTTCGCTGCTTGTTCTCTCACTTCACTTTCGCAGCTGCTCGCACAGGATTTTTCAGATTACAAAACCTTTTTCGGATTTACATGAAATCCTCCGTACTGCCTTTCCTGTTACGGTGAATCGGCTTCTTCTCTCCGTGCTTGCCGCTATTGAAGTCGTTTTGATTCCGCAAAGGCTTCAGATGTATGGAGTTTCTTCCAGCGAAGCACTCAGCATCTACGGTATTTTTACCGGACTCGCACTTCCCTGTATCCTGTTTCCTGCCACGATCACCAACTCTGCCTCCGTAATGCTCATGCCTTCTGTCGCAGAAATGCAGGCTCTTGGGTACAAAAAAAGGATACATTATATTACTGTTCAGACACTTCGGGCCAGCCTGCTGCTCGGCTGCATCTGTACTCTTATTTTTTATTGTGCCGGAGCCTTTATAGGGGATCTTCTTTTTCAAAGTCCGACTGCCGGAGCTTATATACAGACCCTCTCTTTTATCTGCCCCTTTTTGTACCTGAATACAACTCTGACAAGCATCCTACATGGGCTTGGGCAGACCGGACGAAGCCTTGTTCATAGTGCCGCCGGGATTTTGACCCGTATTCTTTTTGTAGTATTTGCAATTCCGGTTTACGGGATCCGCGGCTATCTGTACGGAATCCTCTTCAGCGAGATTCTTTTAAGCGGGCTTCATATTTATGCGTTGCTTATGCAAAATTCCAAAGCATTTCCTATCGACAAGAAGTTTTGAATCGTTTATAATAAAGCGTTGTATACTTTAATTTTAAACAAAAGAACTCCGGTTCTCCACTGATACTGGAGTATTGTATTACAAGGTGTTGCATAAAAACACACAAAGGAGGAACACATGGCATTTAATTTTATCAAAAAATTACCTACGCCTGCTGAGATTCGCAATCAGTACCCTATCGATGCTGAGATCCAGGCCTTAAAAGAGAAACGTGATCAGGAAATCCGTGATGTCTTTACCGGGAAATCAGATAAATTTCTTGCGATCATTGGTCCATGTTCTGCTGATAATGAGGATGCGGTCTGCGATTATCTTCTTCGCCTTCGCAAAGTACAGGACAAAATAGCAGATAAGGTTCTGATCATTCCTCGCGTTTATACGAATAAACCACGTACTACAGGCGAGGGTTACAAAGGTATGGTCCATCAGCCTGATCCAGAAAAGGCACCTGATATGCTGGCAGGACTGATAGCAATCCGCAAGATGCATATTCATGCAATTCAGGAAAGTGGTTTTACCTGTGCGGATGAGATGCTCTATCCTGAAAACTATCGTTATCTCTCCGACATTCTTTCCTACGTTGCAGTGGGTGCACGTTCTGTTGAGGATCAGCAGCATCGTCTGACTGTCAGCGGTATGGATATCCCTGCCGGAATGAAAAATCCTACCAGCGGTGATTTCAGCGTTATGATAAATTCTGTTGTTGCAGCTCAGGCTTCTCATCGTTTCATCTACAGAAGCTGGGAAGTAGAGACAGACGGAAATCCCCTCGCACATACAATTCTGCGTGGTGCTGTCAACAAACATGGTGAGGCAATGCCAAACTATCATTATGAGGATCTTCGTCTTCTTCTTGACAAATATCAGGAAAAAGATCTCAAAAATCCTGCTGTCATTGTAGATACCAACCATTCCAACTCCAACAAACAGTATGAACAGCAGGTTCGTATTGCCAAAGAAATCCTGCACAGCCGCATTGTTGATCCAGAACTTCACAAGCTGGTCAAAGGACTGATGATTGAAAGCTATATTGAACCAGGTAATCAGAAGATTGGCTGTGATCATATTTATGGTAAATCCATTACCGATCCATGTCTCGGATGGGAAGAATCCGAGAAACTTCTCTACACCATCGCAGAGCTCTGCTAAAACTGAATTCATTTTTGGCTTTATTATTAAAGTAAAAAGACCGTAATACAGACTCTTCTTTATATAAGTTCTGTATTCACGGTCTTTCTGTTTTATTGACGATCCACTTAATGACGCGGATGTGCTTTCATATAAACATCTCTCATCCTGGCTACATTCATCCCGAGATAAATCTGGGTGGAAGAGATATCCGAATGTCCGAGCATTTCCTGTACGCTCTTGATATCAGCTCCATTCTGAAGCATATGTACTGCAAAAGAATGTCTCAATGTATGTGGTGTAATGTCTCGGTAAATACCCGCTGCTTCCGCATAGCTCTTGAGAACTTTCCAGAATCCCTGTCTGCTCATGGATCTGCCGGAACAGTTTGTGAACAGGGCATTTTCTGCCTTATTCTTTACAAAATATCCTCTTCCATGCTCCATGTAATCTACAAGTGCTCTCTTGCTGACATTTCCAATCGGGATGATCCTCTCCCTGTCTGTATCATGACAGATCACATATCCAAACTGAAGATTCAGATCCGAGACCTGAAGATGAATCAGTTCACTTACACGCATGCCTGTAGCATAAAGCAGTTCCAGCATTGCTCTGTCGCGAAGTCCCTTTGCTGTATTGATATTCGGCTGCTTCAAAAGGCGGTCTACCTCCTGAACAGATAATATTTCCGGCATTTTCTTCTCTACCTTAGGCGGCTTCAGATCCTCGGAAGGATCCGCTTTGATTCTTCCCTCTTTAAAAAGATACTGAAACATTGCACGGATAGACGCTATATTTCTGGAGATTGTTGAGGATGCCAGATTCTCATTCTTAAGTTCACTGAGATATGCCTTGAGATCCAGACTTGTCACCTCCACAAAATCACAGATATCCTGTTCCTGCAGATATCGGATCAGTTTCCGTAAATCTCTCTGGTATGAAATTTCTGTATTAGCCGATGTATTCTTAGTCGTATGTAAATATGCGATAAATTCTGCGAGTGTTCTTTCCATTCCTTTTATTTCCTGTCTAACCTTGTACTATGTCTTTCACTGTCCGACAGCAACTTCTGTCAGTTCATGTTTTCTATCAGGTGATCACTGTTCACACCACATCTGATGTACTCTGATTATACTTTCTATTTTACATAAAATCAATTTGTTTTTTTCCAAATTTTCATGTAAAATCAACGTTTTCAACGTCGAATACAAAATATTGTTCAGATTATGGTAAACCATACTATATCTTGTTTTTCAGAAAATTCCAACTTTTTCCAGCAGCCATTCCAGCACGATCGGATTACAATATACCTCTGTCAGCATACCAAGCAGATAAAAGATTCCACTCAGAATAACCTGCAAAAAATACCTCGATACACTGCCTGTTATCATTCCTTTATTTTTCCAGATTTTCATAGACTGCCTGTAACTTTGATCACAGAGATAAAAAACAGATGGAATATAAAACAGATACTGCGGAAATAACAGTCCTGCTCCAACCAGTCCGCCCTGCAAGCCAAACTGCAGAACAGACATTGTCAGAAGTAACCCCAACTTCATTCCGAGATAAACGCTTCCTGCCACTGCAAATGGTACTCCAAATACAGAAATCCCACATCCCATTCCAAGAAGATACACACTGCCTCTCATCTTAACTACCTGCAGCAAATATTCTGTCTGATCTTCACTCCCCGCTGCAAATGTTCTCAAAAGATACATTGTCGAAAGTGTCTGCTGATGCCACTCCATTCTCCAGAGAATATCCGGAAGGACTATTCCTATAACAAGTCCGGCCATAAACAGACTCTGTACCGGAAAGCCTTTCGTCCTGTGCCAGTCTGAATGTTTTCTCATAGCTTCACCCTGTACAATTCTACGGATTTATTATAAAAAGTAGAACAAAAAAAGAGCATGACACTTATATGTATCACACTCTTTCTGGGTATTTCTATAATTACTTAGCGTAATCTACTGCTCTGCTCTCTCGTATAACGTTTACCTTGATCTGACCCGGATATTCAAGCTCAGCCTCAATCTGTTTGGCAATATCTCTTGCCAGCAGAACCATATCTGCATCTGTCACATGTTCCGGTACTACCATTACACGAATCTCTCTGCCCGCCTGTATAGCAAAGGACTTGTCTACACCTTTGAATTCATTGGTAATGTCTTCCAACTGTTTCAAACGGTTTGTATATGTCTCAAGTGTCTCTCTTCTTGCACCTGGTCTTGCTGCTGAAATTGCATCAGCCGCCTGAACAATACATGCAATAAGAGACTCTGGTTCAACATCTCCATGATGTGACGCCACTGTATTGATGACGATCGGTCCTTCTTTGTACTTCTTACAAAGATCCACACCAATCTGGATATGGGAACCCTCTACTTCATGGTCAATGGATTTGCCAATATCATGAAGCAGACCTGCACGCTTCGCCATACGGACATCCACGCCGATTTCTCCTGCAAGAAGTCCGGAAAGCTGTGCCACTTCGATAGAATGCTTCAGTGCATTCTGTCCATAGCTAGAACGGAACTTCATACGTCCAAGAAGTTTCAGAAGCTCCGGATGAATACCATGAACACCAACATCCATTGCAGCATTCTCTCCATCCTCTCGGATCTGTGCTTCTACTTCTTTCTGTGCTTTCTCTACCATTTCTTCAATTCTTGCCGGATGGATACGTCCATCCACAATAAGCTTCTCCAGAGCAACTCGCGCAATCTCACGGCGAATCGGATCAAACGCTGATAAAACAACTGCTTCCGGAGTATCATCGATGATGAGATCCACACCTGTCAGTGTCTCCAGTGTACGGATGTTACGTCCTTCACGTCCGATGATCCTTCCCTTCATCTCATCACTTGGAAGCTGCACAACTGAAATTGTAGTTTCAGCTACATGATCTACTGCACATTTCTGAATGGCATTGACCACATATTCTTTTGCTTTCTTGTCTGCTTCATCTTTTGCTCTGTTCTCTAATTCCTTGTAGAGTCTGGCTACGTCTACCTTGACATCGTCTTCTACACTTCTGAGTAACTCGTCTTTTGCCTGGTCGGAGGTCAGACCGGAAATTCTTTCCAGTTCCTGTACTCCTTTTTGTTCAAGTTCTTCTACTTTCTTTTCTCTCTTTTGTAATTCAGCAACCTTTGCTGTACACTCTGCCTCACGCTTCTCAACTGCATCAGCCTTCTTATCAACAGATTCTTCCTTTGATAATACACGCCTTTCATACTTCTGCAGTTCGTTTCTACGTTCTTTGGTTTCCTTCTCCAGTTCGTTTTTCGTTCTGAGAGATTCTTCCTTTACTTCCAATAATGCTTCTCTTTTTTTCGTTTCAGCAGTTTTTAAAGCTTCATCTATGATGCTTCTTGCTCTGTCTTCTGCTGTGCCAACAACTTCCGCATCTTTCTGAGCTTTGTTATTGACAGCAACCTTGCAAGTAACAGGAACCGCAATAAGCAGTGCGACCACTACAGCGACAATTGCAACAATAATTGTGCTTGCCACAGGAGCACCTCCTTATTTAGTTTTCATTGTACAAATACAACAATACAAGTTTAGCTGTTTTTAAGAATTATGTCAAGTTTTTCTATCTATATTGTTTGAATATTTTCGCGGAATATTACCTGCGAGCAGTTACGCAGAATGTAATATTTAATTCTTCCAGTGCAGAACTGATCTCACCCTGTCTGAACCCGCGTCTTGCAAAGTATCCCATAAGGCGGCGCATCTCTCGCTCATCCAATTCTGAATCCGCAGGATATTTCTTTTCTATAAGACTGACAAGAAGTGCATGCTCATCCGGTGTCTCCAGTTCTTCTGCCTCTTCCCATGCTGACTGTATTGTCTGTCTGTCTACTCCCTTCTGCTGCAGTTCCTGAAAGATCTTCTGACGGCTCTTATTATGGATCCGATACATAATGTAATGAAATGCATATCTCTCATCATTGATATACCCCAGTTCTCTTACATAAGATACCGCGTCCTCTGTCGCTTTCTCAGAGAAGCCTGCCTGCTTCAGTCTGTCGGCAAGACCACGCTCCGTCCTGTCCATATGTTCCAGAAGACGGAGTGCCTTCCTGCGTGCCTGCTGCTGTTCCTGATAATGATCTGTCATATGTCTTATTCTTCTGTCTCAATTTCCGGTGTTGCTGCCTTGCCTGATGCCTGAGTTGTGCCTTCTTCCTCCGGAAGAAGATGATACTGAATTCTTACCTGCTTCTCAATCTCCTCACAGATCTCCGGATGATCCTTGAGGTAAACCTTAACATTCTCACGTCCCTGTCCGATTCGCTCTCCATTGTATGAATACCATGCTCCACTCTTATTTACTACGTTGCACTCCGCTGCAAGATCAAGGATCTCGCCTTCTCTGGAGATACCGGTACCGAACATGATATCAAATTCCGCCTGCTTAAACGGCGGTGCAACCTTATTCTTGACAACCTTGACCTTGGTATGGTTACCAACCATCTCGCCGCCCTGTTTCAATGTCTCTGTTCTTCTTACATCCATGCGAACAGATGCATAAAACTTAAGGGCACGTCCGCCTGTAGTGGTCTCAGGGTTGCCAAACATAACTCCAACCTTCTCACGAAGCTGGTTGATAAAAATAACTACACAATTGGATCTGCTGATTGCTGCTGTAAGCTTCCTCAGAGCCTGTGACATCAGTCTTGCATGAAGTCCGACATGGCTGTCTCCCATATCTCCCTCGATTTCTGCCTTCGGGACAAGGGCTGCAACAGAGTCCACGATCACAATATCCACTGCACCAGAACGCACCATAGTTTCTGTGATCTCCAGCGCCTGCTCACCATTATCCGGCTGTGAAATATAAAGATTATCAATATCCACACCGATATTCTTGGCATAAACCGGATCAAGTGCATGCTCTGCATCAATAAATCCTGCAATTCCTCCGCGTTTCTGAACCTCTGCTACCATGTGCAGGGCAACGGTTGTCTTACCACTGGATTCAGGTCCATAGATCTCAACAATACGTCCCTTCGGCACTCCGCCTACTCCGAGTGCTATATCCAGACCAAGAGAACCTGTCGGAACTGCCTCTATCTGCATATGCGCACTGGAATCTCCAAGCTTCATCACCGAGCCCTTGCCATACTGCTTCTCAATATGTCCAAGTGCCGCTTCCAGTGCTTTCTGTTTCTCTTCGTTCATCATATCTGTGGATCTCCTTTTTATAAATATATGTTTGATGCGAACTTATGTTTCGCAAACCTATGTTCGTATTTTCTTCTTATATGCTATTATAAATCCCCTTTAATGTCAAGGAAAACTTTTCGCCATTCTTCTTCGTTTTTCGCCTTTTTGCAGACAAAGGGGGATACCATTATATCTGGTATCCCCCGAAAAAAAGCTATTCGTTTATTGCTTTCCGGCACTGATCCGTTTTATTTGTCTCCGATCAGCCAGTTGTACATTTCTTCATACTGTTTTGCTGAATGGTTCCATGAGAAATCAGCTGCCATCGCACGATCTACCATCTTGTTCCACTCACGCTTGTTGTCATAGAATACGCGCTCTGCGTTACGGACAGTGGCAAGCATTTCATGTGCATTGTAATTGGTAAAGCTGAATCCTGTTCCTGTTCCCTCAAACTCATTATATGGCTGTACCGTATCCTTAAGACCGCCTGTCTCACGAACGATCGGAAGAGTTCCGTAACGAAGGCTCATAAGCTGGCTTAAGCCGCATGGCTCAAATAATGAAGGCATGAGGAATGCATCAGATGCCGCATAAATACGATGTGACAGTGGTTCATCATAATAAATCTGTGCAGATACCTTGCCATGATATTTCCAGTCAAAATGACGGAACATATTTTCATAGCGTTCTTCTCCGGTACCAAGAACAACCAGCTGTACAGCATCCTGACAGAGTTCATCCATAACATATGCGATCAGGTCAAATCCTTTCTGATCTGTCAGTCGGGAAACAATACCGATCAGCATTGCATTCGGATCCTCATTCAGTCCGAGATCTCTCTGGAGCTGAAGTTTGTTCTTAACCTTTTCTTTGCGGAAGGTCTTGGCATTATAATTCTGAGTAATGCATGTATCTGTCTCCGGATTAAATACGTCATAATCAATTCCATTGACGATACCACGAAGATCATGTGATCTTGCACAGAGAAGTCCATCCAGTCTTTCTCCATAGAACGGTGTTTTGATCTCTTCTGCATAAGTATTGCTGACAGTAGTCACCGCATCTGCAAAAACGATACCGCCCTTTAAGAAGTTTGCGTCCTTATAAGCCTCCAGTTTGTCCGGTGCAAAGTAGTAATCAGAAAGACCAGTGATTCCCTGCACAGTCTTTACATCCCATACGCCCTGGAATTTAAGATTATGGATTGTCATGATTGACTTAATACCCCAGAAGAATTCGTTCTGCTGGAAAGAATCATGCAGATAAACCGGTACAAGACCCGTCTGCCAGTCATGACAGTGAATCACATCCGGACGGAAATTGATTACCGGAAGCACAGACAGAACCGCTTTGGAGAAAAATGCAAATTTCTCAAGATCCCATGGTGCACTGTCATATGGTTTCGGTCCGCTGAAATAGTATTCATTGTCAATAAAGTAGAAGTGAATTCCCTCATACTCCAGATGCATGATTCCTACATAACAGTTCTTATATCCCAGATCCATATAAAAATGAGTGATATACTCCATTCTGTCTTTCCATTCCTGTTTCATGCAGGCATATTTCGGCAGAATAACCCTGACGTCAAAATAACGCTTGTCAAAGCATTTCGGAAGTGCTCCTGCTACATCGGCAAGTCCTCCTGTCTTAATAAATGGCACTGCTTCTGATGTTGCAAATAAAATATTTTTCATCTGTAATGGCCCTCCTTGCTCCCATCTCTATAAAAGCTGTACAGATAAGTCGATTCTGAAACAGCTTTTTTTGTTTATTATACCCTATAATGCACTTATTGGAAAGAGCGTTTTTTATATTCCAGACGAATTTTGTCAGCAATCAGTGCAATGAATTCTGAATTTGTCGGCTTGCCCTTGCCCGTACTCACAGTATATCCAAACAACGCATCGATGGTATCCATCTTGCCTCTGCTCCATGCCACCTCAATCGCATGACGGATTGCCCGTTCCACACGGCTTGGCGTGGTCTGATATTTCTTTGCGATTGTCGGATACAGGATTTTTGTAATAGAATTCAGCATCTCAATATCATTTACTGACAGGATGATCGCATCTCTTAAGTACTGATAACCTTTAATATGTGCCGGAACACCAATTTCGTGAATGATATTGGTGACATCGCTTTCCAGATTTCTTGTCATATAAGCTGCTGTATCTTCTTTTACAATATTCTGATGAACATTTTCGCGGATTCTGCGGTCACTGCCTCTTCTTAAATTCTTAATGCGATTAAGAAGAACCTGATTATCAAATGGCTTAAGCATATAATACTCTGCACCGAGATTAAATGCATCCTCTGTAATTCTCTCCTGTCCAACAGCAGATACTACAATAAACGCCGGTGTTTTCTTAAGTCCTGGATCATGATTACAGTTTTCCATAACGGTAAGTCCATCCATCTTCGGCATGATAATATCAAGAACAACAACATCCGGCTGTCTTTCTTTTATGATATTACAGATTTCTTCTCCGTTATGTGCCTTACCTACCAGCGTAAGATCCTTATCCTCTTCAATCATACGACCCAGTATTTCTACCATTTTTTCATTATCATCTGCAATTGCTACATTTAACTTTTCCATGAGGTCCGTTTCCTCCTAACCTATTGTCATTCGACTTTGCTCATCAAAAACCCTTATATGTTAACAGGTCATATTATAGTGTAAACTTCCCCGCGAAATCAAGCCGAAACAGGGAGAAAGCCTGGATTTTCGTTCACATTAAATCTACCTGTTTCGGCCTCTGCCTGCATAAAACATCTCTGTTTTTCCTTTTTTCTGCGGCATTCCCGATGACTTTTTATGCCATCAGTTTTTTTATTTTTCTGCCCTGTTTTGAAGACAGTTTATCTCTATATCGACTCTCATTGCTGATTTTTTCCACTATTCTCCAGCATAGTTTCTGCAAATATCCCATAACCACTCGTAGAATCCTGCACAAATACATGCGTGACAGCTCCTGCAAATTTCTCGTTCTGTATCACCGGACTTCCACTCATTCCCTGTACAATTCCTCCTGTTTTGTCAATCAGTTCCTGATCTGTAACATGGATGACAAAACTTTTATTTGTATCTTCATGATTCAGATCGATCTTTACAATTTCCGCATCATACGCCGATACCTGTCCATCCACACAGCACAATATCTGTGCCGGTCCGATTTCAAGTTCCTGCTTATAAGCCATCGGCATTCTCATAAGCGTGATCTGATCCAGCGGACCGGTGAAATTTCCATAAATTCCGTTTTCCCCGTTCTTTTTTATGGAACCTATCACCCTGTCAGAATCGTAACGGATCAGTCCCGCAAGTTCTCCCGGATTTCCATTGCTTCCTTTCTGAACTCCCAGAATCTCGGCCTGATAAAGTGCTCCGCTTTCTATCTTCAAAAGCTTTCCTGTATCTATATCGCTGATTCCATGTCCCAGTGCTCCGTATCTTCCGTCCTCATCTACAAAAGTCAGAGTACCGATTCCCTGCGTATTATCTCTCACCCAGATTCCAAGCTTATATGCCCCCTGCACATCTTTCACCGGAGTGAGGGTGAGCGGAATGATCTTGTCGTTTCTCAGCACTTCTACTTCTACATCCTGACCATCCAGTGCCCTGATATCTTCAATCAATTCTCTCTTGGAATGTATGACCTGCGAATTAAATGCCACAATGTAGTCTCCTGGTTTTACAACGTTTTTGGCCGGTTCTTTGGAAATTCCCTCTTCTGACAAAATCTCGCCTGTGTCTATAATAAGTACCCCATCTGTTTCCATATAAATTCCCACAGTGCTTCCGCTGACATATACCGATCTGCTTTCAGAAGGTATGACTCTGATCTCTTTAAATGGGATCACTCCCATAATACTGCATCCTATCGTATAACTTCCTGTTCCTGAGACTGAAACTGCATCCTCAAAAGTCAGCAGAGGATGTTCCAGAATCTGCTCAAGCTTTATTTCCTGTTCTTTCTGTACATGAATCTCATCAGGGATCCTGCGATCCAGATATCGATATCCCATACACCCTATTACCAGGAGATCCAGTCCGAGACACCACAGAATCCATATTCTATACTTTCTTTTTCTGTTCACCCTGCCACATCCTTTCTTTTGTAATATTTTTACTTTATGGAACATTAAAGTAAAAAAAGAGAAGAGATCTCTGTCAGACCTTCTTCTCTTATTATGCTTTGATTCACTTTATTTGACTCTTGTATTTTTATGTACCTGTGCCAATTCTTTCATTTCTTTTGCATTCTGATAAACAGCCTGGGTGATCTCTGCTCCGCCAAGCAGTCTGGCAAGTTCCCTCACAGAATCCTCACCCTCCAGCGAATGTATTTCTGTTATGGTTTCCGTTCCCCGCTGATGTTTTTCAATCTCAAAATGAATATCCGCCATTGCTGCGATCTGCGGCAGATGTGTAATGCAGAGTACCTGATGATGCTTCCCGATGACCGCCATTTTTTCGGATACTTTCTGTGCAGTTCTTCCACTGATACCGGTATCAATCTCATCAAAGATCAGCGTTTCAATCTGGTCACGGTCTGCAAGAATTGCCTTAAGTGCCAGCATGATTCTTGAAAGCTCACCGCCAGATACAATTCTTCCCAGTGGTTTCATGGATTCTCCGGGGTTTGTGGAAATTTTATATTCAATTTCATCAAATCCACCCGAAGTATATTCTTCCCTGCGTCTGAAATCAATTCCAAACTGTACATCAAGGAAATTCAAGTCTTTCAATCCCTCAATGATCTTCTCTGTGAGAGTCTTACTGTATTCTTTCCTGATTTCTGAAAGAACATTCGAAACTTCCTCCAGATTTTTTTGAGACTTTGTCAGATTTTGTCTTGCTTCCTCGAAACGTTCTTCATACCTGTCAATATCTTCCAGTTTCTGCTGCTGGTGCTGTGCATACTTTTGAATCTCTTCTATGCTCTGGCCATATTTTGCCTTAAGGTTATTGATCAGATCCAGTCTTTTCTCTGTTTCAAAAAATGTCTCCTCATCAAAACAGAGATCCTCCACATAGGATGACAGTTCACGGTTAAAATCATTTAAAAGACTGTCCACTTCCTGAAGTGTTCCTGACATAGCTTCCAGCTGGCTGTCAAACTCTGTCACTCTCGTCAGTTCTCTTATCGCCATGCCCACAGCATCTCCTGCTCCCTGTGCAGAATCATATCCTGTCAGATCACGGACGCTCTGAAGAGTCTCAAGAATTTTTTTGCCATTGTTTAATTTACGATAAAGTGTTTCCAGTTCCTCATCTTCACCGGGACGAAGCTGCGCTGACTCAATCTCATTGATCTCAAACTCAAGAAAAGCTCGTTCCCTGTTCCTCTGCTCCTCATCTGTATCCAGAGCTTTAAACTCCTGCATATACTTGCGATATTCTCTATATGCTTCGTAAACTCTGGTTTTCGCCGGATAAATCTGTTTTTTGCCATATGCATCCAGAATTTCAAGCTGTTTATCCTGGTACAGAAGTGACTGATGCTCATGCTGTCCATGAATATCAAGAAGACACGAAGCAGCTTCCTTCATCTGGCCTACCGTACAGGTCTCACCATTGATCTTGTTGATACTCCTGCCATCCATAATCTTACGTGCAAGAAGTATCTGACCATCTTCAAGCTCTGTTCCAAGTTCTTTAAGGGCCTCCTGCACACGCGGATTTTCTACCTGAAACAAGAGTTCTACAAGTGCGTACGATGCTCCTGCACGGATCATGTCCTTTGTACTTCTTCCTCCCAGGATCAGCTGCATGGATCCAAGAAGAATAGATTTACCGGCACCGGTCTCACCGGTAAGGATGTTCAGTCCTGGTCCGAATTCTACTTCTATGTCTTCGATCAGGGCAAGATTCTTCACATGAAGATGTATTAACATAATTTCAAGATTCCTTTCAGTTTCAATGCCACAGCCTGTGCCTGCTCTCCATCCCTTGCCACGCACATCACAGTGTCATCCCCTGCAATGCTTCCCAGGATTTCTTTCCATTTCAGTGCATCCAGTGCTGCTGCCACACCCATTGCCATCCCCGGAACCGTCCGGATCACGACCATATTCTGCCCTACGTCAATAGAAGTAAGTGCATCATGGAGCACTCTTGTATATTTATCACTCAATTCCGCGGCAGCCTCTGAAAGAATCGCATAATGCGATTTTCCGTCTTTTCCTGTAACCTTTGTCATCTTCAGTGCACGGATATCTCTGGAAACAGTAGCCTGAGTTACTTTGAACCCGGCTTCGTTGAGCCGCGCTGCCAGTTCCTCCTGTGTATCAATATCATACTGACGAATCAGCTCCATTATTTTTTCATGTCTTGCTACCTTCACATTCAACCTCCATTACACTAACTGTCGCGCATTTTCTGGCGAAGTACCTCAACAAAACTTAAATGATTCAATTTCAGGATTCTGGTGTTTACAGCAGCCTTCTGTATAACAATCCTGTCTCCTGTCACCATGGGGATCGTTGTGTCCCCGTCAAAAGAAGCCACTCCATACTCCTGAACCTGTCGTCTGCCCTCACCAAGTTCAACTGTGATCACATCCTCTGCCGGAAAAATAATACTTCTTGTATTCAGAGTATGCGGTGCAATCGGTGTCATCAGAGTCATGGAACCATTTGGTGCCACAATAGGCCCTCCACAAGAAAGGCTGTATCCTGTAGATCCCGTAGGCGTTGAAATAATGATACCATCTGCATTATAAGAATTCAAATATACATTATTGACATAATTTTTGAATCGAACCACACGAAGGTGTCCATCTCTGCCGATCACGATATCATTCAATGCCACATCTCTGCCTACGATCTTATCATCTCTCCAGACAGTTCCCGTAAGCATCATTCTCTCTTCGATCTCGTAATCGTCTTCTTTTAATTTGTCAAGTGCAGCATACACAGACTGTTTGTCCACCTCTGCCAGGAATCCCAGCGTACCAAGGTTGATTCCAAGCATGGGAATTTCTCTGTGGACAACGTCTCTCGCAGCCTGAAGAAGAGTCCCGTCACCACCAAGAACCAGAATACACTGTGTATCCTCCGGGATCAGATCCGGATTGGTATAATGATATGCTCCTTCTTTTTTGCGTTCAGCCTGCTGTACCATACATCTGCAGCCATTCTTGTGCAGATACTCCTCAATCTGACCCGAAAACTCAAGGTTTTCGTCCTTATCACTGTTCGTAATGATATAAAAATTGTCCATTCCTCTGTTCTGCCTTCCCTGACTAATCAAGCTGGCCGTGTGCTTCCTGCACCACAGCTTCCGGAGATACCTCCAGGACAGATTCACAGACCGTACCTTCCGGTTTCTTTTTGAGATGAAGAAGATACTCGATATTTCCCTCCGGTCCTTTGATCGGGGAAAAAGAAAGATGATTTGGCTCAAGTGCGATCGACATCGCATAAGCCATTACTTTCTCAATAACCTCCAGATGTACTGCCGGGTCACGAACCACACCCTTTTTGCCGACTTTCTCTCTGCCGGCCTCAAACTGCGGTTTAATAAGGCAGACAATCTCACCATCTTCGGTCAGAAGGTTTCTTACCGGAAGCAATACCTTGGTTAGCGAAATAAAAGAAACATCGATGGAAGAAAACTGTGGTGCCTCCTGAATGTCCTCCGAAACTACATAGCGAATATTTGTTTTTTCCATACAGACAACTCTCGGATCATTTCGCAGTCCCCAGTCAAGCTGTCCATATCCCACATCGATGGAATAAACCTTGACAGCCCCGTTCTGAAGCATACAGTCAGTAAACCCGCCGGTAGATGCTCCCACATCCATGCACACCTTCCCATCCAGGGAAACACCGAAATTGTTCATTGCCTTTTCAAGTTTCAGCCCTCCACGACTCACATACGGAAGTGTATTTCCACGAACTTCTATCTTTACGGTTTCCTGGAACATGGTTCCTGCTTTATCTTCCTTCTGTCCGTTTACATAAACATCACCGGACATGATATATGCTTTTGCTTTTTCTCTGGAAGGTGCAAGTGCACGCTCCACCATCAAAAGATCCAGTCTTTTTTTCATTGCTGCTCCTCATATTCCTCTATTGCATCAAGGATATCCGGTACTGACAGACCAATCTTTGCCCGCAGACTTCGGATTTCTCCATGCTCTACAAAACGGTTCCAGACAGCGATCGGAAGTACCCTCACCTCCGGATGGCAGGCTTCCATATAAGTTGCCACATGCTCACCAAAACCGCCGTTTCTGACATTTTCTTCTACAGTTACAATTAATTTATGATTTCCGGCAAGTGCATCCAGAAGTGCAGTATCCAGCGGTTTGACAAATCTTGCATTGACAAATGTCGGTTTTCTGCCCCGTTCCTTAAGCTCCTTACAGACCGCCTCACATACTTCTGTCATACTGCCCACGGAAATAACTGCCAGTTCCTCACCTTCAAAGATCACTTCACTCCTGCCATACTGGATCGGACTTTCAAATTCTTCCAGTCCCTGATAGGCACTGCCTTTCGGATAACGAATCGCACACGGTCCGCCAAGATGTACTGCAAATTCCAGCATCCTCTGAAGCTCCCATTGATTTTTAGGTGCCATCACTGTCATATTTGGCATCATAGTCAGATAAGACAGGTCAAAACAGCCCTGATGTGTTTCTCCGTCAGCTCCCACAAGACCAGCACGGTCGATTGCAAAAATCACATGGAGATTCTGCATACAGACATCATGAAGCATCTGATCCACTGCTCTCTGCAAAAAGGACGAATAGATTGCCACTACCGGTATCATTCCGCCAAGAGCCAGTCCTGCAGCAAAAGAAACCGCATGTTCCTCGGCGATTCCTACGTCAAACAGACGGCTCGGAAATTTCTTTTCAAATTCTACAAGACCGGTTCCTTCTTTCATTGCCGCTGTGATTCCAACCAGCTTTGTATGCTCCTTGCCCAGCTTCACCATGGTTTCCGCAAAAACATCGGTATAGGTCGGGCATTTCTTTGAGGAAAGCTGCTTTCCTGTCGCAATATCGAACGGTCCTGTTCCATGAAACTGATCCGGATGGCTGCGTGCCGGTTCATATCCTCTGCCCTTCTCTGTAAGGACATGCACTATCACCGGTCCTTCAACCCTTTTGGCCTCATTAAAAAGTCTCATCATCTGACGCATATTATGTCCGTCCACCGGTCCCAGATAGGTAAGTCCCATATTTTCAAAAAGCATTCCGGGAATGATCAGCTGCTTAATACTGCTCTTTGTCTTGCGCATCGTATCTACCAGTGCCGTCCCTACCCTTGGAATCTTCTGGAGATTTTTGGTCACATTTATTTTCATTCCTGTGTAGGATTCTGCTGTGCGGATCGCACTCAGATAGGAGGACATTCCACCGACATTTTGGGAGATGGACATATTATTATCATTCAGAACAATAATAAAATTAGTCTTAAGTTCTGCTGCATTATTTAATGCCTCATATGCCATTCCTCCGGTAAGTGCACCATCTCCGATCACAGAAACCACACGATAGTTCTGCCCCTGAAGATCTCGTGCTCTCACATATCCAAGACCTGCCGAGATAGAATTGGAACTGTGTCCTGCATCAAAGGCATCACAGTCACTCTCACTTCTCTTTGGAAAGCCACTCATTCCGCCTTCTTTTCGCAGTTTCTTAAACCCCTCTTTTCTGCCGGTAAGGATTTTGTGGGTATATGCCTGATGTCCTACATCCCATATAATCTTATCCTGCGGCAGTTCCAGTACATTATGGAGTGCCAGTGTCAGCTCTACTGCCCCAAGGTTGGATGCCAGATGGCCTCCCGTCTGACTCACTGATGAGATCAGAAATTCCCTGATCTCATCAGCAAGCTGTGGAAAATCTGCTAAAGCTATTTTGTGTATATCATTTGGCTTATTGATTTTTTCCAACATCCTTTGTATCCCTCTTTCATTTTCTGCGGCTGGCCATCTCCATAATCAATGCCGTCAGAAATTTATTTTTGTTGCTTAAGTTTTCCAGAATGGACTGTGCCTGCTCTGAAAACTGCAAAACCTGTTCAGATGCCTTCTCTACTCCAAACAGCGTCACATAGGTAACCTTATGATTCTTTTCATCACTGTGAACCGGCTTGCCCAGTTCCTGGCTGCTACTTGTGACATCCAGGATATCATCCTGGATCTGAAATGCCATTCCTATAGCAGAAGCCGCTTTCTCAATCAGGGCTGTCTGCTCCTCATCTGCTCCGCCAAGAATGGCCCCCGCCATCATGGAAGCCTCGATCAGTGCCGAGGTCTTGTGTTCATAAATATAATCCAGCATTTCTCTGGATATCTCTTTGCCGTCATTCTCAACGTCCACACTCTGTCCGCCAAGCATTCCGTGGATTCCTGTCTTTTCTGACATGATCTTCAGTGCGCGGATCACCCTGTCGGCATCAGAAGTCATCTCGAAAGTCTTAAGCATCGTCTCATATGCATAATTGAGCAGACTTACTCCGCTCAGAACACCCATGGCTTCTCCATAGACTTTGTGTGTGGTCAGTCGGCCTCTTCTGTAGTCATCATTGTCAATCGCCGGAAGATCATCATGAATCAAGGAATGCGTATGGATCATCTCTATCCCTGCCATAAAAGGTTCGGCAAGCTGTTCGTCCTCTCCAAACATCCGGAAGGTTTCCAGAAGAAGAATCGGTCTTAAACGTTTCCCGCCGGCGCACATGCTGTAATTCATCGCCTCTGCCATTGTCCTGGCAAAGCCGGATTCCTTCGGAAGCCATCTGCGTATTACTTTCTCTGCATATTCTGTTCTTATCTGTAATTCTTCTTTAAAATTCTCGTAATGTTCCATCCTCATCCATCTGGAGCATCTTTTTTTCTACTGTATCCAGTTTGTCACTGCAGTATTTAAGAAGCTCCATTCCTTCTTTATAAAAACGAAAAGAATCCTCCAGGGATGTTTCACTGTCTTCTAATTTCACAGCAAGATTATCCAATTCCTGAAAGACCTCTTCTATTGTCTTTGCTTCTGTTATTTCTGCCATTCTTCCCTCCTGCTGTCAAAAACTTCTGCCCGGATCACACCGTCCGTCACGGAAATCTCCACTCTGTCTCCCGATTTGACCTGTTCGACAGAAGTAATCCCCCTGCCATCCTGATCTGCCACAAAAGAATAGCCCTGATTCAGCTTTGCCAGCGGCGACATTCCCTGATAACGCTCCAGGTAAATTCCCAGCCTGTGTCGATACTGCTGAAGCTTATTCTTCATCGCACTTCGCAGTGCATCATCATAGTCAGCCAGAATCTGTCTGTTATCCCGCAGACGACTCTCCGGACTCAGATATTTCAGACGCAGCTTATATTGCTCAAGACGCACCTTCTGGTACTCTATTCGCTCCCGCATATCCCGTCTGAAACGTTCTCGATAGTTATCAAGGGTGTGCATTACCTGTGCAAAATCATCTACTGCAAGCTCAGCAGCTGCTGATGGTGTCGGTGCACGCAGATCTGCTGCAAAATCTGCAATCGTAAAGTCCGTTTCATGACCAACTGCAGATATGATCGGGGTACGGCACTCGAAGATTGCCCTTGCAACCTTCTCTTCATTGAATGCCCAGAGATCTTCGATGGAACCGCCTCCGCGTCCTACAATGATCGTATCCACACCTGCCCCATCAAGCATACGGATACCCTGCACAATGCTGTCGGCTGCCCCGTCACCCTGTACCAGTGCCGGATACAGAATGATCTGAAGATAAGGATTCCTGCGCAGAGAAATATTTCGGATATCCTGTACTGCCGCACCCGAAGGTGCGGTCACAACGCCAAGCTTCTGTATAAAACGTGGGATTGGCTGCTTATATTCCGGAGCAAACATCCCCATTTCTTCCAGTTCTGCCTTCAGAGCAAGGAATCTCTCATAAAGTGCACCTGCCCCTTCCAGCGTAATCTCTCTGGCGTACATCTGGTAGCGTCCGTCTCTCTCATAGACATCCACTGCACCGCCGACTACAACACGGTCACCATCCTTCATTCGAAATGCAAGTCCTCTTCTCTGCCCTGCAAACATCACACAGGAAAGCAAACCTGTCTCATCCTTCAGTGAAAAATAAATATGTCCGCTCGGATGATATTTACAGTTTGATACCTCACCCTTGACATATATTTTCTTGAGGATATAGTCCTGCGTAAACATATTTCTGACGTAACGGTTGACCTGTCCTACAGAATAAATTGTTTTCATTTAATTAGAACTTTCTTCTGTCTCTGACTCCCCGGAAACCTTCTTTGATGAACGGATAATGATCTTGGCCTGATGAGCAGGACGACGCTTCTTAGGTGCTTCCCCTGTTTCTTTCTTACCACTGGCGATTTTACCAAGAATTCCGTTTACAAAGGAACCTGAGTCCTCTCCACCAAACATCTTGGCCAGTTCTACAGCCTCATTGATGGCAACACCGACCGGGACGTCCTCATCAAATTTCATTTCATATACAGCCAGACGAAGTGCTGTCAGGTCCACTCTGCTCATTCGGGTGGTTTTCCAGCCGCGGCTGTAGTCATTCAGGATCTGGTCGATCTCTTCCAGATGTTCCAGAATATGCTGATACTTCGCCTGCATTGCCTCCTGATCCTTCTCTTCCAGTTCTCCAAGTGTCTCAAAGTACATGGATACCTGATCTGACATTTCATCCTCTGAATTAAACTGTGTCATAAACAACAGCTTAAAAATATGTTCTCTCTGTTCGCTTCTTCGCATGATTCCTCCTAAGCCAATATCCCTGACGGGACTTTTATAAAGAAAAAAGGAAAGAGTTACTTTCCTTTTTCGTTTTCCATATCAACACCCGCAATGCGGATATTTACGTCTGCAACTTCCAGACCTGTCATGTTTTCAATGGACGATTTAACCTTTTCCTGAACTTTCTTGCTGACTGCAAGGATATTCCTGCCAAATTCAATATTCAGTGTCAGGTCCACAGTAACAACTCCTTCAAGGACTGTCACCTTAACTCCCTTGGAAAGATTCTTCACCCCAAGTTTGCTTACGAGCTCATTAGTGATGTTTCCCCCCATGGATGCAACTCCCTCAACTTCAGTAGCTGCAAGTCCTGCGATGACGGTTACAACTTCATCCGCAATATTCACCTCACCAATTCCTCCTACATCCTGTAATTTATAGGTTGTTCTTTTTTCTGCCATTATGACTCCTCCTACGGACTCCGAATCTAAATTTACATAGGTTTAGTATATCAAATCTGTACAAAAAATAAAAGGTTTATTTACTGAATTCTGTCAATACCAGATCCGGATTACGGTCTTCTGTCATTCCGACACTCCATGCATTGACAAACAGAAGAAGCGGATTTCCTTTAAGGTCTGTAACCTTCTTCATATCAGAAGTTCCTGTGATCTTAGCCACATCAACTTCTTCTTTGTTTGCGATCCAGCGGATATGCTCATATGGAAGATTTTCCAGTCGGATTTCTACGTTATATTCATTTTCCAGTCGATATTTCAGAACATCAAACTGCAGAACACCTACAACACCTACAATAATCTCTTCCATACCTGTGTTAAATTCCTGAAAGATCTGGATGGCACCTTCCTGTGCGATCTGGTTGATACCCTTGACAAACTGTTTACGCTTCATGGTGTCAAGCTGACGTACACGGGCAAAATGCTCCGGTGCAAAGGTCGGGATTCCCTCGAACGCAAATTTATGTCCCGGTGCACAAATCGTATCACCGATGGAAAAAATACCCGGGTCAAAAACTCCGATGATATCTCCGGCATACGCTTCATCTACCACATGACGGGACTCTGCCATCATCTGCTGAGGCTGAAGAAGACGCATTTTCTTTTCGCCCTGGACATGATAAACTTCCTGAGATGCGTCGAATTTACCGGAACAGATACGCATAAATGCAATTCTGTCTCGATGAGCCTTGTTCATATTTGCCTGGATCTTGAATACAAATGCAGAGAAATCATCAGACATCGGATCTATTTCTCCCTCATCTGAAATTCTTGGAAGAGGAGAGGTTGTCATCTTGAGGAAATGCTCAAGGAAGGTCTCCACACCAAAGTTTGTAAGAGCAGAACCAAAAAATACCGGTGTCATGTTTCCCTTGCTCACCTGTTCCTGGTCAAACTCTACAGCAGCACCGTCCAGAAGCTCGATCTCATCCATGAGCTGTTCTCTCTGATCCGGATCTACGATAGCATCAAGACGCTCATCGTCAATATCGATTTCTTCGATCACACCCTCCTTGGTTCCCTTCTGTGTATCAGAGAAGGTCAGAACCTTGTGTGTGTTTCTGTCATAAACTCCACGGAATTTTTTACCGGAACCAATCGGCCAGTTGATCGGACAGGTCGCAATTCCAAGCTCTTTTTCTATTTCATCCAGAAGATCAAACGTATCATTTGCATCTCTGTCCATCTTGTTGATAAAAGTAAAGATCGGGATATGTCTCATGACGCAGACCTTGAACAGCTTTCTTGTCTGTGCCTCAACACCCTTGCTTCCGTCAATGACCATGACTGCGGAATCCGCTGCCATCAGAGTACGGTAGGTATCCTCTGAGAAGTCCTGATGTCCCGGAGTATCCAGAATGTTGATACAATATCCATCATAATGAAACTGCAATACGGAAGAGGTTACGGAAATACCTCTTTCTTTCTCTATTTCCATCCAGTCAGATACTGCATGGCGGGCGGTTGCCTTACCTTTTACACTGCCTGCCAGATTGATCGCACCTCCATACAGCAGAAATTTCTCTGTCAGGGTTGTCTTACCGGCATCCGGGTGAGAGATAATGGCAAAAGTTCTTCTTTTTTCTATTTCTTTCGCATACTTAGACACGTTTTTCCTCCTGTCTATTATCCTATTTCCAATTTCTATACAACTTTTTATTTTATTATAGAGTGTGCCTGACTGTCAAGAAAAAAAGGAACGTAAACTGCTGGCTTTTGCAGCTTACGTTCCTTCTTTCTAATCTGTATTTATTTACTATAGAACCTCAGTCATAAATCCCCTCTGTCTGGATCACTTGATCTGTCGCTGTCTCCTGGTCTTCGTATGTAGTGTCTGTTTCGTCCGTGCTGTCATAAGCGGCCGTCTCGTCAGCATTTTCTTCTGCCTGTAAACTGTCTTCTTCTGTGTCCGCAGTCTGATCCAGTGGTGTGATCACAATATTTTCTGCGGCAATTCCTGTTTTTCGTTTAATAATATCCTCAATCTGGGCTCTTTTTGCATCTTCAAGATCTGCCTCCGGGACAACCACATCTGCAGTTTCACCGGTAAGGTTTACCACAGTGTTTTCGAATCCCTTTGCCTCCAGGAGCATTTCTGCAGCAGCTTCTTTTTCTGATACTTCTGTCATCTCTACCATAGTATTGATCGCCGTCTGTTTCTGTTCATCATCAATATCTGCATTGTTGATGATCTCCTGCAGATCAGCCTTGCTCTGAGAGCGCACCTGCTCACGGGAAAGCTTCGCCTGTGCCGCAAAGCCTGAGGCGCCGGTAAGCACAGCCTCTCCCGGCGTTGTCGTATCCGTATCATCTGCTGTATCGCTTAAACTATTCTGGCTGTTTTCTTCTACGAGTGCACTCTCATCGCTGATGTCATAATCCACCTGATCCAGAATACTGCTGCTGTCTGCACTCGCTTCTTTGTCCCTGAATCCCAGGTCTACATCTGCAAAATTCAGATACCCGGCCACTGCGATCAGAATAGCCAGCGAAGTAATGATCACCTGATTCCTTTTTATGACTTTTTTCACTTTGCTCTCCTCATTTCATTTTGATTATTTTTATTTTATGGGCTTCAATCTGAAATAATGCCATTACTGCCTGCTGAATTTTCTGCACAACCACCGGATCTGCCGCCCCTTCTGCCGCGATCAGAACCCCTTTAACCTCAGCTTCTTCTGACTGATAGATTCCCTGCTGCTCTCCTGTCATCAACATTACTTTTACCTTCCCGGCTCCTTCCATACTTTCCAGAATGTCCTGCAGTTTAAGCTCAAGAGTAGATTGTATCTCCACCGTACTCTGTGTATTGTCCTTCAGTAGAGTACTCTGTCGGGCTGTACCGGTCTTCTGCGATACCGGAAGTGCGATCACCGACAGAAGAAGCCCCAGAAGCAGAAGCACGATCCACTGCTGTTTTCCCAGCTTCTCCCGTAAAAATCCTGATATTCTGTTCTTTGATCCCGAATTCCTGTCGGAGTTCATCCTTCAGCCTCCCTTCCTGTTGTAAGTCCAGGCTCTGTCCTGCTGTCAGACTCACCGATATCTGCTCCCCTTCTATATCTACGATGACTTCCTGTATTTTTATTCCTTTTTCTTCGCATTTTTTTGTGATCTGAGATGTAAGTTCCTGCTCGAAGCCTTTGCGGATATAAAATCCCTGCAGGTTCTGCGTCTCCTTCTTTTCAAGTACTGAAACTTCCTCATTATAATTTCTCGAAAAATCTTCGATAACCGCACCACTGTTTTTTACAATAGAAAGCAGGGGTACGGACAGAATATAGATTAATAAAAGCCCCATGAAAGATCTGATATATCTCTCATATTTTTTATCCGGTATCAATTGAAGCACTGCTGTAAATAAAATATAAAATGCCGCCAGAGTCCTGACCCATTGATAGATTTCTGCCTTCATCTTTTATTTCTCCTCTTTTATGTCCCGGACAGCCGGCATCATCGCTGAATTCCCGCCATCAATACCAGAAATGCCAGCATACACAACACTTCCGCAGTAAAAAGGATCCGAAGAAGCAGTGCGCACCCTTCCCCCATTGTACCAAGAGCTCTTACCATACGCCGGTCAGAAACCGGCTGTGCCACCGCTGCAAGCAGACGATAAAGAATCGACAATATCCCATAATGCAGCATCGGTCCTGCACCGATCAGAACAAACACTACAAGAATCACAACTCCCAGACAATTTCTGACCAGAACCGCACTTGTCACAACCAGTTCTGTGACCATGTTCACTGCATTTCCCACTCCCGGAAGTGCCCCTGCCGCTTTTGACAGAAGCCCTCTTTTTACTGAATCCATGACCGGTGCCACCAGGTTCCGGATGATCTGCAGCCCCACCACTGCTGCAAGAAGTGATTTTAGTCCCCAGGAAACTGCTGTGTTCAGCAATTCTGCCATTTTTCCCAGCATTTCCTCTCTGGAAAGTGAATTTACAAGCTGCAGAAGGACATACATACCGGATGCCGGAAGAAGTACCGTCAGAAGCAGCCACTGTATTCCCCACACCATGAGCAGCACGCCTTCATAAAAAACAACCGCTGATGCCGCACCAGAAGCGGCACAGACCGTCATATAATATGCCGGTGCCAGTCCTTTCATCATCTCCGTCATCCAGGAGATTGTCTTTTCCAGCGAACTGCTCATCTTCGAAAAAGAATCCATCAATATAGTAAAAAACAACAGGTAGACTACAAAAAAGCTAATGTCCCCAATCTGGTTATTTTCAAATACTTCTGCAAAACTTGTAAAGACTGCTGACAGCAATATCAGAAGAATCAGTTTCACAAAAAGCTCTTTTTCCTGGTCCAGCTGATAAAAGAAAAAACGGTACACAAATTCCTGTACCGCTTCTTTTGAAAATGCCCGTTCTCCTCTGGTAAGCTTTATCAGTGCCTCTTTCATGGAAAAACTGTCTGCCCCCATAAAATCATCCAGCATCTTCTGCACATCTGCAAGATTGATCTCCTTAAGAAGTTCCTCCGCCGTTTCTGTTTCATCCAGGCTCAGCTCATCCGTACCCGATGGCTGTGTTTCCACTGTTTTCTGATCTTTCAGACCTTCTCCGCTGTCCCCATAAGCTTTTACTGTCTGGCGTCCCCCTGTTTCCAGCCACAGCATAACAACGAAAACGAAAAACATCCTCCGAAACCATATTCGTATGTTTCTTTTCATGTCATAAACTCCTGTATCGTTTCGAGCAGTGCCAGAAGGATCGGAACGCTCTGCACCAGAATTGCCAGCCTGCAGAACATCTCAATCTGTGCTGCTGTCGACTGATGCCCGGCATCCTTACAGATACCTGCCGAAAACTGTCCGATATAGGTGATCCCGATCATCTTGATCAATGTTGTAAGATATTCCTGCGTGACCGGAAGGCTGTTTCCCAGTTGTCTGAGTGTTCCAAAAAGGTATTCCAGTTTCCCTACAGCCAGTCCAAGGATCATGATTCCAATTCCCATCGTGATAAACGCTGTATATTCCTGTCTGGTTTCTTTCAGAAAAAAGCAGAGTATGACACCACAGATTCCCAGAAGTGAAATTTTTATTATATCCATCTTTCCTCCTGCTTACAGTACAAACAGCTTCTGAATATCCACAAACAATTCATAAATGTAGGGTACTATCCAAAACAAAACTATAAGAAGACCTGCGAGGCTCACCAGAAATGCCTGCTCGTCCCTCCCGCTGTGTTTCAGAATCTGAGAGAGAATGGAAACCAGGATTCCGACCGCCGCTATTTTAAAAATAATGGTAACTTCCACTCTTGCCCCCTCCCGTTCTTACCAAAACAATACTGCAAGCAAAATTCCTCCAAGGATTCCCAGGCTCTGGCAGATTTTTTTCTGTTCCGGCAGTTTTTCTCTGAGTTGTCTCCGGCGTTCTTCTGTTTCTGCTTCCAGAAGTTCGATCTGACATATCTGCTGCTCTCGGTCGAGATATCCAAGTCTTCTTCCCAGTGTCTGCAATATCTCAATTCCCTCTTCTTCATTCTTATGAGCTCCGGCAAAATTTTGCAGATAAATGTTTTTTTGTATGCAGTGCTCCAGTATCTCTGTCAGATTGCTGCCGCCGCTGCCTCTCATCTCCTGTGCCGCATCCAGAAGAATTTTTGAAAATGATCCTTCAATCTTTCCCGCAATCTCCCCAAATGCCTCCGAAAGCGAACTGTTCCCGCAGCGTATCTCCCCTTTCAGCAAAAAAAGAATCTGAAGCAAAATCTCCAGGTTCTTTTCTCTTTCTGTAAGTTCCCGGCTTCCTGCATATCCGATTCCTGCTCCACCAAGAATCATACACAGCGCTGCTATAAGCTTCAGCATCTTCTTCCCTTTGCGTCATAGATTCCTTTTATCACGCCGGTCTGATTTCTGTCGCCGAGAACAATGTATTTTTCAAATATTTCCATTTTTTTGAGTTTCTGAAAAAAAGGCTGGGCCAGGATATCCTCCAGTGAATTTCCATGTGCCGTTGCGATCAGTCGGCAGCCACAGTAGATCACACTTTCAACCGCCCGGAAATCTTCTTCCCGGCCAAGCTCGTCCACTGCCACCACATCCGGAGACATGGATCTTACAAGCATCTTCATGCCCTCTGCCTTTGGACAGGCATCGAGAATATCCGTACGCATTCCCAGGTCATTCTGCGGAATTCCCTGCCAGCTTCCGGCAAGTTCACTTCGTTCATCTACCACTCCCACGGTCACACCCGAAATCCCCTCCCGTCCATTGCTGAGCTGGCGGATCACATCACGGAGAAGCGTGGTCTTACCTCCCCTTGGCGGAGAAATGATCAGGGTATGTGCGATATGGTTCTGCCTCTGTATATATGGCATCACTGCATCTGCACAGCCCGGGAGCTGATGCGACAGGCGGACATTGATACAGGAAATATACTTCATCCCTTTTATACGATCTCCATTCAGAATCACCTTGCCGGTGACACCAACTCTGTGTCCGCCCTGCACACTTATATATCCCTGACGGATCTCATCCTCATATGCATACAGCGAATAGCCGCTGATATACTCCAGTGTTTCCTTAAGATCCTGCCGCGTTACCAGGTACGGCTCATGTCCCTTTATCCGCAAAAACCGTTCTCCTCCCGCATAGATCAGAAACAACGGCCTGCCGGCCCTGAGTCTGATCTCATAGAGGCAGTTATAATCCGGCTTCGCCTCAATGAGAAGTCTGCGGATATTTCCTGCAAACAGATTCTGAATATTTTCCCCGTCGATCGCCCTCACCTCTTTACAGTTAATATATGTGGACAATCTGTTTTTAGTACCTCAAGCAGATATAAAAAATCCGTATACACCAGCATAACCTGTTATATATACGGATTTTTACTCTGCTTATGGCAGTTGTATTTCTTCATGTACCCATCGAAGTTCCAGAGGATCGCGGGACCACACTGCTCCGCTGTAGCCTTCTTCCATTTCCAGCATCATATAAGAACCTTTGTCCATGGGAATCTTACGGAGATCTTTAGAAAGTCCTTCTCCTGTCCACTTGATATATGCCTCCCGAAGCACCCACTGAACAAAGAATGCCTTTTCCATCTGGTCACTCTCAAGGATCTCACGCACCATGTCTGCCGGGACCATTCTGTTCAGCATTCTCTCGTAGTTGACTTTCTTGTGTTCCTGAACATCAATGCCGACTTCCTCCCCCGCGATAATGCACATCACATACTTACCGGAATGGCTGATATTGTAATGGATCTTTGGCTGCAGGGTCAGAAACGGCTTTCCGTGTTCTCCTGCTGCTCGCGGCTCGAATGCAAGTTTCAGGCCATATTCCTTATAAAGCCCCGTCGCAAGCAGTTTCTCTCCGATCATATGCCCCATGTTCTTGTGGAGATATTTCTCCGGAACCTCTGTAAAATAAATCACTGCTTTCATACTCATATGTGCACCTCCTCCAGAAAGCGGGAAGGCTCCCGTTTCTTCTCATGCTGCTGTCTCACGTAACACAGATCAAGTTCTTTCCTGGCACGGGTCATTCCCACATAAAAAAGTCTCCGTTCTTCTTCGATCGCTGGTTCCAGGACGGCTTTCTTATACGGCATGCTTCCTTCATTTACATTCAGAATGTATACCTTATCATATTCCAGTCCCTTAACGCCATGAAGTGTTGAGATCAGAACGCCTTCTCTCTCCTGCTCCTGTTTCTTCGCCTGCTCTTCCAGCTTTCCGGTATAATCCTCTATGTAATCTTCCCATTCTTTCAGGCTGTCCATTCCCTTCGTACTGTCCGTCAGCCGATCCAGGATTTCACTTAGTTCCTCTGGCTTTATTTTACGATATTCTGCGTATTCCCGCAAGTATTCTTCGTATCCCATTCCCTTTCGGATAAAATTTATTGCCGCAAACGGAGAGAGTCCTTTTAGTATCCGAAGATGCGTCTCCAGAGTTGTCAGCCGGTCGCACATCCAGTCCTTATCCTTATAAAAATCCTTCAACTGTTCAAAGGAAATCACAGGTGATAAAGACACTGCATCCCTGGATATATATCGGTTTGGCCGGTTCATAAATTCCACAAAATTCTTCCGGCTCTCGTCTCCCGACGCAAAACGCAGGTAGGCCAGAATATTTCTGCATATCCAATGATGAAACAGATTTGGCAGTTTTTCTTTCATGTTGAAGGGAACCTGTCGTTCCATCAATGCCCCTACCAGCCCCTCTGCCTCCTGATTCGTGCGCAGAAGGATCGCCGTATCTTCCAGCTTATCTCCTCGTTCCATCCGCTCCCTGAGTTCTGATACCACTTCCAGATATTCCTCCCTTGGGTTTTCAAATTCACGAAGCTTTACCGGATTCCCTTCCGGATTCGGTGTCTGTAAATGTTTCTGGAATCTCTTTTTATTCGTTCCGATCACCTGCATCGCCGAAGAAAGGATTTTTTTGCTGCAGCGATAATTCACATCCAGGGTTACGCTTTCTGCAGCCGGATAGTCTTTGGTAAAATTCAGCATGATCTCCGGTCTTGCGCCTCGGAAATGATAGATCGACTGGTCATCATCTCCCACAATAAAAAGATTATCCTGCGGTTTTGCAAGAAGCTTTACGATATCATACTGCAGCTGGTTGATATCCTGAAACTCATCGACAAGAATATACTGGAATTTATTCTGCCATGCCGCCAGAATATCCTTACGCTTATCAAACAGCTCATAACAATAAAGGATCATATCATCAAAATCCAGCTTTCGTCTTGCCTGACAGATTTTGATATATTCCCGGTATATCTGACGAAAAACTTCGTCCGGGCAACAGGAAGAATAATAATATTCCAGCGAAATCCTGTTTCCCTTGACAACGCTTATCTCCTTCGCGACTTCTTCCGAAAAATCCCCTTCCTCTGCCAGATCTCCACCATAATTCATGGCAAGTTCCCTGAGAATTGCCATTTTTTCCTCTTCCGCCAGAATATTTGCGGCAGTAAAACCATATGCCTGTTTCAGGATACCATAAAAAACGCCATGGAAGGTTCCAAATGTAATTGGAGTATATTCCTGACCGGTAAAATTCAGAAAACGCTCTTTCATTTCTTTTGCCGCCGCTCTGGAAAAGGTCACAACCAGAATATTAGCCGGAGAAATTCCGCCTTCCTTTGTCATATATGCAGTTCTTTCTACTATTACGGAGGTTTTCCCCGAACCGGGGCCTGCCAGGACCATCATCGGTCCTGACAGGTGGGCGATTGCCCTTTGTTGAGATGGATTACGTTTCATATATCTGCTGATCAGCTGAGTTTCTCAATAGCTGCTTTTACACGTTTAAGTGTTTCTTCCTTGCCGATGATCTCCATGATCTCAGTTGCACCTGCCGGTGTCATCTGCTTGCCAGATACCGCAGTACGGAGCGGCCACATAACATAGCCATTCTTGTATCCTTTTTCTTTGACAAAGGCACTTAAGGAAGCAAACAGCGGGTCATTTTCATACTCTTCCTGTGCTTCAAGAACCGGGAGAACTTCTTTGAGAACTGCAAGAGAGGTCTCCTCGTTTGTCTTCATCTTCTTGTGACAGTACATTGCAGAATCATACTCCGGTACTTCCTCAAAGAAGTCGATCAGTGCCGGAATATCCGGGAATGTTTCGATTCTTGTCTGAACCATTCCTGCAATCTTACGGAAGTTGTAGTCTCGTTTCAGAACCTGCTTCATGTATGGAAGTGCTTTCTCATAGAAAACTTCCGGATCCATTTTCTTAATGTATTCGCCATTCATCCAGCGAAGCTTGGTGATGTCAAATACGGCTGGTGATTTGCTGATATGATGATAATCAAAAGCCTTAACCAGTTCCGGAAGAGAGAAGATTTCCTGGTTGTCCTGCGGACTCCAGCCAAGAAGAGCTACAAAGTTTACGATTGCCTCTGTCACAAATCCCTGCTCCAGAAGATCCTCATAGGAAGAATGTCCGGAACGCTTGGAAAGCTTCTGATGCTCTTCATTGGTGATCAGCGGACAGTGAACATACACCGGAATCTCCCATCCGAATGCTTCATAAATACGATTGTATTTCGGCGCAGAAGAAAGATACTCATTTCCTCTGACAACATGGGTGATTCCCATCAGATGATCATCTACAACGTTTGCAAAATTGTAGGTCGGATATCCGTCTGATTTGATCAGGATCAGGTCTTCCATTTCCTCATTATTGACGGTGATATCTCCATAGATCACATCATGGAAAGTAGTAGTTCCCTCTGTCGGCATATTAAAACGGATAACATGTGGTTCTCCTGCATCCAGACGACGCTGAACCTCTTCTTTGGAAAGCCTGAGACATCTCTTGTCATAAATAGAGATTTCCTTGCCAGCCACCACACGCTTCATAGATTCCAGTTCTTCCTGTCCACAGAAGCAGTAATAAGCATCTCCCTGCTCGATCAGCTGCTGTGCATATTTAAGATAAAGTCCGGATGCCTGTCTCTCACTCTGCACGTAAGGACCTACACCGCCATCCTTATCCGGGCCTTCATCGTGAAGCAGTCCTGTACCTGCCATGGTACGATAGATGATATCCACTGCTCCATCTACATAGCGCTCCTGGTCTGTATCCTCGATTCGAAGGATAAAATCTCCATCTTCGTGTTTTGCAATCAGGTATGCGTACAGTGCTGTACGCAGATTTCCTACATGCATCCTGCCTGTCGGGCTCGGTGCAAATCTGGTTCTGATTTTTGTCATTTCTTATTTCCTGCCTTTCACAAATGTAAAACCCCTGAGACAATATGCCTCAGGGAGTGTTTTATTATGCCTCAATGCCTCTGCCTTTAAGATACTCGATTACGTCTCCCACTGTTTCCAGGTCTGTCAGTTCCTCAGCAGGTATCTCAATATTGTATTCATCCTCCAGTGCCATAACCAGTTCAAACAGGTCAAGGGAGTCTGCTCCGAGGTCATCCTTAAAAGAAGTATCTGCTGTAATTTCGTTTTCGTCGCAGTTTAACTGTTCTGCGATCATTTTTTTCATTTCATCTAACATTTGTATTCTCCTTTATCAAGTATACATTTTCTCTGCTTTGATGTGCAAAGTATATATTCTGGAAAACCATTTGTCAATAGATTTTCCATTATTTTAGAGACCCCTTTCAGGGGGCTTTAAACTTAATCTGACGCGACACACTTAAAGCCATTCCCATCTCTGCCATGAGGAACATGATCGAGGTACCTCCATAGCTGATAAACGGCAGTGTGACACCTGTATTCGGCATCAGATTCACCACAACCGCGATATTGAGGATCACCTGCAGTGCAATGTGGATAAAGACCCCGCTGACAAGCAGTGATCCGAACAGATCCGGTGCATTCTGCGCAATAAAAAACAGCCTGTAAAGAAGGTATGCAAACAGAATAAGAAGGATCACCCCGCCTACAATTCCCAGTTCTTCACATATAATAGAAAAAATCATATCATTCTGTGCTTCCGGTACACTTCCAAGCTTCTGAATGCTGTTTCCAAGTCCTCTTCCCAGAAATCCTCCTGAGCCGATCGCATAAAGTGCCTGAATTGTCTGATATGCCGCATCTCCCGTAGCATTCTCAGGATGAAGCCATGCAACAATTCGATTCAGACGGAAATCATCTGTCTTCTGCACTGTCTGACCGATAATAAGCACGATGATTGCCACAAAGAGAATCACTGTGCCTGCAATGATAAGAAAAATTCTTGTCTTTGGATGTGCCACAAAGATCATCCCTGCTGTGATGCAGAAAATGATAATTGCAGTACTTAAGTTATCTGTACAGACATATGCCAACATTGCAAGAAAGGTACCCATCCCGCCAAGTGTCATACAGGCCCTGAGTGAATTCATCTTCTTCCCCATATGAACGATCATATAAGAAAGACAGACGATCACAGCGATCTTGGCGATCTCCGCCGGCTGAAACTGAATCGGTCCGATCTTCAGCCATCTTCTGGCTCCGTTGGAAACCGTTCCGAGAGGAGTTCTTACCAGTATCATACTTGCTGCTGCCATGGCATAGAGAGCACCTGTAAATCTTGCCAGAATATGATAATCAAACAATGATATAAACAGTGCCCCTGCAATGCATACAAAACTGATCGCCGCCTGCTTCTTAAAGAAGTACATATCATCTCCAAATCTCAGTGTCGATGTATAAGCACTTGTACTGTACAGCATGATCAGTCCAAAACAGGTTAGCAGAATGATAGCAGCCACAAGACTGTAATCATAATAGTCCGGCTTCTCAATAAGCCGAGCCCTTAAGCTGTTTCCTGACGTTGATTTTTTGTGGGAATGAGTTCCCGGGTTATTTTTGTTATATTTCGAAACCTGCATCGCTTTCTGTTGTTTCGCTTTTTCCATATTATCACCTGATACTTTCAAGCATGTTTTGACATCCTGCTATACAGTATAGCAGACTCCCTCTGGCTCCGCAAGCAAAAACAGGGAACGGTAAAAACCGTTCCCTAAATTTTTTTCTGTCATCACTTATTGTCGATTGCCTCTGTTTCAATGACAAACTTCACATTTCCATCCATATTGTCAGATTTTCCGGTAAAGCTTGTATATGCATTTTCATCGGAACGAAGTGCATCCAGACGGTCCAGGACATCCTGAAGATCCTCGTTTACAACCTCATCAATCTTCTTGATTCCTTCGTCATTGAATTTCTTTGTTCCATCTGACAGTTCTTTGGCACCTTTGGCAAGTTTGCTGATTCCATCCTTGACCTGTGTGCTTCCACTTGACAGAGTACCGGTTCCGCTTACAAGCTGCTGTGTACCACTGGCAAGCTGGCTTGCTCCACTGTTCAGTGTACCGCTGTTTGCAGAGAGACGGCTTGCTCCACCTGTAAGAGTACTGGTTGCACTGTCAATCTTGCTTGCTCCACTCTGAACCTGCTTGCTTGCACTTGTGAGCTGGTTTGCTCCGCTTGTAAGAGTTTTTCCTGATTTCTGAAGTTTATCCACACCATCTGTAAGCTGCTTATTAGAAGACTGAAGTTTCACTGCACCGGCTTTCAGTTCAGAAGCTGATGCCTTGGCTGTCTCATAGCCTGCCTGAAGCTGATCCGCACCTTTTGAAAGTTCTTCTGCACCCTGCTGAAGTGCTGTCAGCTGCTTACTGTCTAACAGAGTGCTTACCTCTGTCTGAAGCTCTGCTGTTCCTTCTTTTACCTGGGCAGATGCATTTGTCAGGGACTCACCATCTCCGGTTCCGTTCGTGATCAGATTTTCTGCTGCTGTATCTAATGCCTCATTATTATCTGTAAGCTGTGTAAGTGCGGCATTCAGACCATCTGCCAGCTGTTTCGCCTGATTAAGGGAATCTGCCTCAGAATTCTTTGTATCTCCATTTTCCAGTTCATCAAGTCCTGCTGAAATCTGATTCAGTCCATCCTGAAGCTGAGACACAGAACCTGCTGCATTGCTCTGTGCACTGATCGCATCTGCGGCCGCCTGAACCTGTCCGGCCTGCTCAGAAAGACCGGATACCTGATCTGCATGAGCCTGCAAACTGTCAACACCACTCTGTGCTGTGCCCACACCACCGGAAATTGCTCCGATCGCACTCTGCACTGCACCGTTTACAGCGGCTGCTGTTTCTTCATCCATAGAAGAAGTATCAATGCTGCTTAAGATATCAATTGCTGACTCTGCACTTGCCAGACCACTTGCAATCGTTCCTGCATCTCCCTGAAGCTGAGCACCGGCACCGGCAGCCTCACTCACCGCACCGGCAGCTGCACTTACCTGACCTGCTACAGAATCATCTGTGGATGTCTCAAGAGAATCCGCTGCTGCCATTGCCTGTGCAAGACCATTTGCAACCTGTTCTGTCTTGCTGTTATCATCCTCACTGCCTTCTGTCATACTTCCAAGAAGTGCTGACAGCTGTGCCGACACACCCTGTGCCTGTGCTGCACCTGCAGTATAAGACTGCACACTGCCGGCAAACTGTGCGGCTCCCTGTGCATAGGCAGTTACAGAATCTGCATAAGTATTGATCTTTGTAACGGTATCAGAAAGCTTTCCTGCCATTGCTCCGGCTTTCTGTGCAAAAGCACTGATTCCTGCTGCTGCAGTCTTAACGCCTTTGGCACTCTCTCCTACGCCCTCAACCAGTGTTCCTATTCCATCAATATACTGGCTGATTCCATTTCCAAGCTTTGTTGAGCCTTCTACGTAGGCCTTCACGCCGCTTCCCAGGGTGTTCGTACCACTGATATAGGCTTTGGCTCCGGATGCCAGTGTATTTACTCCCGCATTATATTCTGTCAGTGAACTGGTCAGCTGACTTACTCCTGATGCATACTGTGTCACACCGGAGGCAAGAGTATCTGCCCCGGAAGTATAGGATGAAACACCGCTCTTGAGACTTGCCGCACCACTGTTCAGAGTGCTGACACCGCTTTTGAGTGTGGCAATACCATCATCCAGTTCTTTGTATTTCGTATCCAGTGTCGTAGTTCCATCGGAAAGTTCCTTAGCTCCATCTACCAGCTTTTCTGCTGAATCTGTAAGTTCTTTGATGGAATCCTTAAGATCATCCAGTCCGTCAATGTCACCTGTATCCAGGGAATCCAGAATATCTGTCATTCCAAAGGTAAATGTGGAGCTCATGCTGAAATCAGTAACATCTGCTTCCATAGTAAATCCTTCCGGAATATCAATATCAAGGTCTTTGTCAACACTCTTAAGGTCCAGACTGTCAGAAAGTCCAGGAAGACCAACACCGACTGCAATGTTTCTCTGTCCGTCAGAGAGCACCTTTCCATTGTCGATGGTCACATTTGTAAAATTGTCAACCGGAAGAATCATTGCTGTAACCATTACAAACGGAGAATACATATCTGTTTTCTTCTTGCCGACTTTTACTTCGTTTTTGGCATTGTTGGTATATTTTACTTCAATCTTAAGGTGTCCGCTCTTACCGGCCAGATCATCCGGACTTACCTGGACTCCGTCCAGATAATAAGTAAGTTGTACAGATGCAGGAAGTTCCTTTGTTGTTGTTCCCTGATAATAAATATCCTTATCCTCTGTATTCCAGGTCAGCTCATCGCCATCCTGTTCAAAGGTTTCATCACCTTTGACATTTTTGATATCTTTAAGATCTGACACATCACTCAGATTTCCTGAGGATGCTGAATTTTTCAGCCAGTCAGATACTGTAATCTCCTGAGGAGTACCACTGGCCGAAGCATTTACATATACAGTTTCCTGTTTTGAGACACTGCTGTCTGCTGCCAGTACCGGCATCGTTCCCATAACGACAGCCATTCCTGTTGCCAGAGTAGCGGCTACTACTTTCTTTCTGTTTCTGTTCATATCCTTGACTCCTTTTCCAGCCCATAGGCTTCATTCATTTTCATTTAGGTTTCATTTTTTATCCGGCAAAAATCCCTTTGATGTATGAACTATGATCGGATCAAATACCATAAACATTGCCGGAAGTACGAGTAATACGACAATCGTACTGATCACTGCACCTCTTGCAAGCAGGGTACAGATCGCACCGATCATATCAACCTTAGAATAAAGAGCTACTCCAAAGGTTGCTGCAAAAAAACTGCATCCACTTACAATAATGGACTTCATGGAGAATTTATGTGCTATGGAGATAGCTTCCTTCTTTGTCTTGCCAAGATGACGCTGTTTCTGATAGTTGCTGGTCATCAGGATCGCATAGTCAACGGTTGCTCCCAGCTGGATAGCTCCGATTACGATACTTGCTACGAACGGAAGGGTTACTCCCTGATAATAAGGGATCGCCATATTTACAAAAATCGCAAATTCAATAACTGCCAGCAAAATGAACGGCAGAGAAATCGATTTGAATACAAACAGAATGATCACAAAGATTGCTGCCATAGAAAGAATATTTACTCTCTGAAGGTCAACATCCGTTGTATCCTGAAGGTCTTTCATCAGAGGAGCTTCTCCGATCACCATGGATTCCGGACTGTATTTTTTGACAATCTTCTGAATTTCATCCAGCTGTGCATTACACTCATCTGTTGCTGAGGAATACTCGGAACAGATAAACTGTACTTCGTAGTTATCCGACTGAAGCATTTCTTTGATATTGGAAGGAATCATGGATTCCGGGAATGTCGGTCCAATCAGAGAATTCATTCCCAGTGACCATTTCACTCCGTCAACCTTATCAATCTGATCCAGCATCTGTGTTTTCTCTTTGCTGTCCAGCCCGTTTTTCAGCAGCACCATATGGACAGTACTCATATCAAAGTCTTCCTTCAGTTTTTCATTGGATACGTTACTGTCCAGTGTAGCCGGAAGAGACTTGTCAATATTGTAATAAATCTGTGTATGGTTATTTCCGTAAACAGCCGGATACAAAAAAATCAGGAATATAAGAAGCCATACTTTATAATGCTTTGTGATAAATCCGGAAGGCTTATCCATACTCCTGATCAGAGGTTTGTGTTTTGTCTTCTCGATCACTCCGTCAAATACAAGGATCATTGCCGGAAGAACTGTAACACAGCAGATAACACCGATCACAACACCTTTCGCCATAACAATACCCATGTCACGTCCGAGTGCAAAAGTCATAACACACAGTGCAAGGAAACCGGCAATTGTTGTGACCGAACTTCCGGCTACAGATTTGAATGTATCGGCAATCGCATGTGCCATTGCCCGGTCTTTGGTATCATATTTTTTCTTATATGCTTCAAAGGAGTTCAGAAGGAAAATGGAATAGTCCATTGTTACGCCAAGCTGAAGTACTGCTGTCAGAGATTTTGTGATATAACAAACCTCACCAAGGAAAATGTTGCTTCCCAGGTTATAAACAACTGCAAGACCCACACTAAGCAGGAACAGCACCGGAATTACCAGCGAATCCATAGCCAGAAGCAAAACCAGCAGAGACAGGCAGGCTGCGATCACAACATAGATTGGCATTTCCTGAAGTGCTATGTTCTTAATGTCTGTTACGACACCGGACATCCCACTTATAAAGCACTGTTCATTTGCAATCTTACGCATATCGGTAACTGCTTCCATCGCCGCATCAGAAGATGTTGTATCATCAAAAAGCGCGATCATCATGGTTGCATCACCATTGAAGAAGCCATCTTTGAACTTATCCGGGATCATACTTACCGGAATGCTTAAGTCAGCCACACTGTCATACCACAGTACGTCCTTTACATGCTCTACATCCTGAAATTTCTCTTTTAATTTCGCTACGTCTTTCAGTTCCATATCTTCTACGACTACCATAGAGAATGCACCCATTCCGAATTCATCCACCATGATATCCTGACCTTCAACTGTCTCCAGTGAATCCGGCAGATAACTGAGGATGTCGTAATTAACTCTCGTTGCTGCCATTCCCAGGAATGACGGAATCAGCAGAAGCATACTGATGATCACGATCAGCACTTTATGCTTTGCTATCCATTTTCCAAACTTAATCATCATGTCCTCCTTATCGACTTTTTTTGTCATTTATGACTATCAGTCATTTTTTATTCCATAAAGAGTTATATACCAAAACTGACTCTTAGTCAATATACGATTCGCCCAAAGTGTCCAAAAACTAAGCTTCTTTTTTATTAATATTGACTTCCGGTCATTTTTGACTATAATAAATCACGGAACCAAAAATCAACAGTCCGGAAAGGAGATTCGTATGGGAAAACTGGAAATGAAAAAGCAAAAAAAGAAAGATGCTCTGTTCAATACAGCCTTTGAGCTTTTTACCACAAAAGGGACCAACCAGACGACGATCTCTGATATTGTAAATAAAGCAGGCGTTGCCAAGGGTACTTTTTACCTCTATTTCAAAGATAAATATGATATTCGCAACAAGCTTGTCTCTCATAAGACTTCAGAACTTTTTTATCAGGCCTACCGCGCGATCATCGAACAGGAAATCACAGGTTTCAGAAAACAGCTTCACTTTATGATTGATTTTATTCTAGATGCCCTGCAGAAAGATTCTTCTCTGCTGGTCTTCATTTCCCGCAACCTTTCCTGGGGTGTTTTTCAGACCGCACTGGAAGATCAGATTCCAAATGAAGATCTCATATTTTATGAAGCCTATCTGAAACTGCTCGAAAAAGATGAATGCACCTATGATCATCCTGATATGCTGCTGTTTTCGGTCATCGAACTTGCAAGTTCCACCTGTTACAGCTGCATCCTTTACCAGCAGCCCGTTTCACTTGACGAATACCTGCCATATCTTCATCAATCGATCGACGGAATTCTTGACAGTTATACACATAAAGAAGCAGAACTGTGATTTTCATCTCAGCTCTGCTTCTCTTAGTTGATTTTTAATTTTTTCATCCGTTCAGCTTCTTCTCTCAGAAGCTGATTTTTTTTGTTGGATGTTCCAAATGCATCCATACAGCAGATCACTTCTCTGCATTTTTTCATGGATGCATATGCTTTCTGATACGCCTCTTCTGAAATTTCTTCAAACGGCTGCTCTACGATCACTTCCGCTGCCAGATCCTTTGCCACCTGGTAGTCCACATCATTTTCATGCAGGACACCTGCTGCAAACGGGATTCCTGCTCTTTGCAGTCTTCTGTAAGTTGGGATTCCACTTCCATTGCCGCCGATCACAAAAACCTCCGGTTTTCCCTCCGGTGCTCCCATCTCCAGACAGCCAAAAGCCGCATTATAGCTTCCTGTTGTGATTCCATAAAGATGATGGATATATTCAGAGGTAAAAATTTCTTCCGGCGGGCCGTATTTCTCAATCCTGTCACCATGAACGCAGATCACCTTATCCGAAATCTTCTGTGCAAGATCCAATTCATGAAGAGACATCAGAACCGCTGTCTGGTTTTCCAGCACCATCCGTTTCAAAATAGAAAGCAGTTCCAGTTTATGACGAATATCCAGGAAAGAAGTCGGCTCGTCCAAAACGATCACTTCCGGTTCCTGACAGATTGCCCTGGCCAGAAGTATTCTCTGTCTCTGGCCATCGCTGATCGCCGTGAAATCTCTGTCCTTAAAATCCATTGCATGGACCATCTCCATCGCCCTGTGAACCTTTTTCCAGTCTTCTGCTGATAAGATTCCCAAAGTTCCCGTATAAGGATAACGTCCTGTTGCCACGATGTCCTCACAGGTCATAAGTTCCGGCTGGATCCGTTCAGTCATGACGACAGCAAGCTTCTTTGCCACTTCTTTGCCGGACATTTTGCTCATCATTTCCTGATTCATATAAACAGTTCCGGCCACAAGCTTCAGCTGTCTTGTCATACTCTTAAGAATCGTAGATTTACCCGCACCGTTTGGTCCGATCAGTGTAAGGATCTCTCCACGTTTCATTTTAATTTCTACATCTTTGATCAGTGGTTTTCCGTCATAGCCAACCACCATCTGATCTGTATGGATAAAATATTCTCCCATCACGCTCTCTTCTTTCTGTGGATCATAATGTAAATAACAATCGGTGCGCCAAACACTGCTGTCACAGAACTGATACTGAGTTCCGTCGGTGCAAACACAGTTCTTGCGATCAGGTCACAGAACAGACAGAATACAGCACCTCCAAGGAAGCAGGCCGGGATCACAAGAAGCGGTTTTGATGTTTTGAGCAGGCTTTTTACCAGATGCGGCACCGCAATTCCAACAAAAGAAATAGGCCCTGCAAAAGCTGTCACACAGGCAGAGAGAATACTGGAAAGCAAAATCAGTGCGATCCTGAACGCCTTAATATTCACGCCCATATTCTGGGCATAGCCTTCTCCCAGCTGATAAGCTCCTATTGGTTTCGACATCAGAAAAGTAATGATAAGCGCTGTCATGACTACAACTGTCATCGTAGAAACATTTTCCCAGGTCGTTCCCGAAAAACTTCCCATCGACCAGTTATGAAGATTTACGATGTTGGAATCATCCGCAAAAGTCACCACAAAATCTGTCACTGCTGAACAGATATATCCTATCATGATTCCGCTGATAACCAACATAGACATCTGATTGACTTTCTTTGCGATCAGGAGCACAAAGCCCATGGAAATCATGGAACCTGTGAAAGCAGCAATGATCATCACGCCCGAGGTTGCCACGATAGATTTCCCGAGAAGAAAGATCATCGTCAGTGCCACGATCAGTTTGGCACCGGAAGAGATTCCCAGGACAAAAGGTCCCGCAATCGGGTTTCCAAAAAAAGTCTGAAGCAAAAATCCTGATACGGACAAAGCGCCTCCAAGGATCACGGCTGCCAGAATTCTCGGAAGCCGAATCTCCCATATAATATTGTAGGCCGTCTCCGTTCCGTCTCTCAGAAAAATAATTCGGAATACATCCTGTAAGGAGATCGGAATGCTTCCGGAATTAATATTCCAGAAAACCAGGACTCCAAGAAATATGATCAGCATGATAAACGACAGCCAGTATCTGAAATGTAGTTTCTTACGCATATTTTTCCCCTTATTTCAGTTTCTTCATATAAGTAAGAGAATCCAGTTTTGGATCATCTGAAGTCAGCATCGTGTGGATATCCTCGATCATAGTTGCCAGTCCCATCGTTTCCTGAAAAAGATTCTGTCCTGTACACCATACATTTCCATCCTTCACAGCCTTGAAATCAGCCAGAAGTGAGCTTTTTGCAAGAAGTTCATCGATGGAATCCAGTTCTCCGTCAATCGTACTGTTGTAGATGATGTAATCCGCATCTTTTGCTTTCGCATAAAATTCTTCCATCTGCATATTCATGGTAGACAGCGCATTGTCGTCTTCTGCAGGATCATGGAAAATATACTCGCCCCCGGCAAGCTCGATCATTTTTGATACATAATCATTGGATTTACGTACATTCGCCGCACCCATGGAATTAATATAGAAGAAAGCCACTGTTTTTCCTGTATTCTCGCTGTCCTCTACGGATTTCAGCTTGTCCACCTGCTCCTGAAAAATCTTCTGTGCCTGATCCTCTTTACCAAGGAGAACTCCATAGAGTTTGATCCATTCCGTTCTTCCGAGTGGATGGCTCTCATAGCTGGAATGTTCTACCAGGACCGGGATTCCAAACTTTTCCAGTTTCTCCTGGACTTCCGGCTGATGATAGATCATGGTTGATTCGATTGCAAGATCACAGTTCTTTGAAAGGATCAGTTCATAGTCCGGTGCGCTGTACTTTCCTGCAAATGCGATATCTCCGTCTTCCATTGCCTTTTTGGCCTTGTCAATATACCAGCCATCTGCATTTGTACCAGAAAGACTGATACTATCCAGCCCGTCCAGAGCACAGAAAAGATCCATCGCCGAGGTTGCAACCAGATAGATATTCTGCACTGGTTTCTGTATTACAGAAATGTCGGCATCAAGCCCCTCAGGTGCTTCTTTATCCTCCGGAACCAGAAGGAAACGTTCACCATCCACAATTGTGATCAGTGCATAGCCACCCTCGTAATAATCTACTGCAAACTGATCTGCATACTGGAGTTCCAGGCTATGGTCATATTTCATGCCTGCAAGTTCCTGAGCGATTTCCCTGTCTTCAATTTCTTCTTCCTGTGCTGCTTCTGTCTGTTTTTCGTTCTGCGCTGCCTGTACGACAGCCGGAGCTGTCATACAAAAAACAGCCGCTGTCAGTACACAGAGCATCTTATAGAATTTCTTTTTCATATTTATTTTTCTGCCTTTGCAACGCTTGCGGAATCAAACTGCAGAGTATATTCGATCTCATGAGGTGTACTCATTGCCACGGTGTCTGCGGTTACAGGCATTTTGTAATCAAATGCATCCACCGGAATCTCAAATGTAGAGTTTCCATCCTTGTTGACCGGCTCATATTTCTCATCATTTACGATCATATAATCGTAATTCGGACTGCTCCATACGATTGTTGCTGTAATCTTGCCATCTTTGATCTCAAGGGCTGCCGGAGAATCTACGCTTGCCTTGCCGCTTCCGCCTTCCATGGCAACATCGACTGTATACTCTCCGTCTTCAAGCTTCAGATCCTCGACTGTTTTTTTGTCCTCAGATGCCCCTGCTGCTTCTCCATCGGCTTCTTTCTGTAGATTGGTCACTTTTACTTTATGGTCATACCATTTATTTTTCTTTCCGATCAGAGCAACATTAAATTCCTCATCGATTGCAGGAACCGGAATATCAAATCCATAAACTTCTTCACTCATGCCATCACTGTAGGTAACGGTATCAGTCGTAGGCTCAAGAAGTTCTGCGCCATCTTTTTTTGCATCTTCTGCTGTTCCCACAAACAGATTTACAATGCTCTTTGAAACAAGGCTTACATGAATGGTCATCTTGCCATCTTTCACAGTAAGTGTTCCCTTGCCGTCATTTGCCTCATTTACATGAAACATATTGCTGTCTGTATCAAATTCTGCACTGTAGATTCCATCTTCCAGAGCAGTGCTTTCTGTATCAGAATCCTTCTTGGTTTCTTCTGTGCCGGCCTCCTCTTTTGTGTCGGCTGTCTCGGTCTTTTCTTTGTCGGCTGCCATAACCGGACTAACTGTAGTAAGTACCATGGCACTGCTTAATACACATGCCATTAAAGCTAATGAACGTTTCATTATCATTTCCTCCTGTTCTCTTTCACTTCGTTTAAGCAAAATCTTATTTATCCCAAAAACTGCCCGGAAAAGTCATAAACTTTCCGGGCAGCCATCACCTCTACGTCTTGGGATTTTGCCATATTCATGGCAAAACACCTCGCGGAATATTTTATTATTCTGCTGCTTCCTCTGTTGCTGCATCATCTGTTGTCTCTGCGGAAGCATCATCAGCAGCCGCATCGTCTGTAGCTTCTGCATCGTCTGTAGCTTCTGCGTCATCTGTAGCATCAGCATCCATAGCTGCCTTTGTATGAGCCACATAGAGATCCTCTACTGCCGGGATTCTTCCCAGTCCTTCAATCTGGCAGTCAATGCTGTCAAATGCTCCGGATGCCTCAAACTGGCTCTTCCAGGAATCCTCATCATCACCAGCCATATCGTTGTTTGCATGATCACCTGCAACAACCATCAGCGGACGAAGAACAACTTTCTTATAACCAGCCTCTTTAACCTTATCGATAACTGCCTCACATGCTGTATCTTCCGGCTTACCCTCAACGGTTCCGATAAATACGTTCTTGTATCCAAGGTCTTCCATCTGAGTCTGCATCTGATCATAAGTTACATTTGCAGTATGAGAAGTACCATGTCCCATGAATACAAATGCTGTTCCGTCTTCTGCTGATGCATCTATGCTGTCAAATCCTGCTTCTTTTACTGCTGCATCAACAAGTGCCTCTGCAACTGCTTTCTTGTCATCGTTGATCACTGTAGCATCTTCTCCGACTTCACCAAGCATTGGCTCTGCGATTGCAACGGATTCAAATTTATCTTTATACTGATCGATTGCTTCTACCATCTCATCATATTCTGCTCCATGCATAAGATGTGTCGGCTGTACAACCAGGTTCTTAACTCCGTTGTCAACTGCACGCTGGAGTGCCTGATCCATGTTGTCAATTGCTTCGTCATCTCTTGCCTGTACATGGTTGATGATGATCTGTGCTGTGAATGCTCTTCTTACAGCCCAGTCCGGATAAGCTTTTGCCAGAGCGTCTTCGATTCCCTTGATATCCTCTGCACGGCTGTCATTGAAAGAAGTACCAAAGCTTACTACAAGGATTTCATTCTCACCGATCTCGTCCTGATTGCGCGGATCATCTTTGGAAGCATCCCCTGTGTCACGTCCGAAATATTCCGGGCTTGCTTCTTCGCCTTCTACCAGTTCTTTCTGTGCATCTGTCAGTGCATCCCATGCTTCTTTGGCAGCTTTGCAGTCCTCATCTGTTGTGTCAGTTCTTTCCTGAACATAGATCTTGTCGATCAGTGCTGCTACATTATCTGCTGCTGCCTGGTCATCATCTGATGCCTCAGCAGTATCGTCTGCTGCTTCTTCTGTAGCTTCAGCTTCTTCTGTAGCTTCAGCTTCTTCTGTATCTGCTGCTGCCTCTGTTACAGTATCCTCTGCAGTATTATCAGATGCCATAACTCCGGCTGTTCCCATCATAGATACGGTTGTTACTGCTAACAGTGTTGCAAGTGCTTTTACAGTTTTGTTTTTCATTGTTTCGTCCTCCTTTGGCACAAACGTTCCCGGCGGCTGTTCCTTATCGGAATCGGTCGTCCTGATGTAGCTTTATATAAAATTATTCATCAGCAAACTTATACGATACGAAAACATGAAAAACTTCTGCACATTAAAAAAGCCCTTATAAAGGGTAACAGGTCTGTCGCATATAAACGGTACAACCAATTACTCGTGATCTGGAATTCATATTCCCGTACCAGACAACAGGCAGGTTTCCTGACTTGCCAATCAACATATGCTTCTATCTTCCCGGTCTCCCAGTGATCATGCTTACGCATACAGAATCATACTCCCTGCTTACAGTGACGAGATCGTACAGGTTTCACACCTGTTTCCCTTTTAACTTCTGATAAATTCTTCAGCACCTGTCATCTTCTTTATTCAATTTTCTATACGATATCATATTTTTTTACAAAACACAATATGTTTGCCTTATTTTTTACAAAATATATCCGTCAGTCTGCTCATTTCTGATGTTTTTTCTGCCGGGTCCTCTGCCGCAAAAATCCCGGAGATCACTGCCGCACCGTTGACACCGCTCCCCTCAAGTCTGGAGACATTTTCACTGTTGATCCCGCCGATCGCAACAACCGGGATATTTACGGAGGCAGCAATTTTCTTAAGTTCTTCTATAGAAAGGTTCTTTGCATCTTTTTTGGTCGTACTTCCAAAAACCGCTCCTGTCCCGATATAATCTGCTCCTGCTTTTTCGGCAGCCACTGCCTGCTCCACCGTTTTGGCTGTCATTCCGAGGATCTTATCCGGCCCCAGAATTGCACGTATATCTCTGTCTTTTATGTCAGACTGTCCGACATGCACTCCGTCTGCATCCATTTCCATTGCAATCTCCACACTGTCATTTACCACAAAAGGAATTTTGTAGCTGCGGCAGAGTTTCTGAAGTTCTATTGCTTCTTTTCTGGTTTCTTCCGCATTCAGTTCTTTTTCGCGGAGCTGAAGAAAGGTTGCTCCGTTCTGAATAACTTTTTCACATACAGAAAGAAGGGTTTCATCTTCTTTCAGCCAGCTTCTGTCTGTGATCACATACAGTTTCAGGGCTTTTGCTATCTCTTCTCTTGTAAATTTCATTTTGTGTCACTCCTGCCTTTCAAATGCTTTGCGGATGCTGTCGTAATGGAGGAATTTACCCTCTGCGGCAAACGCCTGGATCTGCTCCAGGGTTGCAAACATATGTCCATCTGTCTCCTCCGTCTGCAGTGACAGATCTTTTTCGTCTACATCCATGACAAAACGATATACATCTACAAAATAATTATCTCCTTCTCCCGGATTTTCCCTCTTGTATGTAAAAAGATATCCGCCCTCTGCATCTCTTGCATCCAGACCAGTTTCTTCTTTCACTTCACGAAGTACTGCCTCATAGGAGCTTTCTCCTGCCTGCGCTGCCCCGCCGGAAACTTCCCACCAGCCCGGAGCCCACGCCTTTGTCATGACTCTTTTTGTGATCAGAAATGTATCATCTGGTCTGGCAACAACACCAAGCACTGTCAGATGATATTCCCCATCCTTTAAACACCAGTCATTTCTTTTCATTGTACGGCCTGTCGGCTGTTTATTTTCATCATAAATATCCCAAAATTCCATTTAACATTCTCCCCGTTTATCTTCGCAGAAATTTTTCGTTTTTATTTTACCAGAGTAAAGCAAAAATAACAAGGAACGTTCTCTATGCACTTTTCTTTTTTTTACACATAAAATATAAAGAACTCCCCTGAAAGGACTCGTTCATGGAAAATTATCAGATATCCCGGCCCTGCGGCCGCCCATATAATGCAACCTGTGGAATGGCAAGAGAAATGACAGGAAATCAACCCGGTTTCTACCGTTGCGCACAGCGCAGTCCGTCCTCTTCCCCATCTCCTTCCTGTACTACAGTTTCCGGCAATTCTGAAATGTACAGTCCCATCGAGCATCTGCCGATCGCAATGGCATATGTTCCCTGTCAGAAATTTTCAACAACTTATGACCTGAATTATGCCTTAAGAGTCGGAACTGTTTTCCCTGAGTTATGCAAACCCTTCTGCGGAAAGCGAGGTGTCAGACGATGATGAGTCAGAATTCCTGTACTTCAAAAGAAAAACTCCTTCAACGGATCTATGAGGTCAGTTTTGCCGTTGATGATATCCTGCTCTTTCTTGATACACATCCCTGTTGTCAGGAAGCACTTTCTTTTTATCGGGAATACTCTTCCGAACGCCAGAAACTGATGAAGGAATATGCCCGGCACTATGGTCCCCTTACCATAGACGATGCCCTTGAAACAGATGCAAACAGCTGGCGATGGATGGAACAGCCATTTCCATGGGAGCAGGAAGGAGAGTGCAGATAATCTATGTGGAATTATGAAAAAAGGTTACAGTATCCGATTAATATCAAGACCCCTAATGCAAAGATTGCTCAGTTCATTGCCAGCCAATACGGCGGTCCCGACGGTGAAATTGGTGCATCCCTCCGTTATCTTTCTCAACGTTTTACCATGCCAAACCGCATGACTGCCGCTGTTTTAAATGACATCGGCACTGAAGAGCTTTCTCACCTGGAAATGGTATCCACCATTATCCATCAGCTTACACGAAATCTTTCTATGGAAGAAATTGAAAAAAGCGGACTCGGTCCTTACTATATCGACCATGGTGTAGGTGTCTGGCCACAGGCTGCGGGCGGGATTCCATTCAATGCCTGCGAATTCCAGAGCAAAGGAGATCCTGTCACTGATCTGTTCGAAGATCTTGCAGCAGAACAGAAGGCCCGCTCCACCTACGACAACATTCTCCGGGTAGTCCGTGATATTCCGGAGATTGCTGATCCTATCAGATTTCTGCGTTCAAGAGAAATCGTTCACTTCCAGCGCTTTGGAGAAGCTCTTCGCAGTGTTCAGGAAAATCTGGATGCCAAAAATTTCTACGCATTTAATCCAGCCTTTGACAATCCATGTAAAGCTTCCTGCAAAAATTCCTGATATGAGCAAACAGCTCCCCATTTTTATATGGAGAGCTGTTTTTCCTCAATTATTCAATTACATATGCATTTACGATCTCGCCATAATACGCCACATGGATATCCTGGGATCCATCTGCATTCTGTGGATAAAATTTTTCCTGATCTTCTTCTGTGATCGCATGAATGTCCTGTGTCTGTTTATAAATCACCTTACACTCCAGAGTCAGTGGAAGTTCTCTGATTCCCGGTACCGAAATTGTTTCCGGTTCTTCATAAGTAAGGCCAAGTTCTTTTGCCTTATCCACATCTCTTCCTGATTTTGAGCCACAGTATGCAAGGATTTTCTTTGCACTTTCATCAAGTGGAATGTTTACTGTAAACTCACCATTTTTATCGATAAGGGTCTTGGTAAAACGGCTTTCTCGTATAAAAGTTACAAAAACAGGTTTTCCCCATTCAATACCAGCCATTCCCCAGGAGATTGTCATGGAGTTTGTTTTATTCTCATCCTTTCCGGTGATCAGTACACCCGATTTCACTCCTTTAAGGATTTCTCCCATATACTCATATACATCTATCTTTTTCTTCATTCGTCTAAACCTCCATCTTTTTTTGTTATCGTTTATCAGTGACTGTGAACAGCAGCAACAGTACTGAATCGTTACGTTTATGATAAAATAAGGACTGCTTTTTGGCAAGTATTTTGTTATAATAAAAATAATATGTAACTGGACACTGAACAGTTATGAAATTTTTGCAATTACTACTAAATAATCATTTAAAAGGAGTACCCATCATGCCATCTTCTAAACAAAAAAACCTCACCGGGCCTTACGCCTGCATCCAGGCACTGTACTGGATGTATTTTGCCGCGATCATGAGTTTTTCCGGCTTTTTTCTGCTGGATGGAGGCTTTTCCAATACTCAGATCGGCATCATTGCTGCCGCTGCCGGTATCATTTCTGCACTTCTTCAGCCTGTACTCGCCAGCTATGCTGACCGTCCGGACAGCCCTTCTCTCAAAAAACTTATCCAGATTTTTTATATGATCCAACTGCTTCTCGGAGTCGGACTGTTTTTTTCCAGAACCTTGATTCTGACCGGACTTCTCTATGGCATCAGTATCGCACTTCTTCAGTTATTAACTCCATTTATCAATGCCCTGGGTATGGAAAGCATCAATCAGGGACAGCAGCTTAACTTTGGACTTGCACGCGGAATGGGCTCTGTTGCGTATGCGATCATCTGTTATGTTCTTGGAATTATTACAGTAAAAGCAGGTGCCGATTCCATCCCTGCCTCTGTGATCATTCTCACATTTTTTACCCTCGGATGTCTCATCCTTTTTCCTTTTGTCAAAACACAGGGAACTTCCGGCTCAAAAGCTTCCGGAAATAGTCTGGCAAATCCGCTTCTGTTTTTCCGAAAATATAAGCGCTTCTCTCTGGTACTTATCGGATGCATTTTTATTTATCTCAGCCACGTACTTCTGAATAATTTTAACTTTCAGATTGCACAAGGCAAAGGTGGCGGAAGTTCTGAAATGGGAACTGCATCTGCAATTGCGGCTATGTGTGAGCTTCCTACCTTGTTCCTTTTTGGCTATATTATCAAAAAAATCCGCTGTGATATTCTGATTCGTATTGCCGGTATTTTCTTCGTACTGAAATCTCTTGGAACGCTTCTGGCACCTGGGATCTCCGTCTATTATGGAGTACAGATTCTTCAGATGCTTGGGTGGGGACTTATGACTGCCGCCTCTGTCTACTATGTAAATGCAGTCATGGAACCCGAAGATGCCATCAAGGGACAGGCATATTTTACCATGACCTATACTCTTGGCTGTGTGATCGGTTCCTTCCTTGGCGGGGTACTGATTGATTTTGCCGGAGTAAATTCCATGCTCATCTTTGCCACTATCTCTGCCTTTTTTGGTGCCCTCATCGTATTCATATTCGCAGAACATACTTCATAAAAAACGAAGGGGCTGTCATTTGACAGTCCCCTTTTTATTCTTATTAACTATTAAAACACATATTTTCTGAGTTTTCTGGAAAGAACATACGCAAGTGCGATCTTAATGATATCTGGAATGATAAACGGAACTACGCAGGAGGCAAGTGCTGCTGTAAATCCAATAGGTCCATTCATTCTGCCGTAAACGATCACAAACCATACTGTTCCAAATGCATAACACACAATCAGACCTGCGATCATGGAAACAATCTGCATGACTGATTTTTTTCCCGGAAGTTTCTCCATTGCCCACATGAGCAGAGCGGAAAATAAAAATCCAATAATGTATCCACCGGTAGGTCCTGCCAGGACTCCGATACCTCCTGAAAAGTTAGCAAACACAGGAATTCCGATCGCTCCAAGCAGAATAAATACCAGAACCGATAAGCTTCCTCTCTTTCCTCCCAGCACACCTACTGCAATAAAAACGCCGAATGTCTGCAGGGTAAACGGAACCGCTGCCGGAATGGAAATCCAGGAACAGATTGCCATGATCACTGCAAACACTGCAATATAAACAATATCATATGTTTTACTTCTTTGAACTGCTACCGTACTCATCTTTTCCTCCTCATAATAACAGATCTGCTATTCTCTGATCTCTCTTAAGACTTTAGCACAGGCAGGTTCAAATTGTCAACTTATTATTATTTTTAGGTTTACTTTTTCAAAATCATATCTTCCTTCTGATTATTTTCTTGGATGTAGATAAACTTCCATCTGATTATATGGAATCGTAATTCCATTTGCGTCAAATTCTTCCTTGATCCTCTGATTCAGTCTCCACTTAGTTTTCCAGTATGCATCCGTCGGAACCCATACCCTGAGCCCTATGATCACTGCACTGTCCGCCAGCGAATCCACAAAAACCACCATCTCTGAATTGTCGCTCCTGGTATCCGGATCCGCTTTCAGAATATCCTCGATCACTTTTTTTGCTTTACGGATATCTGCATCATAGGAAATTCCTACTTTTATCTCCAGTTTACGGTTTTCTTTTGCTGTCACATTGATGATCGTGCTGTTTGACAATGTTCCATTTGGCACTACGATCTTTTTGTTGTCTATACTCAAAAGAGTCGTATAACAGATTTCAATCTTGGCAACCGTTCCCTCGCAGCCATTTGTCTGATCCTGAATGATATAATCTCCAACCACAAAAGGTTTAAATATCAAAAGCAGAACCCCGCCTGCCAGATTCGCAAGTCCCCCCTGTAATGCCAGACCTACCGTCACACCGGCAGTTCCAAGAAGTGCAGCCACAGAAGATTCTTTCACACCCAGACTGATCGCTATATTAAAGATCAGCAGCATATACAAAATCGCCTTGCCTGCTGATGAAATAAACTGAACAACACCTGCATCTATATTGGCCCTCTCCAGAGATTTCCTCATAATGTTCACGATCCAGCTGATGATCCTACGTCCCACAAAAAAAACGATAATGGACAGAACCACTTTAATACAAAATCCAGTGAGCGCCGGAAGCTGTTCTGTCAGATATTCTTTGAAATTCAGGATATCCTTGAGGCTCTGCTTTACAGACGTTCCATCCAGCCCCATATTCTGCAGCCCCTGATCCACTTTGTCTGCTGTTTCACTTAATGTATCCATGATAGATCACTTCCTCTCATTTTGGTAATATAGCATTTTTTTCTTTTCATCCTGTAGCTTTCAGTATACCATGAAATTTATATTTTCTCTATTTAAAAACCTCATACAGAGTGGTATAATAAAATGATTTATAATAATTATTTTTTATTACTGGAGGAAATCATGCATATCATAATTGTCGGGTGCGGCAAAGTTGGACGCACTCTCGCAGAACAGCTTCAGCAAGAAGAAACTGACCTAACTCTGATCGATATGAATGCCGATATTATCAACTCTCTCACCGAAGATATCGATGCTATGGGAATTGTTGGAAATGGTGCAAGTATCAATACCCTGATGGAGGCCGGTGTGCCAACCGCTGATATTCTGATCGCTGTAACTGCTTCTGATGAATTAAATCTTCTCTGCTGCCTTATCGCACAGAAAACCGGGCACTGCCAGACAATCGCCCGCGTAAGAAATCCTATTTACAGCAAGGAAATCGGTTTTATCAAAGAAAGACTCGGTCTTTCCATGATCATGAACCCTGAACTGGCTGCTGCACAGGAAATTTCCCGACTGTTGCGTTTTCCAGCTGCAATCAAGATTGATCCGTTTTCCAAAGGCCGTGTAGAGCTTCTTAAATTTAAAGTTCTGCCAGAATTCGGTCTGGATGGTATGTCTGTTTCTCAGATCACAGACAAATATCGCTGTGATATTCTTTTCGCAGCAATTGAGAGCAAGGATACTGTGGCAATCCCTGGCGGAGATCATCTGGTACACAATGGAGATTTTGTTTCTATCATTGCAGCTCCTAAGAATACTGCCCTTTTCTTTAAGAAAATAGGACTGAAGACACATCAGGTCAGAAATACTCTGATCATTGGCGGTGGTACCATTTCTTATTATCTCGCCAAAACTCTGTCCGATCTCAGGATCAATGTCAAGATCATCGAAAAGGATAAGAATCGCTGCGAAGAACTGAGTGATATGCTCCCGGAAGCTATGATTATCTGCGGTGATGGAACTGATCGTTCTCTTCTTTTAGAGGAAGGTCTTGCAACTGCAGAATCTTTCGTAACACTTACCAATATGGACGAGGAGAATATTTTCCTGTCACTTTCCGCCAAGAAACTTACAGAAGCAAAACTTGTAGCAAAAGTTAATCGCCTCCCATACAAGGATGTCATTGACGATCTGGATCTGGGAAGTGTGATCTACCCTAAATATATTACCTCCGATTCCATTCTCCGCTATGTTCGTGCCATGCAGAATACCATTGGAAGTAACGTAGAAACTCTGTATCATATCCTGGACAATCAGGCAGAAGCTCTGGAATTTAATATCAGGGATAATTCCCCTGTTGTTGGTATTCCACTTGCCGAATTAAATCTCAAAAGCAACCTTCTGGTCTGCTGCCTTGCCCGCAAGGGTACTGTACGCATTCCTCGAGGTCAGGACACCATCCAGGTCGGGGATAATGTTGTCATCGTAACCACCAACAAAGGGCTTCGCGACATCCGCGACATTCTTGCATAAATGAGGTAGAGCTATGAATTTTCGCATTATTGCCTATATCGTAGGCTGGGTATGTAATTTTCAGGCAGCCTTTATGTTACTGCCCTTTTTTACAGCACTGATTTATCATGAACGGGAATTCAGTTCTTTTTTGATCGCCATGGCAGTCTGCCTTGTCATCGGAATTCCTCTCACGCTGAAGAAACCCAAAAACAAAGTATTTTACACCAAAGACGGCTGCGTTGCAGTTGCTCTGAGCTGGGTTGCCTTATGTGTTTTTGGTGCGCTTCCTTTTGTGGTCAGTGGATATATCCCACATCCTGTCGATGCACTTTTTGAGACAGTTTCCGGATTCACAACTACCGGTTCCAGCATTCTTACAGATGTCGAGGTTCTTCCGCACTGTGTTCTGATCTGGCGAAGCTTCACACACTGGATCGGAGGAATGGGAGTTCTTGTATTTCTGCTTTCCCTGCTCCCGCTCACCGGTGGATATCACATGAATCTTATGAAAGCAGAAAGCCCGGGACCTTCCGTCAGCAAACTGGTTCCAAAGGTACAGTCCACTGCCAAAATTCTTTATACTATTTATTTTGGTATGACACTTGCTCAGATAGTCCTGCTGTTGATTGGAAAAGTTCCTCTTTTTGATACTCTGTGTATCACCTTTGGTACTGCCGGAACCGGTGGATTTGGTATTGTCAATGACAGTATTGGAAGCTACAGCACTTACTGTCAGGTCGTTACTACCATCTTTATGATTTTATTCGGGGTAAACTTCTCTGTTTACTACCTGATTCTGACTAAGAAATTTCGTCAGGCTTTTAAATATGAAGAAGTTCGCTATTATTTCGGAATCATTATCGCTTCCATTTTAATTATTACCTTCAATACGGCACACCTCTTCCGAAATGTCCTGGTCGCATTCCAGCAGGTAGCATTTCAGGTTGGTTCCATCATTACCACAACAGGATTTTCGAGTACAGACTTTAACCAGTGGCCTGCCTTATCCAAGACAGTACTGGTGCTTTTGATGTTTGTAGGTGCCTGTGCCGGAAGTACCGGAGGCGGAATCAAGGTTTCCCGTATTCTGATCCTGTGCAAGGCTGCAAAGAAAGAATTTCAGCTTTACCTTCACCCGAATGCAGTCAAGAAGATCAAGATGGATAGCAAGATTATTTCTCATGAAATTTTGAGATCCACCAATATTTACATCAGCGTATATCTTCTGATTTTTGCAGCTTCTGTCCTGTTGATCGCAATTGACAATTTTGACCTGATCACGAACTTCACCGCTGTTGCTGCTACACTTAACAACATTGGTCCAGGATTTGAAATCGCTGGTCCGATGGGAAATTTCAGTTCTTTTTCCTATCTGTCCAAGAGTGTTCTGATCTTTGATATGTTAGCAGGACGACTGGAAATTTTCCCTCTTCTGCTTCTCTTCTTCAAGGATACTTGGAAACGTTTCTGATAATTTCTCCCCTGATTTATAATTGATCAGGGGCGTTTTTCTTTATTTTGTTATTTTTTTATGATTTCTTCACATTTTCTTCAAAACCTCATCACAGTTTTTTCACATTTTTCGGGTATAGTATTAACCATAGAGAGCGAAATGCTTTCTATAAAATATTTTTCTTTTTCATACGCGCCGGTACGAAAGTACCGGCCTCCTTCCATTTACAGGACTTTTTATAAATTTTAATAAATTCCAACCAAAAACACACTCTGCAGCGATTGCAGAGTGTGTTTTTTATTTCAGTTATGATATTTTAAGATTTTCGCTGATCGTACTCCAGATATCACTGCTCTCGAATCCAAGTCTCCACTGGGCAACTCCTGCAAGATCATATTTCGGAATCAGTTTTACCTTTTCTGCAAGCGACTGGGCATCCTCAATCCAGATCTGATATGTTGTATTGTCTTTCTCAAATTCTGCATAATTCTGCCCCACGCTTCCATCCCATACAGGTTCAACCTGATTCTCTGTAAGTATTCTCTGCGTTTCACTCATTCCAATTGCTTCACTTGTCACAGCTCCACCGGTTGTCTTCCACAATCTGGTATAAAACGGAACGGCAAGAACTGTTCGCTGTGCCGGAACTTCCTTCAGTGTATCCTCCACTCCCTGTTCTACCCACGGAAGCGATGCTACAGAGCCGGCCTCAGATCCCACATAATGTTCATCATATCCCATGATCACTACGTAATCCACAACCAGCCCCTGCTCTCGTCTGTCATAATGACTTGTAAAATCTTCCGGAACCGGGTTATCCACAGAAAGTACCAGATTATTCTTATGGCATTCAATAGAAAGTTCTCTCAAAAATTCCAGAAAATGCGGTCCCGCATCTTCACTGAGTGTTTCGAAATCCACATTAATACCATCCATTCCTATCTCTGCTGCCCTCTGTATCAGATACTGAATGATATTCTGTCGGGATGAAAGCTGAGACAGAGTTTCCGTGGTACTGATCTCTGCTGTAAAGTTATCAACCAGCCCCCATACCTTAAGTCCCTTCTGATGTGCCTGCGCCACATAATCAGCCGAAGACAAATCTCCAAGATTTCCTGCTGTATCCTGAATATAAAACCATGTCGGAGAAATCACGTTTAAGCCACTGACGTTTGCTGTCATATCGCCAAGATAAGCATTGGCATCTGTGTTGGTAATCTGATGCCAGATCATATTTACCTTATCCTCCATTATAAGGTAAGTATAATCTTCTTTCTCAAAATCTCTCTCAAAATCTGTGGTTTCCATATCTGACAGAACTTTTTTCTGTACATATCCAATGTATCCATCCATGGTTGAAACCTGTACCCAGTCTTCAAGAGCCTGCATATAAATCAATGTATCACCTTTCTTGACTTCTGTGAGAACCGGTGACTTGATGCCTCCACGATAGCGAATACTCGTGTCTTTCTTAACAGTTGCTACATTTACTCCTGTAAATTCATGCCTAATCACAACTCTTGCCGGTTCCTGATACTCATAAAAATCCAGATCTGTATATTTCTGTACAAGTGAAAGACTCAGATAAACCTTTCCATCCCGCACCCAGACCTCTCCATCTCCTGCTTCTGATGCAGGAAACTTCTCAAGTGACGACGGTGTCGCATATAAAATCTGCTGATTTCCACTGTCCCAGTAGTATCTCTGATTCAGATAGGTACTTACGATATCCTGCGGAAGATAAATCTGATCTCCGGATTTCAGAGCTCTCTCCTCCATAATATCTGTACCAAGGACAAGTACCATCTCTCCTTCTGCCGGCTGACCATAATATTCTGTCAGATTCATCTGTTCCTTAGATGGAATATATTTACTGATAATATGAATCCCTATTCCTGCCACTGCAAGCACAAGAATCAGAATACCGACGACCATAATTGAAACAAGCTGCTTTCTCCTCTGTGTTGTACTTGATTTTCTCATTTGTTCCTCCCTTTCGGTTCAGAGCATATTTTATTCAGCAGGCAATACTCCGCAAAATGATCCGGGATAGCCTCTGATTCGTAACTGTGAGAATGCCAGACAGTTACACTTCATTTATAAATTATATCATGTTTTGTCATAGATGTATTATTTATTTGGAAATTTTAATTTTTTTAATATTTTTTTCATATCAGGGATTTTCCAGACCGGTCAGGTATAAGGAGGAAACCTTTGTTTTCCTGAAAAATCCCTTCCTCTTATGTATCTTAAACGGCAAAATCTTCCCCTTCGTCACTCGTCAGATCTTACCTGCGTTTGACTTGTATATGCTTTGGGGGTGCTTCTCTGATCAGATCAAAATCAACTCTTGCAATTCTGCCTGTTTCATCTTCTGTGTAGTCTCTCATATAACCTCCGCCCTCTGCGATCAAACAGGCTTTCGCAATATCTTTTGGGGTACTGGGCTTTCCATCCATAAAGAGCTGGATTCCATTCTTCTGATAGACCTTCAGTTCTTTTTTCAGAGGTTTTATGGCTTTCTTGCTGCACTTCTCATGTGACATATTTTCTCAGATCTTTCCTCCTTTCTCTCAAAATAAGATTTTAGAAAACACCTGACAGTTTAAGAAAAAATATTCTTCCTGTAATTGAATTTAATCTCATGGAAATTGCATCTGCCACAGCCGGAACGCTGCATGACATGTAAATGATGGCAATGACTTGTCTGTAGAAATGAGAATTGTGGTAACTATTCAGAAGGTAGTATCCTGACTGTGAAACTGCTGAACAGTTACGAAATGTGTTGTTATTATGTAAGTTAGTTTAATTTGCGTCTTTTGTCATTCAATCACAGAACACCTATCTCTTCTTAAGATTCATTATACAGATTTCTTTTACAGTTGCAAGGATTTTTCCCGATTTATAAAAAAATTTCTATTCTATTTCCAAATATTTTAGAAATAGGTAAATCTAATTTCTTTACATTTTCTATACTTGTGGTATATAATACGTTATATAAGTCATGGACTATATCCTGATTTTGATATAAAGTAACTGTGAGGCTACTGAACAGTTACGATGTAAATTCATATCAGGATCCAAAGAATAGGATGTGATGACATGAAATTAGAAAAAATCAACGAAAATCAGATTCGTTGTACCTTAACACGAGAAGATTTGGAAATGCATCAGGTTAATTTGCGGGAACTGGCTTACGGATCCGAGAAAGCCAAGAAACTTTTCCGCGATATGATGCAGCAGGCGCAGATAGAATTTGGTTTTGAAGCAGACAATATTCCACTGATGATCGAGGCAATCCCTGTAAATCTTGACAGTATCATCCTCATCATCACTAAAGTAGAAGATCCGGAAGAACTGGATACCCGTTTTTCCAGATTTTCCCCATACAAGGACTCTGCCCAGACAGAACCGCTCCAGCTTGATGGAGCAGACAATATCATTGATATTTTCCAGAAGATTTGCGAATCCAGACTCAAGAATAAGTCTTCCAATACCGAAGGCTCTAAGGAATCAGATGAGGCAGCTTCCGATTCTTCTGAAAAACCAGCGGTAAATCTGATTCGTCAGTATACATTTACTCACCTGGACGATGTAATTGCAGCTTCACATGGACTGAATGGTTTTTTCACCGGCAGAAATACCTTATACAAGGCTTCTGCTAACGGAAGCTATCAGCTTATCATTCACCAGTCTTCCTGCTCTCCGCAGGAGTTCAATAAAGTCTGCAATATTCTTTCTGAATATGGTAAAGGAAGTTCCTGTACACCTGCCAGGGAGGCTCATTTAATCGAGCATGGAGAGGTAATTTCCGTAAATGCTCTGCAACAATTAATACAGCTTTAATCATGACTTATATGTTGACTGTTTATTTCTTACTCAACGATCAATGTAACAGTTACACTTAAAAAGACTGGCATCTCTGCCAGTCTTTTATTAATTAGTTATTCTCCAGAAAGTCGTTGATCTGCTGAACCAGAACATCTACATCCATTCCGTGAACCATGGCTGCTTCTTCTAAGGATTCCATCTGGGAAGACGGGCATCCAAGACAATGCATTCCTGCTCTCATAAGAATCGGTGCAATATTCGGATCTAAAGTGATTAACTGGCCGATCAGCATATCTTTTGTAACCTTTGCCATTGTATTTTCCTCCTTTTCTCAGGGATAAAGAGTAGATCTTTACTCCCAGTGATAATCCCCATTATAATATAAAAACATCCTGTACGCAACGTCTGCTATTGAAAAATTGTGCACAATTTATAAAAATTTGTTTATAAATTAATACTTGTATTCTTCTCTGATATATATTAGAATAGCTGTATGGATACCTGAAAAGGTACAAAAGATATAAAGGAGGATATCAATTATGGCATACGTAATTTCTGACGATTGTGTAAGCTGCGGAACATGTGCAGCAGAGTGCCCAGCAGAGGCTATTTCTGAAGGTGCAGAGCATTTCGAAATCGATGCTGATGCATGTCTTGACTGCGGAACATGTGCAGATGCATGTCCTACAGAAGCTATTCACCCAGCTGAATAATTTCATTTAAGACAAATCGAAAAGAAACTGTAGCAATGCTACAGTTTCTTTTTTGGTTTCTTTTCAACTGCTGCCGCAGCTTCTTTTCTTGCCATCTGCTGTCTTCGAATTGCAAAATCCAGTGAACGACACCTTTCTTCGTCTTCACTCTCATTCTGTACCTTAAGCTCCTGTGTGATCAGCCGTTCCAGTATTGTCTGAAACTCCAGGATCTTTTCATCATTTGTGCTGTCCTTTTCTTCAGCACTATCTTCTATCATGACCTCATCGCTCTCATATGGTATATCAAAGTTCACATTATCTTCTTCCAAGGACTTTATCCGACTTTCCGTATATTCCTGTCCTGTTCCCGCCAATTTTGGAATCAGTTCACGAATTGCGTGAAGTCTTAGTCCCCGCTTCTTAAGTTCTTTTATATTCATAAAAAGCTGAATATCATATCTGGTGTAATAACGATGACCAAGCTCATTTCTGTGGATCTGCAGTTCCAGCTCTTCCTCCCAGTATCGAAGAACATATGACTTTATCCCAGTCATCTCTACTGTCTGTTGAACAGTATATCTTGTCTCCATGTCACACCTCCTATGAAATTCGTTATCTATAATTATAATCGTATTTCCCTTTTAATTCAACGAAAACAGTTTGACATAATCTATCGTGAAACAGCAAAAAAGCAGACATCAGAATGAAAATCGAACATTTTCATCTTAATGTCTGCAAATCTGCAATAAACCGATATTATTTTTTCATATTAACAAACTGTGTATAACGTGGCAGCCATACCAGTTCAATGGTTCCAATCGGGCCATTTCTCTGCTTGGCGATAATGACCTCTGCAATATCTTTCTTTTCTGTGTCTTTATGATAGTAATCATCCCTGTACAAAAACATTACCACATCGGCATCCTGTTCAATAGCTCCGGACTCTCGAAGATCCGAAAGCATCGGCCTGTGATCCGGACGCTGCTCAACTGCCCGGCTCAGCTGCGACAGTGCAATGACCGGTACATTCAGTTCTCTGGCCAAAGCTTTCAATGAACGGGAGATATCTGAAATCTCCTGCTGCCTGGAATCACTCTTACCGCTTCCGCTCATCAGCTGCAGATAGTCGATCATAATAATCCCGAGATTGTGTTCCAGCTTATATTTCCTGCATTTGGATCGCATCTCCGCAATACTGATACCTGGTGTGTCATCAATGATCAGGTTGGAACGTCCAATGATATCCGCCCCCTCTACCAGCTTGGTCCAGTCCTCGTCTTTAAGATTACCGGTACGCATATTCTGGGAATCCACATGAGATTCCATCGCGAGAAGACGATTGACAAGCTGCTCCTTTGACATTTCGAGGCTGAATATTGCAACCGTGACATCTTTGCGAAAAGCCATATACTGTGCAATATTTAATACAAACGCCGTCTTTCCCATGGACGGACGGGCTGCGATCAATACCAGATCCGACGGATGCATACCGGAGGTCTTGTAATCCAGATCTATAAAACCTGTAGGAATTCCGGTAACACTTCCCTTAAGCTTGGAGGCTTTCTCAATGTTGTTGATCGCATTCAGGACAACCTGCTGAATCGGAACATAATCACCACCCACAGTCCTCTGCAGAATGTTGAATAATTTCTTTTCTGCCTCCTCCATGATCGTCTCTGTGCTGTCCTTTTCAAGGTAGCAGGCATTCTCTACTTCCTCGGTCGCCCGGATCAGTTTACGGAGCTGTGCTTTATCGCTTACAATATTAGCATAGTATTTAACATTTGCAGAAGTCGGAACTGCTTCAAGCAGTTCCCTGACATACTCCATACTGCTGATATCCGGAGGAACATCTTTTTCTTTCAGACGGTTCTGGAGTGTGATCGTATCAACCGGTTTCCCTTCATTACAAAGTTCCACCATCGCATCAAAGATAATTCCATACTGATTCTGATAAAAATCATCACTTGTAAGAATCTCTGACGCTATCAGAATCGCATCACGATCGAGAAGCATGGATCCGATCACCGACTGCTCTGCCTCAATGCTATGAGGCAGTATACGCTTTATCAGTGCTTCTTCCATTTAATTTCCCCCGGTGCTTAAGCCTCTTTGATCCATACTTTCAGACTTCCAGTTACCTTTGGATGAAGTTTGACCGGAACCTGTGTAACACCTAAATTTCTGATCGGGCTTGGAAGCTGAAGCTTTTTCTTATCAATTTCCAGACCAAGCTGTGCCTTGGCAGCCTCGGAAATTTCCTTTGTGGATACGGAACCAAAGGTTCTTCCGCCCTCTCCGACTTTAAGAGTGAGGATAATTTCTTTCGTTTCAAGATCCTTGGCAAATGCCTGGGCTGCTTCCAGATTCTCCTGTGCGACCTTTTCAGCGTTTGCTTTCTGAAGCTTCAGATCATTCAGATTCTTTGGTGTTGCTTCCAGACCAAGTTTTTTCGGAATGATCATGTTTCTTGCATATCCGTCACTGACATTTACGATTTGACCTTTTTTTCCAAGAGCTTTGACATCTTCTAATAAAATTACTTTCATTGCTTAACCTCTTCTTCCTGATATAACTCATCAATAATTTCTTTTAACATATCTTCTACTTCATCAATCGGTCGTTTCACCTGGGCTCCGGCAATGTTGATATGACCGCCTCCGCCAAGTTTTTCCATCATGACCTGTACATTAACCTCATCGATTGCTCTGGCACTGACATAAACCTCTTTGTTATAAGTGGTCAGTACAAAGGACGCCTTTACTCCTGCGATATTCAAAAGTTCATTTGCGGCCTGTGCTCCGACAACTGTAGGACTTTCCAGCCCCTTACTCGGACATTTGGCAATTGCAAAACATCCTCTGTAGATTTCAGCTGTACGTACGGCTTCTGCTCTGGCCTTGTAAGAATCGATATTATCACGAAGCATCTTGCGTACTCTGGTCATATCTGCCCCTGATCGTCTCAGGAATGCAGCTGCTTCAAAGGTACGCACTCCGGCTCTTGTAATAAAGTTATTCGTATCGATCATGATTCCTGCGTAAATACAGTCTGCCTCGATATTTCTGAGCCGCAGATCATCTGAGAAGTACTGAAGGATCTCTGCTACCATCTCACATGTAGAGGAAGCATACGGTTCTACATAAGACAACACTGCATTCTGGATCACTTCGTTTCCTCTGCGATGATGATCCAGAACTACTATCGTCTTTGTCATATACAGAAGCTCCTCGCACTCTGTATAGCTTGGCTTGTTTGTATCCACGACAACAACTACCGTGTTGTCATCCACAAGATCCATTGCCTGATTTCTGTCAATAAACATAGATGGCTCATAATCCGGATTATTCATATACCCTGCCATTAAAGGCCGGATAGACGTGGATGGATCATTGACCACGATATGAACCGGTTTGCCAAGCGTCTTGCCTGCCCGATAAATACCGATTGCCGCTCCAAGTGCATCAACATCCGTAATCTTGTGTCCCATGACCACAACACGTTCCTTGGTACTCATAAATTCCTTGAGTGCCTGTGCTTTGACACGGGCCTTAACACGGGTAGTCTTCTCCATCTGCTGTGCCTTACCGCCATAATAAGTGATATTATCACCATTCTTGATCACTACCTGATCACCACCGCGTCCAAGTGCCATCTCGATCGCGATTCTGGAATATTCATAATCCTGCAGATAGGTAGCAGCATTAAGCCCCACACCGATACTTAAAGTAACATTCATCTCATTACCGATATTTACGGTTTTGACTTCTTCGAGGATATGAAATTTCTGTTCCTTCAGAGCCTCAAGAGAACTCTGTCTCATGATAAGGAAATATTTATCCTTTTCCAGCTTACGGACCAATCCGTCATAATTGGAAAAATATTTCGTGATTTTTCTGTCGATCAGTGCGATCAGAAGAGAACGCCGTACATCCTCTACACTCTCCAATGCTTCTTCATAGTTGTCCAGGTACGCCAGTGCGACTACCAGTTTATTATCCTCATTTGCCTGGATGTAATTCCTGAGTTCCGTTTCATCATAAAGATACATTGCAATCAGGCTGCTGTCGTCTGATATCTCCATCAGAAGCTTCGAAGGTGCAACCGATTCTCCCAGAAAAACCTTCTGCATGGACACGCGGTAGATTCGTTCTCCAAACTGCGTACTGATCTCTGTGATTTCCTTTTCGGATCCGACCGGAAGCTTATCTGCCGTAATATCCGGAAAGATCGTACTGACGTTTTTGCGGTAAAACTGATCCCTTCCGGTAATCTCTGCAAATACTTTGTTTGACCAGATCATTCTACCCTGCATATCCATCACTGCATATGGAAGAGCAAGCTCCTCCAGAACCCTTTTTTCCAGAAATTCATACTGACTGGCAAAGGCAATAAGATCATTGAACATCAGTGGCCGATGATAAAAAAGCAAGCCAATTGCTGTACCCAGGTACAGAACAATTCCCATGGTGACGACCACTCCGGCTTTTATGTTGATCACATAAACCAGAAAGTTCAATGCTATCAGCAGAACAGATAAATACAGCGGCCAACGGGCAAGATGCTTCAGATGACCTTTTAATTTTAATTTTCCACTCATAACATTCTTTACCATTCTTTTATAATTTGCGTTTAAGATGCTATCTGCTATTATAGCAGATTTTCAGGCATATTACCATATGAATGTCAATAATCATATTTTATGAAAATAATCAGGTGAACATATTCTTTTCTAATAAAGCCAAAAAAGCTGCCATTCCTCCGCGGTCCGCACCCAAATGCTTATCCGACAGATTCATGACAGCCTGATGTTCAACTAATAATTAGTCCTGAACGTATGGCATCAGGGAAAGATGACGTGCTCTCTTAACAGCAACAGTCAGAGCTCTCTGATGTTTTGCACAGTTTCCTGTGATTCTTCTCGGAAGGATTTTACCTCTCTCAGAAACGTATTTTCTGAGTTTTGCTACATCCTTGTAATCGATTTCATTATTTTCTTTACCGCAGAATACACAAACTTTTTTTCTTCTGCGTCCGCCTCTTCTTTTCATAGGAGAGTCCGGTCTTTCGCCTCTATTGTAAGCCATGATGGTTTCCTCCTTATATTTTCCTTCAGTTCTAGTTAAATGGAAGTTCTTCGTCGATTCCGTCAGGGATATTCATAAATCCGTCAGCAGATGCTGAAACTGGATTCGGCATTGATGGTGCAGACGGTGCACTCTGCTGTGGATGTGATGCAGCATAGCTGTCACTGGAAGCTTTGCTCTCGGCAAATTCCTGTTCCTCAACAACAACTTCTGTTGTGTAAACCTTCTGACCTTCTCTGTTTGTGTAGCTTCCGGTCTGAATACGACCGCTTACTACGATTCTGATTCCCTGGTGGAAGTACTTCTCTGCAAATTCCGCACCACGTCCGAATACCACACAGCTGATAAAATCAGCGGTTGCTTCTCCGTCACGACGGAATCTTCTGTCTACTGCCAATGTGTATCTTGCAATTGCCAGTGCGTTTTCTCCTGCGGAATATCTTACCTCAGGATCCCTTGTTAAGCGTCCCATTAAAATTACTTTGTTCATTATAATACCTCTTTCTTCTTAGTGAGTGAACGGGCTTCTTAATGGTGCTTTCTAAAATCCATCTGTAAAAAGATTATGCGTCTTTACGAACGACTAAGTATCTTAATACGTTGTCCATGATGCGTACATGTCTTTCTACTTCTGCCGGACACTGTGCGTCTGCTTCAAACTGAATGAAATAGTAGAAGCCTTCATGCATTTTCTGAATTTCGTAAGCTAATTTCTTCTTACCCCATTCTTCTACTTCTGTGACGTTTCCGTTGTAACGAGCGATATAAGATTTTGCTTTCTCTACTACTGCATCGCGAACTTCGTCTTCAACTTTAGCGCTCACAACTAATGCTAATTCGTACTTGTTCATGCTTTCTTACCTCCTTATGGTCTTTAAGGCCCTCTGCCTGTTTACAGAGAGCAAGGATATGAAAATATATCACACAGCTAAATATTCTAGCATATGTTTTTTTTATTGTAAAGTGTTTTTTGTCGATTTTACAAATTTTATTTTTTGTTGATTTTATAAATTTATTTGCAGCTGTCACTTATTGTTGTAATTATGCATGAATTGTTGTATTTTTTTGCGAAATAGCTTATACTATCTGCACAAACGCATTTGCGTAACTAATGGAAAGGAGAAAAATATGGACTCTACATTATATGCAAACTATCTGAACATCCTGAAACATGAACTGGTTCCGGCTCTTGGATGTACAGAACCAATCGCCATTGCCTATGCAGCGGCGAAGGCCCGACAGGTTCTCGGAGAATTTCCGGAACAGGTTGAAATGCATCTGAGCGGCAACATCATCAAGAATGTCAAGGGTGTCACCGTTCCCAACTCCGGAGGTCTTAAGGGAATTGATGTTGCAGCCGTTCTTGGCATTGTCGGTGGAAATGCTGACCGTGCCCTTGAGGTACTCAGCGAAGTCTCTCCCGAGGATATTTCCAGAACACGTGAACTCATTTCTCAGAAAATCTGTTCCTGTTCTCTGGTTGAAAATGTTGATAATCTTTTTATCACAGCCATCGTTACCAGCGGCGAACACTCCGCTTCTGTTACGATTGAACATCAGCACACAAACATCACAAAGATCACAAAAGACGGAGAAATAATTCTGGATAACCCCTACCGTTCCACCGAGGCTGCTGCCATCGACAAATCTCTTCTCACGGTAAAAGATATCCTTGATTTTGCAGATCAGGTCAGAATGGAGGATATACAGCCTGTGATCGACCGCCAGATCAAACTGAACTCAGCAATCGCACAGGAAGGACTTGACAACAATTATGGTGCACAGATCGGCAAAACTCTGATGCACGTCTGGGGTAAAAGTGTTACCACGAGAGCCTGTGCCCGGGCGGCTGCCGGAAGCGACGCACGTATGGGCGGCTGCTCCATGCCGGTTGTGATCAACTCCGGAAGCGGAAACCAGGGAATGACCGTTTCCCTTCCTGTCATTGTTTTTGCAGATGAATGGGAAGTTTCCCACGAAAAGCTTTGTCGTTCTCTCATTGTTAGCAATTTGATCGCCATCCACCAGAAATATTATATAGGAAGCCTTTCCGCTTACTGCGGTGCAGTCAGTGCTGCCTGCGGCGCCGGTGCAGGAATCACCTATATGTATGGCGGTACCTATCAGCAGGTTTCTCTGACGATCATCAATACGCTTGGAAATATAGGTGGAATCGTCTGCGATGGAGCCAAGCCATCCTGTGCAGCCAAAATCGCGACTTCTGTCGATGCAGCTCTGATGGCATTCCAGCTCAGTATCCAAAACAAAAGTTTTCTGCCGGGTGAGGGCATCATCAAGGATGATATCGAAGAGACCATCAAAAGTATGGGATATATCGGCCGCGTGGGAATGCGTGCCACTGATACAGAAATTCTCAATGTCATGATCGATCAGGCAAATATCGATCAGGACTGTTGAAATTTATAACTTTACAGGGGGATTCATTCAATGAAAAAAAACAGTTTCTTTTCCAGCCTTCCTTTTAAACTTCTGGTAGGCGTTATACTTGGCATTATTGCCGGACTCATACTGAATGCTACAGATTCTTCTTCTGTCACCATGGGAATCCTGAATATCGTTGTTACTCTGAAATATGTCCTCGGACAGCTCATCAACTTCTGCGTGCCGTTGATCATCATCGGTTTTATTGCACCTTCCATCACAAAACTTGGAAACAGTGCTTCCCGTATGCTTGGGGTTGCTCTGGTAATCGCTTATGCCTCTTCCATAGGTGCTGCTCTGTTTTCTGTTGCGGCCGGTTATACGCTTATTCCACATCTCTCCATTGTCACAGATGTAGATGGTCTGAAAGAGCTTCCGGAGGTCGTATTTGAACTTTCTATTCCGCAAATCATGTCCGTTATGAGTGCACTTGTATTCTCCATTATGATCGGTCTTGCAGCTACCTGGAACAAAGCAAAACTAATCACCGGACTCCTTGATGAATTTCAGAAGATCGTCCTTTCCATCGTATCAAAGATCATCATTCCGATTCTTCCATTTTTTATCGGACTGACTTTCTGTGGGCTGGCATATGAGGGTTCCATTACCAAACAGCTTCCTGTATTCCTCAAAGTCATCGTGATCGTGCTGATCGGTCACTTTATCTGGATGACCTTATTGTATGTGCTTGCCGGTGCCTACTCTCACGAAAATCCGTGGGAAGTTGTACGGCACTATGGACCGGCATATCTTACCGCAGTCGGAACCATGTCCTCCGCTGCCACTCTTGCCGTCGCACTCCAGAGTGCAGACAAGGCAAAACCACTTCGCAAAGATATGGTTCAGTTTGGAATTCCGCTCTTTGCCAATATCCATCTCTGCGGTTCTGTTCTGACAGAAGTTTTCTTCTGCATGACAATTTCCAAGATTCTGTACGGATCCATTCCGACTCCGGGAACCATGGTTCTGTTCTGTCTTCTTCTTGGAATCTTTGCACTTGGAGCTCCTGGTGTCCCAGGAGGTACTGTTATGGCCTCCCTCGGTATCATTACTGGTGTTCTTGGTTTCAATGAAACTGGAACTGCTCTTATGCTCACTATCTTTGCACTTCAGGACAGCTTCGGCACAGCCTGCAATGTAACAGGCGACGGTGCCCTTACTCTGATTCTTACCGGATACGCAAAAAAACACAATATCAAAGAACAGCATATTGAAAGTGTTGATCTTTAAAGGTAATATATTACTAACAGTTGAACGCACTGAATCTCAGGTGCGTTCAATTTGAATAATATTCCTGTCAGGAGGGTAAATTTATGCTTCTAAAAAACGGTTATCTTATCGACCCGGCCAGCAACACAAATGAGCTTATGGACATTCGTGTTGAAAACGGAACGATTGTTGAACTTGGAAAGGATCTTTCAGCCAAAAATGAGGAAGAAATCCTTGATCTTTCCGGTCTGACTGTTGCACCGGGACTTATTGACACACATATACATTTCCGTGATCCTGGTCTTACTTATAAGGAAGACCTCCATACCGGTTCTCTCGCTGCAGCAAAGGGAGGTTTTACTTCTGTTATCTGCATGGCAAATACCAAGCCTGCCGTTGATTCCGTAGATACACTCAAGGATATCCTTATGCGTGCTCAGAATGAAAATATTCATATTTATCAGACAGCGTCTGTCTCCTATGGCTTAAGTGGTGAAAAAATGACTGATTTCGATGCCCTTGTAAAAGCCGGTGCCTGCGGATTTACCGATGACGGAATTCCTCTTCTTGACGCCACTTTCTGCTACAAAGCCATGCAAAAAGCAGCTGAACTTCATATACCGATCAGTCTTCATGAAGAAGATAAGGCATTCATCACAAATAACGGGATCAATGCCGGCGAGATCTCAACACAGCTTGGTGTTGCCGGTTCTCCTGCAATTGCAGAAGAAGTGATGGTTGCCCGAGACTGCATGCTTGCGCTTCGAAGTGGTGCCGCTGTCGTTATCCAGCATATCAGCTCCGGAAACTCGGTAGAGCTTGTCCGCACAGCCAGAAAACTCGGTGCTGATATTCACGCTGAAGCCACTCCACATCACTTTACACTGACTGAGGAGGCGCTCCTTGAGCATGGCACACTTGCCAAAATGAACCCTCCTCTCCGTACAGAAAAAGATCGTCAGGAAATTATTCAGGGACTCAAAGACGGGACGATCGATCTGATTGCCACCGACCATGCCCCGCACAGTGCTGAAGAAAAAGCCAAACCTCTCACAGAGGCACCCAGTGGCATCACAGGACTTGAGACTTCCCTCGGACTTGGAATTACTTCTCTGGTAAAAGAAGGATATCTCACATTGATGGAGCTTCTTGAAAAAATGACCTGCAATCCTGCAAAGCTCTACAAACTTCCGGGCGGCAGTATTCAGGTTCATGCGCCTGCAGATTTTGTAATTTTCAATCCTGATGAAACGTGGACCGTCACTGATTTTGCATCCAAATCATCCAACAGTCCGTTTAAAGGTGTTGAACTTTATGGAAAAATCCATTACACGATCTGTAACGGAAAAATTGTATATCAGGGATAATTTTATATCTTTGACCTTATATCTCTCATAATATACGAACTTCCCCCGGTGCAGCGATCCTGCTGTCTGCCGGGGAAGTTTTGTCTCAATCACTTCGACCTGTATTACAATTTACATTACTTTTCATAATTGATTTTACTTGGTTTTTGATCAGCAAATATTATGGAAAAGTAATGCAATTATCTGCTCACATCCTCACAGACTGTTTTTGCATATAAAAAATTTTCTCTGAACTACATGAACAACATAAAAAAACCAGAGTATCAAACTCTGGTTTTTAGTAGAGGTGCCACCCGGATTTGAACCGGGGATAGAGGTGTTGCAGACCTTTGCCTTACCACTTGGCTATGGCACCATATTTAATTATTCCTTAAAGGAAAGTGACTCCAAGGGGATTTGAACCCCTGTTACCGCCGTGAAAGGGCGGTGTCTTAACCGCTTGACCATGGAGCCAATTCTATTGCTATCGGCTCTAGGTCCGAAAAGCTAACTCCCCCTGTTGGACTCGAACCAACGACACTGCGGTTAACAGCCGCATGCTCTACCGACTGAGCTAAGGAGGATTATTAGAAGATATATCGTATCTTCAAAACCACATACATGTTGACTAAGCAATTATATCATAACCAAGTTTGTTGGTCAAGCCCTCACCCTATTAGTAGCAGTCAGCTCTATACGTTACCGTACTTCCACCCCTGCCCTATCAACCTCGTCGTCTTCAAGGGGGTTTACTCCTTTCGGATGGGATATCTCATCTTGAGGGGGGCTTCAC
>NZ_WWVR01000029.1:43437-43745 GCF_009883055.1 Blautia sp. BIOML-A1 | reverse complement strand
CCGGAAAACGGAAAATGTGACCTTATTGTTATCTGTGAGATTGAAGAGCCGGAACAGATTTCTCAGAATGGACATTATTTATCTGTTAATCTGGGACTTCATAATCTGATGACCTGTTATGATTCTGGAAATGGCAGGGCTTTTATCCTGGGAAGAAAGTATCTTTCTTTGGAAAGATATTTTCATAAAGAAATCGCCAGAGTGCAGTCTGTATGGTATGCACAGCAGTCTGAAAGAGGAATAAAATATCCAAAATCATCGAAACATATCCAGAGACTTTACAGGAAAAAGCAGAATGCAGTAAAGGA
>NZ_WWVR01000029.1:0-43416 GCF_009883055.1 Blautia sp. BIOML-A1 | reverse complement strand
ATCGCCAGAGTGCAGTCTGTATGGTATGCACAGCAATCGGAAAGAGGAATAAAATATCCAAAATCATCGAAACATATCCAGAGACTTTACAGGAAAAAGCAGAATGCAGTAAAGGATTACCTTCACAAAGTGACCAGATGGATTGCAGAATACTGTAGAAAAGAAGACATCCGCTGTATGATTGTGGGGAACATCCGAAATATCCGTAAAGAAAAAGATATGGGACACAAGACCAACCAGAAGTTTCACGGACTGCCATATAACAAACTATACATCATGCTGGAATATAAGTTGAAACTGTATGGGATTCAATTGATAAAACAAGAGGAAAGCTATACCAGCCAGTGCAGCCCGTTATCACCGGAAGCATCAAAAAGATATGCAGAAGCATCAAACCGAAAAGANTGGAAAGATATTTTCATAAAGAAATCGCCAGAGTGCAGTCTGTATGGTATGCACAGCAATCGGAAAGAGGAATAAAATACCCAAAATCATCGAAACATATCCAGAGACTTTACAGGAAAAAGCAGAATGCAGTAAAGGATTATCTTCACAAAGTGACCAGATGGATTGCAGAATACTGCAGAAAAGAAGATATCCGCTGTGTGGTTGTGGGGGACATCCGAAATATCCGTAAAGAAAAAGATATGGGACACAAGACCAACCAGAAGTTTCACGGCCTGCCATATAACAAATTATATATCATGCTGGAATATAAGTTGAAACTGTATGGGATTCAATTGATAAAACAAGAGGAAAGCTATACCAGTCAGTGCAGCCCGTTATCACCGGAAGTATCAAAAAGGTATGCAGAAGCATCAAACCGAAAAGAACGGGGCATGTATATAACTGACGGAGTAAGATTTAATGCAGATGCAGTAGGCGCGTTTAATATCCTGCGGAAATATCTTTCCGTATCCGGAAAACAGAAGGAACTGTCCGTAACCGGACTAAAAAATCCAGAAGTAATAAAAGTAGCTGTATAGCCGAAAGGCAAGCAGTATTGGTGTCATGGACGCACCCTGAAAAAAGGCGGTATCCCGCCAGATTTCAGATGCTCTGGTAACTTGTTGCCGAGTAGTTCACTACTATAACTATATTTTATTTCCATTATTATATATATATTATATACTTCCTACCTCTCACTCAGTATCATCTTCAACCGAGGAATATTATTGTTTAAGATCAGTTCTTCAGGAAACATCTCCTCATGCACAAACTCTGCCGCATAAGTAAAATCTCCGATATGTCCCGTTCCATGACTGTCACTCGACAGCACGATCGGAATTTCGTACTTCGTACAATACTTCAGAATCTCTCTGTTATTTGCCCGGGTATCGCCCCGGTATCCATAAGGAGCAAGAGAAGCCTCGTTAATTTCAAAAATCACCCCAAATTCTTTCGCCGCAACTGCAAGCGTCTCATAGTCGACAGGAAACTGCGGATTATCACAATGTCCAAGAACCTTGACACAGGGATGCTTCATCGCATTCAGATATGCACTTGTATTTTCTTTCACAGATCCACTCTTATAATTCTGTGCATGCATACTTGCAATCGCATAGTCCAGTTTTTCGAGAAGTTCATCGTTCAGATCTACATGTCCGTTCGCATCAAGAATATTCAATTCAATCCCAAACAACAATTCAATCCCGAAACGCTTTTTGGGAGAATAAGAAAGACTCCTGAAATAAGAAGCAGTTCCGGCAGCAAGAGTGGCCGGTCCGTGATCTGTAATGCCAAGTAATTTCAGTCCCCTTCGGGAAGCTGCTTTTGCCATGTCTGAAACAGTACAGATCGTACCGTGACCACTGGCAATCGAGTGAGTGTGTATATCAGAAAGATACATTTTGTAGTCCACCTCCGGCTTAAAATTCAGCTGTAAAATCTTGATAAGTTCAGTATGGCAGTCAAACGGTCAAAAGTCAACCGAAAAATTAGATTCCAACTAAAAACCAACACAAAACCAACAAAAACCACAACAAAAACCGCATAAAAAACAAGAGAATAATGTTGGATTTTGTTGACATAAAAGTGGGGATACGGTATAATGGCTTTATATGAATCATGGCGTTTTGGCGCCGTCAGATTGCATATGAGATATGGCGTTTGAAACACCATAAGAAAGGAGAAGTGTGGAGATGTTTAATACCACAGATGTTCCAAAGTCATCCAGGATCCCGAAGCTGATTGCGGCACTGTATGCACACATGCCGGTTATTGAATCTGCCAGAGCAAAGCTGATCACGGAATCCTATAAGGCCACAGAGGGACAGCCTACGATCACCAGACGTGCGGAAGCTTTTGCACACATCCTTCGTAACATTCCGATCATTATTCGTGATGATGAGCTGATTGTCGGAAGCAGTACGATCGCACCGCGAGGCTGCCAGACTTTCCCGGAATTTTCCTATCAGTGGCTGGAGGATGAACTGGATACGGTTGCAACAAGGACCGCGGATCCATTTTACATTGCCGAGGAAACCAAGCAGGAGTTGAGAGAGGTACATAAATACTGGAAGGGCAAGACCTCCAGTGAACTTGCAACTTCCTACATGGCACCGGAAGCAATCAGAGCAATTGATCACAATATTTTTACACCAGGAAACTATTTCTACAATGGTGTCGGACATGTAACTGTTAAATATGAAGAAGTTCTTGCAATCGGTTATAAGGGAATTATCGACAAAGCTCAGGCGGAACTCGACAGATGCCAGGTTGGAGACGGCAACTATGTTAAGAAATCTCATTTCCTTAACGCAGTTATCCTTTCCTGTCAGGCAGTTATTGAGTATGCAGAGCGTTATGCAGAGCTTGCTTCCAAAATGGCAGCAGAATGTACCGATCCTGTAAGAAAACAGGAACTTCTGCAGATCGCCGAGAACTGCAGCCGTGTTCCGGCAAACGGAGCCACAAGCTTCTATGAGGCATGTCAGTCTTTCTGGTTTGTGCAGCAGCTTCTTCAGGTTGAATCCAGCGGACACTCTATTTCACCGGGACGTTTTGACCAGTATATGTATCCTTATTATAAGGCAGATCTTGACAAGGGTATCATCACAAGAGAATCGGCACAGGAACTTCTCGACTGTATCTGGGTTAAACTGAACGATCTCAACAAGGTCCGTGATGCGGCTTCCGCAGAAGGATTTGCAGGATACAGCCTTTTCCAGAACCTGATCGTCGGCGGACAGGATAAATACGGAAATGATGTTACCAATGACCTTTCTGTTATGTGTATCCTTGCATCCATGCATGTACATCTGCCAATGCCTTCTCTTTCCATCCGTGTATGGAACGGTTCCCCGCATGAACTTCTGATCAAGGCGGCAGAACTTACAAGAACCGGTATCGGACTTCCGGCTTACTATAATGATGAGGTGATCATCCCGGCACTTCTGAACAGAGGACTGACTCTTGAGGATGCCAGAGAATATAACATCATCGGATGCGTAGAGCCTCAGAAGGCAGGTAAGACAGATGGATGGCATGATGCAGCATTCTTCAATATGTGCCGTCCGCTTGAACTTGTATTTTCCAATGGTATGGATAAGGGAGAACTTGTTGGTATCCAGACAGGCGACGTCACACAGATGACAACTTTTGAAGAGTTCTATGATGCATATAAGAAGCAGATGGAATATTGCATTTCTCTTCTTGTAAATGCAGACAATGCGATCGATGTTGCTCATGCAGAGAGAGTACCGCTTCCGTTTGAATCCTGTATGGTAGATGACTGCATCAGCAGAGGACTTGCTGTTCAGGAAGGTGGAGCTGTCTATAACTTCACAGGTCCGCAGGGATTTGGTATCGCAAATATGGCAGATTCTCTGTATGCGATCCGCAAGCTTGTGTACGAAGACAAGAAAGTCACCATGAAAGAATACAAAGAAGCTCTTGCATGGAACTATGACAAGGGACTTGATGAGCAGTCCGTTAAAGATATGTCCGAGATGATCCTCAAAGGAATGCAGGAAGGCGGCATGAATGTCACCGAAGACATGGCAAAGGCAGTTCTTACGACAGTTATGAGACTGAAACCTACAGAGGAACAGCTCCGCAGATTCACAGAGATCCATCATATGATCGATGAAGTTCCGAAATTCGGAAATGCAATCGATGATGTGGATTATTTTGCAAGAGATGTAGCTTATACTTATACACGTCCAATGGAGAAATATCATAATCCAAGAGGCGGACAGTTCCAGGCAGGGCTGTATCCGGTATCGGCAAATGTACCGCTCGGCGGACAGACAGGTGCAACACCGGATGGACGTTATGCACATACACCGGTGGCAGATGGTGTTTCACCATCCGCAGGAAAGGATGTCAACGGACCTACAGCGGCAGCAACTTCTGTTTCCAGGCTGGATCATTTCATCGTATCCAACGGAACCTTGTTTAATCAGAAATTCCATCCGTCAGCACTGGCAGGAAGAGAAGGACTGGAGAAGTTTGTTTCCCTGATCCAGACATTCTTCGATCAGAAGGGTATGCATATGCAGTTCAATGTTGTTGACCGTGAGACACTTCTTGATGCACAGAAGCATCCGGAGAAATACTCACATCTGGTTGTTCGTGTTGCAGGATACAGTGCGCTGTTTACAACGCTCTCCCGTTCTCTTCAGGATGACATCATCAGAAGAACAGAACAGGGCTTCTAAAAGGTAAAAACTATGGATTATTTAAATACAAAAGGCCGTATTTTTGATATCCAGAGGTATTCTATCCATGATGGCCCGGGAATCCGAACAATCGTCTTTTTGAAAGGCTGTGTGCTCCGATGCAGATGGTGCTGTAATCCAGAGTCGCAGGAATATAAGATCCAGACTATGAAGGTTCTCGGTGAAGATAAGGTGATCGGCAGAGATACTACTGTGGAGGAGATGCTTCAGGTGGTAGAGCAGGACCGGCCGTACTATCGCCGGTCCGGAGGCGGACTGACCCTTTCCGGAGGAGAAAGTCTCTGCCAGCCGGAGTTTGCAAGAGATCTTCTTCGGGCCGCCAAAGAACATGGAATCAACACAGCTATGGAAAGCATGGCATGTGCACCGTTTGAGACGATTGAAGAGATTCTTCCGTATCTGGATCTGTATCTTATGGATATCAAGCACACCAATCCGGCGAAACATAAAGAATTCACAGGCCGTTCCAATGAACTGATGCTGGAAAATGCCCGCAGGGTAGCTCTTTCCGGCAAGTGCAGACTGATCATCCGCGTTCCGGTGATCCCGACATTTAATGCAACCGTGGAGGAGATTCAGGGAATCGCATCCTTTGCAGATACACTGCCGGGCGTGGAACAGCTCCATCTGCTTCCGTATCACCGTCTTGGTCAGGATAAGTACACCGGTCTTGGCAGAGAATACAAAATGGACGGAATTCTTCCGCCGACAGCAGAAGAAATGAATACCCTCAAGAGGGCGGCAGAGGCAGTCAGCACACTGAAAGTGCAGATTGGCGGCTGAAAACAACAAAACCAACAAAAGCAACATTTAAAAAGCGACAAAAGCAACAAAAACAACATGAAACAATGATAATTCCTTGACAATTAAGGGATTAAGGAGTACAATCTCCTTAGAAATAAAACAAAATCCAAGCTGTGCTCTAACGGTTATCCTAATCGCTGTTTCAGCACAGCAAAAAACATTGCTTTAGGAGGAAAATAAGCATGGTAAACGAATTTGAAATCAAAAAACAGATCTGTGACATCGGAAGACGTATCTACGCTCGCAACATGGTTGCTGCAAACGACGGAAACATTTCCGTAAAACTGAATGACAACGAATTCCTCTGCACACCTACTGGTGTATCCAAAGGATTCATGACACCTGAATTTATCTGTAAAGTAGATGCTCAGGGTAACGTAATTCAGGCTAATCCGGGATTCAAACCATCTTCTGAGATCAAAATGCACATGAGAGTATATCAGAAGAGACCAGACGTAGGATCTGTAGTACATGCTCATCCTATTTATGCAACATCCTTTGCCATCGCTGGTATCCCGCTTACACAGCCGATCATGCCAGAAGCAGTTATCGCTCTTGGCTGCGTTCCGATCGCTGAGTACGGTACACCTTCCACAATGGAAATTCCGGACAATCTTGAGAAATATCTGCCATACTTCGACGCAGTTCTTCTTGAGAACCACGGAGCTCTTACATGGAGCACAGACCTGAACGCCGCATACATGAAGATGGAATCCGTAGAATTCTACGCACAGCTTCTGTATCAGAGCAAACTTCTTGGTGGACCGAAGGAATTCGACAAAGAAAACATCAAGAAACTGTATGAGATCCGTCGTAAATTTGGTATGCCAGGAAAACATCCTGCAAACCTCTGCCAGAACAAAGACGGCGTAAACTGCCATAACTGCGGCGGCTGCAGCGAAGATTACAAACAGTTCCCAGGATATCAGTATGATTTCGTTGGATCTGAATGTTCCAAAGAAGCAGCTCCGGCAGCAGCTAATTCAGATGCAGAACTGGTTGCAAACATCACAAAACAGGTTATGGCTCAGCTGGGACTGAAATAATCAGATCCATAAATAAGTGGTAGATATTAAAGGAGGACAATCTCATGCCAATCAGTGAGAGCATGGTACAGGATATTGTACAGGAAGTAATGGCAAAAATGCAGATTGCAGATGCTCCGACCGGAAAACATGGTATCTTCAAAGATATGAATGATGCAATTGAGGCTGCTAAGAAGTCTGAACTGATCGTTAAGAAGATGTCCATGGATCAGAGAGAAAAAATCATCACCTGCATCCGTAAGAAAATCAAAGAAAATGCAGAAATTATGGCTCGTATGGGTGTTGATGAGACAGGAATGGGTAACGTAGGAGACAAGATCCTGAAACATCATCTGGTAGCAGATAAGACACCTGGTACAGAAGACATTACAACTACTGCATGGTCAGGAGACAGAGGACTTACTCTGATCGAGATGGGACCATTTGGTGTAATCGGTGCGATCACACCATGTACCAACCCGAGTGAAACAATCCTCTGCAATACAATGGGTATGCTGGCAGGCGGAAATACAGTAGTATTCAATCCGCATCCGGCAGCAATCAAGACCTCTATTTTTGCAATCAATCTGGTAAACGAAGCTTCTCTTGAATCAGGCGGACCGGACAATATTGCAGTAACAGTAGAGAAACCTACTCTTGAAACAAGTAATATCATGATGAAACATAAAGATATCCCGCTTATCGCAGCAACAGGCGGTCCTGGCGTTGTTACAGCAGTTCTTTCCTCCGGCAAGAGAGGAATCGGAGCTGGTGCAGGAAACCCACCGGCAGTTGTTGATGAAACAGCTGATATCCGTAAAGCAGCTCAGGACATCGTAAATGGATGTACATTTGATAACAACCTTCCATGTATCGCAGAGAAGGAAGTTGTTGCTGTATCTTCTGTAGTGGATGAACTGATGCATTACATGCTGACAGAGAACGACTGTTATCTGGCTTCCAAAGAAGAACAGGATAAATTAACAGAGGTTGTTCTGGCAGGTGGTAAACTGAACCGTAAATGTGTAGGTCGTGATGCAAAGACACTTCTTTCCATGATCGGAGTAAATGCACCGGCAAATACCCGCTGCATCATCTTTGAGGGACCGAAGGAACATCCGCTTATCACAACAGAGCTTATGATGCCAATCCTTGGAATCGTAAGAGCAAAAGATTTTGATGATGCTGTAGAACAGGCAGTATGGCTTGAACATGGCAACCGTCACTCAGCACACATCCATTCCAAGAATGTTGACAACATTACCAAATATGCGAAAGCAATTGATACTGCAATCCTTGTTAAGAACGGCCCGTCCTATTCAGCACTTGGATTCGGTGGAGAAGGATTCTGTACATTCACAATCGCAAGCCGTACAGGTGAAGGTCTTACAAGTGCAAGCACCTTTACCAAGAGAAGACGCTGCGTAATGACCGACAGCCTTTGCATTCGCTAATCAGGAGGAAATTTAAAAATGGATATGAACAATGTAAATATCGAAGAAATCGTTAAACAGGTACTTTCCGGAATGACCGGAAACGCACCGGCTCAGACAGCTGCATCTGCAGCACCGGCTGCACCGACAGCTGGTCCGGTAATCCCGAAAACAGCTCACGTTGCTATGCTGACAGCCCTGGAACATTATGAGATCAAAGAATTCCCGATGCCGGAAGTCGGAGATGACGATATCCTTGTTAAAGTAGAAGGATGCGGTATCTGCGGTACTGACGCACACGAATTCAAGAGAGACCCATTCGGTCTGATCCCTGTAGCTCTTGGCCATGAGGGAACTGGTGAAATCGTAAAAATGGGTAAGAACGTTAAAGTTGATACAGCTGGAAAACCAGTTAAAGTCGGCGATAAAGTTGTTACATGTATGATCTTCAAGGATGATCCGGAAATCACAATGTTCGACCTTAACAAGAAAAACGTTGGCGGAGCAGATGTATACGGACTTCTTCCGGATGATGATGTACATCTTAACGGATGGTTCTCTGATTACATCCTGATCAGAGGAGGATCTTTCGGATCTACATTCTTCAACGTAAGTGATCTGGATCTGGATTCCCGTATCCTGATCGAGCCATGTGCAGTACTTATCCATGCAGTAGAAAGAGCAAAAACAACAGGAATCCTTAAATTCAACTCAAGAGTTGTTGTTCAGGGATGTGGACCGATTGGTCTTATCTGTATCGCTATCCTTCGTACCATGGGTATCGAAAACATCTGTGCAGTAGACGGAAATGCAAAACGTCTTGATTTCGCTAAGAAGATGGGTGCTGAAGTATCCGTTGACTTTACACAGTACAAAGGTGTTGAAGCTCTTGCAGAAGCTGTGAAAGAAGCTCAGGGCGGACATCTTGCAGATTTTGCATTCCAGTGTACAGGAAACCCGCACGCTCATTCAAACATCTACAAATTCATCCGCAACGGCGGTGGACTTTGCGAGCTTGGTTTCTTCATCAATGGTGGAGATGCAACAATCAACCCGCACTTCGATCTGTGTTCCAAAGAAATCAACCTGGTTGGTTCCTGGGTATACACACTGAGAGATTATGCAACAACATTTGATTTCCTCAAGAGAGCAAAAGCAATCGGACTTCCGATGTCTGATCTTATCACAGACAGATTCCCGCTTGAGCAGATCAATGAGGCACATCAGACAAACCTTGCAATGACAGGTCTTAAGATCGCGATCATTAATAAATAATCCGGAAATAAAGGAGAAGCAAAATGGCAGAAGCTGTAGGAATTTTGGAAGTATTTGGGCTGGCAACAGCCTTTGTGGCGGCAGATGCAGGATGCAAGGCAGCCAATGTCCGCCTGGAGGTGTTCGACAAGAACAAACCTGCAAATGCTGACAGCCTGCCAGTACCGCTTCTGGTATGCATCAAATTCCGCGGAAGCGTGGAAGACGTGACCGCAGCTGTGGAAGCAGGAATGGCAGAAGCAAACCGGAGAACTGGTGTAGTGCAGCACTACGTAATACCGAGTCCGACAGAGGATACGGTCAAGATGCTCAAAATCAGCGCCCTGGATAAAAGCTGACAGCTGATATCCCTGGCATAAATATTAGATTAATTTTTACAGACAATGATTCAGGAGGAAGAAACAATGGCACAGGAAGCTTTAGGAATGGTAGAGACCAGAGGACTGACAGCAGCAATCGAAGCAGCAGATGCAATGACAAAAGCAGCAGAAGTTGCACTTGTAGGAACAGAGAAGATCGGATCCGGACTGGTAACAGTTATGGTACGTGGAGATGTAGGAGCTGTTAAAGCAGCAGTAGAGAGCGGAAGCGCAGCAGCATCCAGACTTGGTGAGCTGGTAGCTACACATGTAATTCCGAGACCACACACAGATGTAGAAAAAATTCTTCCAAAGATCTGATCCTGACGAACTATATTCAGATCAGTCAAAAGGGGTTCGCTCATGAGTAAAGCATATGGTTTTTTTGAAATCACTGGTGTCGTTGCTGCAATCAATGCACTCGATATCATGTGTAAAACTGCAGACGTTGAGCTGGCGTCATGGGAACGTAAGCTGGGCGGACGACTTGTAACTCTTATCATACAGGGCGATGTATCGGCAGTAAACGAAGCAGTCGAAGCTGCCGTTGCAGGCGCGATTAAGAAACCGGCAAGTTATGCAGTAATCGCACGGCCGCATGAGGAAATTGTTAAACTCGTTGAGCTGAGTGCGAGCCGATGGAAGAAAAAGAAAGACTGCGAAGACGAGACAGAATAAAAAGACAAGTATTTTTTATGATCCATTATGGACAAGGAGGATATAATCATGACACAGGAAGCTTTAGGAATGGTAGAAACCAGAGGACTTACAGCAGCAATCGAAGCAGCAGACCAGATGTGCAAAGCAGCTAACGTTGCACTTGTAGGAACAGAGAAAATCGGATCCGGACTGGTAACAGTTATGGTACGTGGAGATGTAGGAGCTGTTAAATCTGCAGTAGAGAGCGGAAGTGCAGCAGCATCCAGACTTGGTGAGCTGGTAGCTACACACGTAATCCCGAGACCACACACAGACGTAGAAAAAATCCTTCCGGTACTGAAATAATTTCGTAACTGTTCACAGGTAATAGCCCGCGAGGTGTTTTGCCATGGATATGGCAAAATCCCGAGACATACGGGGCAAAATGCCATCACCGAAGGTGATTTGGAATGCATTTTGACCAAGCTATTGTGAACGGAGTGAACAGTAACATAATTTCAATTCCTGACGGAAGAAAGCAGGTGTATCCTTGGAATCAAAAAATATTGAACTGATCACAAAGATGGTCATTGACGCCATCAATCAGTCAGAAGACAAAGGCAATGGCTTTATGGTTCCGATCGGAGTTTCCGCAAGACACGTTCACCTGACACAGGAACATGTAGAGACATTATTCGGACCTGGATATCAGCTCACCAAGAAGAAAGATCTGATGGGCGGACAGTTTGCGTCAAACGAAACTGTTACAATCATCGGTCTGAAGCTTCGTGCGATTGAGAATGTTCGTGTACTCGGACCTGTCCGCAGTGCAACACAGGTTGAGGTATCTGCAACAGATGCCATCAAACTTGGAATGAATGTTCCAGTTCGTATGTCTGGTGATATTGCAGGAAGTGCGCCGATCGCAATCGTTGGACCTAAGGGTGCCATCTATCTCAAAGAGGGATGTATCGTGGCTATGCGTCACATCCACATGTCTCCGAGCGATGCAAGGGCAGCCGGTGTCAAGAACGGCGATATCGTTTCTGTCAAAGCAGATAATGAGCGCGGAACTATCTTTAATCAGGTTGCGATCCGTGTGGATGACAGTTTCACACTGGAGATGCATATTGATACAGATGAAGCGAATGCAGCAAAGATTGCCACAGGCAATACAGTTACCATCATAAAGTAAAGAAATTTCTCCTGAATCAGCCGGTGGCGTAAGTCACCGGCATTAGGGGATTATATAATAATGCGGAGGCACACACATGATAGTAGGAAAAGTAGTTGGAAGCGTGGTTTCCACGCGGAAAAGTGACAAGTTAATAGGACAGAAATTCATGATCGTGGAGCCGGTGCATCATATGAAAGCTGACTTATCCCAGATTGTTGCGATCGATATTATCGGCGCGGGAATCGGGGAATATGTGTTGGTGGCACAAGGAAGCGCAGCAAGAATCGGCTGCGGTGAAGAAACAGCACCAATCGATGCCGCGATAGTCGGAATCATCGATGATGGTGCAGGATTGGAGTAACGCCATGGAAATCAAAGATTTACAGAAAATTATACAGGACAGTGGCGTCGTAGGTGCAGGTGGAGCCGGATTCCCGACATACGCCAAGCTTACAGACAAGGCGGACACAATTCTTATGAACTGTGCAGAATGTGAACCATTGCTGAAACTTCACAGACAGTTACTTGAGAAACATGCATATGAGATCATGAAAACTTTCCATATGGTTATGGAAACCGTTGGAGCTTCACAGGCGATCATCGGAATCAAGAAATCCTATGTTCAGACGATCAAGGCACTGCAGCAGCACATTGAAGAATTTCCTGGCCTGAAGATCCATCTTCTTGATGAAGTGTATCCGATGGGCGATGAAGTTGTGCTGATCTATGAAGCTACCGGACGTGTTTGCAGACCTGGTGGACTGCCGATTGAGCAGGGCGTCATTGTATTCAACGTAGAGACTATCTACAACGTATATCAGGCTGTGACATCACAGAATCCTGTAACAGAAAAATACGTATCAGTAGTTGCAGAAGTCGGTCATCCTGTAACAGTTAAGGTTCCTCTGGGCTGTACACTGGATGAAGTCGTTGCACAGGCTGGTGAGATCACCACAAAGGATCCGGTCTATTTTGTAGGCGGACCGATGATGGGACGTATTGGTAACGGTTCAGATCCGGTTACCAAAACAACAAATGCAGTTCTTGTTCTTCCGCGCGATCACCAGATCGTTATGAAAAAACAGAGAACTTCAGCAATCGATTTAAAACGTGCAGCATCCATTTGCTGCCAGTGTAATACCTGTACGGACCTTTGCCCAAGACATAATCTTGGACATCCGATCGATCCGGCACGCTTTATGAGAGCAGCTTCTGCCGGAGATTTCAGAGACTTAAATCCATACATCGATTCCGCATTCTGCAGTTCCTGCGGTGTATGCGAAATGTATGCCTGCCCGCAGAGTCTTGCACCAAGATCACTTCTTGCAGACATGAAGGGCGGACTTCGTAAAGCAGGTATCAGACCTCCGCAGGGAGTTCAGCCGGTACCGGTTAAACCTTCAAGAGAATATCGTAAGGTTCCGGAAGAACGTCTGATGGCCCGCCTCGGACTGACGAAATACGATAAGGATGCACCGATGGATGAGAACGTAGTTCCGGTATCCAAGGTTAAGATCCTTCTGAGCCAGCATATCGGAGCACCGGCACAGGCAATTGTGAAGACAGGCGACACAGTAACCAAGGGACAGATGATCGCGCAGCATGCTGACGGATTAAGCGTAAGCATTCATGCAAGTATCTCAGGAAGAGTAACTGAAGTAACAGATCGCCATATCATAATCGCAGCAAAGTAGAAAGGACGTGCAGAACATGAGTAAAGCAATCGGAATGATTGAATTTAAAACGACTGCCACAGGTATCACAGCAGCAGATGCCATGGTAAAGACCTCTGATGTAGAGATCGTCGAGGCACAGACCGTATGTCCGGGAAAATATATTGCAATTATCACAGGCGATTTAAGTGCAGTTAAAGCTGCAGTTGATGCAGCTGTAACCACATATGAGGACAAATGCATTGACAGCTTTGTACTTGGTAACCCGCACGAATCCCTTTTCCCGGCAATGTATGGAACAACACAGGTAGAAGGAATCAGTGCTCTGGGTATTCTGGAGACTTATGATGCAGCTTCCATTATCGAAGCAGCAGACCAGGCTGCCAAAACAGCAATCGTAGATGTGATCGAACTGCGTATTGCAAAAGGTATGTGTGGAAAATCCTACATGCTTCTTACAGGAGAAGTTTCAGCAGTAGAAGCTTCCATCGAGAAAGCAAAACAATTCGTGGCAGAAAAAGGTATGTATCTGGATTCATCTGTCATTGCACATCCGGATAAACGAATGATGGATTCTCTTTTATAAAATGTTCTCAGAAGGGGGCAAAGCAGATGCTGGCATTAGAAAGACGGAACTTAATTCTGGAGAAACTTCAGGCAGAAAAAAAAGTTGTAGTTAGTGAACTGAGTCAATTATATGAGGTTTCGGAAGAAACGATCCGCCGAGATCTTGACAAGCTCGAAAAAGAAGGACTTGCGATCAAGAGTTATGGCGGAGCAGTCATAAATGAGGATGTAAGTATTGATTTGCCCTTTAATATCCGCAAGAACCAGAATGTAAGCGGGAAACAAAAAATGGCCGAGATCGCGGCTTCTCTGGTACAGGAGGGAGACCATATTTTTCTTGATGCAAGTACCACAGCTGTATTTGTGGCAAAGGCACTCAAAGAAAGAGAGCGTCTCACTGTAATCACAAATTCCATGGAAATTCTTCTTGAATTATCAGATGTATCCGGTTGGAATATCATTTCAACCGGAGGTGTCATGAAAGAAGGATACCTTGCCTTTTTGGGAGCCAGAACAGAAGAAGCAATCCGTTCTTATTTTGTGGACAAGGTTATTTTTTCCTGTAAGGCACTTGATCATGAATGGGGAATTATGGAATCCAAAGAATCCTTTGGAACAACCAAAAAATCCATGATTGCGTCAGGGCGCGAGAAAATTCTGGTTGTAGACAGTACAAAATTTGATCAGACCGCATTTTCTGTAGCAGGGAAACTGCGGGATGTAGATGTGGTTGTAACCGACAGGAAACCATCTGACAAATGGATGGGATATTTTGAGGAGGCAAATGTCAAATGCCTTTATCCTGACATGCAGCCATAGAAAAGGAGCAGCAATATGAAGACCTTTGAAATGAAAACAGCCATTCATTTTGGGGATAATGCACTGGAACGTCTTGAGAGCATTCCATACCAGAGAGTTCTTATCATTACAGACCCGTTTGTAGTGCAGAGCAAAATGATTGATCTGATTACCAGACCACTGGAAAAAGCTGGTAAGGAATATGATATTTTCCATAATGTTGTACCGGACGCACCGGTAGATAAGATTGCAGATGGAGTTAAGAAATTTCTGAGCTATCAGCCGGAAGCAATCGTCGCAGTTGGCGGCGGTTCTGCAATTGACTCTTCAAAGGCAATCCGTGAGTTTGCACTGAAGATCAACCATTATGGAGATGTTGGTCTGATTGCAATTCCGACCACAAGCGGAACCGGATCAGAAGTAACTTCCTTTGCAGTTGTAAACGATACGGAAGCAAGAGTAAAATATCCACTGGTTTCTGACAGCCTGACAGCAGATGAAGCTATTCTGGACGCAGAGCTCGTTAAGAGTGTGCCTCCTACTATCACAGCAGACACAGGAATGGATGTGTTCACACATGCACTAGAGTCTTATGTAAGTACAGGACACAATGAATTTTCAGCAGCACTGGCAGAAAAAGCAATGGAAATCTGCGGAGTATTCCTCCTCAGAGCATATCTGGATGGAAGTGATATGCATGCAAGACAGAAGATGCACGTGGCCTCCTGTCTTGCAGGACTTTCCTTTAATACAGCAGGACTTGGTATTACACACAGTATGGCTCATCAGCTTGGTGCAATGTTCCATATTCCGCATGGAAGAGCAAACGCGATGCTCCTTCCGCATATCGTGGAATTCAATGCGAACATTAACAAGAGAAGCAGAAGCCAGAAAGAATATCTTCCGTCTGTAGAGAGATATGCAGCAGTTGCACATATTCTGGGACTGAGCAATTACAATCAGGTAATGAGCGTACGTTCTCTTGTAAACTGGATTCAGTTTATGCAGAAGGAAATGAATATTCCAATGACGATCCAGGAGCTTGGCACTATCACTCCGGATGCATATTTTGCAGCAGTGGATAAGATGGCTGATGCGGCACTTGCGGATGCCTGCACACCGTCCAACCCAAGAACACCGACCAAAGAGGACATCATTAAGATTTATACCAAACTTTGGTCATTCTAACAAAATGACACAGGAGATGCCGAGATGAGCATTTATACAGCAAATGGTGACAAGGGAACTACGAATCTTGTCCACACAAAAAATGTCTCCAAGTCAGATGACCGTATTCAACTGGTAGGAACGATAGACGAACTGAGCAGCCATCTGGGACTTATAAAGACCATGATGAGTGAAGCAGAAGATATTCGTTTTATCGAAAACATCCAGAGAACGCTGAATGCGGTGTGTTCAGGCGTGGCGGATCCTTTTAACAGAGAATTCAGGACAGAGGATGACCGAACCGGACAGCTTGAAGAAGAAATCAGCCGTCTGGAAGGGCTGTTCCATTGTCCTAAAGAAGAAAATATTCTTCCGGGCAGCAGTCGTCTGTCAGCAGAACTGGATATTGCAAGGGCAGTTGCAAGGAGAGCAGAACGTGATCTTGCAGCTGTCAGTGTGAAATTTGGGGCAGACAATGGTGCAAAGAAATATATGAACCGTCTGAGTGATTATCTGTATGTTATGGCCAGATATATGGAAACCACAGAGCAGTCGGTGCAAAAGAAGGAAGAGATTACACCTTTTGGTGGAAAAGAGGCAGAACCAGTGGCAGCAGTACAGACTCCTATGACAGATGAAGCAGTGATTCAGGAAGTTCTCAAAAGAATGGGAATCCAGGGACGGATTACTCTGGATGGTGCAAAACGCCTGATAGACAAGATTGAGCAGGAAGCGAAACGCCGTGGCAAGAATGCGGTGATCGCAGTCTGTGGTCCGGATGGAAATCCGGTCGCTGTCCATGTCATGGATGGAGCTTTTCTTGTAAGCTTTGATGTAGCTACCAAGAAAGCCTACACTGCAGTCGCAGTCAGGATGTCTACAAAGGAACTGGCAGTCCTGGCACAGCCGGGCGGAACCTTTTTCGGTGTGGATAAGATGGACAATGGCAAGATTGTTATCTTTGGCGGCGGTGTACCTCTCAAAGTCGGTGATACGATCATCGGCGGTCTGGGAATCAGCGGAGGAACCGGTGAAGAAGATCACAGTCTGGCAGAATATGGTCTGTCCATTCTGAATGAAGTATTATAAATAAAAAAGAATCTGTTTTCTGAGCTGCAGGAAACAGATTCTTTTTTTATGCCCGTTTATATTTGCCGGGGGTCATTCCCTTGTATTTCTTAAAGGTGCGGATAAAGTAACTGAGATCATTAAATCCGTTCCGATAAGCAATCTCCGTAATGGAATCATCCGTAGTCGAAAGCTGGTAACAGGCCTGCTCAATTCTCTGATGGTTCAGATAATCCATCGGAGTCTGATGTGTCATTTCCGAGAAGAAACGGCAGAAATATTTCGGCGACATGGACACCGAAGAAGAAAGCTGCTGAAGCGTGAGCGGTGATGCATAATTATGCTCGATAAAGTCGAGTACCTGTTTGAGCTGCAGGATGCGCTTGTAGTCGCGCCGTGTTCTGGTAACGCTTTCCAGGTAGTAATGCTTACCAAAAACAATACCGAAAAAGTGGTAAAATTGTCCAATGACTGTCATCTCATATCCGGCAGGATGCATCCAGAGAGCATCGAAAATACTGTTCACAATGTCACAGATTTCAGCGTATTTCGGGGTAAAATGATGATAGATAAGAATTTCCTGATGAATAATTTTCTGCATATAAGTGGAACAGACGGAATTGTATTTCAGAAAAGTGTTTCCGTCAAAAACAATACACTGATATACACAATCCTCAGGAATTCCACTGTGCAGGATGCCGCTGTGTATAAAAATGATATCTCCGGCTGTCGCTGTGAAGCTTTTTTCGTCTAAAGTGACAGAGAGAGAACCCTTCAGGATGCGTATGATCTCATATTCGACATGCCAGTGATAGGACATGACATAGCGGGGATGGCTGGGTTCTATATGATGGAATTCAAACGGGAATTCATAGGTTCCCCTCAGGCGGTCTTCGTTGCGGTCCAGATCGTGCAAAAAAATCTCCTCCTTATGTATTTTTTTCAAAAAAATCATACCCACAGTCAAAAAAGTGAATATTGTACTACTTTTTGCCATTATAACACAAGTAATTATCCCTTGGCAATTGTATACTATGAAATATAGAAAACAAGGGAGCTTTTTGTGGACTGTTCACAGTGAACATCAGAAACTCCCGACAGACAATTACTTAATTTATATGGAGGTAATTTATCATGGCAAAGAGCAGATTAGTAGGCAGCTATCCGGTTATCGGTATCAGACCAACAATTGATGGACGTAGAGGAGCCCTGGACGTAAGAGGATCTCTTGAAGAGCAGACAATGAACATGGCTAAGTCCGCTGCAAAGCTTTTTGAAGAAAATTTGAAATATTCCAACGGTGAGCCGGTTAAAGTTGTTATCGCTGATACAACAATCGGACGTGTAGGTGAGAGTGCAGCATGTGCTGATAAATTCCGTAAAGAAGGCGTTGATATCACAGTTACAGTTACACCTTGCTGGTGCTATGGTGCAGAAACAATGGATATGGACCCGCAGACAATCAAAGCTGTATGGGGATTCAACGGAACAGAGAGACCTGGAGCAGTTTATCTTGCATCCGTTCTTGCTACACATGCACAGAAGGGACTTCCGGCATTCGGTATCTACGGACATGATGTTCAGGAAGCTGATGACACATCTATTCCGGAAGACGTTAAAGAAAAATTACTGAGATTCGGACGCGCAGCAGTTGCAGCAGCATCCATGAGAGGTAAATCCTACCTTCAGATCGGTTCTGTTACAATGGGTATCGGCGGATCTATCATCGATTCCGACTTTATCGAATCCTATCTTGGAATGCGTGTTGAATCCGTTGATGAGGTAGAAATCATCCGTCGTATGACAGAGGGTATCTATGATCACGAAGAATTTGAGAAAGCTCTCAAATGGGCAAAAGAAACCTGCAAGATCGGCTGGGACAAGAACCCGGAAGAACTTCAGTTCTCCCCGGAGAAGAAAGAAGAGCAGTTTGAATTCGTAGTTAAGATGGCAGTTATCATCAAAGAATTGATGAACGGCTGTGATAATCTTGATCCTGCATTCTCCGAAGAAGCAATCGGACACAACGCTCTGGCAGCTGGTTTCCAGGGACAGAGACAGTGGACAGACTTCTATCCAAACGGTGACTTTGCAGAAGCTATGCTGAACACATCCTTCGACTGGAACGGAGCTCGTGAGCCGTACATCCTCGCTACAGAGAATGACGTTCTCAACGGTCTTGGAATGATGTTCATGAAACTTCTTACAAACAGAGCTCAGATCTTCGCTGACGTTCGTACATACTGGAGCCCGGAGGCTGTTAAGAAAGCTACAGGATATGACCTTGAGGGTGTTGCCAAAGAAGCTGGCGGATTCCTTCACCTGATCAACTCCGGTGCTGCATGCCTCGATGCTAACGGCGAAGCAAAAGACGAAAACGGCAATGCTGTTATGAAACAGTGGTGGGATATCACAGAAGAAGACCAGAAAGCAATCATGGATAACACAGAATGGTGTATGGCCGACAACGGATACTTCCGTGGAGGCGGATACTCCAGCCGTTATGAAACACGTGCTCAGATGCCTGCAACTATGATCCGTCTGAACCTTGTCAAAGGACTTGGACCGGTTCTGCAGATCGCTGAAGGATGGACAGTAGCTCTTCCGGCAGAAGTATCTGACAAACTCTGGAAACGTACAGATTACACATGGCCATGCACATGGTTCGCTCCAAGATGCGATGGCAAAGAGGGACCGTTCAAGACAGCTTATGATGTAATGAACAACTGGGGAGCTAACCACGGTGCTATCTCCTACGGACATATCGGAGCTGACCTGATCACAATGTGCTCTATGCTTCGTATCCCGGTATCCATGCACAACGTTCCGGAAAAAGATATCTATCGTCCGGCAGCATGGAATGCATTTGGTATGGACAAAGAAGGTGCAGACTTCCGTGCATGCAAGAACTACGGACCTCTGTACAAATAATAATTAACTAAGGAATCAATTAATTGCCATGATTCAGGCATCCCTGGAGAAATCTCCGGGGATGCCATTTTTAACTTTATGGGAAATTACTCCGCTTTGTTCCTTTATAATATCGGTAAAAATGTCGAAAAAAATATGTTTTTTGGAATAAAAAAGGATTATCATTGAGGGATTACTATGGTATGATAGGGGAAGAAACTTTTTGGGATCAACATCGTACAGGAGAAGATAAAATGAAAAAGATAATAACGAGTCTTCTGACCATCATGCTGGGACTTTTGATGAGTGTGAATGTTATGGCAGATGTGCAGGAGGGGAAACAAAGTCCTGATTATAAAACAGATTATTACATGATTGTAGAATCTAAGGCAGGAGGAATTGATATCTATTCTCTGCCGGATCTGAATTCTGCGAAATTAAATGACAGCCAGATTCCGAATGGAACGGCTTTACATATTGAGGGAGAGACCGAAGATAAGGTAAACAACCGAACCTGGGGTTATACAGAATACCATGGTATGTACGGTTATGTTCCGCTGGATGACTGCAGACCGGCACAGTCCCGCAAGGAGGCAATCGATTCAGAACTGTACATTGCAGGCAGAGACAATGTAGATTATAATGCAGACTACAATGTCAGGGCTTACGCAGAGGATGGCACCCAGAAGCTTTATCAGGGACCGGGAACCAAGTACGGTGAAGTTCCGGGAGTACGTGAGATCCAGAATGGAGAGACTCTTCATATTACGAAGGATGCAGATCTGGTTGACGGCAGCCATTGGGGCGTTACAACAATCGATGGCACAGAGGGCTGGGTGGATCTGGAGAAGACCGAAGAATGGGCGAAGGAACACGGTACTTATGAGAACCCACAGACCTCAGAGGCAGTGGACATGACACCAGTGCCAATGCAGGAAGGCGATGCGGTATCAGCAGGGAAGTCAGTCTCACCGACTGTCACAGAAGTACCGGAAGCTTCAGCCACACCAACCGCAATAACAGTGACTCCAACGGAAGTACCGAAGGCAACGGAAACACCGGTAGCGACAGAGACCCCGACAGCAACAGAAACGCCTGCACCGACAGAGACTCCGGCGGCAACAGAAACACCGGTACCGACAGAGACTCCTGCACCGACAGAAATCCCGGTGGCAACGGAAACCCTGGAAGCAACGGAAACTCCGAAACCGGCAGCAGACGAACAGGACAATAAAGAGAATGTTCAGACCGCAGGACAGAGTGTAGCGGCAAAGAAGGATGCAGGAAGCTTTAAGCCTCTTATCTGGATTCTGGCAATTGCAATACTTGCAGCAGTCGGAGTTATCATTTACCATTATAAGAAACGTTAAGAATGAAGATCCAATTTCCAGCCATAAATGGAAATTGGATTTTCTGCTTATCCGGAGGAGTTAAAATCGGATTTTTCTGCTTTGTTGCTTTTGTTCATTAAAACGGGAAATTTGTAAATATGCTACATTGCTGAATGAAAATCAGCACATCCGGATGATGTGGAAGTCGGACTTGCAGATGCATTAAATCAATATACTTATTCCGATCATTATGCTACTATTTACCGGATACGCTGTAAGGACGGCACATACAAATACATCGAAGATCGGGGACAGAAAGTAATAAAGAAAGACGGAACCATCGAACATTGGAATCTCATGCTGGATAAAAATGACTTCATGCACAAATCAATTGCATTGGAAAGTGAAAAGAAAGCAAATAAAAGCAAGTCTGATTTTCTCTCCAGGATGTCTCATGATATGAGAACCCCGCTGAATGGCATTATTGGATTGCTGAAGATTGCGGAGAAGCATTTTGATGACAGGGAATCGGATCAACTTTTATTATCAGAATTCTGTTTAAACTTGCTTCCGCATCAGATACAGTAAAGAAAACAGCAGCACAGATGGATATTAGTGGATTAAACTTATTGCTGGTGGAGGATAATGAACTGAACGCAGAAATTGCGAAAACGCTGTTGTCTGATGAAGGTGCAAATCTGACATTTGCAGAAGATGGACTGCAGGCGGTTAGGATGTTTCAAGAGAAACCGGAAGGTTATTTTGACGCAATTCTGATGGATATCATGATGCCTGTAATGGATGGGCTTACTGCGATAAAAACAATCCGGTCACTGAAACATCCAGATGCTGAGACAATCCCGATCATTGCCATGACAGCAAATGCATTCAGAGAAGATAAAGAAAAGTGTCTGGCAGCGGGAATGAATGCTCACCTTGCAAAGCCTGTAAAAATCGAAAACGTAAAGAAAATTTTATGCGAATATTCGGTATAGCGGTTAAGATTTCTCGAATCCGTAAACCCATTTTCCCCGTAAGAACAGATACAGAAAGATCACGGAGCTGATACCCCAGGTCAATGGATATGCCCAGAAAATCACTCGTATATCCGGGATAATACGAACTGCCACAGTAATGTAGCTTACGCGGAACAGACACCAGTCACAGAGCATAACGATCATCGGAACGGATGCGTTACCTGATCCACGAAGTACTGCTGCGATACAATGAGAAAACGCCAGCAGACAATAAAATAACGCAATTGTTCTGGACTGCATGACTCCATAATGTACAACATCAGGATCTCTGTTAAACGCTGTGATCAGTACCGGTGCTGCCACATATATGATAATACCGATCAACTCTGCAATAGCAATCGAACAGAGCACCCCAAACCTTGCTCCCTTTTTCGCCCGGTCATACTGTTTTGCACCCAGATTTTGACTGACAAAGGTTGTCAGAGCCATCGTAAAACAGGTCACCGGCAAAAAGGCGAACCCCTCTATCTTAGAGTAGGAACCACATCCTGCCATTGCCATTTTTCCAAATGCATTTATATTTGACTGCACAAAAACATTTGCGATCGCGATCACTGAATTCTGAAAGCCAGATGGTACACCATTCTGGATGATCTGCTTCAGCATAGAACTGTCAAAACGAATCTCTCGCAGTTCCAGACGGTATTCTTCTTCCACACGCAGCAAATGAACCATACAGAGCAGTGCACTGACAAACTGTGAAATTGCGGTTGCAAGTGCTGCTGATCCGACTCCCATACCAAGACCTGCAATAAAGAAAATATCCAGAACGACATTGACACAGGAAGAAATAATCAGATATATCAGTGGATGGCGTCCATCACCGACCGACTGCAGAACTCCAACAAAGATATTGTACATGACAACACCCATAGACCCTGCAAAATATGTACGGAAATACACAATAGATTCCGGGAGCACGTCCGCAGGAGTTCCCATCAATACCAGGATCTTTGGTGCCAGAAACATTCCCAAAGCTGTCAGCACAGCACCGGCCACAAGTCCGAATGCAACCGTTGTGTGGATTGCCTTTTGCAGGCAGTCTCTTTTTTTTGCTCCATAATATCGTGCAATAACAACACCTGCACCCATGGCAATACCGTTAATAAAACCTACCATCAGAAAAATCAGATTTCCAGATGAACTGACTGCCGCCAGTGCATTACTTCCAAGAAAATTTCCTACGATCAGGGAATCAGCAGTATTATACAATTGCTGGAACAGATTTCCCAGAAACAATGGAATTGCAAAAAAAATGATCTTTTGGGAGATACTTCCCTCTGTCATTCTCAGACTCTTTTTCATAGCTAAAATTACTCTTCCCTTTCCTGTGTTCTTTGAATCAATAGAGATGAAGGACTGCTCTTCGTGACAGTTTCCTCTCTACCTTATTATTTGTACCATACCATGCATATGTTGCTGATGTCAATGTAAAGACTGCTTGTAGAGCGGGAATTCCCATGCACATCTGTGGTACAGGCAGAAAGTGAAGCTATCAGCGAAAATGTAAAGTGGGCGATTCGCAAAGCTTTCCAGAAAGGAATCGGAAATACAAAACGCAGAACTTTTGGTTATCATTGGATGGAGGGAACGATGACTGTGATCCAGGAAGAAGCGGAGATAGTTGAGAGGATTTCTCGAGATTTTCTCGCAGGTGAGTCTCAGACGAAAATAGCCGGAAAACTGACGCGGGAAGGTGTTACGTCTGTCAATGGAAATCCGATTTCAGTAAGTGCAGTCGGAAATATTCTGCGGAACATTACTTACACAGGGAATACTCTTCTTCAGAAGACTTTTATCCGGGATCCAATTTCCAGAAAGAAAGTGATGAACACGGGGGAGCTACCACAGTACTTTGTGAAGGACACCCATGAGGCAATCATCGACATGGATACTTTTGAACGGGCGCAGGAGCAATTTGCCCGAAACAGGGAAATGGGACGGTTTCCTTATAATCACACAGGTAAGAAATATCCATTTACGATGAAGGTGATCTGTGGCCGCTGTAAAAGGCATTACACCAGACAGCTTTGGAATACCAGTGAGATCAGCAAAAAGCGTCCGATTTGGGTCTGTACAGGAAAGAAAGCTGAAAAGTACAGACGGTGTGATTCGAAGAATATCTCAGAAGCGAAACTCATGGAAGCCAGTGCGGCGGTGCTTGGCATCCCGGAATTTGATGAGAATATCTTCTCTGATAAAGTGGAAGCCATCACGGTGCAGGGGACGCACGAACTGCTTTTCTGCCTGAAGGATGGCACAGAGGTTACTCGGCACTGGATTCGGTCCCGCCCTCTGAATTGATGTACCAAAGGTGATGAGGAATGGATTTTGACCAAGTTGCTGTGAACGGAATGAACAGTAATGATTTCATCAAAATATTATTGACGTGTGTAGAACTTCATGGTATTTTGTTTTTTGATAAAAATGAAAATTATTTCAAGGCAAACCTGTTGAAAAGCAGGAACGCAAAGCCAGAAGGGATTAAAGTCAGAAAACCTGACCATGTCAGCCGGTTGCCGCTGTTTCCATATGTAGAAAAGATGCGAGATCGGATGAGATTGTGAAAAATACATATGGATGTGTGATATGAAAGAGAAGCAGAAGGGACACTGGCGGGACTTTGGGCAGGTGTCCTTTTTGTGTGCCAGAACGGAGTGAGGATTTTTATAAAATGGGAAATTATGAAGACAAAATATATTCTTTAAATGATACTGTGCCGGGACAGACACAGACCGTGTCGCAGGCAGTACAGAGGACACTGGAAAATAATGGTGGGGTAGGCATAATGACAGGATACTATGACCAAAACCTGTCTATTTTGTCTGTAAGTAATCTGCTGTTACGCAGTACGGGATATACATTCGATACTTTCATGGAACAGACAAAAGGCTCATTGAGAAACTTCTTTTATGACGAGGAAGATATACTGGAGCGAGACCGTTTTTTGCAGCTTCACGGAACAGGAGAAGCACAGATCCTTGCAGCAGACGGTACAGTGAATAATGTACGGCTTTGTAAAGAGGATGCGACAGATGAGGCGGGCAGACAGATCTGGGTTATGTCCGTACAGGTCAACTGGGATCATGTAAATTTGGCACTGCTCAATGAGGCTATCTATTCCGGCTTCTGGTATTTTGACTGTGACGAAAACAGTGAGATTGTGAATGCAAACTGGAGTCATGAATTCCGAAAAATGCTTGGCTATCATGACACTTTGGACTTTCCGAATAAACTGGAATCCTGGTCAGATCTTCTGCATCCACAGGATAAAGAAAGAGTAATGGTGCAGCTTCAGGCGGCAATTAAGGATAAGACGAACCAGATAAAATACCAGGTAGAGTATCGTATGAGAATGAAGGATAATCAATACCAGTGGTTTCGGGCATCGGCAGAAGTAATACGCCGTCTGGATGGTTCTGCCAGCAGGATTGCCGGGATTTTTATTAACATTGATGGGGAGAAAAAAGAAATCATGCAGGCACAAAAATCTGCTGCTTTCCACCGGGCTTTTACGAAAGCAGATTTGTGCGAGTATTATGTGAATCTGGAAGCGAATACTTTTGATACCTTTAAGGTTGAACCGTCCCTGATGACCGTCTTTGAACAGAGTTATACGTGGGATGAATTGATTCGGCATTTTGTGGATTCCTATGTTGTGGAGACAGATAAGAAGGCGGTATCCTCTTTTTACGACCGTGGTTATATTGCAGAAAGGCTGAAGGGTCTGGAAACCGAATTGGCTTTAGAGTGCCGAATCACTCTGAATGGAGAAGAACGATGGGTCCGTAATGTGATCATACGTGGCGAGATAGAGGATTCGGAATATGCCATGATCTTTCTGCGGGATATTACGGAGGCGAAAGTAGAGAGTGCACGGCATCTGCAGGTTGTAGCAGACAATGCCTCCATGGAGCTGCTGATCCAGAGTATCGTACGTCTGGTCGACCGTTTTGTTGTCTGTGATCTGGAAAATGACAGGTATGAATTCTATAACCTGAATGGACAGATGATATATAAACCTCTGGGATTTTATCATGATTTTCAGATGCAGGTTCTTGAAAAATATAAGACACTGGAACCACTGGAAGCTATGGATATCCTGATTACACCGGGAAATATCCGGAAAAAACTGAAAAGTGAAAATGATATTTATAAGTTTGAGTACTGTAGTCTGGATGAAAAGACTTATAAAATCGCTTCTTATATTCCCCTGGAATGGGAGAATGGAAAGCTGGTAAAGGTATTGCTGGCATCCATGGATGTGACACAGGAGAAGAAAGCAGAGATTGAATCCCGTAAGGCACTGAAAGAGGCTTACCGGTCCGCAGAAAATGCAAATCGTGCGAAGACAGAATTCCTTTCCAATATGTCCCATGATATCCGGACACCGATGAATGCCATTGTCGGTCTGACGGCAATCGCAGGAGCAAATATTGAGAGTCAGGACAGAGTCATTGAATGTCTCAGCAAAATCACAGAATCAAGCCGTCATCTGCTGGGGCTGATCAATGAAGTGCTGGATATGGCACGTATTGAGAGTGGTAAAATGACGCTGGCACAGGAGGATTTCAATCTGTCAGAGCTGGTAGATAATCTTATTACACTTACGAAACCGGTGCTTGATGAACATAAACATAATTTTGATATACACATCAATCACATTGAGCATGAGGATGTCTGTGGTGACAGCCTGAGAATCCAGCAGGTATTTGTGAATCTTATGAGTAATGCGATCAAGTATACACCGGATGGTGGAAATATTACTTTTTCGATAGAGGAAAAACCCAATGGATTCTCAGAACTTGGATGCTATGAATTTACGATTGAGGATAATGGAATCGGTATGTCACCGGAATTCCAGAAAATCATGTTTGATCCTTTCAGCCGTGCAGATGACCACCGGACAACCGGAGTTCAGGGAACCGGTCTTGGAATGGCAATCAGCAGAAATATTGTGAACCTGATGAATGGTAATATTAAAGTGGACAGTACCTTACATAAGGGAACCAGAATTACGGTAACAATTTATCTGGAGCTTCAGGAAAAAGAAAAAGAACAGGACAAAGATCTGATGAATCTGCCGGTTCTGGTTGTGGATGATGATAAGACATGCTGTGAAAGCACAGTTGCAACATTGAAGGAGATCGGGATTACAGGTGAATGGGTTCTCTCTGGCAGGGAAGCGGTTGAGCGCTGTTATGCACGGCATGAGTTGAAAGATGATTACTTTGCTGTTATTTTAGACTGGAAGATGCCGGACATGGATGGTATAGAGACTGCCAGACAGATCCGGAAACGGATAGGAAAAGAGATCACCATCATTGTATTGACATCCTATGAATTCACTGAAATTGAAGAAGAAGCAAAGGCTGCGGGTGTAGATGCTTTTATTGCAAAACCGCTGTTCCGTTCCCGGCTGACGGCAACACTACGGCAGTTTACTTCAGGCAGAAAAGAAAAAACAGCAAGAAATTATCTGGAGGAGCTGTCAGAAGCAGACTATACAGGAAAAAAGATCCTGCTGGTCGAGGATAATGAGTTAAACAGAGAAATTGCTGTTGAAATTTTGGAGATGACAGGGGCAGAAGTGGAAACAGCAGAAAATGGAAAGATTGCAGTTGAAAAGGTGGAAGTGTCTCAGGAAGGCTTGTATGATCTTATTTTTATGGATATACAAATGCCTGTCATGAATGGTTATGAGGCAACGGCGGCAATCAGGAGCCTTCCGGGTGAACAGGGAAAACTGCCGATTGTTGCCATGACTGCCAATGCTTTTGCAGAGGATGTACAGCTGACCAAAAATACAGGCATGAATGGACATATTGCAAAACCGCTGGATATGAATAAGCTGAATGATGTTCTGGAAAGCTGGCTGTAGTTCATTTCCAGGTGTGTATGGGAAAGAAAAGAGGCAGACATACGGTCTGCCTCTTAATTAATTAATTTCCATCATAATCTCTACTGCATGAATAGCATGTTTGATCATGGACAATACATTGCGGCGATTGTCATTATCAGCGAGTGAATTCCAGACATCATGAAAAAATTCCTCGAAGATGCAATTCAGAGCGATCTTATTTGGAATGCAGATATTGTATTCCGGAGTGAATCTTTTTAAACGCAGATAGCATATGGAATCTGACAAAAAAAGTGTGGGATGTGCGATATGCTGATGATCGGACAGGAGGCCCTCCGGCAGAACACGGATATCCAGATGCTCAAGCTGGGTCGCCATGTACTCCAGATTCTTAAGGCAGCGCAGACGCTGAGATAAATTTAAGCACATTCTGACTCCAAAGAAATCAAGTTCTCCGGTAACGGTAAAATCTTTTAGCACGGAAGCATAAATGAGCAGATGAATCGGGGTGGTCTCCAGAATGCGATGGACAAGATGATTTGATTTTTTCATGTCCTGTCCCCGGAGTTCATTGTTGTTCTGGCAGTATGCATCAAGAAGTTCTATGTACAGATCTTTTGGAAGAAAATGTTCTGTCAGGTGTCCGACAAGGCAATATTGGTTCTGGGAGATCAGGGTCTGTTCATACTCGAAACGGTGAATCATTTCAGGAATGGTTGTTTTGCGGAGTAGCAGAGTTTCTTTATTACAGAGAAGCCGGATCTTGTAATAGAGTTCATTTGTAAGTTCGCTGTCTTCGATCGTGGAAACTCCGAGACAGTGACTGCTGTCCACCAGCATTCCGGAAATAGCGTAGGTATCCTTTATTGCAAAAATCAGCTTTCGCTGTGCCTGTGAACCGCAATAAAGATTAAAATCAATGTTTGACAGATGGGTGAGTACATTCATCAAAAAACAGGCTGTGTAAGTGGCAATGGAGGCTGCTGACTCCAGATCGATCAAAAGTGAAAAATGTACTCCCGGAAAAATCAGATCTCTTCCGACATGTCCACTGTTAAGCTCGGCAATCAGAAACTGATAATTGGGATCGATATTTAAAATATCAACGATCGCATACACATTCAGGGAATTTACTTTTCGAAGAGATGGATGCTTCATTTTAAAAATAAACTGATCCAGGGTAAGCTCCGGATAATAAGAAATCTTGGGTGCAATCTCTGCACCGGTCGTAGTCTGTAATTCTTTCACATAGACATATTCCGATTCGAGATTGTCATAGATCGCTGTCTTTAAGTCCTGAATGTCCTGCAGCTGATATTCCTGGAGCAGCTGTGTTGTGCCGTCCTCAGTAAGAGAGTCTACGACACAATTGCTGATAGCCTGAAGCGTAGCTTCATGATTCTTTTCAGTGGGAAGTAGCTTGCCACTGATCCATTTACTGATGTAAGAGTCGTCATACTGAACAGCCTTTGCCAGGACGCTGTTTTTTAAGTCTGCGACAGACATAAGGTGTTCTAATAAAATACTGAAACGATTTTTGGTCTTCATACTTATCTGTGATGCAGCAGAAAAATACTCCGCAGCATCTTCCTCCTTCTCCATATAATTCGCAATATTGAAATTAATGGTATGATAGTAGTTTAGAACAGAAGAGGGCATATTGCAACAAAATAACTGCAATTTATGAGTGAAACATGAAAAAAATGATTCAAGTGATTCAAGATGATTCCGGCTCCGGGAAATTGTTATTTCAAAAACCCTATGTTAAAATAAAGCTCGAACTTTGTGGAAAAGAGAGAGAAAAGAGAAGAAAAAGGAGATAAAAGATGAATTTTGCAGAACAGAATTTAACAGGTAAAGCAAGTATTGACAAACCGTGGCTTAATTTCTACCCGGAAGAATTCAGAAATCTTGATATACCGAGAATTACTATGGAATCATTTTTAAAGATGAAAAATCCGGATGAAAACAGAGCAGCATTTGAATATTATGGAAACAAGATCACGTGGAAACAGTTTTGGGCAGAGGTTGATATTGCCGCAAGAGCACTGAAAGCCCTTGGATTTGAGGTGGGAGACAGAATTCCGTCCTTTTTACCGTCCACACCGGCATATTATATCCTGCTTTTTGCAGCAGAGAGAGTTGGCGTGACGGTTATCTGTCGTGACGATGAGCCGGAAGAGCTTTGCTTCGCGATCCGCAAGAGCAGAACAGACACTGCATTTGCAATGGATTACGTATCAAAGGAAGATGAGGAGTTATTCCGCACGACAACTCCGATGACACGAATGATCAAGGTATCACCTTTTGAGTATGCAGACAAGAGTCAGATGAAGGACTATGTTCTGAAAGAGATTGAGTCCCGTTATCCGGCTGAGACAGAGACTGTAGAAGGAGATATGAGCTGGCAGGAGTTTATGGAACTGGGAAGAAACTTTGAAGGAGAATATCTGGCACCGACAGATCCTGAGAGAGCCGTATTTGGAGCATATACAAGTGGTTCCACAGGAATTTCCAAACTTGTGATTCATTCTTCTGCAAATGTGGTGGCAACTGCATTCCAGATGTCGATCTTTATTCCGCCGTCAGAGGTTCAGGAGGTTTGGTGGACACCGATTCTTCCTCCGGCACTGATTGCGGTAACGGTTTCCATGACAATCTTCCCGCTTTCCACAGGACTGCTGGTAGAACTGGATCCGTTCTGCCCGTTGGAGGATATTGACATTGAATTTATGGACCGTAAGCCAAACTTCTGGGCGTTGATTCCGAAATATTGTGATCTGTTAATGAACAGCAAGAGGATTCCAGAGGATTATGATATGTCTCACCTGAGAACCATCGGTGCAGGTGCTGAGGCTATGAATGACCGCAAGTATGCAGAGGTAGAGGAATTCTTCCATAAACACAACATAAAGGCAAAATTAAGTGCAGGATATGGACAGAGTGAGGGATGTTCCAACTTCACGCTGCCAAACCCGATGTTCCCACTGGAGGATGGATGTGTAGGTATGCCAATGCCGGCTACTGTACTTGGAGTATTTGATAAGGATCTGAATGAGCTGAACTACGGAGAAGCGGGAGAACTTTGCATGACAGGTCCGTCTATGATGCTTCACTATTCTGGATGGAGAGGCGAAGAAATGACAGAGAAGACTCTGATTGAACATCCGGATGGAAATACCTGGTTACATACAGGTGATGAGGCATATATTACGGAGCAGGGAATTATCCATATTCTCGGACGCGGCGCTATAAGAGCTTATGGCGACAAACCACTTCGTGTGATGCGAATGGAGACAAAGGCAGTAAGAACTCCTGGAGTACAGGATGGTTTCTTCTGTGTTGTGCCGGATATGGAACATGAAGGATATTTCCGTCCGTATCTGTTTGTCATTCTCGATGGAAGCAGGACACTGGAGGAGCATGAATATCCGGTAGAGATCAGAGTCATTACGGAAAGACCTTATTTCCACTTCAAAACAAACAGAAAAGAACTGACAGCTCAGATTCTGGAAGAACTGCAGCAGGCAGAATAAGAGGAAATAAGAAAAACAAAGGTTATACTTGTTCAAACGAGCAATATAATTAATATGCTTAGACCAAAACAGAGCAGGAGACGGCTAATTACCGCCTCCTGCTCTGTTTTGATTATAAGAGGAACTGATTGCCTTCTTATGTTTAAAAATTCAGTTTCTTTAAATAGGTTTCTTGAAATTGCCTGGAAGTGGCGAGTTCAACAAAATGGGTCTGCTTTGCAAGATGCTGGCTCTGTTCAAGGACAGTGCGGCTGCAGGCAGCCAGTTTTGCACCTTCTCCTGCGGCGTTTCCGATGGCACGAATCCGCTCAAGGAGAGGTTCCGGAATCAGTCCGATCCGGCAGGCACTCTTTGGAGAAAGGTAGGTGCCGAAGGCTCCGGCCAGCAGAACCTGCGAAATATCAGTGTCAGAAACCTTCATTTCCTGACAGAGAAGTTCGATGCCGGAAGCAATAGCAGCCTTTGCAAGCTGAACCTCCCGGATATCTTTCTGAGAAAGATAAATACCGTTTTCATCATCTGTCAGAAGCAGGGCGGAAACATTGTTACGTGTCGCAAAGCGTACACCGTAGGTCTCCTTAAGTTCATCCGGCCATTTGGCTGGTTTTTCCAGACGTCCCCGTTTGGAAATGATACCAAGATCCAGAAGGCAGGCGACAAGGTCCAGAAGACCGGAACCACAGATCCCTGTGGGGATTCCGTCTCCGATCACATGAAGCTTCAGCTTTCCGTCTTCAACAGAGACATGGTCGATGGCACCGGGAGCCCCACGCATACCGCAGGAGATTCTGGCACCTTCAAAAGCAGGACCGGCAGCCGTAGAACAGGTGTAGAGCTGGTCTCCTTTTCCGAGGATGAGTTCACCGTTGGTTCCGATGTCCAGTACAAGAGTCAGTGAATCGAAGGTCTGCTGTGGAAGTGAGAGCAAAACGGCAATGGTATCCCCGCCGACGAAGCCGGCAATACAGGGAAGGACTGCCGCCTGGGCACCGATCTGGCACGGAAGTGTAAGAGAGGCTGCAGGAACACAGATCAGCTGATCAATGGTTGCCAGGTAAGGGGCATGAAGCAGAGAATCCGGAGAAACGCCGAGAAGGAGATGCTCCATACAGGTGTTGCCGGCGAGAACCGCAAAGAAGATATCCGAGGAATCAATTCCAAGAGCCCTGATATGTTCCTCTGCAAGGGCTGCGATCGCACTCTGAATGCTGGAGGTCAGCCGGGACTCCGGATCGGAAACAGCATATTCGCATCGGCTGATCACATCTGCCCCGTAGACTGTCTGGGGATTCAAGGTGCTGGAGATATGAACAGTCTTTCCGGAAACAGCGTCCAGAAGATAGGAAACAATGGTGGTAGTTCCAAGGTCGTAGGCCAGAACATAGGCATTTCCAGGCTGTTCACGGATCGCAAGCAGGGTATCTGCCTGAAGAACAAAAAAGCCTTTCCACGCACCGGAAGGATATTCGTCGGAAACCGGAAGTCTGGGAAGCTTCTCAAGCTGCTGATAAAGCGTTGTGGCTGTGGTAAGGGGAATCCTTACAGGTTCCCCTGTAAGCTGTTCCAGAACGGATGAAACTCTTCCGCAGAGCGAGTCACAGTCACCGATGGCCGGACAGGGAATTACTGCGGAGAGGAGCTTGATCTGTGCCTCTTTCAGATGGGCAATTGGAACACTGGAATCTGTCAGGATCTGTGCCTCCGTTCTGGGCGAAAGTGCAACGGTAAGATCCTCTGTCACTGTAAAATGGCATGCAAGAACAGTGACAGGCGATTCCCGGTTCAGGAGTGTGACCTGGCACTTTCCGCATTTTCCCTGCCCGCCGCAGGGAGCATCAATATATAATCCGGCCTGTCGGATCGCTTCGATCAGAAGTGTTCCGTCAGCAACGGTGATGGTCAGATTGTCTGGATAAAATTTGATGTCAGGCATGAGATCCCTCCTGTGATGCATCGACAGAATCCTGCCGGTTCTGAATGTATCCGGAATAACCGGAAAGAGAGCCATAAGGCTGGCGAAGATATTCCTTACTGAATCCGATCCGTTTCCCATCCTGAGTGATAAAGATCCGGCTGATCAGCAGAAGCGGTTCGTTTTTTTTGCATTCCAGAAGAGGAAGAAGATCTGGAACGGGAGATACAGCTGAGATTTCCAGCTGCGTATAATAACTGAAAGAATCTGTTTTGGCATTGGCTGCTTCCGGAAAAACAGCGTAGTTGATCTCGTTTTCGATGGATGGGATACCCTTGTCGTAGGGAAGGTACTTGATCTCTAAGCCGACCTGGAATTCGTCCCGGTAGCTTCCACGGTAGATGGCGATGATCCTCTGGTCAGAAGGAATCTGGAGTGCATTCTGAAGTTCTATATTCGGACGGATCAGGCGTATATCCTTAAAACGGGAAATACTTTCGGTGATTTTGGGACTTATAGTCAGAGAAAGATCGTTATTTTTGGGCTCACTGACAAAGTAACCGCGTTTGGGACGGGAGTATACAAGCCCCTCCTGGGTCAGCTGGGTCAGGCCTCGGCGCACAGTTTCTCTGGTAGTGGAAAATCTCCGGCACAGCTCATTTTCGGATGGGAGTATCTGCCCCGGAAGGAGTTCGCCGTTTACGATCTGGTCTCTCAGATGCATATAAATTGTCTGGTAAACAGGATTATTATTCTTCATAAATACCTCTGGAAATCAGTTGATTGCAAAGTGCAATGGTATCGAGTGGTTCGTTGACGCGGGCATCAGCACCGATATATTCCAGAATAGAATCATTTACACAGCCGCCGCCTATGAGGATGGTAACGCTGTCTCGGAGTCCGGCTTCTGTGATGGCCTCAACAGTACGTTTCATGGAGTCCTGAGAGTAGTGCATCATACCGCTCATCAGAACAATCTGAGGGTGATGCGTCCTGATCGCATTTACAAAGGACGACGGTGATACATTAGTTCCCAGATCGACCACATTAAAGTTATTTGCTTTTAAAAGTCCTGAGACAATGTCCTTTCCGATTCCGTGGATATCACGTTCGACTACACCGATCAGGACACATTTGTGCGGCTGAACGGAGGAATTCTCTGAAACAGGAATCAGGTCCAGAATGGAGCGGTAGAGCATTCCGGCAAACATAAGGTCTGCAAGAAAATATTCTCCCTCTTCAAACAGGGTGTTGACTTGCTTTAGTCCGCGGTCCAGGCAGGATTGAAGCTCTGCGGAAGGAATTCTGAGAGAAATCAGTTCTTCTGCGAAGGCTTGAGCCTGTTCATCATCGAGCTTTGTCATGGCATCGATCAGTTGTTCTTTTAGGCAGGTAATATCAGTCATGTGAAAAAACTCCTACAAATATAAAAATCAGTAACTGTTCAGAAGGTACTGAACAGTTATAAAAATCAGCTTGTACATATGATTCCAGACTGGAAGATCAGAGTGTCAGGACAGTCTGGAAAGATCCTCTGATGAGATTCGGCTGTGTGGAGGAACAATGAGAAAACGATCAGGTTCCCAGTTTCCGGTCAGGAGATCTGTCAGGTAGGAAAGCGTTCCGGGAAGAACATTGAGATCGAGAGAGAAGGCTCTGGCAATCTCAGAAGCTGTTTCTCTTGTCTTTACAAGATTATAGCAGCCTGTATCGATGAGTGTGATCCGCTTATAGTGAGCAAACATAACCTGGAAGATTTTGTCTGCCCGTTCACTCCCGTATCGGGCAACGGCATGTTTGTATTCATCCCAGATATTGCCCTTGCTCTTCAGCCAGCATTCTGTCAGAAAATAAGAATCCATCCAGCTGGACTTGTTCCTGGTTCCGCCGATGAGGAGGGATGTGCAGTCATCCACACGTGGCAGGACAAGCCTGGCATGGCTGCTTTCCAGGCCAAGAACCGAGTTTCCGCAAAAACCAGTGGCAAAAAGAATGGTATCATAATTTTCTGCCTCGGAAATCAGATCAGAGAGAGTTTTATTCAGTTTCTTTTTTACGTTATGAAGCCGGGCTTCGATCCATACAAGATCATAGCTGATACCTGCTGCACGCATGACGGCAAGCAGCTCGTTTTCGGTTGTCCGGCATCCAATCACAAGTGTCTTATCCATAAAAACATCTTCCTTTTATCTTCCTTTCATAATAGCTTGAAACCGGAGAAAAGTCAATAAGAGACAAACAAGAGTTGGCTAAAATGCATAAAAAAATAAAAATAACTCAAAAAAAGTATAAGAAATAAACAATGATATTGACATTCTATGCAAACTTGTCTATACTAGTTGTATAAAGATAGCGCGCGAACTATATAATGTAACGGGAGGACAAAGATATGATTATTATCGGAGAGAAAATTAATGGGGCGATTCCTTCGGTAAAGCAGGCTATTGCTGATCGCGATGCGGAGCTGATCAAGCAGAGAGCACAGAACCAGACGGAGGCCGGAGCACACTTTATCGACTGTGCAGCCAGTACTGCACCGGAACTGGAATATGATGCGATGGTATGGCTGATCGATTTGATTCAGCAGGTGACTGACACCCCGATCTGCATTGACAGTCCGAATGCGAAGCTTCTTGCAAGGATTCTTGAGGAGGGTCTGGTAAAGAAGCCTGGAATGGTGAATTCAGTAAATGAAGAGGGAGATAAGTGTGAGATTATTTTCCCGCTGATCGCCGGAACTGGCTGGAATGTAGTGGGACTGACCTGTGATAAGGGTGGAATTCCGACAGAAGTGGAGAAGAAGATTGATATTGCGAAACGCATCATCGACAAGGCAGTGAAATATGGGGTTGCACTGGATCATCTGCATATTGATCCATGCGTAATGGCACTTTCCACTATGCCTTCAGCAATGAAGGATTTTGAAGCCTGCATCAGAGGAATCCATGAATATGCACCTGAGGTAAAGGTGACGGGAGCTATTTCCAATATCAGTTTTGAGATGCCGGCAAGAAAGTATATCAACTCCAACTGTATGGCTTATGCGATCCAGGCGGGTCTGGACTCTGCCATTATGGATCCGTGCAATGTAGATATCATGAGTACGATCTACGCCTGCGAAGCACTTTGCATGAAGGATAAGGGTGGAAGAAAGTATAACCGTGCATACCGCAAGGGTCTGATAGGAGCAAAGAAGAAATAACCTGTCGTTTATTTTATTTATTAATGATTAAATGGAAAAGAAAGGGAAAATAACATGATAGATTTTAATAAATTAGCAGAGGCAATGGGAGATCTTGATGAAGACGTTATGGTGGAAACTCTGGAGCAGGTAATGGCAGAGGGCGGTGCTGATGCACAGAAGGCTATGGAAGCCTGCCAGAAGGGTATGGATACAGTCGGCTCCCTTTTTGAAGAAGGTGAATACTTTGTAGGTGACCTGATCTATGCAGGCGAACTGATGACAAAGGCAGTTGAGATCTTAAAGGACGCTCTGATCACGGATGGCGGCGAGGATACCGTAAAAGCAAGAATGATCCTCTGCACAGTTAAGGATGACCTCCATGATATCGGAAAGAACATTGTACGTTCCATGCTGGAAGCAGCAGGATTTGAAGTTCTGGATCTCGGTATCGATGTGGCTCCGGAAAAGATCGTTGAGACTGCAAAGGCAGAAGGAATCAATATCATTGGTCTGTCAGGAGTTCTGACACTTGCGATTGACTCTATGAAAGACACAATTGATGCATTCAAAGAAGCCGGCATGAGAGACGATGTCAAGATTGTGATCGGCGGTGCTCCTGTAAATGCTGAGGTTTGTGAGCAGACTGGTGCAGATGCGTGGGCAAGCAGCCCGCAGACAACCATCGACTACTGTAAATCCTGGGCCAAAACGGCATAAAGCAAAGAGGGGGATCTTATGGATAAAGAGTTAAAAACATCCGCTTCGATCAGTACATTTACCAGATGGATGGTAGTCGCGATCATCAGCTGCGGTGCCTACGTTGTTTATTTAACTTATCTGGCGAGATATTCTTTCTATGATCAGGTAATTGATGGCCTTAAGATTTCTAACAGTCAGCTTGGAGTGCTTTATGGTCTGTATGGTACAACAGCTACCATCGCATATTTCCCGGGCGGCGTTCTGGCAGATAAGGTCCGTGTAAAATATCTGGCAACACTTGGATTTGCCATGAGTTCCATCTTGACATTCTGGTATTCCACAGCTCCGAGCTACGGACAGTTAAAGATGATCTTCCTGCTGTTTGGACTGTGTACCACCTTCATCTTCTGGGGAATCCGTTATAAGGCGATCCGTCTTGTAAGTACAGAAGAGAACTACTCCACAAACATTGGTATCTCCTATGGCGTGGTAGGTGTGGTAGGACTTGTGGTAAGCTTTATTTCCATTGGCATTTTTGGCAAGTTTGCAGATCCGGCAAAGGGATTCAAGACAGTGATCATGTTCTACGCGATCATCAACGCGGTTTTTGCGGTACTGTCCTTTATCTTCATACCGAAGTTTGCGGATGAATTTGAGAATACCGAGAAGAAGAAACTGGATTTCAGCGAATTGGGACAGGCATTAAAGCATCCAGGTGTATGGCTGACTACTTTATGTATGTTCTTTGTTTACACGATTTATACTTCACTGGCATATACAGTCTCCTTCCTGACAGCTATCGGAGCAACAGCAGCGATCGCTTCTGTAGTGGGCACGATCCGTACCTATGGTACCAGCCTTTTTTCCTCTCCGATCGTCGGAAAAATCGCACAGAAGAAGAAACCTTCGACCATGATCATCGTCTGTGGTGTGATCACGGCTGTCAGCCTGGCAGTTCTTGCTGTGGCACCGAAAAAGGCGGAATTTATCATTCCGGCAGTGGTTCTGATCATCATCCTGTCCTTCTTCTTAAATGGTGCTTATGGAGTGACTTCTTCTATGTTTACGGAAACAAAAGTTCCGGCAGCCATTTTTGGATCTGCTTCCGGAATCCTCTCCGTAATTGGTTTTGTACCGGATATGTTTGTATCTCCGGTTGCCGGAAAGTGGCTGGATACATATGATACCGCAGGTGCCTACACAAGGATCTTTGGTGTTCTGGCAGTCAGTGCACTCCTTGCAGTTCTGTGTGCATATCTGGTAAAGGTATATGCAAAGAAGCTGGAAGCAAATGAAAAGTAGATAGAAATAAACAGTATTATGAAAACAAGTGACTGAATGAACAGGAGAATAGATTATGGATTTAGAAAAACTGTTTTTTACTCAGGAGGACGCTGCGTTTATTCATGAGCAGTCCTTAAAGGTTTTAGCCGAGACAGGCTGTGTGTTTGATGATGAGAAAGCAAGAAACGTGCTTCAGAAACACGGTGCACGTGTAGATGGGAATGTGGTTTACTTCACAAAGGAACTGGTAGAGAAGGGGCTGTCTACGGTTGTGGATTCTCTGGAACTCTATCGTCCTGACGGAACCATCTATCAGATGGGACATGGCAGCAAGAGCATGTGTACAGCAGGAAGCCCTCCATATATTCTGGAAGACGGCAAATTCCGTTTTGCAGTTATGGATGACTATGTACGTATCTGTAAGCTGGTTCAGACAAGTGACTGTCTGGATATGACGCACTTAAATCTCTGTGACACCTATGATATCGACCGTAACGAGAGAGCCTATCATATGATGGCAGCTCTGCTTCGCTACACAACTCTGCCGATGTCCATCACTGCACTTATGACGGCGAAGGAAGATACCGGCATGGTAGCATCCAGACTGATCGACATGGTATCTCAGTTTGTCGGTAAAGAAAACAATGAGCCTGTCATGATCGGATGTGTCAGCCCGATCTCACCTCTGGCTTATATCAAAGAAGCACTGGATGCACTGTATGTATACTGTGAGCGCAATCAGCCGATACAGCTGGCTGCATGTTCGCTTCCGGCTCTGACCAGCCAGGCTTCCCTGATGGGAACGATCATCCAGAACAACGCAGAGCTTCTGGCGGCGATCGTACTGATCCAGTTATTAAGACCGGGACTTCCAATTTTTTATGGAAATACTTCTACATCCACAAACCTGAGAAAGGTTTCCATGGCACTGGGCAACAGCGAAACAGCACTGATCTCTCTGGCAACAGCTGCGATGGCAAAATTCTATCACATGCCATTCCGTACCTCCGGAGCATTAAACGATGCAGTCGACATTGACTTCCAGGCAGGTGTGGAATCCGCACTGAACCTGACATGTGGAGCATTAAGTGATGTTGATCTGATCTATTTTGCAGCAGGTATGTTAAGTGGATTTAACGTAACATCTCTGGAGAAATATGTGGTTGATGAACAGCTCATCAAGATGGTGAAACGTCTCTACAAAGGTGTGGACATTGACAGAACCAAGGATTATACTGCAGAGATCGCCAAAGTTGGTCCGAAGGGAACCTTCCTTTACGGAAGAACACCAAAAGAATACAGAAAAGAGCATTTCATTCCGGATATCTTTGTCAAGACAGATTACAAGGCATGGGAAAATGATGGCAGCGTAAGCATCAAGGATCGTGCTTCCCAGGTTGTAAAGAATCGAATCGAAAGCTACAAAGCACCTGAGATCACTCCGGAACAGATGAAAGTCATTGAAAAGTATTTGTAATTAACTTATACTGAAATGGGTGAAGGCGGTCCACCTGGATTGCCTTCACCTTTCTGTATAAAGGGGTTGATAAAATAATGATTATTTATAAAAACGTCCAAAAAAGCTACGGGGACAGAGAGATTATCAGGGACGTAAACTTTACGGTGGAGCAGGGAGAGTTTGTGGTGATGATCGGCCCGTCCGGCTGCGGCAAGACGACGACGGTAAAGATGCTGAATCGCCTGATCGAACCATCAGGAGGACAGATTCTTATTAATGGTACAGATAATCGTGAGATGGATCTTGTGAAGCTTCGTACTTCTATTGGTTATGTGATCCAGCAGATCGGCCTGTTTCCGAATATGACGGTGGAAGAGAATATTTCTGTTGTCCCAAAGATCATGAAATGGGACAAAGAGAGAACGAAGAAGAGAGTGCGGGAACTTATGGATATTGTCAATATGCCTTATGAAGAATATGGCAAAAAATATCCGAAGCAGCTCTCAGGGGGACAGCAGCAGCGAATAGGTGTGCTGCGTGCACTGGCGGTCAATCCCCCGATCATTCTTATGGATGAGCCTTTTGGAGCTTTGGATCCGATTACCAGGGAGATTCTTCAGTCGGAGGTCAAGAAGATTCAGACGGAATTAAATATCAGTGTTCTTTTTATTACCCATGATATGCATGAGGCTATGAAAATGGCAGACCGTGTGATATTTATGGACAGGGGACGTATCCTTCAGGAAGCGGCACCGAAGGAGATGGTGCTTCATCCGGCAAACGAGGAGATACGAAAATTTATATCTCTTCAGGAGGTCACTCTTTCGGGAGACCAGCTCACGGCAGGAGATATGATGCTGCCGTATCATGGAATCATAAGTGCAGATGCACCTGTGGTTTCTGCGACAGAGGGAATCAGGGAGATCAGTCGGAATATTGATCTTTCCAAATATAAACAGATCTATGTAAAGGACGAGCACGGAGTGCCTGTTGGCGAGCTTTCTATGGAAAGCATCATACAGTCTCTTTTAAAGAAGGTGTGATCATGCAGACGTTTATCGATAAATATGGTGCAAAATTACTGACTGCCATCGGGCAGCACATCGTTTATGTAGTGATATCAGTGCTGATCGCGGCGGTGATCGGACTGGCTCTGGCGGTATTTCTTTCCCGCTTCCGTAAAGCGGCAGGAATCATTATGCCATTGGTCAGCGTATTCCAGACGATCCCGGGTATTGTTTTTATTGGGGTTCTCATGCTCAAAATGGGAATGACGCTCTGGACTGTTCTTACGGCATTGAGTATTTACGCAGTCTTTCCAATCCTCAAAAATTCTTATCAGGGTTTTCTGAATATCGATCAGAGCTTCATGGAGGTGGCCAGGGGCTGCGGAATGAACAGATGGCAGATGTTCTGGCGAGTGGAATTTCCGATGGCACTTCCGGCGATCTTTTCCGGAATCCGCATGTCGCTGATCTACACCGTGAGCTGGGCGATTCTGGCGGCGATGATCGGCCAGGGCGGACTTGGAGAATTTATATACCGTGGGATTGATGCCAATGTAAAAGAATATATCGTGATCGGTTCCGTTCCGATCGCAGTTTTGGCGGTGCTGTTTCGGCTGGTGATTGATAAAATAGAGAAAATATGTGTGTCAAAGGGGTTGCAGGAAGATGAATCTTAGAATGGTTCTGGAACATTTATACCTGGTGGCTGTATCCTGCTTTTTTGTAATTCTGTCTGGCGTGCCGCTGGGGATTTTTACTTATTATCATCCCAAAGTGGGAAAGGTGATCCTGACAGCAGTGGATCTGATGCAGACAGTTCCGGTACTTGCTGTTATGGGACTTCTGATGACGGTATTTGGTGCCAATGGGCTGACTGTGATCATTGCCATGGTGCTGTATCTGCTTCTTCCTGTTGTTCGGAATACAGAAACCGGATTAAAGAACGTCAGTGCAGTTTACAAAGAAACAGCAGATGCCATGGGGATGAATCGATGGGAAAAGCTGAGATATGTGGAGATTCCAATGGCTTTTCCATTTATCCTGACAGGGATCCGGATTGCGGTAGTTACGGCAGTTGGTGTCGCTGTATTTGGCACTTTTGTGGGCGGCGGTGGTCTTGGAAGCGTTCTGTATCGGGGAATTCGAATTCAGAATTTCGCAATGATCTTCAGGGGGACATTTGCTCTGATGGTCATGTCCATGGTATTTGACTATCTGCTCGGCTTTTTGGAAAAGAAGGGGGAAGCTTCTTATGAGGAAAAGAAAACCAGCTAGATTTCTGGTGATATTTGTTGTATGTCTGTTTCTTCTGTCTTTCTGTGCCTGCGGATCCAAAGACAAAAGGACGGTGACAATCATAGATGGTGACTTTGCTGAGATGCGTCTGTTTACACAGATTGCGAAGCTGATGATCGAGGATCGGACAGATATCAGGGTGAAGGTAAAGGATTCTATGGCCAGCAGCCTTGCCTTCGAGCAGATCAAAAACGGCAAAATGGACATTTACATGAGCTATGACGGCTCTCTTCTGACGGCTTATCTGGGACATGATCCGTCAGAGGTGCCAGAGGGAACAAGCCTGTATGACTATGCAAAAGAACTCGGCAAAAAGGAAGCCGGAGTCATGCTTTCACCGAAGCTTGGTGAGCAGAATACCTATGTGGCGGCAGTGATGCCGGAGACGGCAGAAAAGTATCATCTCACAAAGGTCAGTGACTTGAAGAAATGTGCAAAGGAACTGACCTTTGCGGCAGAGCATGAGTTTTTTGATGAGGGATCCAAGCACTTCGATGCTTTTGTTTCCACATACGGACTGGATTTCAGACAGAATAACACGATCGACCGCGGATTAAAGTATGTCGGGATCAATGCCGGAAATATGGATGTGACTGTCGTGTATTCCACAGACGGGCTGAATAAGCGGTTTGGACTGGTGACTCTGGAGGATGATCTGCACTTCTTCCCGGAATACAATGGTGCATATCTGCTCCGTGCAGATCTTTATGAGGATTTTCCGGAGCTGGAAGCAATCTTTCAGGAACTCGCAGGAAAATTTGACAACGAGATCTGCACTGATCTGAATTACCGGATCGATGTGAAGGTCGAAGAACCCAAAAAAGTAGCCAGAGAGTTTCTGGAAGAACATAATATGCGTTAGAATAAAATTTTATCCAAAGTCGTGGCGGGTATATGAGAGGTGAAGATGCCTGCTGCGGCTTTTTAACTAAGAGTATTCCTGATCAAATTCTATAACAAATGATATCGTATGCTTCAGTTGTGCTAAACATCTGATTATTAGCAATAAATTTTTATATTTCTACGACAAATAAGCAGATTTCCAACTGCTTCAAAAAATGATATACTCTTATTGATAATACTGTTTATGCAGCTCGATATATTAAATGAAAAGCCTAATCCCCCAGCTATGCTGGGGAGAATGGAGTAGGCGGAAACGGTGAGGATAACAAAATAAAGCCTCCTGTGATATGATGAGAATGGTGTCGCAAGCCAAACTCAAAATCAAAGGAGG